>NZ_PXZN01000012.1:0-1102071 GCF_003013445.1 Brevibacillus sp. NRRL NRS-603 | reverse complement strand
CAAGTCGCTACGTCTGGAAATATTCTTCTCTAGCGTTACTGAGCACATTCTTCAATCTTTTAAAGGCTTTTTAAAATTCGTTTAACAAGAAAGCTGTACACCGACCGAGACTCCATTCAAAAAGCGAAACACGCTCTTAAGCGTCCACCTCTGAAAAACATCCTGAAGGAACAACTTTGGACGCGGTTTCGCTTTTTGCATGGAGTCGGGCAGTGAATCCCTCAGCGGGTGGGACAAGAATCTGAGCGTTTTCTCCTGTTTCCTCCCCACCACCACAGCGGGACAAAGTTCTTTCCTAGCGATTACGGTTTTTGTATAGCAAGTAGATGAAAAACGGAGCGCCAATGGCAGAGGTGAATACCCCTACAGGCACCTCGATTGGTGAAAATGCCATGCGGCCAATCAAATCGGCAAGCAATACGATAATGGCACCCAAGAAAGCCGAGAGTGTCATGGCACCCCCAAAGGACGGACCAATCAGTTGCTTGGCAATGTGTGGGGCAAGCAAAGCCACAAAGCTGATATCTCCTCCAACAGAGACGGCTGTTCCCGTCAATGCCGCGCAAATCATCAGCAGGAGGAAGCGATCCAATTGCAAGGAACTGCCGAGACTCGTCGCCAGATCATCGCCGAGCTGTTGAATGTTCACACGTCTAGCAAGGAAGCCGGCTACGAGAATCAGTCCGACGACCCACGGCAAAATCATGAATACGTCGTTCCAGTCAACGCCGTAGATGCTGCCAGTCAGCCAGAGCAATGCCTTATTTTGTAGCAAAAACGGACTGAACATGATCAGCATGGTGACGATGGCACCTGCTGCGATTTTGATTCCAACACCGATCATGACGAGCCGAAGCGGCGTGACGCCTTTTTTCCAAGAGAGGGCGTACAGCAGGAATGTCGTCAACGTTGCCCCCAAAAAAGCGATGGGAGGAAGCCACTTGATGCTCGCTGTTTCAAATAGGATCAAGAAGCCGACTGCAAAAACAGATGCTCCACCCGATACCCCAAGAATATCCGGGGAAGCCAACGGATTGCGGACGAGACCCTGCATGATGGCACCAGCTACCGCAAGTGCAGCACCTACCAGAATGGCAATGACGATGCGCGGCAGTCGAAATTGCTCCACAATCAAAGCATTCTCTTCTGAACCGATTCCCAACAAAACTTTTACCACATCGAGCGAGGCGATTTTCATTTCACCCATTCCGAGACTGACAACCGCTACTGCGATGACGATCAGAAAGGAGAGTAGCGAAAACAAGATCGTCTTTTTATGTAGCTGAAACGATGAAAAGCGCTTGCCGATGCGAAGAGACAGGTAGTCTTTCATTATTTATCCAGCCCCTTGCGTGCGACATAGATGAAGAACGGAATCCCGATCAGGGCTGTCATTACTCCAATAGGAACCTCAGCAGGCATTGCAATATAGCGAGCGCCGATGTCTGCTAACAGCAGTAGGATGGAACCAAGCAGACCGCTGTACAAAAGTACCCAGCGTGTATCGATTCCGACGAGATAGCGGGCCAGATGCGGAGTGACCAAACCGACAAAACCAATAGGTCCAGCAACAGCAACTGCGCAACCGGATAAGAGAACAATGACGATTCCGACACTGAATTTGATCAATAATGTGCGTTGTCCGAGGCCTTTTGCTACGTCATCACCCATCAACAATGTTTGTATCGGACGTGCGAGGACAAAAGCAGCGATCCAGGCGATAATCATATAAGGAAAGACAGTGGCTAAGTATTCCAGCTTTCTGCCTCCGACTGATCCTGCCAGCCAGAAAAGCACCTCGTCCGTAGCCTTTTCATTCAGGACCATCATGCCGTGTCGGATCGAAGAAGCTAAAGCGGTGATAGCTGCACCTGCTAGGACCAGCTTCACAGGCGAAAGTCCATCTCTGCCGAATGAACCGAGCAAGTAGACGATGAAACCTGCTACAGCGGCTCCTAAAAAGGAAATCCACGTAAATTGGGTCAAGGAGCTGATCCCGACAAAAGTAACGGCGAACACAACAAATAGAGAAGCACCTGCATTAAGACCGAACAGTTCAACGTCTGCAACAGGGTTTCTCGTCAAGGATTGGAGCAGAGTTCCGGCCAAGCCGAGGCAGAAACCGACCGTAAGCGCATTGAGCACACGCGGTACTCGCACTTCTTTAATGACGATGTGTTCATTGGAGCCGTTAAAATTCGTATAAGCATCAATCGCAGTTTGCCAACTCGTGTCAATGACACCAAAGATGAGGCTGGCATAACTGAGGTAAGTCAGGAGGAGAAGGGCGAATACCAGTCCCAGAATTTTACGAAAGTTACTAGCTAAAAAAGTATTCATGATGGTTACATCCTTATTTCTTAGATGGTTTCATAGTTAAGTGTAGAGCTACATAAAGGAAGTGTCAATGATGTTGATAGTCATTATCATTTTATGATTGACTTTTGACAAGCAGGGGAGTAGGATAGACTCTGTCATTGATATGAATTCTCATTATAGAAAAGGGAAAGGGGTCCTTTCATCATGTTTTCTCGTACATATCGGACCGCAGGCGGTAAAGCTTTCTTTGCTGTCTTAATGGCGCTCTTGCTGGTTGTTACCGGTTGTGGTGCTCCGCAAGCAAGTGAACAAAAGCCGGCAGAACAAAAGCCTGCTGATCAAGCAACAGGCAATTCCGAGGGTTCCGGCCAAAGCTACACAGTGAAACACGCGATGGGCGAAACAACCATCAAAGGTAAACCAGAACGCATCGTCATGTTGACTAACCAAGGTACTGAAACTCTGATGGCTCTCGGTGTGAAGCCAGTAGGGGCTGTAGGTGCAGCTAATGATCCAACACAATTCTACGATTTCACCAAGTCTTTCCTAGAAGGTACAAAATCCGTTGGTACAGAAGGACAACCTAACCTGGAAGCAATCGCGGCACTGAAGCCTGACCTGATTCTGGGTATGAAATTCCGTCATGAAAAAATTTATCAACAATTGACTGCAATTGCTCCAACCGTATTCGTGGAAGAGCCACGCGGCGACTGGAAAGAAAACTTCTCCTTGTTCGCAGAAGCAGTAAACAAAAAGGCTGAGGGTGAAAAAGTCCTCGCTGATTGGAACAAGCGCGTAGAAGACTTTAAAGCAAAAGCTGGCGACAAACTGAGCACAAAAGTATCCGTTGTTCGCTTTATGCCAGGTAAAGTTCGCATCTACTACAAAAACACCTTCACTGGCGCGATCTTCAAAGACCTTGGCCTGGCACGTCCAGCTGCTCAAGACAAAGAAGAATTCGCAGCAGAAGTAACCAAAGAGCGCATTCCAGAAATGGACGGCGATATCATGTTCTACTTCACGTACGAAACAGGCAAAGGCGAGGCTTCCAAGCTGGAGCAAGAGTGGACAAACGATCCACTTTGGAAAAACCTGAACGTCGTGAAAGCAGGCAAAGCATTCAAAGTAGATGACACCATCTGGAATACTTCCGGTGGCGTAATTGCAGCGAATAAAGTACTGGATGAGCTGGAAGGCTACATCATCGGTAAATAATGAGAAAAGACGGGACTGATGCTCCCGTCTTTTTTTTGTGTGGTTATCCCGCCATATTGTTGAATGTTCCTCGCGGGTAGTAAATGTTTACGTGATCGATGTAGAGGCTGTTTGGATCATCGGTCATGATGCCGGAGAAAATGAATTTTAATTCATAATCAGGGGTTACCTTGTAGGTGTAGATAGTTTGGCCGCCCGTTGTGGTTTTGCTTGCTGGCTCCCCAAGTGTTTCACGCACCTCGGCAAGTGTGATTGTTTGCAGGCGAGGGTCATAGGAACGAATATCAACGATCTGCATTCCTTTGTTAAAGGCGAAGACTAGATTGAGATCCCGGTACGTATTGTATGTGATGCCATTGACGAAGGAGACGACATCTGGTTTGCCCAGCTGTTTTTCTGCGTCATCGAATACATCCTTTTCTACACGATACTGACTGCCGAAGGGCTGACCATTTTTGGAAAGGTCTCGCACGCTCTGCAAAATCTCGGCATTGTTCGCGTACAGCATTAGATTTTTGTTTCCTTGGGGGTAATACAATTGGTATTCAACCACCGCCAAATCATCTTGCTTTTGTGTTCCTTTAAAAATCAATTTCACCTGATAGCTGCTTGTTACATCGTACGTGTAAATAACCAGATTGCCAAACTCGCTGATCCGTGCTGGCCTTCCCCAGCTCTTTTCAACAGCAGACATACTGACTTGCATCAAGCGGGGATCTTTCTTGCGAATGTCTACGAGCTGCATCCCTTTGTTGAAACCGAAAACAACCTTATGTTTCGGATAGGCGGAGTAGGTCAGACCATTTGCTTCGTAGGTTTTTTCAGGCTTGCCCCACTCCTTTTCTACTTCCTCCAGCATTGTTTTCTCCAGTAAGAAGGGGATAGAGAGTACTTTGCCTTTTTCAGCATCTGAGCGAATTTGCGCCAACAGCTCCTCTGACTGCGGAATAGGCTGTGTTGTTACGCTGTTGTTTGGACTTGGTCCCGGAGAAGCGGTAGGAGAGCCAGGAGCAATAGGTGCAACAGTGTCTGGCAATGTACTCTGTTGTTGGTTCGTAAGGAGTGAGGCTCCCAGCCAGACAGTCACAGCAAGTACGGAGCAGAGGGCCATTCCCTTGCCAAGCGCAGAGAAACCACGAATAGAAGCAGTCCCCCCAGATTTACTCACATTTGTTTTGCGAATAGCAGAAACGATCTCGTGCTTTTGTTCTCCGCTCATTTTCATATCCGGCATCCCTTTCAATTTAGCTAGTAAGTCATGGTCTGAATTAGATCGCATCGCCAATCATCTCCTTTTTCTCACGCTCAAGTATTTCTTTGACGGCTTTCATGGCACGGTGCAATGTTACGTTTACTTTGTTTT
The DNA here is from genome assembly GCF_003013445.1 of Brevibacillus sp. NRRL NRS-603. Classification (NCBI taxonomy): domain Bacteria; kingdom Bacillati; phylum Bacillota; class Bacilli; order Caryophanales; family Paenibacillaceae; genus Brevibacillus; species Brevibacillus sp. NRRL NRS-603. The sequence goes on along the minus strand of NZ_PXZN01000012.1, from coordinate 1,097,174 downwards.
CTGACCACCCTAGTATTTCAGCGGTCTCCTTGGAGGACAGTCCCTTGACTCCACGCAAAATGAGCACCTCGCGAAAAGCGGGCTTTACGTCACGGATTGCATGGTAAAGTGCTTGCTGCTCCTCATGTACGTGTACAATTTCTTCCGGTGTTTTTTCTTCCGTCTCTACATTCGCCAGCCATTTATCTGGCAGCCAATTACGAAAACGTTGCTTTCGTTTATGATCGATGGCGGTATTCCTCGCGATCGTCAACAGCCATGTTTTCGGTTGCGATCTGCCTTCGAATGCATCCAGAGACCGAAGCGCTTTTAAAAAGACATCCTGAACGAGGTCTTCTACATCACGGGTTCCTGTGTAGTAAATAAGAAATTTGTAAATATCATCGCCATAGCGTAGGAACCATTGCTCCATTAAACCGTTTTTGTCCATAGCTGAACCACCTTTTGTACGTTCTACTTGTAATTTGACGACTCAGGGTGCATTTCATTACAAAAACAAAAAAACTGCCGGAAACAAAGGTCCGACAGTGTGTGTATTTAAGAGTGGAGCATGGAATCCCGCGTAAACCATAGCTGATAGCTGAGCATGCTGATCAGAACCGCCGAAATGGCAGCAGAGGAGCTGAAGCTGAGCATAATGAGGATTTGGTAACGCACGGCTTCGATGGGACTGGCACCCGCGACGATCATTCCAGTCATCATCCCTGGCAATTGGACGAGTCCGATTGTTTTCATCGTGTCAAAGGTAGGAATCATGCTTGCTTTGACGGCCCGCTTCAATACCACATGCACGGCTTGGCGTGTAGTCGCTCCGAGACAAAGCAGTGTCTCGATTTCCCCATGGGAGGCTTCTACTTCTCTGTTCATATGCGTGAGAAAAAGGCTCGTGACAATCATAGAGCTGCCAATAATCATGCCGCTCATCGGGATGAGGTACTGCGGCGTAGGAGAGACAAGCCCAAGTACAACCAACAGTCCCATAGTGATGATCTCTGTTATCGCAAGTGAAAGGGAGATCCGCCAAAAGATCCCTGATAAATGCTTCGCTCTGCTGGCAGCGTTCCACGAAGCGACCAAGATCATCATGAGAATGATCAATAAAATAAACCAGACACTGTCGGCAGCAAAGACAAAATGTAGCACATAGCCGATCGCGAGCAATTGAACGGTAGAGCGGATAGTGCCAATCAAAATGTCTTTTTCCAAACCGAGCTTCTGCCAAACGGAGAGCAGAAGGGCAATGAAAACAAAGGCATAAGCAAAGAGTAGCCACATGTATGAACCCGTAAACGTATGCGTCATCGCTGCACCTCACTCAGGGCAGCATGGACATGTCCATCTTGCAAAAATTCACGAGCTTCCACGGATTGGGGCGAGCGGAAAAACGCTTCACATTCAGTGTCCTCTGCGAGCTGGTGGTTGGCCATAAACCAAATGCGCTTGCAAGCGACTCGTGCTTCTTCTAAATCATGCGTGACCCAAATTAAGGTCGTGCCCGTTTGATGGTGCAAATCGACGAGGAGCCGCTCAGCAGCCTGCTTGCTTTTCGTATCGAGTGAAGCGGTGACCTCATCCAGTAGTAGGACAGGTGGCTGAAGCAACAGGCTGCGAACGAGAGCGAGCCGTTGCTTTTCACCGCCGGAGAGTTGAGCGGCAGGTTTTGACCAATCGATCTCTTCCATATATAACTGCTCCATCAAGTCAGAGGCGAGCTTCTTATCAAAAGGACGCTGATGCAGGGTGCTTACTGTCCGCAGGTTGTCTTCTACGCTGCCTGGCAGCATAACAGCCTGCTGTGCCACATAACTGATTTTCATTCGCCAAGCTCTCGCGTCCCACAGTGACATTTCCTTTTTCTCCAAGAAAACTGTACCGGCGTTAGGCGGCAGAAGACGACCCAAAATACGGAGCAAGGTGCTTTTTCCCTGGCCTGATTTTCCCAGAATTCCAATAATCGTAGGCTCCATAATGCTAGTGTTTACGTCACGGAACAACCATGTACTCGTAGAGGAGTCGATTTGTTTCCCCAAAGCTTCAATCTGGATGGTCATATGTAAAAGCCTCCCCATTAACGCGGAAAACACCGAAGAGGACAAGTCTTCGGTGTTTCTTTCCTACAGGCTATCTATGTACTTATTTCTTCTCCGACAGCCACTGTGAAACCGCTTGAATTTCTGGTTGTTTCTTCAGCATTCCAGGGGGCATGCCGCCTTTACCTTCTTTGATGATTTTAGCAATGTCGTCAGCGCTAAGCGTTGCTCCAATTTTTGTCAGGTTTGGACCTGCAATGCCTTCGAGATTTTGACCATGACAGGAAGCGCAATTTTGTTTGAATACAGCAGCAGCGTCAATTTGTGCAGTTGGTGCGCCGCCACCATTTGCTTCTTCGCCATGTTTTGGTGGGAAAATAATTGATCCTACAAGTGCAATGAGAAAAACAAGAAACAAGATACCAAACGAAGTAAAAAAGGCCTTCGCGGAATCAATTACATCGTTTTGATTCATGTCTTTTTTGTTGGACCCAGCCATCTGACAAAGACCTCCCAAAGCAAATTATAAAGTTTCATTGTAATTTTACGGCAAAAGTTTGACAATATCAAGGCGACTACCAAACAAGACAAAGAAAGTACACAATTTGCCATTTTTTCGTAAAAACACGGTGTCCTTATTCTACCTTATAACGGTCAATATTATTTGAGAGAATTTCTCTTATAATGGAAGGGTTAGCGGGTTGCTGTTACCAGACAAGTGTGATAAAGTTGTTGTATTGGTTTTTTCCGCCTTGGAAATACGTTTTGAGGTGAATGAAGATGGCATTGGCTGCGAAAATTTTACTTGTGATCGCAAGTATTGGCTTAATTATCGTCGTGTTGCTGCAATCGGGAAAAAGTGCCGGCCTTTCCGGAGCGATTGGTGGCGGCGCAGAGCAACTGATGGGCAAACAAAAAGCCCGCGGGATTGACGCACTTTTAGGGAAACTGACCGTTGTATTTGCGGTTGGCTTCATGATTTTTGCGATTTTGCTCGGGTATTTCTTGAAAACAGGAGCGTAATAGACGAACGGCCGAAAGACAGCGAGTGCAACTTGCTGTCTTTTTCTCTATTCCGATTGCGATATGCGGGAACGGTGAATACTACATAATAGAATGGTCATGGAGAAACGCGGGAATGCCACGCGAAAAAGGAGGTTTGTGAATGGAAGACCAAGAAAAAATACTCGCGTTTATGCGAGAGCAAGCATACCACCCGATGACGGTGAGGGAACTGGAAGAAGCGTTTGGAATCAAAGACTCTGCCACGTTCAAGGAGCTTGTGAAAACACTGAATGCACTGGAAGCGAGCGGAGAGGTGATCCGAACCAGAGCGAATCGGTATGGTGTGCCTGAAAAAATGAATCTGGTACGTGGGCGTCTGCAAAGTCATCCGAAGGGCTTCGGATTTGTGATCCCGGAAACACAGGGTGCGGAGGACGTATACGTTCATGCGAATGATATGAACGGTGCGCTGCATGGGGATACCGTACTGGTCCGTGTGGAAAAGGAAGCGGGCGGCAATCGTCTGGAAGGGCAAATTATTCGGATCGTCGAGCGGGGAATGAAGCAGGTCGTAGGGACGTTCAAGGACGAGACGTATTACGCGTTTGTCATTCCCGACGAAAAGCGGCTCGGCAAGGATATTTTTATCCCAAAAGAAGCCTATAACGGTGCTGTAGATGGTCACAAGGTAGTCGTGAACATCGTTCGCTACCCAGAGGGGCGAGTGAATCCTGAGGGTGAAGTCATCGAGATTCTCGGCCATAAGAACGATCCGGGCGTCGATATCCTGTCGATCATCCGCAAGTTCAACCTGCCAGAAGCTTTTCCAGAGGACGTGTTAGCAGAAGCTGAGGCAGCACCAGATGAGATTTCCGAGGAGGAGATCAGCGGTCGTCGTGACTTGCGTGAGCGAATGATGGTTACGATCGACGGTGCAGATGCCAAAGACTTAGACGATGCCGTTTCCTTGGAGAGGCTGCCAAATGGAAACCTAAGACTCGGCGTGCATATCGCTGACGTCAGCTACTATGTTCGTGAAAAGTCTCAGCTGGACAATGAGGCGTATCGTCGCGGTACCAGTGTCTACTTAGTTGACCGCGTTATCCCGATGCTGCCGCATCGCTTGTCCAACGGTATATGCAGTCTCAATCCGCAGGTAGATCGATTGACGATTTCCTGCGATATGGAGATGGATGCGAACGGAAACACCGTCAAGTACGACATCTTTTTGAGCGTGATTCGTACAGATGAGCGCATGACGTATGCAGATGTACGCAGTATTTTGGAAGACAAGGACGAAGCCTTGACCCAAAAGTACAGCAGACTCGTCCCGATGTTCGAGGATATGAAAGAGCTGGCCTTGAAGCTGCGTAAAAAACGGATGCAGCGCGGCGCTATTGACTTCGACTTCCGTGAAGCGAAAATTTACGTCGATGAAGAGGGGACCCCTACGGAAATCGGCTTCCGCACCAGATCGATTGCGGAACAGATCATCGAGGAGTTCATGCTGGCTGCCAATGAAACGGTGGCGGAGCATTTCCACTGGATGAAGCAACCGTTCATGTACCGGATTCACGAAGACCCGAACGCTGAAAAGCTCATGGCCTTCATGGAGTTCATCACGAATTTTGGCTACTCAATCCGCGGAAAGGGCAATTCTGTCCATCCACGTGCGTTGCAGCAGTTGCTGGAAGAGGTAAAAGGAACGCCGGAAGAAATTATTATCAGCACTGTCATGCTGCGTTCCATGAAGCAAGCGCGCTACGACGCGGAAAGTCTGGGGCATTACGGCTTGTCTACGGAGTTTTATACCCATTTTACTTCACCGATTCGCCGTTATCCCGACCTAATCGTCCACCGCCGCATTCGCGAATGGATCGAGCTGGGGGATCAAATATCAGAAAAACGTCTGGGGTACTGGGCAGAGCAAATGCCAGTAATCGCGGAGCATACGTCGCAGCGTGAACGGTTGGCTGTCGATGCCGAGCGTGAAACAGACGATCTGAAAAAAGCGGAGTTCATGCTTGAGCGAGTGGGAGAGGAATTCGAAGGCGTCATCTCCAGCGTCACTTCGTTTGGGATTTTCGTCGAGCTGCCTAATACCATTGAAGGCTTGGTGCACGTCAGCTTTTTAACCGACGACTACTATCATTACCATGAGAAAATGTTTGCGCTGGTCGGTGAGCGTACAGGCAAGCAGTATCGGATCGGGGACGTCGTGGAGGTACGTGTAGCCAATGTCAACGTGGATGAACGCACCATCGACTTCGAAATCGTCGGGATGCCAAAGGCTGGCTTCCGTGGCAGCCGTGAGCGTACGCCTCGCGTAATAGATGGTCGCGGTGGAGATCGTAAGCCGACACGTGGCAAACAAGATCGTTCACGCACAGGCCGTCCAGATCGCCCTGGCAAACCAGATCGTCAAAAGGATAAAAAGCATCCGGCGGAAATCCGTCAGAAATACAAGGATCGCCGCAAAGCAGAAGGGAACAAACCTCCTCGCCGTGCTGGATCAGGGAAAGCATCGAGCGGTGAAGAAGTGCTGCCAATCGGCGCAGGAGAAGGAGATACCCCAGCGAAACGCCAGAAGGGATTCTGGGAGGATCTCGTCAAGTCCAAGAAAAAGAACCGCAAAAATGTAGCCAGTCAGGCGAAACGGAAACGCCGTTAAACAGTTGTTTAAACCCCGGAAAGTACTCGGAGCGATCCGTTTCCCTTTTCGGGGTTGGTTATTTACCGGGTAAATGACTTGCCACAATGGGCAAAATTTGTTAGACTAACTGGTACGAAACGCAGTACGTACAAGTGAGGTGATCTCCATGTCAAAAGATAAGGCCGGAATCAAGACAATCGCCCAAAACAGAAAAGCGCGCCACGATTACCACATCGAGCAAGTATACGAGGCAGGCATTGAGCTGACCGGTACGGAGATCAAGTCCGTGCGTGCGGCTCGTGTCCAGCTCAAGGACAGCTTTGCCCGTGTGCAGAATGGCGAATTGCTTTTGTACAATGTGCACATCAGTCCGTACGAGCAGGGAAATCGCTTTAACCATGAGCCAGAGCGGACTCGCAAGCTGTTGATGCGCCGCTTGGAAATCCTCAAGCTCAATGGTTTGATTCGCGAAAGAGGGTATTCGCTGGTCCCGCTCAGCATTTACTTGAAGGGCGGCTGGGCCAAGGTCGAGCTCGCACTTGTCAAAGGGAAAAAGAACTACGACAAGCGCGAAGACCTCAAGAAAAAAGAGTCTGCGCGAGATATCGAGCGTGCTCTGCGCGAACGCCAAAAAGGCTGATTGGATTGCACTGGCAGGCTTGGCAGCAATCAACGTTGAGTTTTGGTTGTCGCCTGTGCTATATTTAATAAGCAACAACAAGCCAATACACTGTTTAATATAGTCTAGGTGTGGATTTAATGGCTCTTCACCTAGACTTTTTCTCACCTACCTGGGGGCGTTCTGGATTCGACGGGGATGGTAGAGCATGAGAAGCGAGCCGGGGGGCTGCGGACCTCGTCAACAACGCGGAACGCCATTAACTGGCAACAAACAACTTTCTCTCGCTGCTTAATAACCAGTGAGGCGCTACCATTCCATCGCCCATGTGGCATGACTAGCGCTCAACTTTAGTGGGATACGCCGGAGGCTTCCGCCTGGAGCCGAAGGAAGAAGATCAATCAGGCTAGGTAACGGGTCAGCGCGTCACTCCGCGAATCCGGTACCGAAATTTAAATGAGTGACTGCGCTCGGAGATGCTCATGTATCGCTGTTTTCGGACGGGGGTTCGAATCCCCCCGCCTCCACCAAAAATTCAATACATAAACCGTCTGTTTCTCTATAAAGAAATAGGCGTTTTTTCTTTTTTTGCAGGATTTCTTGGAAATCAGTTGAAAGTAATGAATTAATCTATTCATTCTGATATCTTAGGGGAAATTAAATGATACATGCTAAGATTCATGAGCTAAAAAAGGTGTTCACTACCCATTATTCCATTTCCAGGAGTGTTAGCGAACCACATATAAAAGTATCACATAAATTACTACTTTTTTATGCCATTGAGTGTGGATTGAAGGTTTTACTACTAAAAAAAATTAGGGGAAATACCACAGAGGCTTTTATGCTACATAGTGACCTGAAAGATAAGTTAAATGGGAAAAATGGGCATAATATTAAATATATCCTCAATTATTTGGGTTATGGTCACTTTTTTCTCCCTAATCTTACATGCTTAAATGGGGATGCAGCATCACCTTCTGAATATAACCAAGTTTGGCGTTATGGTATTGAGGTAGATTATGAAAAAGAGAAAAAAATAATTCAAGAGTTGTTGGATATTGTTGAATGGATAAATAGGAGGATTTAATAATGGATCTTTTCTATACCTGGTACGATGTTGAAAGGAAATTTAAGTTACAAAATTGGAATGATAAATGGAAGAGTGTAGATGTATATAATGATGAGGTAGTAATTAATACCTGTAATCAATTTTCTGAAGAAGATTATACCGTATCAGATAACACCTTGAAGGAAATGTTTGGTCACCACTATTCAAAAGAAGGCAGGTATATTCGATTAGATTTTGGCGATAAGGTTTTAAAAGTGACGCATGACTATTCTGAAGGTATTGTTTTCGCTGAAAACCAGTCGTTACCATTATTCAGAGATATAGCTAGGAGATTATCTGAACCCAAAGATCTAAAAGGTGTTCCTGTGATAGCGTTTCATTCTTATAAAGGTGGTGTAGGGCGTACTTTATCTTTACTTTCCACTGTAAAAGCTCTTAGTACTAAAAGAAACTCCGAAAAGAATCGTCAATATCGTCTATTAATTGTTGATAGTGATATTGAAGCTCCTGGACTTACTTGGTTAGCAGAAACACAAGGATTATTTAGTGACATGAGCTTGGTAGATGCTTTAGCACTGGTTCACGATAATAAAAATTGGGAAGAGGTACTACCATTTGTAGCAAAAAAGATAAAAGAAACTACACTTCGCTTACCTATTGAAAAACAGATAGTTGAACATTTTTTCTTGCCAGCTTATCGAGAAGTTCAACAAGTAATGCATATGCCAACTACGCCTGAAAATATAATAAAAATGAACGACAGGGAGTGGGTAATTTCAGATTTCTTTTCAGAACTTGGTAAGGAATTAGAGGTCGATGCAGTTCTAATAGATTTAAGAGCAGGCATTAGTGAGTTTTCTGCTCCTCTTTTATTTGATCCAAGAGTAAGAAAAATTTATGTTTCTTCTACTTCTCTTCAATCAAGACGCGGGTTACAAACAATCTTAAAACAAATTTATGCTAAACCGCTACATGAAAAGTATCCCAATCCTTCTGTACTAATATCTATGGTACCGGAAGAAGTAGATAATGATGATCGTATGAATATGGCTGATGAATTTCTTGAAGTCTTTAAAAGCAAGGATAAAGAGCAAGATATCGACAGACCTCTTGATCGCTTTGTAGAGTTTCTTTCATTTTCGTCTAATCTAGTTCATCTAGAGGGTTTTGATTCTATTGATGGAAAGCTTTCCAATTCAGAAATGTCTAAAAGTATAGACGTCCTTGTTTCAGATTGGGTGGACATTAAAGGTAATTTTGAGAAAGAGAAAATTATTTCTGATAAGAAAAAAACACAGTTTTTAAGAAAGTTAGTCACTACAGCTACTGAGATGGAGCATGCTGAAACTAAGTTAATATCAAATTTTTTAACTACAATACCTTTAAAGAACATTACTCGTAAGTATCGCTATACTTCACCAATATCCGTTGTTTTAGGAGCAAAAGGATCTGGTAAGACTTTTGCATATTTACAATTACTACGTTCCGCAACTTGGGAAAATTTTGTGAATAAAGTAGAGGGTAATAATGATAATTTTAATACTATAACTCATGTAGTACCTTTTATGAAACCCAAGAATCTTGCTGAAGAATCAGTAAATGATATGGCTAAACATATGGAAGAATTGAATACTGAATTGGGCTTTAAATTGAATATAAGAAGTATGCTTAATTTAATTGACGAGATAGAATTATTTGAGCCAAAGACTGGTACAGAAGCAGAATGGAAAATGTTTTGGAGAAAGAAGATTATTAAGTTTACGGGTCTACCCTTTGAAAGGTTTGAAGAGTTACAAGAATACTTAGAACAAGCAAATAAAAGAGTCTTATTTGTAGCGGATGGTCTTGAAGAATTATTTTTGAACGTAACCAACTCTTCAAAAGAACGGACTGCTGTTAGAGCTTTGTGTCAGGGAATTATTAATGAACTAAGATCTATACCAGATGGGCGAATTGGGTTAATATTGCTTTTACGTAGAGATGTTGCAATTAACTCTGTGGAACAGAATTGGACACAGTTTTATTCTCAATATTCTTCGTTTGAATTAAAATGGACTAATGTAGAAGCATTGAGATTAGCTTTGTGGCTAAGTTGCGAAGTAGACAGTTCATTTTGTACATCTCAGATACCAATAGAGAACTTAACTGGAGAAGCCCTTGAAGAAAAACTATACCCTTTGTGGGGAGTTAAATTAGGAAGGAAGGATTCAAAAGAAGCTTATTCAGCTAACTGGATTATTGCTGTTTTATCTGACTTGAATGAACAATTACAAGCCCGTGATATAATAAGGTTCTTAAGATATGCAGCTATTGAAAGTACTAACACGACTCCTTTAAACGACCGTTATTTATCCCCATCAGGAATACGTAATGCTATTAAGCCATGCTCTGAACAAAAAATAAAAGAGATAGAGCAAGAAATGCCACTAGTCCAAAAAATATTTTCAAAATTACAGACTAAAGTTCCTGACCAGAAACAAGTACCTTTCCAGTTAGAAGAATTCGGCTTATCGAACGAGGAAGCAAGATTTTTAGAACAACAGGGATACCTTGTGAAAATTGAGACAGGTTATTACATGCCAGAAATTATTAGAAGAGGCCTCGGATTTAATCTACAGAGTGGTGCAAGGCCAAAAGTTTTTGCGCTATTAAAGCGAGCACAACGTAGAAAATAAACTAATGTTACAGCCTTCTTAATCCCGCAGGCTGTAACATTTTCTTTATTATTGTCTTATCTTTTAAGGAATGGATGTAAAAGGACATGACCGAATGTACTCGGCCTCCGTTTTAATCATTAATATCCCCCTTATGAGGGGGGAGGTATAAATGAGTTATAATTGCGAAAGTACTGTATTTAAGAAAACGACGAAAGCCATAGTCATTGATGCAAGGGGGCCATTTCGCTGCATGGAAATGATTATGCTACATAGATTAGATCAGATTCTGCAAAAATGCTGGAAGTGAATACTGATCTAATTCTTCTTTGTGGTTGTACAATCACATAAAAAGTGACAACTGAGTATCACTATCCTTCCTACATGGGCATGACTAGCGCCGAACTTTAGTGGGATACGCCGGAGGCTTCCGCCTGAGCCGAAGGAAGAAGATCAATCAGGCTAGGTAACGGGCCAGCGCGTCACTCCGCGAATCCGGTACCGAAATGTAAATGAGTGACTGCGCTCGGAGATGCTCATGTATCGCTGTTTTCGGACGGGGGTTCGAATCCCCCCGCCTCCACCAAAATACATAAAGTGAAGCCACCTAATGAGGGTGGTTTTTTTATTTATACAGAAAAAATTTCTTAATTTCCGATACATTTTCTAATTTCTCAATGACTATTCCACGGAAACATAGACTATACAAGCTGCATTTGGTTTGCAGGGTCAAATATATGACCAGTTGGTCTTCAGATTCAACATGGTTTGCTTTAGTTCAGTTGTAGTCCATTGAGTGCTCTTTCATCCTCTTTAAATCCTCGTGAACAGTTTAAAAAGGCTTCCTAACCTAAGCTTTTTTTTAATGTCACTTAATACTTAATGTAGCTTCTTTCGTGTTATTCTCTTTTTTCTGCCATTGTTCAAGTGTTTCAAACGAATAGTTGGTTAGATCTGGTATGGTTATCTTTAATGTTGTGTCATTCTCCCAATTTAACGAAAGTATAGGGATACTGAAATCTGTAGATGTTAACTTATTGACAATGTCGCTAGCGTCATTAAGCTCGGCTAGCGTTAAGGATTCTGTGTTTATGATCATTACACTATTTCGGACAACATCTGTACCTTCATTTTTTCCAAGTAAGATAGCGAGGTTCTTTTCATTTGGAGAAAAAGCATGATCAGAGAAGATGCTTCCAGAGTGCAAAGGGACGGATTTAATCTCATCATTTTTAATCTGAACTAATGTATGGTTGCAAAGCTTTGTACCACAACTGTATTGAAAATCACTGTATATAATCCCAGATTTTGATGTGAAGGCTGTAGCCTGCATTCGTTTTATCTCGGTTTCTCGATCACTTTGATCGAATTGTTCAAGGTATTTATTAATGGATTCAACCTTTGGAATCGGGACTGAGTATTCTTTTGAATCCAATGAAAAAGTTAATCGTTCTGCTTCTTTCTGCACGTTTTGTACCTGGGTACCATTGGAGTTAGAAGAAATAGTGAGTGACGAATCACCGCAACCAACTGTAAGCACAGTCATGGATAAGGCAAAAATGAAACCAAATATTTTTTTCATATTTTTCTCCTTATAGGTTGTAAAGAGCGATTTAACCTGGCAATTGAAAAGATTGATATAACAAACGTTTGCTATATCAGACACTGTGGAAGCGAAAAACTGGTTAACGACTAGAATATACTACAGATTTACTAAGTAGAAGTGCCATAAAATCCACAAACGACCCTTTCTCTAATTCTGGATGCAGGCCATTTCTCTTATGTTAAACTAAAAGGAATACTCCCAAGCAAAGGAGCACCACTATGTCTTCCACTCTACGCAACCTACTAACCATGATCCTCCTCGGAGCCACAGGTGGCTTAACAATCTCCTTCCTAGACATAGAACCTACCCCGATCGTATGGATCACTTTTTTCATGATCGCTTTCGTCATTCTCATCGGCAAAGACCTGTACATTTTTAAATTCAGCACTAACATGAATACAGTTGAAGGCTACGTCAAACATTCAAAACAACCTTACTATCGTTTCTTATACTACTATCTACACGACAACGAGGCGGAAGCCGAGAAAGAACTAGCCAAAATTACATCCGATAAACTCCGCGCCTACATCACTGTAGTGGTAGAACTCCATCGCGGTAACTACGATCTGGTAGAAAAAGCACTCGGAAAGATTGATTCATCAGAGCATCGACACTATTACTCCGCACATTTAGCACTCCTAAAAAACAACCAAGATGCCTACAACCAGCACCGCTCCGCGATCAAAAACCGCATCTACCAGTTGTTACTCGATGCTGAAGTGGCCTATCATCAAGAAAACATGGCAGAAGCAGAACAATACGGTAAACTAGCCATTGCTGAATCCAAGGGCGTACAAAAATATTTGCTGATCAAGACACTTGAAAAAAGCAAGCGCAGTCAGCATCGGAACTCTTACTTCTAGGTTACTTTCCTAGTTCGTTTTCTGATTCCGGAGGGAAAGCTGTGTCTCACGAATATAAGAAGGACTGTCCCGATTCAACGATCGAAGCAGTCCTTCTTTGCGCTACGACTCCATCGTCCATGTGGCGTGACTCAGCAAGCCTATTTCTTCAATATAGCCCACTCGACAATACAAAATTAAGAATAAGCCCAGCCCAAATGTTTACATTCAATACCTGTGAACGCTCGCCAAAATGTTGACCACTTTGCTCAACATAAAGTTACCCACCTGGAAGACTGAACACACCTCATCATTTTCACACCTATTAGCAAATGTTTTTGCTGAGCCGAGGATCGTCAAGGACTTGCGTAGCAAGGGGTTTACCCTTTATCCTTGACGAGCATTGGTACAGGAAATAAAATGCTACTTTGTGTGAAATGAAGCATCGTAGGTGGTCAACTCGGAGATGAGCGTTTGCCCCAAAAATGGTCAACTTTTTGATTAGCGTTTACAGATGGTCATACAAACAGGGGTAAGAGTTGACAGATAGTAAGTTCACTCTTTTAGGGATTAGAAATCGAATAAATACTTACAGTTTCAAAATACAAATTCTTCATCTCATCCTCTTGTATCTCAGGGTCCATTTCTTTAAACCAGTCTTCTTCCATGTCTTCTTCACTTAGAACGTTGCCTCTCCAAAAACTCAATCCTAATTCAGGAAATTTATACACAAACCCACCATGTGCACTATTTCTATCATACGGAGAGAGAATGTCAATCATCTTTACAAGTTGACTTGCCCTGGTGTTAAATACATCAATATCCCTGAATAAACAATTAAAATGTCTTTTCAAATCATTTACAACTTCAATATAAATTAGCCTTCCTTCTGAATCATATTCACAGCGAAAGTTCCTATGAAATGATATTCTAGGATTAAAACATTTTTCCTTATATAACTGAATGTACTTTTGTACTTCTTCTTCGCGCATACCTAGTTTAATTGCACCGAAAGAACACCCTTCATTTATTACTAAATTATCCAAACTATTCACCTGCCCAACTTCTAGTATTACTTCTTGCTAAAAAATTCCCCCCAATCTTTCAAGAAAAATCATGTCTAACTATGAAGAGATTGAGGGGATGCAGTAACGGTTTAATCCGAACTAGTTATCTTTAATTAACTCCAAAATATTCGTATACTAAGACGGCAGCTGCTACTAAGTAATCGTTATATTTGTGTGCCAAACTACTAAATTTATTCTCAGGGTCCTTTACTTCTTTAAGAGCGTCAACTTCGAATCTCATCAAACCTTTATAATCTTGATTTGACAAATACTCAAGTTCTTGCTCTTTAAATCTTTGGGCAGCATGGCTGTTGCCCCAGCTTGGAGTTTCTTGGTGGTCATCATACATCATTCTAATGGCAGGAAAGTTGCCAGTATTGCTTATTCCAGAATCTTTTAATGCTTTTGCCGAAACAACATGATGTCTTTGACCGCCTAATGGTTGCATCTCACTATATAAACCAGCATCAAAATTGTATCTCTGCCATTCATATTTATTACTTCCACTCGAATTGGCATAATACCAAACAGTATTATCTTCCGTTACAGTGATGCTATATTCAAAGTAATCTGAAACAGCATCTTTATTTTGAATCCATCTATATACATTGCCTGTTCCAATACTTTTTACGTTAAATAAGGTGTTATTATCAAATGTCCAGTCTCCATTTTTGTTGTTGTACTTAGTTAATTTTCCACTTATAGAATCAATGGGATCCTTTCCAACATTTAGAATGTCAATTGAGAATGCAGAATCACTCGTAGAATAACGTAGGTACCATATGTTGGCAATTGTGTTTGTTTCTTTAAAGCGTTTAATCAGAAGATTCTCTTCGAAATTAAGTTTTGCTGGTTCAGGTTTCCTCAAGCCTAATTCCTCAACTATTTCATCTAACTTTTCTTCACTAATGTTAAGACCACGTAATGCCACTGGTTTTTCTAATTCTTGAAGATTAAACTCCTCAGACACAAACGCGTTTTTCTTACTATCGCTTTCTAATAATTGTTAGAAGCCTTGCTCTCTAATGAAATCCTCAATATCTGAGTGGTTACCAATATCCTCTAATTTAATATTTTCCAAAAATGTTGAAGAGTTTTCTTGTGCCAAAGCTGTGGTAAAACTACCAAAAACCAACAGTAAGCATAACAATCCAAACGATATTACTCTTTTAAAATTCATTTTAATTCATTCCTTTCGATAAAGTATGAATTATCATCTCACTCTTATTCTTTTTTCATCATTTTTAATTGAATTGCTAGAATGTATTTATCCAATTGCTGGCTTAAATCCACGACTTCATCATCCAACAAATTATTTTTCTCTAAATACAATTGCACCAGTTGTTCGCGCAATTGTTCCACATTTTTTTTCAAGTGACCAATATCTTGATAAGTTCCTCCTTCCCGATCTTTTGGTGGCGTGGTACATTTACTTATAGGAGCTGTAACTGCTCCTCCTGCGGGCGTTCCTATAACCTGGTGAAGGGGTGGGGCGCCCTTTTTATAGGCAATAGCTCCTATGGTTATCACCTGCTATTTTATTACAATAAAGTACATTTATAACTATATACTAGCATTCAGGAAGTGGGCAGTTGATAAAATTTGAATAGTAAAAAAAACATCCTCAAAAGAGGATGATTACCTTCGGTCAGTGTTTACCCACCAACACCGTGTTCATATTGTATAACGGTTCCTTTAGGGATTGCTGCTTGTCCACTCGTGACGCTGCTACACAGTCCCAAAACTAAAGCTATTGATAGCAAAATCGACCTCTTCATTTCGTACCGCCTCCATGATTCGCTTGTACTCCCTTGTTTGTTGATCTGTTGCATGTGATCGGAAAGCTTCGAATAGTGTAACGCAACGTATGAATCCACTGTCATTCTTCATGATAATTGATAAAACCAGACAGCGTAAAGTATCCTCCATTCCGCTCACGTACTGGTCATTGTTAAGTCGATACATAGCTAGCTCATATCGAAAACGAAAATAACGATCCGTCTGGATGAGGTTATCATAATCATTAAAATCATTGATCTGATTTGAAAATTGTTTGAGAATCCCATCCACTAAAAATCCATGCCTATTGGCCGATTCCATTATGGCTATTAGGCCAGAAAGGATCTCTTTTGGGTGATCCATAAGGAAACGAGTGTAAATTGGCAGAACATCGATGTCACCAGGAGGACATCTAACGTATAGCGATTAGCCGTTGCCCAGAGTCGAAACTTTTCTACCTCCATCTGTCCGGTTTCATCCAACAGTTCAAACCCACTCAGATCAGCGTAACCAGAGATATATTCCTTCGCTTCTTCATACAATCCTTGCTTTTCCAAGGCAGCACTCTTCAAAAGGAATCCCTGACCGTAGTATACAACTAAATGCCGCTCAGTCATCAGCGGAAGGATTTTTCTGTTGATATTTCGCCCGCGCAACTGATCCTGATAAACAGCAGTTGCCAACTCTCTTAGCTCATCTGCATAACGCTCTACCTCTTTCCATTTGTGAAGCGAAAAGCATACATTAGCAAGCTGTAATAGAGCATCCAATTGATAGTTTTCAGGCAGTCTCTTTCGATATGGATCAAATTGTATGACAGCCCCCCAATTTTTCTCGGAATCGGTACCTTGTAGAGCTCGAAATAATCGATACTGTGCGATGACGAAGCGCTCATTGTGACTGTTTTTATCCGTATCAATGACGAGCTGATAAAAATGAACCGATTCCTTACGTTTCCCTTTGGTAAAGAGTTGCTCAGCTACCTGAAAGAGAATGGACGTGTTTTTCTGATTGTCCAGTACCTTGTAGACAATCGAATCAATACAATCCCGCCGACCAATTTCCGCGCATCGAACCAGATAGGGGACAACCCTTGATCGCGATACTCTTCCTTCTACAAAACACTCGGCCTCGTACAATTCATACAGCCAGCCTTGAGATTGCTCAAACGCATGAGCGAGTGCATCCAAGTGACCAATTGTCATTGCCCGTGGTGGAATTCGATTTAAGAGGTCGCTTAATACTCCCTGATTAATACCTGTCATCTCGCTAAGTCTAGTCAGTGTGTAACCACGATCTTTCAGATGACGTTCAATCTCTGATCGTAATGATCGTTGAACTGTCTTGCCTTGCCCCATATTACATCTACTCCTCCTTAACACAAGAAAACACTAAACCTCCTATATTTTACAGAAGGTAGGAGTTGATGTGAATATTTGGCAAAAGCAACTGTCATCCTGCAAGATTTGTTCATTGTACTGGCATGTCTGGATCACAATTCCCGTTCCTTACATAAAAAACAAAGACCAACATAGAAAATATCGCCGGTCTTTGACTCATAATCAGCTATTAATTGGGCTCTAACACAAAGTAATAGGGTTTGGAGAGAAGATTGTGCAAATGATCACGTACTTCCACGTTAGGCAATCGGTTTAATGTTTCGCTAATTTCTTGTTTCATGTCGGCGTACTGGCTCTCATATTGCTCTTCCGGGTGTTTCTCCTCTTGAATGACTCTGGCTAAACGCTTTGCTATCTCAAATAGCTCTTGATTGATCTCACCGTAACCAGGTTCATTAGCGTTTGCCAAATATCCGCGCATTTCTGCCAAGCGCGACAGGGTATCACGCCAGTTCCATGCTTGAATATTCTTTTCTCTTGTTTGAGAGCATATCTCAACAAACGGATTTTTCGATAACAAATCCTCTAATGTACCCCATGCATCTGGTCGCAGAGATTCTTCGAGTTTTTGCAGACAGTACGCATCAGGGGAGAGTAACTCTACCACTTCGCGAAACGCTGGAATCGAGTTTCGTCGATAGCTTTTGATTCCCCACAAGCTATGTACCTGCAACGCCGTAGCAAATGACTTGCAGTGAGTATCGAGCTCTGCTAATCGTTCCTCATCTAGCTTATGACTAGAAAGAATCCTCGCCTTTACCCCATTATCGGGGATGTTTTCATTAGCTTCGCCTAATTGCATACTTCTTTTGATGTAAGTGCGAACCGTGTCTTTTGGTATGGAGTTATTCTCTTGAGCACCAAGAATTCTAAAGCGATAAGAGATAAATTCCTCGAAACCTTTATTACTTCCAAATCCATCATCGATGGCATGCAAATCCGGTTGGACTTCTATCATTTCAGTGAGCACCTGCTCCTCAAGTCCGTAAATGCATGCCTCGATATGTGTCCAGTAGCTTCTGCATTCGTCTTCGCTCCCCAGCACACGTTGATAGACGTCATGGAAGAAGAGGATGTGAGCAATTTCGTGGAAGTAATTTTGAAAAGGAAACTTGATGTGAGTTCCCTCCAAATACGTTCCTGCATTTTGATAGATCCGTCCATGCTCTGGTCGGAATAACGTGGGTAGCGTCGAGTGCAAATCTAAGTATAATCCAATCCCTTCATTGTAACTATGTGCCCAAACAGCTAAATAGGTTGGGCTTAACAACAAAGCGATGGAGTGATTGGTAATTTGAACAGGCAAGTTGAAATAGCCGCCGTTTATTTGAGGCTGTAAGCTTAGCCAGGTCATCCCAACTGCTAGAGCCTGATATAACGAGAATTCACCTTCCGCTGAGGCATCTCTACAATAACGTTGAAATTGGCGAATAGTGCTCACAATTTCATGATTCTTAAAACCGTAATTACCCTCGAACCGCTCAAGTCCCTCAATGAAATCCTCTGTTGATACCGTTAAAAATACGTTAATTCCATCCACCCAAAGATCGGAACCGATCTCTGATTCTAGCCATGCGTCTGCGTCCTCGGCAAGCTCTCTCAACTGATGATATCTTTCCAACAAATGCGCTTGATTCATAAATGGCACCATCCTGTCATGTTTGCTTACTGCCTCGAAAGCGAGAACTTTATACAAAAAATTCAAGAGCACACGAGGTGCTCTTGAACAATCAATTACATTTTACACACAAGTGTCAAAATTGGATGGAGGAGCAATTTCATTTCTTGAACGTTTTGATTGTTAGAAAGTTGTGCTTTCACTACCTTTTTCATGGGCAATCCCGTCCTTCCTAGCTTTTATCATTTTATGGAAATCATGCATGCTTTTTGACTCACTTACAAGCAAACATCAACAACTACGCGCCATTTCAACGATTTCATTTCTTGCACTTGTTTGTTCTTGTTTACTGCTACTTTCACGACTTTTTTCATGAGTTTACACCTCCTTTCCAAAAGAAGATGGAACTTTATGTGGCTTATCTCAACAATAGGCTGTATTGTAATTATAAGGAAAATTGTTAATTGATTTCAAGTTAAGAAAAATAAATATTTTCTGAAATATTATATAAGTGATGTGCCCAGGGAAGGTACTTCCAGATGCGATAATAGGGTGCTTGTAGTAAACTGTATCAGGGATGTAAGTTTGGTTTCCGACAACTTGGAGTGTCTTTCTCCTCGGAGCGGTATATTGAACTATCGTGTGTTTGAAAAGAATGTTTATTTGGAGTATAGTATCAGAATGAATAAATGAGAGTTGGATAAGCAGCCGCCTGAATGAACAGTTATGATTGAGAGATAGAGAACAATTAGGAGGATTATTGTGTCACAGAAAGCGCCAGTTTCTTTTGTAGTTACGATCGGATTCATGTTATTTGCTCTGTTTTTTGGAGCGGGTAATTTAATTTTTCCGCCAATGCTTGGCCAATTAGCAGGAACAAATGTATGGATAGCCAATGCAGGTTTTTTGGTTACAGGGGTTGGGTTGCCTTTGCTAGCGATCACAGCCTTTGTTTATTCGGGAAAAGACGACTTGCGCTCCTTAGCCAGTCGCGTGCATCCCGTATTCGGAATGGTATTCACGATTGTTCTGTATCTAGCAATCGGTCCGTTTTTTGCGATACCCAGATCCGGCAATGTATCGTTTGATATAGGGGTAAAGCCTTTCCTATCAGAACAGGCAGGTTCGGCACCGCTGATTCTATTTACCATCCTGTTTTTTGCAATTGCCTGCTTCTTATCGCTCAATCCTATGAAAATTATCCATGTAGTCGGAAAAATCTTAACTCCAATTAAATTAACATTTATCGGAATTATTGCGATAACGGCTATTATTTATCCAATTGGAGCCCTTCAAGCCCCGCAAGCAGATTACACATCCCATGTATTTTTCAAGGGTTTTCAAGAAGGGTATTTAACATTGGATGCGCTTGTAGCTTTTGTTTTTGGAATGATCATCGTGAATGCGATTAAAGAAAAAGGAGTTACTGCCAGAAAACAAGTTTTGGCTACATGCGCAAAAGCAACAATGATAGCCGGTTTACTCCTCGCACTTTTCTATACCGCACTTTCTTTTATGGGTGCCTCTAGCGTAGAAAAGTTGGGCCACTTAGAAAATGGCGCTGAGGTTTTGGCGAAAGTCTCCAATTACTACTTTGGTTCTTATGGTGCCATATTATTGGGATTAATGATTACAGTGGCATGTTTGACTACTAGTGTAGGGCTTATTACAGCCTGCTCTTCCTTTTTTCATGCATTGTTTCCGAAGATCTCTTACAAAAAATTTGCGGTTATTTTGTCTGTTTTCAGTACACTCGTTGCCAATATTGGATTAACGCAGCTCATTAAGGTCTCTGTTCCGATCTTAATGACCATGTACCCGATTGCGATCTCGTTACTCTTCTTGACGTTTCTGCACGAAGCATTCAACGGCAGACCAGAAGTGTATCAAGGAAGTTTACTTTTCACTTTTCTGATTAGTCTGTTTGATGGCTTGAAGGCTGCTGGAGTCGAAATTAGTTTTGTCCAGCACTATTTTGCTCAGTACCTTCCACTGTATGACGTAGGCTTGGGCTGGCTCCTGCCTTCTCTAATAGGTGGGGTATGCGGATACACGATCAGTGTATTCCGGAAGAGTATGTACCACGTTCAAAAACAAAAGGAGGCATGAAAATAACTTTCCATATAGACACATGCTATTTAGGAAATGCTTTACGAACCCGTCCCTTGACATATAGGAGACGGGTTTTGTTTATAAGTCAATCTGCATCAAGTAACGGATGAAAAAAAGGTGGCCTTTTATGTCTCTAGGACAAGGTCGGCTGCTTAAACTTTCTTGTATACTTGAAATGAATATTATCAAGTGTTAGACTATTTTTTATTTATTGCATAATATTTATCATGCAAAATAAAAGGGGGCATCCAATGCCTGTCTTACAAAAAAGAGCAAACCGCCCGAAAAGGATTAGCCTTGTGACACTTTTAACAGGACTAGTCTCTCTATCCGTTATCCTGACTGTCACCATTCTCCTCATCTCATTCTATCAATCCAAAAAACAGGCACTGATTAACACAACTTTGACCTTAAATCATACGAGTGCAATCAAAATGAGTCATACTCTAGATGCTTTGATTAAATCCATGCGCAGTAGCTTACAGTATTCGGCGAGCATCTTTTCCAATCGGAACGAGATGAATGCGGATGAGGTATATTCCAAGCTTGAGTTGATTCGTCGTACAAACAACTATTTTAATTCGCTTACCGTGGTAGATGAAACCGGGCTTGTTCGAAGTGTGTCTCCCGGATCTATTGGTACAGTAGGAAGCTATGTTAAAACGAAAACGGGGAAAATGGCATTGGCTTTAAAAAAGCCGTACATTTCCAAACCTTACGTAACATCAAGTACGAAGCGACTCATTGTATTGATGAGCGAACCCATATTTGATAAAGACGGAATCTACCGGGGGGTTATTGGGGGAACGATTTATCTTCATGAAGATAACATTTTGAATACGATCTTTGGAAGTAATCCAACAGACGAACTAGGTTCCTCTTTTTACATCGTAGGATCTGATGGTCATTTGTTGTTCCACCGTGATCCAAACCGGATCGGAGAGGATATCAGTGCCAATCCAGCCGTACGCAAGCTGATCCAAGGGAAAAGTGGCTATGAACAGATTGTCAACTTGAGGGGACAGACGGTATTAGCCGCGTACGTAAAGGTTCCAGCGAATGACTGGGGTGTCGTTGTCGTGTCACCTATCAGTGTTGTGCAAGAACAATTAAATCGTGATATTCAATCCGTTTTGTTGTATATGTTGCCTCCCTTTCTATTATTAATGCTAGTTGTGATCGGGCTTGCCCGCAAAGTAGCGAAACCTTTCGTATCCCTGGCCAATCTTGTGAGTAAGGCAGGTAGAGAAGAGGTGGAACTCTTAGAGGGTAGCCAGCATTGGAATCGGGAGGCGGAGCTGTTATCCCGTGCCATTCGTTTTGCATTAAGCAAAATTAAAAAGCAGAGAGAGCAATTGGCCCATGATGCTCGAACAGATCCTTTGACAGGGCTAACGAACCGAAGAATGCTCGAGGAAACTATGCAAAAATGGATAGCGGAGCAAATCCCCTTTTCTATGATTATGATGGATCTTGATCGATTTAAAGCCATTAATGACACATATGGCCATCAGGCTGGGGATGAAGTGTTGAGGCATTTTGCGAAAATCATTACTTCCTCACTTCGGCCCGATGATATCAGCTGTCGCTTTGGCGGTGAAGAATTTGTTGTCCTCGTTTATCACGCTGGTTTGGAGGAGGCCTATCAGGTGGCCGAGCGAAT
Source organism: Brevibacillus sp. NRRL NRS-603 (assembly GCF_003013445.1). Lineage (NCBI taxonomy): Bacteria > Bacillati > Bacillota > Bacilli > Caryophanales > Paenibacillaceae > Brevibacillus > Brevibacillus sp. NRRL NRS-603. The sequence continues at coordinate 1,075,057 of NZ_PXZN01000012.1, read as the reverse complement.
ACGTTGTGCCTTAGAAACAAGTACAAACCCAATCGGGCAGCCGCTAACCGTGTCACAAGGCATTGCGCACTATCCTACTCATGCTGTTTCACCTGAAGATCTGCTGCATGTAGCTGACGAGGCCATGTACAAGGCGAAGAGATCGGGCAGGAACCAAACCATGATAGCGGAAGCGGAGTAATCTATGTTAGGAGCTAAGAGGCGAGAGAAAGAGGCGAGAGATCGCCTCTTTCTTCTTGAAAAAAATTCACCATGTCAGGTGCTAAAAAGTAAATTCGTAGATATATTATCTCGTTTTTTACATATGCATGTAACAAATGGATAAATAAGTAAATTTTTATCCAAAAATGTGAAGCACATGATTCTTGTATCTCACTTTGAAAGAGGGGGATTGACATGGAGAATGTTGTCACATGGGAACAGTATGAGAGGGCACAACGCTTGCATCCCGCCAATTATTACGACGCAGTATTCAATGCTTTTATCAGGCCGCGGTGGATTAGCGGGAGTCAGTTCTGGTACATCCGTGAAATACGTCTGGAAAAGGGTACTGGGAGGCAATATGTGATCGTGGATGCTGAACAGAATACGAGTCAGCCAGCATTCGATCACGAACGGCTAGCTGTCTGTTTGTCAGGTAGTGTAGGCAAAAGGTATGAGGCAGAAACATTGCCGCTTGGGGAACTTATGTTTACCGGGGGTGGATCGGCATTCCAGTTTGAGGTTGGCGGTACTGTTTGGAGCTGTGATTTACAGGAATACAACTGCAAGCCCTTACATCACTTTAAAAAGCCGCCGATAGATGAACTGCCGTCTCCAGATGGAAAATGGGTGGCGTTCGTATATGATCACAACTTGTATGTTCGATCACTCGAAACCGGAAGGCGTATAAGGCTTACCTATGACGGCAAGCCTTACTATGATTACGGAACCCAACCTGAATGTAGGCTCTCGACCGTTGCGGAGCGATTGAATGATCGCAAGCTTCCTCCAGTGGTGATTTGGTCACCCGATTCGAAGATGCTGCTGACCCATCGGCTTGACCAAAGAAAGGTGCGTGAAATGCATCTGGTCCAATCAGTTCCTAAAGGGGAAGAAGTTAGACCGGTACTGCACTCGTACCGTTACCCACTGGTTGGCGATCAACACGTACCGTTGGCAGAGCTGGTCATCTGTGATCTGGAAAGGCGAACCACAGTCTGGATTGAAAGCGAGCCTTTACTGGCATGTCCAGTCTCGCCCCTCTCTCCGGGGATGCAAATGGCCGGATGGTCATCCGACAGTAAACAGATCTATATCGCCCGGATGTCCCGTGATGCCCGTTCTGTCGATTTTTCTGTAGCGGATCCTTGCTCCGGTGAGGTTTGCACGCTACTACGGGAACAAAGCGATACGTTTTTAAACCAAGACTTGCATAATCTCGGATCGTCCAATCCGAATATTCGATTAATGGCCGATGGTTCGTTCATCTGGCACTCAGAGCGTGATGGATGGAGCCACCTCTACTATTGCGATGGCAAAACGGGTGAAATTCGCAATCCGATCACATCGGGTTCCTGGACAGTACGCAGGCTGATGGCAGTGGACGAGCAGCAGGGATGGGTGTATATCACTGGAGGGGGGCTTGAGGAAGGGCGCGATCCTTATTATCAACACCTGTATCGCGTTCGCCTGGATGGAACCGGTTTGTCGTTGTTGACGCCAGAAGATGCTGAGCATAATGTTGTGTTTTCTCCCAATATGAAGTATTTCGTCGATACGTTTTCGCGCGTTGATTTGCCGCCTGTTTCTGTTCTCCGCTCAGTAGATGGCAGCCTGATTCGCGAATTGGAGTACGCTGATGTGGAAATGCTGCTCGAGATGGGGTATCAATTTCCAGAAAGGATTACTGTCAAAGCACGAGACGGTGTGACCGATCTTTATGGGGTGATGCTGCGTCCATTCCCGTTTGACCCTTCACGCAAGTATCCGGTCGTCGATTACATTTACGGGGGACCACAAATCATCAATACGCCGAAAGCTTTCGCGCTCGATCCAGGCCGAAGCTATGACCCGCTGGGTGGTGGACAGTCATTGGCGCAGTTAGGGTTTATCGTATTGATCCTAGATGGAATGGGAACACCTTATCGTTCTAAAGCGTTCCATGACATCTCAAACGGAAAATTGGAGGAAGCAGGAGGTTTGCTTGACCATGTGATTGCAATAAAGGAATTGGCAGAGCGCTACCCGTATGTGGATGTTGATCGGGTAGGCATTTGGGGATCATCAGGGGGAGGCTACGCTTCGACAAGGGCCCTGCTCTCATATCCTGAGTTTTACAAGGCTGCTGTTTCCGCGTCTGGGAATCATGATCAACGGCTGTATATAGCAGCATGGGCAGAACGCTATCAAGGTTTGTATGATCCTGATTTATATAGGGATCAAGACAATGCCCGTCTGGCAGCCAATCTGGCAGGAAAACTCTTACTGGTGAGTGGCGATATGGATGATAATGTGCATCCTTCCCAAACGATTCGGATGGCGAATGCATTGATTAAAGCGGATAAAGATTTTGACATGTTGATTTTGCCCAACCGACATCACGGATTTTCTTTGGAACCGTACTTTATCCGCAGAAAATGGGATTATTTTGTACGGCACTTGATGAGAGCAGAACCTCCATGGGGGAATCAAACAGCCTACAAAAATGCCAGTGATAAAGAGCCGATAGAGAAGTAGCGCGAGAGGAATGAAAACGGAGAAATGCGAAGAGGAGCCCTAAGAAGAGCTCCTCTTTTCATCTACCAGCCTCTTTGAGGAGGGTTCTGGATTTGATTCGTTTCTTGATCGATGGTGCGGGCCATTTCTTTGATTTTAGCCAATCCATCATCAATTTGGCGCTTATTCGCTGCAATGCGATTCGCTAACGCAATTAATTGGGTAGATTGTGGTGGGTAGGGTGCATTTGCCAGTGTAAGCAGCTCTTGTTGAGCGCCGTCCAGGTTAATCGCTGCATTGGCTACCATATCCACTGCAAAGGAAATTTTGTCAGCAAGATGGTCAACCTTATTTGCCACATGATTCGTATGCTGATTGCCCCAACCGTTCGAATTGTTTATGTACGACATTCGATCACCTACTTTTGAACTTTGTCAGTGATGCTATCGATTTCTTTTACTTTTTGTGCAATTTTATCCGTATGTCCATCGATGGCGTCTGTCAGCTTGTCAACGTCCTTCACGTTCTTTTGAACCTCTGCCAGGTTGTTCAACGTATTTTTCACTTTACCCGTAATACCATCTGCAATGGTACCAACAAGCACCTTGATGTGATCAGGAGCATTTTGACCAACCTGAGCAACGAGACTTTCGATCAGTGGCTGAATTTCACCCAGCGTTGTTTGTGCATTGATCAGCTCACGAGAGCAAGAATTCAATTCGTTGTCAATTTTATCGGAGTCGCGGTCAATTTCTGCCTGGATATCTTTAATATCTCCCAGTACCTTGTCGATTTGATTTCCGAGCTCGCGGACTGTTCCTTTCCCCATAAACATGTACATGCACCCCTCAAGAAATATTATTAGTAACTCTTAAGAAATAAGAGCGCTACCCGTAGTGGTGGAGGCAGAAAACCTAGTGGAATTCTGTCCTGAAAATTAACACTTGTCGGAAAAATCCCTCAAAAAATGGTTCCCTGTATTACTTTAACATTATATGAAAAGGAGGACTACCCTTCAATTATACATATAAACCACTTTTTTCAATCGTTATTTGGTCCTGTCTACAACTAGGAGTAGAGTCCCTACTTTTCCCAAGGAAAAAGCCACCTGTTAAAGGTGGCTTCTGTGTTCTGGCGCTATTTTACCTCGCGAAAACTTGCACTGACCTTTTGCAGTTCTTGCTTGAGGGACTCAAACCTTTTCTCTTCTGTCCAAGCCATGATTTGATGAAAATGGGTAGGCGTTTCGACCAATGTCACAATATAAGCGACCTTAATGCCGTCTATTTCGCCTTTAGCATTGAATTGGATGGCCACCTGGTTGTCGACTACAGTACGAATCTGTTTATCGACGGATACATTCTCTACTGCATCTTGAAGGTTTGCTTCAATCGCTTGCGTATAATCTTGAAGCGTGAATGAACTATCTAGATCCTCTTTCGATTCTGACAGTACCAATACATACTTTTCGCTAAAGCGATTGGAGATTTCTATATCTGCTTCATCGTGAAGGGATGAATCCTTGCCCCAATCGGAAGGGGCTGTTATTTGAATCTTTTTATCCTTGCTATAGAAGATTTCTTCGGTAGGCGTTCTTGATGCGAGATTGACTATCCCAAAAATCATGCCAATGATGGATAAAACGGCTACGATGGAGAAGACGACAGCGAGTACGGTTGTTTGCTTTTTGCTGACGTTGTTCAAATCCTTCACTTTGACGACGTATGTATTCGCTGCTAGATCGCCTAACCGTTGTCTTTTGTCGGAAGCCAACACACTGATACCGGCTGGCAACCCGCCCAGAAGAAATGCATTCGCTTCGAATAGACGAATGAGGGAACGGATAAAGGATTTCCATAACCCCGGTGGCTGTCCTTCTGCATTGACAGCAATGATGCGGAAGGTAAATTTTCCGATCGTATATCCGGTAAGGCCCTCTAACAGTACATAATAAGAACATAGGATAATTGCTGCTAGGATGAAGAAATAGAGAGCGTTGGCGACGTTATTAATGGAGCCCCCAAATGAAAACACTCCGATTAGAAAAAAAGTGAGTAGAATATGATCAAGAACATGGGCTCCCCATCTCGTAAAAAAAATTGTCGCCCTGTCGTACGATTTCGATAAATCTCCCATGTTTTTTGGTGGCTCCTGCTGGGCAAGAGGAGAAAACTCTGTCGGTACTGTTGATGATGGTGGTTGTTGCTCCAATTTTGTGCACCTCCTGAAGAAATGTAAACATGTTACATTTAACCATTTTAAAAATTGTATTGTCAATTGTAGACGATTAGAATGGAAAAAGATGAGTAAGGCGCGGCTATCCCATTCAGGGGAGAGGAGAATCGCATATGGAAATCCACCAAATACCCGAGCAATTGCCATTGATCAAACATTCCAAAGACCTCTGGAGCTCTTTTGCGTACAGCAAATGTAAGGATGCATACGGTTATGACAAAAACGGGCTGAAAAGATACGCGCTGATCGTTCAGCTTCAATACGATCAGACTGTGACAGAAGCCGACAAGGAGCTCCTGCACTATTTGATGAGCCAAGAGATTGAGATGCATAAGTCCCATCCGTATCAAGGATTTCATGAATCCATGGACATCGTGGCTTATTTGTTGGCGAAGTGTAAGGATGTTACCCATATTCCACTGTTTGAGCGGGCAAAATTAAGCAATTTTGATACCTACTATGGCTTTGATACTGAGTATATCTTGTCGGCGGGGATTGAAGAGGCGATCACGTATATCGAAGAGAACGATCTGTGCCGAATCAGCTCTTTCTTTCAGGGGAAGAAAGAGGAGCTGGAAACGATGTATACGGCTGAACATATGGAGCGATGGTTTCAATCCAAGGCCAGGAATTATCCTGCCAATCTCGAGGATGAATCCTTGATTACGTTAATGGACAGAGCAAGCGATTTCGGTAACATGGCAGAAGCCAGAAAATTACTGGAGAAGCTAGAGGAGCAGCTGGGCTCTGACAAAAAGAATTATTCTCTGCTGTATCATCAGGCAAAACAATTGGAAGAGTACGACAAGGCACTTCACTATCTCACACAAGATCTCCCGGACCAGGAAGATTCGTTTGACAAAGTATTTCTTTGGTTAAAAATAGCCGAAATCCATTTTCTCAAGCAGGATTGGGTCCAGGCTTTTGCGAGCGTCAAGCAGTGCGAACCAGAGCTCAAACTCTTTTCTTCCTGGAGAAGTGCCGGTTTGGGCAGAAGCTTGAGCGAGACCTTGTTAGATATCTGCTTGAAGGCAAAAGATAGTAACGAGGTTTTGGCTAGAGAAGCGTACCTCTGGGCTGATCAGATGTTGAAATCGACAAACAACTACAGCAGTAATGTTTTGAGAAAGGCGCACCAGTGTGCCAAGGTGCTGCAACGCAAACAGGATAAAAGGCTGTACAGCAAAAAAGTCGCGATAGAAGCCAGACGAATCAACAGAATGGTTAGATGACTTAAAGTAAACCCGACATTTAAATGGTCGGGTTTTTCCCTGTTTAGATGCAACGTTCATAAAAAAAATACCCACGCAGGGACCACTTTGCTGTATCTTTAATCTGAGCATTATTTCCTATCTTTATATGAATTTTTTCCCCCGTTAGCCAACCTCATTGGGCTTCAGGTCATCGATAGCAAGGCTACTTTCCATGTTTCCTTCATGTATGTCACTTTACTTCTAGGCAGGAGATGCGTATGGATTTATTAACGTACAGTCCACTTATCGCAACCAAGCTTCATGTTCCGAAGTATGGTTCGGACTTGTTGCTTCGGCATCAAATATTGAAAGAAATCGATGACGCGGGCGCTGCAAGATTGATTCTCGTGTGTGCGCCAGCAGGTTTCGGTAAAACGACAGCAGTCAGTCAATGGACGCAAAATTCCGGCAAGCCGACCGGTTGGATCTCCCTGGATGAATCAGATAATGATCCCGTGCGCTTTTGGCGATATTTTGCCAGAGCAATTAATATGGCACAGGAAGGCTTGGGCAAAGAATCTTCCTCGGTGCTTCACCCACAGTACACGGCTTCTGCTGAGCAGTTGATGTCTGTGCTGCTCGAAGAAATTGCAGGGTTTGAACGTGATTTTTATCTCGTATTGGACGATTATCATCTCATAAAGGAGCCTTCTATTCATGAAGGACTTCAGACGCTGATCCAGCATGCTTCCTCCTATATGCATGTCGTCCTGATTACGCGGGAGGAGCCTCCTTTTGCCCTACACCGTCTACGCGTTCGGAAACAGTTGAAGCAACTGGGCTCAGACACTCTTCGGTTCAATGAGGAGGAGTGCCGGCGCTTATTTCGCGAGCAACTGGGTCTGAGTCTGTCAGAACAAGCCATTGGCTTGCTAAGCAAGCGAACGGAGGGATGGGTGGCCGGTTTGCAATTAGCAGCATTGTCTATGCAAGGAAAGCCCGAAGCATCTAAGGTCATACAACAATTTTCCGGTAGCGACAAGTATGTTGGGGAATATTTGACAGAAGAAGTATTGAAACGACTTCCAGAAAAGGTGCAGATGTTTTTGCTGAAAACGTCCATACTGCCGCGTCTGACAGGCGATCTATGCGCAGCTGTTACCGGAGAGCCGGACGCTCACGACATCCTCCGCATGCTGGAGCGAACGAATTCATTTGTCATCGCGCTGGATGGCGTAAATGAGTGGTATCGTTATCACCATTTGTTCGCAGAACTTCTGCTTTCCCATGTAAGGAAAACATATAACGAACTGCTTCCTGCCCTACATATCTCTGCAAGCTGTTGGTTTGAAAGTCACGGGTGGATCATGGAGGCGACTGAGCATGCGTTTCTCGGAAAAGATTGGAACCGGGCGAGCCGTTTGATCGTCGCACATGCGCCGTGGATGTTGAAACAGTACGAAAATATTACACTGCGCAGATGGATGAGATACTTTGATAATTCTTGGTTGGAAAGCAACCCCGAGCTGTGCATTGCTTTTGCCTGGCTGCATGCTGTGTCCAACGAAATTGATCAGGCGGAAATCCTCCTTCAATTGGCTGACGAAGCAACACGGATCAATCATGGGAGCTTTGACGACTGCCGCGTAGAAATGTGTGTGCTTCGGGGATATATCGAAGTGATGCGGGGAAATGTAGACCTTTCCCTCAAATATATGGAAGAATCCGTTCACATGAAGCCAAAATTCAGCCGCTACTTCATCGTCGGCATTGAACTGAATTCGGATGAGCCATATGTCCTGCGCAGTCGTGTGGCCTTGAGCGGGTATTTGTCCAACGTGAATGATTACTATCCAAAACTGAGGGCGATCTGGAAGCACAGTGGTCTTGGCATATTGGCCTACGGTTCTATCGTTTTGGGCGAGCTTTATTATGAGCAAAATGATTTTGAGCAGTTGAAATATTTCGTACCGCGCGGAATTCAGTTAGGCACTATCTCTCTGAACTTCGGCGTATTGGTCCCAGTGTATTTGACCTTGGCTCGATGGAGAAAAGCAGAGCATCGTAGCCAGGAGATGTGGCTAGCCATGGAGGAAATTACCTCGCTATGCCGTCAGCACGATGCCCCTCCCCATTGGATGGCTTTTGTAGAAACATTCCGCGTCCGATTGTGGATCGAAGAAAATCGGCGGGAAGAAATCGAAAAATGGGCCGAGCCTTACACCAAAATGAATGTAGATATTGTCGCTTCTCGGCATGAATTTGAGCGAATGACGTTGGCCCGGGTATACCTCTATTTAAAAAACGACAGTGCAGCCATCATGCTGCTAACCAGTCTAAAGCACGAGGCGGAAATAAAGGATAGGCTCGGGAGTCGGATTGAAGCCTTTCTTCTGCTCAGCCAAGCTTACATGATCCAAAAACAGCATCATGAAGCGATGGAGTGCATGCGCATGGCGGTGACGTTAGCGGCGCCAGAAGGCTATGTACGCACTTTTTTGGATGAAGGCCCTGGTGTAGCCAAAATGCTCTATTCGCTCTATAAAAGCAAAAACGTGTCCAAGCAAGAGATGGCTTATCTTTCGATGCTGCTCAAAAGCGTGGAGAAGGAATTTCCTACTCTTGATATTCAAATCCGAGTATCCCCTTCCTTGGAAAAATTGACGGAAAGAGAGTCAGAAGTGCTGGCACTGATTGGTGAAGGGTTATCCAATTCTGAAATTGCGGACAAGCTGCATCTCACACTGGGGACGGTAAAAGGGCATGTGCATCAAATTTTTAGCAAGCTCCAGGTGAAAAATCGTGCACAAGCAATCGTCAGATTAAGGGAAAGTGAGATTGACCATTAGAATCTCCCGCCTTATACAGGGCCACTGAAAACATGCAAAGCGAGCCTCTAGAGTCGATTCTAAGGCTCGTTTTGCATATTTTCAGCGGCCTAAGCCATTTGTTTTCTTTGTATATCCATCCCATGTACACACAACGGTCACATCAGCCATCTATACTCATCTTGTAACAAAGGTTGGCGGTCATAGGAACGGTGACGGCGAGATACGGATTCGTAAATTTCGTGATAAATTGGTAATCTATGCAATAAATGCACAACCACGAGTAAGGAGTGCGGAAATGAAACGGAAAGTGTTACTCGTAGAGGACGACGAGCTCATACGTGAATTTGTATCGGATTATTTTAAAAAAGAAGCTTGGGAAGTGTACGAAGCGCAGCACGGTAAAATGGCAATGGAGCTTTTCGCTCTGCACTCTGTCGATTTAGTTGTGCTAGATATTATGATGCCCGAGATGGATGGTTGGTCGGTATGCAGAAAAATCCGCCAACAATCCGACATTCCCATCATCATCATCACAGCAAGAGTAGACGACGATGACCAGTTGATGGGTTTCGAGCTAGGCGCAGACGAATATGTCACCAAACCGTTTAGCCCAAAAGTATTAGTGGCCCGTGCCAAAGCTCTGATGAAAAGAGCGGAGGGGAGCATTGGGAGGGGAGATGATATCGCTCAGTTTGGAGCATTGACGGTAAACAAACGAGCTCACACCGTTACGATTGCAGGCGTCCCGATTTCATTGACACCAAAAGAGTATGAGCTGCTTCTGTTCTTCATCAAGCATGAAGGGACGGTCTTGTCCCGAGATAGCATATTGAATGGGGTTTGGGGGATGGACTACTTTGGCGACCATCGCACCGTTGATACCCACGTGAAAAAATTACGTGCCAAACTGGATACAGAGCAGCATCTGATTCAGACGATGATCCGTTTTGGATATAAGTTTGAGGCGAAATGATGAAACGACTTCGACTAAACGTTGTGACAAAATTATTTGCCGCCACTTTTGTTTTTGTCTTTTTGCTCTACGCTTTGATATTGATCGGGGAAAAGTTTTTCTTTGAGCGCTTTTATTTAAATGCGAAAGTAAGCGAGCTCTCGCAAGCAATGGCATCTTTCCCAGATGAGTACACCAAACTCCCTCCCGACAAGCACAAGCTGGATAAGCTGGTGGGTACATTGATGAATCACACAGATGCCAGCATCGCGATTGTAGATGAGCAGCTCAGGCCATTGAATCTAACCCCTTATTTTGTGGAAATAAGAGCAGCAAATAAAAATCAAGTGATTACCTTACCGCTAAAAGAAATGAAAAGCACCGATCTACCAGAAGGACTCCGTGTTGGAGACACGATTACCATCGACGGAATCTATATGGATGAGAACAACACAATCATGAAGCCGATACGGATTGCAAGGCAAAGTCCATCCACAAATGTGTCCGAAAATGGACTAACCCGGGTTACGGCTGTTATTTCTGAACTCATGCTGCCTAGTCAGCAGCGGGCACATAACCCTTTTTATCAGGATTCTCTCGTAGAGGATCAAATCGGACCATGGCTGACGCAGCAATACGACGAGATTACACAAATGAAAAGCGGATCATTCATTCAGCGGAAGTGGACTGATCCGTGGAGTGGTGTAAACTATGCCATCGTGCTTCATCGATTCTCCTATCAGGGCGGGGCGAATTACATACTGGCTGTGACGACGTTGCAACCAGTGAGCGATGCGGTACGTATGCTGACCAGCTATTCCCTATACGCGACGCCAGTCATCCTCGTCATCTTACTGCTGCTGTCCTTTGTCTTTTCGAAGATCATCACGAAACCATTAGTAACGCTGAGTCATTCTGCTTCACGTATGGCTAATTTGGACTTCACAGAACTTGCTTCGATTCGTTCTCAGGATGAATTCGGTGAGCTCTCTCGCCATCTGAATACGTTAGCTGGCAAGCTGGATCAGACATTAAAAGAGCTGACGAATGCCAATGTCACTCTTCGCGAGGATCTAGCGCATAAGGAAAAAATGGAGCAGCTTCGCAAAGAATTGATTGCAAACATCTCTCATGAACTCAAGACCCCGCTTGGCATTGTAAAAGGCTTTGCGGAAGGGTTAAAAGATGATGTCGCACATGAAAAGCGGGAGCGATACATGGACGTCATTTTAAGCGAAGTCGACAAGATGAACGAACTTATTATGGATATGCTGGAGTTGTCCAAATTCGAAGCCAAAGCCATTTTGCTTCGTAAACAATCGTTTCCCGTATCGGAAATCATAGATCGCGTAGCCGCTTCCTTTCAACTACAGCTGGCAAACAAGCAGGTACGACTATGGCTCTCCTTACCTGAAGAGATCAACAACGTATGGGCAGATCCAAGACGTATCGAGCAAGTGATTGTGAATTTGCTCGGCAATGCAGTCCGGCACGCCAATCCATCAAGTGAGATTCGAATTATCGGGGCCCGCGAGCGGGAGTGCATCCAGCTTCGAATCGAAAATGAAGGAGCGCACATCCCAGACGATCAACTAACGCGGATATGGGAGCAATTTTATCGAGTAGATAGCTCTCGCTGGCGGAAATCTGGCGGCACGGGTCTCGGATTGGCGATCTGTAAACATATCCTCGATCTGCATGGCAGTGATTATGGCTCGGAAAATACAGTGAATGGAGTCGCTTTTTTCTTTACGTTGGTTGAAAATGAAAACAAAGGTGGAAATGACAATGAATCTGAAAAAGAATAAAATGAAAAGCTTACTGGCTGTATTGGTCCTATCACTCGCTACTAGTGCTTGTGGCACACCGCTTCCTTCAGAATCGACTGGTCAAGTGCCGCCGCAAGCTCCTCAGGAAAACAAAGAAAACAAGGAGAAACAACCGGAGAGCGTTGCACAAGACATGGCCGCAGAACAGCAGGAAAAAGAAATTCTCGTCGTGGTTGACCAGGAACCGAAGCCCATCGAGGGGAATAGCTTCGATTTCTTTGTCGAACAGCTACCTGCCGGCTATTCGTTAGCTAGCATGCAGTGGAAGTCTGAGAAAACTGACATTGTAAACACGATAGAGCAAGCGATCAAAAACGACACAGAAGGCATCCCTGGTGGGAATGGCTTTTACATCAGCGGCAATGGGCAGTTCACCGGTTTCTTTTACAAGGATGAGTTGAAGGGGGAAAAGGGGAAATTGATCTTGGTCTTTCGAAATGAGCAAGGCAATGAAAAGACATGGGAGAAGGAGCTAACCCTTAAATAACGCCCGATCAATTGGAACGGGACTGACCACCGTTAGCAGGACAGGGATCAAAACACCTTACAAAGTTTAAGCAGCCAGTCGTCGGAATTCAACCGGCGACTGGCTGTTTAGTTTCGTTTGAATCGCCTTTTTTTATTGGAAAGAATAACTATCACGAAAAGACATAACTTTAGTTAGTATTTTTTGCAAAAGACTGTTGTTAACATATTTTTGTTTCACCTAGATGCTTTGCTGGGGGAATGTGTCGACAGTAGGGGGAGTTGAAATGAAGAAGAAAGGAGGACAACGTTATTCATGAAAAGAATAATCGCTCGTTTGTTGATATTCACATTGTTGTTTGCAATTGTCCAACCTGCGTTTCTTCAAGAAAAAGTGAAAGCAGCCGAACTTCCAGATGTGATTAGAGTAGAGGCAGACAAGTTCGTGGATACGTCTGGTGCCTATCCTGACGGCCTGGATTATCAGGGTGTTCCGAACACGTTGATCGTCGGGTATGCGCGAGACAATGCTGGGGATTATGGGGCTGCGAATGCTGCCCTGCGTTTTGACCTGAGCGGCGTGAAAAGTGAGAGGAAAATTGAGTCTGCTGCCCTGAAAATTTATGTGCATAAGGCAGAAGCAACAGGCGGAGATATGCCTTTCATTGATCTATGGGGCTCGTTTGATGACAACTGGAATGATGATTTTACAACTGTGCTGCCTTCCTATCATGAAAGAATCATAACAAATGAGTTTATTCCTGCTAATTTCACAGGGTGGAAATCGTTTGATGTAACCAGCTTTATCAAGACCAATATTGTAGACAAAAAAGCTACCTTTGTTTTAAGAGGAAGACAAACAGCACCACCTGCTCCTGTTTTGTATCAGCCTCAAATCATTTTTTACGACAAAATAAATGTTAACTATGCTTCTCAGCTAGAAATCACTTATGCCCCTAACACTCCACCAACCGATATCCTCTTATCGTCCAATTCGATTCCCGAAAACAATCCAATAGGAGCGGTAGTTGGCACGCTTTTGGCAGTAGATCCTGATCAAGGAGACACCGCTTCGTTCAGTATTCAAAGCCCTACGGTTCCATTTACTGTTGAGGGAGATCAACTGAAGGCGACAGAGAAATTTGATTTTGAGACGAAGTCGACCTACGCTGTACCGATTACTGCAACAGACTCGGCTGGCAATATATTCACTAAGGTGATGACCATCCAGGTGGCTGATGTAAATGAACCACCTACGACAGCGACGGTTACCATCAATGGGGGTGCTGCCGCTACAAATTCAGCAAATGCGACGCTCACCATGGCCCATGATGATCCTGATGCTGCCAAGCCCGAGTACCGTTTGGCGAACGTAGAAGGTGGTCCTTGGAGCGAATGGAAGACGTTTGAGACGCCTGTTACCTGGAGCCTCCAGGCAGGAGAAGGGACCAAAACGGTCTTCATGGAACTGCGTGACGGAACAGGAACTGTCCTGCAAGCGCAGGATAGCATCGTGCTGGATATAACTCCACCGACAGGAACCATCGAGATCAATAACGGGAACGTAGCCACTTCATCAGAAAAGGTAGAGCTTACCATTCAGGGAAGTGATGCGAACGGCCCGGTAGAACTGATGTTGTCGAATGATAACAGCTTTACAGGCAGCTGGATACCTGTTCCAGCCAACAACAAGCTGGAATGGAACTTGGCTAGTGGAGACGGACAAAAAACAGTCTATGCAAAGTTCCGTGATGGTGCAGGGAATTTGTATTATACATCTGGTACCATCGTGTTGGACAAAACGCCACCTGTTGTGACGGGGGTTGCGAATGGCGGCGTTTATAAGTCCGATGTCACGCCTGTTTTCAATGAAGGCACAGCGACATTGAATGGCATTTCCTTTACCGGTGGCACGAAGTTGAGTGCAGAGGATAAGTACACGCTGGTAGTAACGGATATGGCAGGTAATACGACTATACTGAATTTTATCCTGGATAAAACACCACCTGCTGGAAGTCTCTCCATCAATAATGGAGCCTCTCATGCGAATTCTCAGGATGTCACTTTGCAAATCACTGCTACTGACGCAACAAGCACAGTGAAAATGAAGCTTTCCAACGATAACATCACCTGGAGTGCGCCAGAACCTGTTGCTACAAACAAGTCTTGGAGGCTGACGAATGGAGATGGACCGAAAACGGTCTATATGCAGTTGGTCGACGAAGCTGGCAACACGAAGGATCTGCAAGCTAACATTACGCTCGACACAGTCGCACCTGCTGTAACCGGTGTAGAGAACAACAAGCTGTACAATCAGAGTGTCAAGATCAACTTTAACGAAGGCACAGCAACCTTGAATGGAAAGGTCATTGCTGACGGAGAAACCGTCAATGATGATGGTGCCTATACGCTGGTTGTCACAGACGAAGCGGGCAATACGACTACGCTTCAGTTTTCCATCGATCAAACAAAGCCGTCAGGCAGTCTCAAGATCAATGGTGACGCAGATTACACCAATACACCTGCAGCCACATTACAAATTGCCGTTACCGATTTCAGCAATGAACTACAGATGCGCTTTTCCCATGATACGAGTGATCCAGCCAATTGGACTTCTTGGGAAACGCTGACTACAACAAAGGCGTGGGTCTTGCCGACTGGAGACGGAGCCAAGTCGGTTTACATGGAAGTAAAGGACAAAGCGGGGAATATTGCCAGCTTTACAGATGAGATCACACTCGATATGACCAATCCTACGGGTGCTTTTGAGATCAATCAAGGCCAATCGTATGCCAACACGAGCAAGGTGACGTTGAGTGTGGAGTCGGATGATGCTCATGGCGTGGAAATGCGCTTGTCGAATGACAACCTGACGTGGAGCGATTGGAAAACAGCGCCGACAAAAGACGACGTTCCATGGGAGCTGAGTGGTGGTGATGGAACCAAAACGGTCTATCTCGAGCTGAGAGATCCGGCCGGAAACCAATTGGCCCTTCATAAGCAAATCACGCTGGATTCCGCTGGACCAGTTGTCACAGGAGTCACCCAGGATGGTGTCTATGCGAGCGACGTAACGATTACCTTCAATGAGGGAACAGCATTACTGAACGGCAATCCGTTTACGAGCGGTTCTGTGGTCACTGCGGAAGGATCGTATGAGTTGGTCGTCACAGATGATGCGCAAAATCGGACGACGATTCGTTTTACGCTGGACAAAACACCACCGACTGGAATACTCAGCATCGATAACGGAGCTGAATTTGCGCAAACAGAAGACGTTACGTTGCAACTCACTGCGTCAGGAAATACAGATGACATTGAAATGGCGATCTCTAACGCCGATGACAATTCGGGTACATGGGAGCGTTTCGCGGAGTCAAAAGCATGGAAGCTGGCTGATGGCAGTACAAACGGCACCAAAACGGTCTATGTCAAGCTGCGGGACAAAGCTGGGAATATCACAAAGCTAAGCGATACGATTGAACTCGATGTGGTGGCGCCGACTGGATCCATCGCGATCAATAACGGAGACAATTCCACCAAGTCCCGTGATGTTACGCTCGCGATCACAGCGAATGACAGTACGAGTGATGTACAAATCCGCTTTGCAAATGGTGACAACGACTGGAGCGATTGGGAGGCAGTAACTGCGACCAAAGCATGGCAGTTGAAGTCCGGTGATGGAACCAAGACTGTCGAGATGCAGATCACAGACAGGGCAGGGCATATCACAACCGTGTCCGATACGATCGAGCTGGATGCAGATGCGCCCGTTGTTTCTGGAGTCGAGGACAAAGGCATTTACAAAAATGACGTGACAATCACATTCAACGAAGGAACCGCGACATTGAACGGTGCTCCGTTCTCAAGTGGCGACCGGGTAACAAGTGAAGGCAAGCATGATCTGCGGGTCGTCGATGCTTCCGGAAACGAAACCAAGATCACGTTTACTTTGGATAAAACCGCACCAACGGGAACGTTCGTCATCAACAATGATGATCGTCTTACCTACTCCACCAGCGTGAGACTGTATGTTACTGCTTCGGACAATTTGGGAGATGTCGAGATGCGTATCTCCAATGACCAAGGCAAGTGGAGCAGCTGGGAAAAAGTGACGGGAACAGTACCGTGGAGCTTGACGTATGGCAATGGGATGAAAAAAGTTTTGATCCAGCTTCGCGATCAGGCAGGAAACACCGTCGAACTGGATGATTCCATTGAGCTATACGTGCATAATGTGCCAAATCCGCCAACAGGAGAGCCAGTCACCGGAGTTGAGTTGGAGGAAGAGGAATTAACGCTGCGTGTTGGCGATACAGAAAGCCTTCGAGCTACTGTAAAACCGACGAACGCCACCAACAAACGAGTCAAGTGGGAAAGCAGCGACTCGGAGATCGTCGAGGTAGATGAGGAGGGCAAGATCAAGGCAGTAGCTCCTGGAACTGCGACGATTACAGTGACGACCGTGGACGGGAACAAAACCGATTCGGTGGAGGTAACCGTTAAGGAAATAGCCACGTTCCAGTTGGAAACAAACGAACCGTCCTTCTGGATGAAACCAAGAGTAACCACGATCTTACGACTTTATAAGGTAGAAGGCAAAAAACGCAAAGACATCACGCGAGACAAAAATGTTGAGTACGACACGGAAAACGGATTGGTTACCGTCAAGCAGGGCCGCATTACGGCAGGAAAAGAAGAGGGAGAAGACATCGTTACCGTTCGCTATATGGGCGAGGAACTGGAGATTCCGGTGACGGTTTCTAAGAAAACCATTCATTCGTTGACGACTTCCTTCAAGGATTTGGTGCTGGAGATCGATGATGAGAAGCAGCTAACGCTGACAGCCGTCTTCAGTGACAAGAACACCGAAGAGGTGACAGAGGGAGCAACTTGGTCCTCTAGCGACGAAGAGGTCGTCGAAGTAACAAAAGAGGGAAAAGTGACAGCGCTGGCTGAAGGGAAGGCTGTCATTACTGCGAAATACGGCGGTAAAAAGGTAACCAATCGTGTGCTTGTCGTAGAGGAAAAGAAAGTGAAAGATTTGCGAGTATCTCGCTCTTCGCTGCGCTTGAAGGCAGACAATACTGGAGAGATCGTCCTGTATGCGGTCTATGAAAATAGATACGAGGAGATCGTCACCAAAGATGCCGAATGGACAGTGGAAGATCCTGAGATTGCGACTGTAGAAAATGGTGTCGTGACCGCACTGGAATCTGGTAAAACAACGATTACAGTGGAATACGGCGGCGAGACCATTACGGTTAACATTACGGTCTGGTAAATGAAAAGGGGCTGTTCGATCTACTGTGGAGGGCAGCCTCTTTTCCATTCTGTTTAAAAGGTGAAGAAATATGGAAAATACACTCATTGCTTTTGTAACTAGCATCTTGATTGGGGCAATTTTTTTCGGGATTTTATGGTGGGAAGGCTCGTGGTTCAGTCTTCGGTTTACGAAGTGGTACTTCGGTATATTATTTGTAGTCTCGATAGTAGTAGGAGGATATACCCTTTTTCAAGGTTAATGGAAAAATAGACATGTTCAGCCTTCTCAGGTATCGATCCATTTCTGCAACAATCTACCCGAGAAGGTAAGCATGTCTATTTTTGTTTTATGATAAACCAATGTTTACGGCGGAGATTCCAGGAATCCGTAACTCATGTGGAAGATGTGGAGACCAAGATTGTGATCTTCCGGATTGATCCCCCAGTCCATACGTGGCAGACCTTCGTAAGCGCAAGCACATGGGCTGCGCGTAGCTGAGCTCGGTCACGGCAGAATTCGAGCGGTGACTCATTCTGGTATTGAGACAGCGGATATCGACAAATCGCTAAGCATTGTACGTGAACTGTTGCAGTTCCAAGCTGTGTAGAGCATATATGTTCGCTCCCCCTTTATTAGAAGGGGGATTTATTATTAAGGTTTATAAAGGAATATAAAATCATCTGATTTTTTCAAATCTTTTAAAGGGAAAATATTTTCAAATAACAGAAAATTATTTAATATTAAAAAGACGGGCCTTGGGATGTATTACCCATTATGGAAAAGGCTTGAAACCACGTGAAAGAGGGGGAAATGATTTGAAAAAAGGGAAAGGTTGGTTAAAGTCGTTAGCGTTGCTCTCGTTAACCGGCGCGCTGTTGGTCGGTTGCTCAAGCGGGAACAATGCTTCGCCAGGAACTGCAACACCCGCACCAACAAAAAAACCGGTGGAGCAGGTGGCTCCTCAGGCGACCAGTACGGATGATGAGAAACCAATAGACGGTGGAACGTTTACGCATTCTACGACGTCTGACATCGTCACGATCAATCCGATTTTCGGAAATGACACGGCATCCGGCGACGTTATGGAGTACACCCATGCTTATTTGTACAATCGGAACCCGTCTTTTGATTTAGCTGTTTACCCTTGGTCCCTTGCAGCTGAGTTGCCGAAAATAAGCGAGGATGGCCTCACCTATACAATCAAGATGAAGAATTATGCGAAATGGTCCGATGGAACGCCAATCACGGCTGACGACTTGATTTATACCATTAATGCCATCAAAAATCCTGAGACTGGATCACCAGAAATTACGAAATACGACAAAGTTAAAGAGATGAAAAAACTGGATGATTACACCGTAGAAATCAAATTGACTCAATTGTACGCTCCGTTTGCTTTTGGATTAATGCAAAAGCTGGTACCAGCCCATGTGCTGAAAGACGTACCGTTTAAAGAATTACAAGCACATTCTTACGGAAAAGATCCAGCCAAGACACCTACTTCCGGACCGTTCAAATGGTCAGAGTGGAAACAAAAGGAATTCCATGTGCTAGATGCTAACCCAGATTACTGGGGTGAAAAGAAGCCGCATATTCAAAAAGTTGTGTACAAAATCTATGCGGATCAAAACACACAAGTACAGGCTCTGATGAAAGGCGACGTTGACTTGGTAAGTTCCATTCCTGTCACGCAGCTCGAAGCGGTGAAGGCGAAAGGAAATATCAACATTTCGACGGAGCCAGGTCCTAGCTATGAATACTTTGCCTTCAACTTCGACAAGAAGAACTTCCCGAACAATTACGGGTTGTTTGAAGGTCAAAAAACACGTCAGGCCATCGCTCACGCAATCAATCGTCAAGGTATTATCGACAATATCTTGAAAGGAACCGGAAAAATTATGGATGCACCGTTCCTGCCAGGTACATGGGCGGACCCGGGCGATGCAGCGGTCCATTACGAATATAGTGTAGAGAAAGCAAAACAACTGCTGAAAGAAGACGGATGGGTAGCCGGGGCAGATGGAATCCTTGCCAAAGACGGCAATCGTTTCTCCTTTGAATTCATTTTTAACTCGGGGAACAGTCGTCGTGAACAGGCAGCAGTTGTTATTCAGCAAAACCTGAAAGAGGTCGGAATTGAAGCGAAGCCAAAAGCATTAGACTTCTCGGCTCTTGTCGATCAGTATGCCAACCCTGGTAAATTCCAGGTTCTGCTACTCGGATGGCAATTGTCTGATCCAGATCCGGATGGCATTTCTACTTTCGGGAAAAAGGCATTCCCGCCTGGCAACAACGCTGGCTGGTACGACAATCCGAAGCTGGATGCGCTCTGGGAAAAAGCGGTATCCACGGTTAAACAAGAGGAGCGTGCAGCGATCTATAAAGAAGTCGGAAAAGAAATCTCGACGAACCTGCCATACGTATTCATGTACCAGTACGGAACGCCACGAGGCATGACTTCTCGCGTCAAGTATAAGGATGAGTTTAAACCAGTATCCATGATTCCGTATGGGGAGACCTTTGGCTTCCTGAACTGGTGGATCGACGATACCAAAAAATAAACTCGGCTGGTAGCGGTTTGCAAAATGAAAAGGGGGAAGGGCAGCCTTATTGCCCCTTCCCCTTTCAAACGAAAGGAGGATGCTGATTGACTGAATATTTAGTACGCCGCGTACTACAAGCCGTGCTTGTTTTATTTTTGATCACAGTGGTTTCGTTCGGACTCATGCATGCAGCACCCGGAGGACCGCTAAAAGTCATGCTCTCACCGGGAATGTCTCCTGAAGCACAGCTCATTCAGATGAAAAATATGGGGTTGGATCAGCCTGTCTATATTCAATACATGAAATGGGTTGGTAATTTACTGAAAGGAGATTTGGGCCATACCTTTAAAAATAACGTTCCTGTTGGTGATATTTTGTGGCCGACGGTTTGGAATACGTTTGTGCTCATGTCTGTAGCGTGGGGGCTTTCCATGCTGATCGCTATCCCGTGGGGGATCTACAACAGCACAAAGCAATACGGTCTGTCTGACCAGATCGCCTCCATCGTT
Organism: Brevibacillus sp. NRRL NRS-603; assembly: GCF_003013445.1. Lineage (NCBI taxonomy): Bacteria > Bacillati > Bacillota > Bacilli > Caryophanales > Paenibacillaceae > Brevibacillus > Brevibacillus sp. NRRL NRS-603. The sequence goes on along the minus strand of NZ_PXZN01000012.1, from coordinate 1,054,537 downwards.
GCCTATCTCGGCTTCGCGATGCCAACCTTCTGGTTTGGGATTATGCTACAGCAGTATTTTGCGATGCAACTGAATCTGCTCCCACTATCTGACATGTACACGATGGGGAAAGAGGGACAAGTAAGCGACCTCATATTGCACTTGATTCTGCCTGTTACGGTGTTAACACTGGTGAACATCGCAGCCTATGTCAAATATACGCGTGCCAGTATGCTGGAGGTTTTGGAGCAGGATTATATTCGGACGGCACGTGCCAAAGGGATGAAGGAAAGACGCGTGATTTTCCGCCATGCTCTGCGGAACGCATTGATTCCGGTTGTGACGATCATCGGATTGGATTTGCCGACTCTGGTAGCAGGTGCAGCATTGACAGAGAGTGTATTTAACTGGCCAGGCATGGGCCGTCTGTTTGTGGAAATGGCTGTAGCCCGTGAGTATTCTGTGTTGATGTCGATCACGCTGCTGATTTCACTGATGGTGATTATCGGAAACCTGCTTGCCGATTTAATCTACGCACTGGTTGATCCGCGAGTGCAGCTTGGACGCAAAGGAGGCAGGGCAGCATGAGTCAAGTACAGCTTCAAGATGACACTGTTGTTGAAACGAATCGACCAGGTGGACAGCTTCCGACAAATCCTGTTGGCCAAAAGCCTCCTGGGCTATGGACAACCGCGGGCAAAAAATTTATGCGCAATCCGTATGCCGTTAGTGGATTAATCGTACTCCTGTTTTTTATTGGGATCGCTGTATTTGCCGATTGGGTTGCACCGCATGATCCGGCCAAGGTTGATTTTATGATTACCAACCTGCCTCCTGGAACAGAAGGACATGTGCTCGGAACAGACGAGCTCGGTCGTGATATCTTGTCCCGCCTCATTCATAGCAGTCGGGTGTCTATGCTGGTCGGCTTCAGCGTTGCTTTTGCTGCGGTCGTCATCGGGACACTGATCGGAGCAATTTCTGGTTATTTCGGAGGCTGGATTGATACCTGCTTCATGCGTCTCGTGGACGTGATGAACTCCATTCCGAGTCTGTTCTTTAACATTCTGGTACTGGCTCTCTTCGGAGCGGAATTTATCTACATGATCCTGATTTTGTCACTGACGAGCTGGACAAGTGTGGCACGTCTGGTGCGCGGTCAGTTCTTGCAGCTAAGGGAAATGCAGTATGTGGAAGCGGCGAGAGCGATTGGCGTTTCGCACTGGGGCATTATTACGCGTCACCTGGTACGCAATGCAATGGCTCCGATTATTGTGTACGCGACTCTCATGGTTGGTTCGGCTATTCTGTCAGAGTCAGGTCTCTCTTATTTAGGCTTGGGGATTCAACCACCTGAAACAAGCTGGGGGTTAATGTTGAGCAAGGCACAGGAATTCATGCTGGTCGATCCTTTGCAAGCACTTTACCCTGGTCTTTGCATTTTGCTCGTGGTGTTAGCGGTTAACTTCGTCGGAGACGGCATCCGCGATGCATTCGACCCACGGAAGAAAAAGAAGAACCCGAAAAGGAGGCTGAACAAGTGGAACGCAACATCCTCGAAATAAAAAATTTGACCACTTGCTTCTTTACGGATGACGGTACGGTCAAGGCCACGGATCGAGTGAGCATCAGCGTTGGCAAAGGACAGACGGTGTGCTTGGTAGGGGAATCCGGCAGCGGAAAAAGTGTGACGTCACTGGCAGTTATGCGACTGATTGATTATGCGGGCGGATTTATTCAGAGTGGGAACGTCATGTTTCACGGTCAGGATCTGGCGGCAAAGGACCTGGATGAAATGATGCACATTCGCGGGAACAAAATCGCGATGATCTTCCAAGACCCGATGTCGGCTCTCAATCCGGTGTTTACGGTAGGCGATCAAATTGCGGAGAGCTTGATGCTGCATCAAAAAATGAATCAGCAGGATGCGTTCAAAAAAGCGATCGAGATGCTTCGTCTGGTTGGCATTCCGGCGCCGGAAGTACGAGTGAAGCAGTACCCGCACGAAATGTCTGGAGGGATGTGTCAGCGTGTTGTCATCGCGATGGCCTTGGCCTGCAATCCGGAAATGCTGATAGCAGACGAGCCAACGACTGCTCTTGATGTAACGGTTCAGGCGCAAATTTTGGATTTGCTCAGACGGCTGCAAAAGGAATTGGGCATGTCGATTTTGCTGATCACCCATGACATGGGGGTAGCAGCGGAGATGGCGGATCGTATCGCGGTCATGTATGCAGGAACGATTGTGGAGGAGGGAACGGTTGAACGGATCTTTGACGAGCCCCGGCATCCTTACACGATTGGCTTGCTACAGTCTATTCCCGGATTTGAAGGGGAGCGCGGCGGAGAATTGTACACCATCCAAGGCACCATTCCGAGCATCACTCAATTGCCGACGGGCTGCCGTTTTCACCCGCGTTGTCCGCATGCGATTGACAAATGCCGAAAAGAGGAACCTATTTTGCGCGAGGTTGTTACGGGACAACAAGTGGCTTGCTGGTTGAACGAAGATGTCAGCAATCACTTCAGAAACAATCAGCGTGCAAATTCAATCGCTGGAAGCAAAGCAGAGGTGAACCGCCAATGAACCGGGAATATTTGATTGAAGCAAACCATATCAAAAAGTATTTTCCGATTAAGGCCGGCTTGTTGAGCCGTGTCATCGGTCATGTAAAAGCTGTAGATGATGTCTCTTTCGGAATTCGGCCTGGGGAGACATTTGGGCTCGTAGGAGAATCCGGCTGCGGGAAGTCGACGCTGGGGCGTGTCGTGCTGAATTTGCAAAGGGCGACGAGCGGAGAAGTGCTGTTTGACGGAACCAATATCCATCAGGTGAACAGACAAGAGAATTTAAAGCTGAGACGGGATATGCAGATTATATTTCAAGACCCGTTTGGTTCGTTGAATCCACGATTTTTGGTAAGTGATATTATTGGAGAGCCTTTGCGGGTTCATCTGCGCGCATCTGCAAAGGAAATAGATGAGCGGGTAGTCGAGCTGATGAGTCTGGTGGGACTCGATCCTTCGAGACGAAATCGGTATCCGCATGAGTTTTCCGGCGGACAGCGGCAACGGATCGGCATTGCGCGGTCGATTGCACTCTCACCACGGTTTATTGTGGCCGATGAAGCTGTTTCTGCGCTGGATGTGTCCGTACAGTCACAGGTTTTGAACCTGATGATGAAATTACAAAAAGAGATGGGGCTGACCTATCTATTTATCGCGCATGGTCTGAATGTGGTACGCCATATTTCTGATCGGGTAGGCGTGATGTACTTGGGGAAAATGGTGGAGATTGCACGAACGGATGACTTGTTTGCACAGCCACTGCATCCGTATACGGCTGCATTGTTGTCGGCGATTCCGAAGCCTACTCCGCATCGGCGACAAGAGAGGATCGTCCTGCAAGGGGATGTACCATCTCCGGCCAATCCGCCGTCAGGTTGTCGTTTTCATCCTCGTTGTCCGATGGCGCAGGAGAGATGCAGCAAGGAGATTCCCGAGCTCATAGAGGTTGGGCAGGATCGGCAGGTTGCGTGTCATTTCCCTTTAGCATAGAGAGAGAGAAAGAGCCGCCTATGATGGGTGGCTTCTTTATTTTTACAAATTATCCAAATCAAGATAGACAAAACGAATTTGTTTTGGTACATATAAATCAGTTTCGACGGATGTATATAGATGAAGGAACCGCTGTGTTTTACTTTATTAGGCCATGAAGGGGAGGGATGCATGGTGCAAGATAAAGGGAATTGGATGATCACCGTTGTGATGACAGTATGTCTGATTGTGGTTCTTGGCTTTGGCAATCAACAAACAATGGCGACTGCGCCAACAAAAAAACCAGTGATAAACGTTTTTGGCAGCGATCCTGTCAATATCAATTCACACCGAAGCTTTGTCGCCGTTCAAGGAGAGTGGATTTTTTATAACAACAATGGCTTATACAAAATCAAAAAGGATGGAAGCTCTCTTCAAAAGTTGAGCAGTGATTGGGCCCATAATCTGAATGTTGTAGGTGACTGGATTTACTATACGCGCAATAAGCCCTTGAAAGAAATCTATCAGCTTGAGATGCCCAATTACGAGATCAGTTATACGTATGAAGATACGACGGAGCTCTTTAAAATAAAGACAGATGGCAGTTCGAAAACAGTTATCAAGAGCGGTAGTCTTACGGAAGGGGACCCCAATAACGTACATCGATTGTACGTAGTAGGAGATATCATCTACTACGCAGATGGTTATGGTCCTTTGTACAGGATGGACACGAACGGCAAAAATCAAAAGAAGCTGCTTGATCAGTTTGAGGAAGTGTATTTCTATCAAGATTGGATTTTTTACACCAATGAAAGTGGTCAACTATACAAAATGAAGCGGGATGGAACGCAGAAAAAACTCGTAAGCAAAGACAAGGAACTGTCCCTTGTCGGTCTGTCTGGCGATTTCATTTACTATACAAAATTGGTAGACTCCAGTGGAGCCGTCGATGTTTATAAAATAGGATTGAAGGATGGAAAGACTGCTCTAGTCAAGAAAGGGTTGCCACGAGCAGAGAATCCGATCATTATAGCTGGGAAGTATCTATACTACATCTCAGAAAACACGGTATGCCGAATGAATATGACGGACGGCAAGACAACCCCGCTGTATCCATCAGGTATATCGATAAACATCGGGGGAGATTCCATCTTTTTTTCCGACTATCAAGCTTCCGATCATGATAAAAAAGATATATTCAAAGTGAAGATAGGCGAAAACAAAGTGGAAAAGGTAACCCCAAAGGCGAAGTAAGGATAAGAGCCACCCCAAGATGGGTGGCTTTATTGTTATGGGCTACTTCCTCGGGGCATGAAGCTGACTTCTTTTTCTCTCCCACTTTTTGTACATGAGCACAGAGCCAAACATGAATATAGAAGCGATGAGCGCACCTACGGGCAACATGACCACCATTTCGTCCGGAAAGACAAAAGGGAGAAGTGGAAAAGCGTATAGTACCGACTGTCGCCGAAATGGGTTAACACCAGTCTGAGCTTGAAAGCCATCTTGTCGTTGAACATCGGCTTGTGAAGAGATTCATAGACAGCGACGAGAATGGGCGGAATAGCTGCTCACTGTGGGTAACCAGCCCTCCAACATAAACCAATCCATACGAAAGTCAAAATCAAGAACACGAGCATATACTGATACGGTATCTTCACTTTCTTCTGTTATGCCGCTATCACTGAGTTCACCCTGACTAACTCCTTTTCATTTTTTTATCTTTTATTATTGAATGATTGTGGAAGCTGATTGTGCCAATGGGAGCAACACGGTCTGTAACAAAACCGTCACGAACAGTGGAAAAGCAGCCCCAGAAGAGGGGTCTAAACAAAATCAGAACGGCATAAGGTATGGGGTATTACCAAGACGGATGATGGTCATAATGAGCATTTCGTGTTTGATAGCGGTGAAAAATGGGCAGACCAATAAGGGAGCATTAACGTTACGAATTACACCCAGTATACCGATAGGGGGAACGTGCAATTGTTGAGTTCATTTAAACCACTGAAGAGAATTGAAGAGAACAGCAAGATTGTACAGCAGACGATACAGTACATAGGTAATCAAAAAGTCAGTACGATAACGATAGAAACGCCTAAAAAACTACCTAAATGTAGGTAGTTTTTTCCTATTTTTAGAATCTGATTATAGTGTTAAAATAATGTAAAACTTTACCAGAAGGAGATGTTTACAGGTGCTAAAGAATCTTGTGCAGAGCCATGTAAAGATTGTTTTTTCTGTTCTTGGCATCTTATTCGTTCTGGTCTCATGGCTCGTATTTGAATTGTTAAAAGGTTTGCTTCCAGATTTGATAGCAGTCATACATAAGTGGATGTTTCAACCGATCGAATGGCTGTTTATCCTAGCACCGCCACATGAGGAAAACAAACTAGCTTCATTAGGCTCTGTTCTAGGCTTGTCCATCTTGTATTCCGCTATTTTGGCAGGAATGGTATTCATTGTTTTGTTCATCTGCAACAAGATTAGAGGGAACGACATCGAGTTCCAGATGGAAGTGAAGTATTGTGAGAAAGAATTGGCCAATGCGATTTACAGCTTGGATGGAAGTGGTCAATCATCCGCTATTATTAATGCGAATGCCATCACGTTTATGAAGGCATTTGAAATGGAAGTAAAGACGATTTACGGATTGAAACCGGACGAGCTATGCTGTTATTGGATCGTACCTACGAATAATGACAAGCAGTTTGAAGTGTTTTACTTAACCGAGTTGAAAGATTTTGACACAGTGCGTACGCTACTACTGTCTTCCATGCTTCAAGAGGATTGCAGAATTGCCGATAAACAAGTAAAGGGACGTATTCAAAATACGGATATTGAACAATTTGCGATTGTAAAAAATTTTGGCAAGTTCAGGCTTGGATTTGCGGTCGCTGTTTACAAGAATGACACATTTACTCCCGAAAATATGCAGGAGTTCGAGCGGTTGACTACGTATATGTTATTATTAGGATTTGTTACTAAGTTTGTGAATAAGGTCAAAACCTTAAAGAGAGCTAGTTAGGAGTGGGATACGATGAAATTAGCTGAGTTCTTCGCGAAAAGAGGCAACGAAAATGCTGTTTACTCGAAAAATCTCTCTTCCAAGAAGAAGATTCCCAACAGCAAATTTACTCCTGGCTTCGCTAGCTTAAAACAGATTGTAGATGAGCATAGTCCGAGTGAGGGACATGGCAATAAAGTGGTTGGAGGAAAATGACACTGCCGGTGAGCAGTGTTATTTTTTGTTTTGGGATACTTAGGATAGAGAAAAAGCCACCTGTTGAGGGTGGCTTTAGTTTTGCGAGATCTCTATACGGTGTTTGCTCTTTCTGTGGGACCATATCAGGACAGGGACCAGCAACAGCGATAAAGCGCCTCCGGCAAGGGAAAGTGTTGCGTAGCTGGCATTGGCGACGACCATACCAGATAGGGCTCCGCCGGATGCACCAGCCAAGGCAATTAAGACATCAACTGTTCCCTGCGTTTTCGCACGAGTGGCGGGCTGCGTTGCATCCACGATGAGCGCTGTGCCGCTAATTAATCCAAAATTCCACCCCAGTCCGAGCAACACAAGAGCGGTGATGAGTAGCGGCATCGAATCGGCTGGAGCAAAAGCAGCGGTCAGGCTGGCTGCAAGCAGTATGACACCAGAAGCATAGGCCATTGTGGAGCGACCGATCTTGTCAACGAGTACACCCGTCAAGAGTGAAGGGAGGTACATCGCACCGATATGAAAACCGATGACGATGCCTACTTCAGAGAGACCATGTCCGTGGTGTTTCATATGTACAGGTGTCATTGTCATAATGGCGACCATGACGATCTGTGTCAAAATCATGACGGTGGCTCCAACGATAATTCCCCGGTTGTTGCTTGCAAGCTGATTCTCACTCAGATAGGATGGCGAGCTCTGATCCACCTGTTGCGCTTCGGCGATTGCTTTTGAAACGATGAACGGGTCCGGGCGAAGCAATACCCAAAATACGAGACCAGCGAGGATGAAGGCTGCAGCGCCCAAGATGAAAGGACCAGCCAGTGCGGGGACACCGATGGATGTAGCGAATCGTCCCATGACTTCCACCAGGTTTGGTCCTGCAACAGCCCCGAATGTAGTGGAGACCATGGCAATACTTACTGCAGTCGCGCGCTGTCTAGGCTTTGCCAAGTCTGTGCCTGCATAGCGGGCCTGCAGGTTAGTGGCGGTGCCAGCCCCATACAGAATTAAGGAGGCAAACAGCAGGACAATACTGTTTGCGACGGCTGCGATAACCACCCCAATTGCGCCAATACCCCCGGCTAAGAATCCGCTAGCGAGCCCCAAACGGCGTCCAAAGCGTTGAGAGAGTCGACCCACCAGCAATGCAGCGACAGCAGAGCCAAGCGTAAGCAATGCGGAAGGGATGCCCGCGAGACTTTCCGAACCGAGCATATCCTGGGCGAGGAGAGCCCCTACGGTGACACCTGCCGCAAGTCCTGCACCTCCGAAAATCTGGGAGATGACTACAATCCAGAGCGTTCGTTTGTATAGCCTTTGCTGTTTCTCTGGGGAGTCGATGTAGCTTTGTAAATCTTCAGGTTTGAGTGACATCTGATCCACCTTTCTATAGAGCGAAAGCTTTCGTGAAGTTATGAAATTTCAGTCATCCCTTCGTGCGGAAATGAGTGGGGAATTTGCATTCAGTATAGTATTGGAGACGGGTAAACACAAGGAGAATCAAGCTTAGGAAACACTTTGAAAAAGCAAAAACACCGGACATTTTCTATCCGGTGTTTTTCGTTCATTTTCCCACGATAAGCAAGAGCTCACGGAGGTTTTGTATGAGAACTTGATTTTCTTCCAGCGTACCTACACTGATTCGAATATGCTCCGATAATCCCCAAGTGTCTCCGTAACGCAAAAGGATTCCTCTTTCTAACAGCTCTTGATAAATCCTACCCGCATTTGGCCCGAATTTTGCCAAGATAAAATTAGACATACTCACGGTATAGGGGATATTCATTTCATCTAAGGCATCATACAGCTGCTTGCGCCCTTTGGTGTTTTCTGTGAGGGATTTTTCAAAATGCTCCACGTCTCCAAGGGCAGTAATGGCGGCTGTTTGTGCCAAAGAATTGACGTTGAACGGCTCTTTTACTTTCAGGATTTTCTGGATCACCGACGGGTGTGCGACGCCAAATCCGACACGAATACCGGCAAGTGCGTAAATTTTCGAGAAGGTTTGCAAGACGAGAACAGGGTATCCTTGGCGGACAAAATCAATACCTGTTGTGTAATCGTCAGCCGTTGCATAGTGACTGTAAGCAGCGTCGAGTACCACAAGTATTTTATCTGGCAGTTGGTCTAGCAATGCCGTCAAGTCCTGACGAGACAAATAGGTGCCTGTCGGGTTGTTTGGGGAACAAAGGTAGACAAGCTTTGTTCGATCTGTGATCGCTGACAAAATAGCAGAGACATTGAATGCATAATCAGCCTCAAGCGCAACCGTTTTGATGACAGCCCCCATGAGATGTGCGCCGAATTCATATTCACGAAACGTCGGCGACGGCACGACGATTTCGTCCTCGGGCTCCAGATAGGTTTCGGAAATGAGTTTGATCAGTTCGTCGCCGCCATTCGTGATGATTAAATGCTCCGGGGTTACCTCAAGATGATCAGCTATATGCTCTTTCAGCGTCGTTGTATTGGCATCCGGGTAACGATGCAGCTCCGGGAGCGCACCGAGAATGGTGCGGATGATCTTGGGGGATGGGCCGAGTGGATTTTCATTTGAGCTTAATTTAATGATATGGGAGAGTCCGTACATTTTTTTCATCTCCCAAATCGGCATTCCAGGTTGATAGGATTGTATCTTTTCCAGTGTTTTTCGCGATTGTGTAGTGGTCAGTTGTTTCATTTATATGGCCTCCAGAACTTTATGGTAGCAACACTGTAAGTGAAATCTCCAGCACTGTAACCAGCCAATTTACGAAAGATGAAACAGACCAATTACAAGGAAGGACACAAATTGGATGGTTCATAAAAGTCAAGATTGGATCATGAAGGAAGGAGCCGCTTCCTTTATAATCAGCCCAGAAACATCACTCATGCAAACAACACGGAAGGATAGTGAGGTGGGAAAAATGTTGATTCAAGGGCAAACGCCGCTCTTTAACGGGCTGAGAAAGCATGCCCAGAAGAATCCAATCCAGTTCCATATACCAGGTCATAAGAAAGGGAAAGGGATGGATCCTGAATTTCGATGGTTCATGGGGAAAAATGCACTTTCCATCGATTTGATTAACATTGAACCATTAGACGATTTGCATCAACCAAAAGGGATTATCAAACAAGCGCAGGAATTGGCTGCTGAAGCCTTTGGCGCTGATCACACCATATTTTCTGTTCAAGGTACGAGCGGAGTCATTATGACGATGATTATGGCGGTATGTAATCCCGGCGATAAGATCATCGTGCCACGAAATGTACACAAATCTATCATGAGCGGAATTGTTTTATCTGGTGCGACTCCTGTCTTTTTACATCCAGAAATAGACCCTGTCTTTGGGATTTCACATGGGATCACACCGCAAGCTGTGGAAAAAGCATTGGAACAGCATCCCGATGCGAAGGCAGTTCTCGTCATCAATCCAACCTATTTCGGAATTGCCGGTGACCTGAAGAGTATCGTTCAAATTGCGCATGCCAGAGGAGTGCCTGTACTCGTAGATGAAGCGCATGGCTCACATGTTCACTTCCATCCCAAGCTTCCATTATCTGCGATGCAAGCTGGTGCAGATATGGCAGCAAGCAGTATGCATAAATTAGGAGGCTCTCTGACACAAAGTTCGTTGTTGAACATTAAGGGAAATCTCGTTTCGATTCAGCGTGTCCAAGCCATCTACAGCATGCTCACGACGACATCGACTTCCTATTTACTGCTCGCTTCGCTCGACGTGGCGAGAAAGCGGTTGGTTACATCCGGGAAAACGCTTTTGGATCAAACGATTCAACTGGCAAACGAAACACGAGCACAAATCAATAAAATTAATCATTTGTACTGCATTGGGAGAGAAATTATCGGGACAAATGGAGCGTTTGCCCATGATCCGACCAAGCTGGTCATCTCGGTAAAAGACCTCGGCATTACGGGATATGAAGCTGAAAAGTGGCTTCGTGATCGCTATAACATTGAGGTAGAGCTATCTGACCTGTACAACATCGTTTGTATTATCACACCAAGTGATACAAAAGAAGATTTACAAATCCTTGTCTATGCCTTGGAGGAGCTGGCTGCCGGGTATGAGGATCAAGGAAACAGAAAAGGCCGGCTGAAAATGCAGCTTCCCAAAATACCGGTACTCGCTGTCACCCCACGCGATGCCTTTTACGCACCGACAGAGATGATTCCCGTCGAACAATCCGTGGGAAGAATTATCGCGGAGTTTGTCATGGTGTATCCACCAGGTATTCCGATCTTTATCCCGGGTGAGATCATTTCGGAAGAGAACCTCGTCTATACGAAGAAAAACATCGAGGCAGGCTTGCCTGTACAGGGATTTGAAGACCCTATGTTACAAACCGTACGTGTCATCAAGGAATGATCAAACAATAGGAGGAAAGGCCACCTTGGGGTGGCCTTTTTCTTTTTATGTCTAAAAAGTGTCCAAAATACAACGGATTCTTGAACATGGCTGGTTGATCCACTTTGTCATTGGCTGGTGACACTCCAATGGTCCGGCTTTAGAGTAAGACTTGTTTCAATAGTACCCCGTGCATGGTGATAGGAGATGAGGACAAGGACATGAAGACGTCCAAGGCAGTACGCTGTATGTCATTTTTGTTCATGTTCATCCTGCTGTTCTTGACGACCGGTTGCGCTGATAACTATATCGTGCTCGATCCGAAGGGACCCATTGGTGAACAGCAAAAAGACTTAATGATTTTATCCACGCTTTTAACGCTAATTGTGATTGTTCCTGTGCTAATTCTTACTTTTGTCATTGTATGGCGATACCGTGACAGAAAAGGCAGAAAGGCGAAGTACACGCCTGATTGGGAACACAGTACGAAACTGGAAATCATTTGGTGGGGCATTCCCATCATCATTATTACGTTAATTGGGATCGTGACAGTTCGGTACACGTATTCGCTGGAGCCATCCAAGCCGTTGGAATCCGATAAGAAACCGATCACGATTCAAGTGACGAATTTGGATTGGAAGTGGCTGTTCCAATATCCCGAACAAGGCATTGCCACTGTGAACTATGTGCAGTTCCCGGAGGATGTGCCAGTACGTTTCGAAGTGACATCTGACGCCCCGATGAATTCATTCTGGATTCCACAGCTCGGTGGTCAGATTTATGCCATGTCAGGCATGTCTATGACTCTCTACCTGCAAGCAGATGAGCAGGGTGAATACATGGGATCTGGTGCGAACTTTACCGGAAAAGAATTTGCGAAGATGTTCTTCACAGCGAATGCGACTTCCCAAGAAGACTTTAATCAATGGGTGAATCAGGTGAAACATACTTCCCCTGAGCTGACGCTAGATGGTTACAAAGAGCTGACCAAACAAGGAACATCGGATGTACGTTATTTCTCCGCTTTCCCTGAAGGATTGTACGAGATGACGGTGACTAAGTATGCTGCTTCACACAATCACGGCTTATCTACGAGAGTGCAACCGCCAGCGCGGGTGAAAGAATAGTCGGTTGAAATGGAAAGAGGGAGGAGAGAGACAACGATGTGGGAGAGTGTGAAAGAATTCGCCTCTGAATTTTTCGTAACAGGCGATCCACTTATTTACGGTGCGGACGTCAGCATTGTGCTCAGTATCATCGCAATCGTATCGGTGCTGACTTACTTTAAAAAATGGGGATGGCTCTGGCGCGAATGGCTGACAACTGTCGATCACAAGAAGATCGGTATCATGTACATTCTCGCTTCCGTTCTCATGCTGTTTCGAGGAGGGGTAGATGCTCTCCTAATGCGGGCGCAGCTCGTCATGCCTGAGATGCAGTTTTTGAGTGGCGATCACTACAACCAGATTTTTACGACGCATGGCGTCATTATGATTCTGTTTATGGCGATGCCGCTTATGTTTGGTTTGTTCAATGTCATCGTGCCGCTGCAACTCGGAGCACGTGACGTAGCCTTTCCGTTTCTGAATGCACTCAGCTTCTGGCTGTTTTTCTCAGGGGCGATGCTGTTTAACTTGTCCTTCGTCATAGGGGGTTCTCCGGATGCTGGATGGCTGGCTTACCCGCCGTATTCGGAGCTAGCCTTCAACCCGGGACCAGGTCAGGATTTCTACATTTGGGGGATTCAGATTTCAGGTATCGGTAGTTTGATGACCGGGATTAACTTTATTGTCACGATCTTGAAAGTGCGTGCTCCAGGTATGACTTTGATGAAAATGCCGATGTTTTCCTGGTCGGTTTTGTCGAGTTGTATCGCAATCGTTTTCGCATTCCCGATCTTGACTGTTACACTGGCACTGCTGTTTATCGACCGCTATTTGGGTGGGCACTTTTTCACCTTGGACGGCGGCGGTAATCCGATGATGTATATCAACTTGATTTGGATGTGGGGTCACCCGGAAGTATATATTATCGTTCTGCCAGCATTCGGGATTTTCTCCGAGATCGTCGCGACGTTCTCTCGGAAAAAGCTGTTTGGCTATAAATCCATGGTGTTTGCGATGATCATCATTAGCGTTCTCTCGTTCCTCGTATGGGCTCACCATTTCTTCACAATGGGCTCCGGTGCGGACGTCAATGCGTTCTTCGCGGTCACGACAATGCTGATTGCGATTCCGACAGGTGTGAAAGTGTTTAACTGGCTGTTTACGATGTTCCGAGGAAAAATTACGTTCGAGACGCCGATGCTGTGGACGGTTGGGATTATCCCGAACTTCGTCATCGGTGGGATGACGGGTGTACTTCTGTCTGTAGCACCTGCTGACTTCCAGTATCACAACAGCTACTTCCTCATTGCACACTTCCATCAAGTGATCATTGCGGGTGTCGTGTTTGGATTCTTTGCGGGCTTGTATTACTGGTGGCCGAAGATTTTTGGATTCAAGCTGAATGAGCGTATCGGCCGTTGGGCTTTCTGGCTGTGGAACATCGGGTTTTACCTGTGCTTCATGCCGCAATACGCATTGGGCTTGATGGGTATGACACGTCGTCTTTACACGTATGGCTGGGACAAAGGCTGGTTCGAAATGAACCTGGTATCGACGATCGGTGCCGTGATCATGGGAGCTGCATTCCTAGTCCAAATTTGGGACATTGCACACAGCATCAAGCACATGAAGAGAGATACAACCGGAGACCCATGGAATGCACGTACATTAGAGTGGTCGATTCCTTCTCCAGCCCCGTTCTATAACTTTGCTGTAATGCCGCAGGTAACGTCTCAAGATGATTGGCATGAAAGAAAGCTTCGTATCGAGCAAGGCTTGGAAAAGCCAGCGAAAGTAGAACTGGAACCGATTCATATGCCGAAAAACTCCGGTATTCCGATTGTAATGTCCACGTTCTGGTTCTTTGTCGGATTCGGTTTGATTTTTGACTGGCTATGGATGGCTGTACCAGGGGTTATCGGTGTGATTGCGTGTATGGTTGTTCACTCGTTTAACTACGACACGGACTATTATGTCACGGTGGAAGAGATTAAACGTACAGAGGCCGAAGCAGGGAGGGTGATTACGTAATGGCTAATGTGAATGCTGGACATCATGATCATCATCCAGACCAAGAGGAATTGCGCACGTTTGCCTTTTGGATCTACCTCATGACAGATGTCATCTTGTTCGCTACCTTGTTTGCGACGTATATCGTACTGCAAGGCAACACGGATGGTGGACCAGGTCCAAAAGAGCTTTTTCAAATGAATGGGATTTACGCGAGTACGTTTATTTTGCTGACCAGTAGCTTTACGAGCGGTCTGGCGATTCTCGCTATGAATAAGGGGAATCGTCTTGCTTTGATGAACTGGCTGGGAGTCACCGTATTTTTGGGAGCATCCTTCTTGTTCTTGGAAATCAACGAGTTCATTCACATGGTTAGTGAAGGGGCGACGATTGGAACGAGTGCATTTCTGACTGCCTTTTACACCTTGGTAGGAACGCATGGATTGCACGTGACGCTCGGTATGGGGTGGATGATCATCGTCATCATGCAAATCGCGAAGCACGGCATTACACCCGTAACGAAACGAAAAGTAAATATCATCAGCTTGTTCTGGCATTTCCTTGATGTTGTTTGGATTTTCGTCTTCACCATCGTGTATGTGATGGGGGTGAATTAATTGAGCAAGCAATCTGTGCATGGCACGACAGAACAACACGGCGGTCATGGTTCCTTGAAATCGTATGTGATCGGTTTCGTCTTGTCGCTTGTATTCACAATCATTCCTATTCTGGCCCTTGAGAACGGTTGGTTGGATAGTGATAAGCGACTCATCATCTATTTAGGAGCGGCTCTGTTCCAGTTTATTGTCCAGTTATTCTTCTTCATGCACCTAAAAGAAGAGGATAAACCACGCTACAATTTGATGTCGCTCTTACTCGGGGTGTTTATCGTATTCCTCATCGTGATCGGCTCCATCTGGATCATGATGTACAACATGGTCGCACTATAGTGACATAAATTCAATCGGGGGCGTACTGCTGTACGCCCTGATTCTCGGTATTGTGCCTGCACAGTGGTAGGAGATACAGCAGGCCGTCCCTTTTTGTAAGGTAACGTTATTCCCGTCAGAAAGGTAGGGGGTTTCTGTGAAAGCCATCAAGTATCTTCTGATTGGCTCACTGTTCTTGGTTGCAACTGCATGCAGCAATGCCGCAACGGAAGAGCAAACAGAAGTTGCAGATGCAGAGAAAAGTGCGATGAAGCTATACAAAAATAATTGCATGAGCTGCCATGGTAACGATTTATCCGGTAGGGTGGGTCCAGGCTTGCAGCAAGTTGGCTCGAAAATGACGGAGGAAAACCTCGTTGAAATAATTACGGTCGGCGCAAATGGCATGCCTGGTTATGAAAAAGTGCTCAGCGCAGAAGAAATCGGTCAGTTAGCGAAGTGGCTCTCTGAGAAAAAGGAATAGGAGAGGGACGGTACAATGAAAAAAACAGCTTGGTTGATCATGCTCAGTATCCTGATGGTTTTGGTAACTGCGTGTGGTCCAGCAAGATATGATCTAAACAATCCGGTTCATCAATTTGCGTATACGGATCAGGAAGGGCAGCCTTTCTCTTCCACTGATTTAGAAAACAAGGTATGGATCGCCAACTTTATTTTTACGTATTGTGGAACCGTCTGTCCGACGATGACAGCAAACATGGCCGAATTGCAAAAAAAAGCAAAAGAAGCGGGTCTGGATGTGGAGTTCGTCTCCTTTTCCGTCGATCCAGAAAGAGACACGCCAGAAGCGTTAAAAACGTATCTCAGCAAATTCAATGCGGATTTCTCAAACTGGCACGCTTTGACTGGCTATACGTTCGAGGAGATCAAAACGTTCATTCTCAAATCGTTTAAGACACCGATATCCAAGGACCCGAACTCCGATCAGGTCATCCATGATACGCTGTTGTATCTGGTCGATCAACAGGGGAATCTGGTTGGTCGCTATGACGGAATGACGGACGTGCCTTACGATAAAATCATCGAGGCTATTAAATTGTTGCAGCAGTAGGGGAGACCCTTGGATACACCGAATAGTAGGGGAACAAGCGAATTTCTCTAGGAGAGCAGGGGAGGTCAATATGTCTAATCCGCAACAAAACGTTCGAGTTGCTGTTGTTCAAGCTGCTTCTGTCATCATGGACCTTGAGGCAAGTACGGAAAAGGCTGTTTCACTCACACTGGAAGCAGGAGAAAAGGGAGCGAAAATCGTTGTTTTTCCCGAAGCTTTTATCCCGGCGTATCCGAGAGGCCTTGCTTTTGGGACGAAGGTAGGCAGTCGTTCCTATGAGGGGCGTAAAGACTGGTTTCGTTATTGGGACAATTCGATTGTCGTCCCCAGTGAAGAGACAGACAAGCTCGGGGAGGCAGCACGTAAGGCTGGCGTGTATCTCGTCATTGGCGTGATCGAGAGAGACAATGAAAATAGCGGCGGCACCTTATATTGTTCCGTCTTATTTTTCGGACCGGATGGTGAATTGCTCGGCGTGCATCGCAAGCTGAAGCCGACTGCATCCGAACGGTTGATTTGGGGCGAAGGGGACGGAAGCACTTTGCCGGTATTCGATACTCCTTATGGTAAGATCGGGGCCCTGATTTGTTGGGAGAATTATATGCCGCTAGCGCGAGCAGCGATGTATGCAAAAGGCGTTCAAATCTACATCGCGCCTACAGCAGACGCGAGGGATGCATGGCAAGCTACCATCCGCCATATCGCACTGGAAGGCAGATGCTTCGTTTTATCGAGCAATCAGTACGTAACAAAAGAGATGTATCCGACTGATTTGGCCTGCTACGACGATCTGGCTTCTTCGCCAGACGAGATGTGCAGAGGTGGAAGTGCGATTGTGGGGCCATTGGGTGACTATATCGTAGAGCCTGTTTTTGGTCGGGAGGAGATTCTCTACGCTGATCTGGACATTCGAGATATCGCTTATAGCCAATTCGATTTTGATGTCGTTGGACATTACTCGCGACCAGATGTTTTTACGTTGTTGGTGAATGAAGAGAAAAAAGAGAATGTGAAGTGGATGAAGTAAGTCCGTTTGTAGAATGCAGAAGGTCTCCATTGCTTGATAAAAGCGGTGGAGGCCTTTTTTTAGTTGCTGTGGTGGGGGAAGAAGCGCATTTCCAGTCTACGCTTCGGCCTACGCCCCGCAAGGGGTAAAGACTGTCCGCTTCGGAACAAATGGCGGGAGCGCTTCAGACGTAGAAGTTTCCATGAAGCGTTCCATAAGTGAAGCTTAAATTCCCCGCCATTTGTTCCGAAGCTGGGATGGGCTCCAGAGGCGCTTGGACTGGAAATGCGCTTCTTCCTGCGCAGCTTTAGCCAAAGGGCTTGAACGTGAATCCAAGGAAGTAAATCAGTGGTATCAAGCTCCCCTGTTCTAGTATGCAAAACGATCTATAAAGCTTGAAAGAAACAAAAGCTGTACGAAAGTCCTGTCACATGTTTGGAAGGAGACCGCCCGAACGCAGAGACGATACAGGCGACTGGAAAGCATATGGCAGGGCTTCCCGCGACCACAACCGTCCCTGGACCACCATCTTTATGACAAAACAGCCTTCAACGCATCCGCAAATTTAGCGACACCCAGCGCAATTTCCTCTTCTTTAGGCCGCGCAAAGGTAAAGCGAACGTAGCCGGAGTCTGAACCATACACACTGCCTGGCACAAAAACGACGCCTCTGCGAAGGGCTTCTTCAAATAATTGGTTGTCGTTCACATCCGGGTTAATTTTACACCACAAGTGTAATCCGCCTTGGGGAATGGTGAACGAAAGCTCGTTGGGCAACTCTTTTTGCAGTGTCTCCACAAGCAAATCTCTTCTGTACTGTAAATGCATACGCAACCGCTCTAAATGCGGCAGGAAGTTGTCGGAATGCAAAAACTGGGCTGCGATTTTTTGTGGCACCACGCTCAGGCCAAAATCCATCTGCTGGCGGGCATCTGCCAATCGCTCGACAACGGAATGAGGGGCCACCATCCAACCGACTCGTAAACCGGATGCAGCAATTTTGGAAAAGGAGCCGATGTAGAGAACGGAGCCAAGCTGATCCAATGATTTGAGTGGCAGTGGAGGCTTGCCGTCATAGGAAGTGAGACTGAAAGGATCGTCCTCTACAATCGGAAGACCAAGCTCGCTTGCTACATCCAACAGCTGCGCGCGCCGAGCGGGATCAAGACAAACCCCTGTAGGGTTTTGAAAAGTAGGATTGATGAAGATCATCTTGATCCGATGTTTTTTATACAGTGCTCGAATATCCTCTGGATTCATTCCATTATGGCTGACGGGAAGGCGGAACAGACGAAGGCCAGCAGATTGAAACATAGGCAACGAGTAACAATAAGAGGGATCTTCGATGGCAACTGCATCGCCGGGTGCAAGCAGACATTGGGTGATCAAATACAGGGATTGTTGGGAACCTGACGTGATCAAAATGGAAGAGTCCGTTGTTTGTACATTCCGGTATCGTGACAAATACGAGACCAGCTCTTCACGCAATGGCGTAAAGCCTTGCGGATTGTCGTATCCCAAATATTCGGTGAAGGGGTTTTCCTTCATCTGTGTACTGATTTCCTTGCTTGGTGAGAGCTGGGAAGACAATTCTCCACTCGCAAAATCGATGAGGCTGCTGTCTTTTTGCAAGGCCTCTCTGATCCGACGCAGATAAGACAAATTCGGGAGGAATTGACCACCTTCTACATATCGATGCCAGTTCGGTGTATGCTTCGGAGTTGCTTCCCATTTATTTTTACATACACGAGTACCGCTTCCTGTTCTGCTCTCAATGATGCCTAATGCCCGAAGTTCCTCGTACGCTAGAATAACAGTGCTTCGGTTTACTCCTAATTGCTCAGCCAGTTTTCTCTCAGAAGGGAGCAGGCTCCCAGGTGGGAACTCTCCATATGAAATTCTGCGTTCAATCTCATCGGCTATTTGGTGGTATAAAGTTTGACTGCTCGACCGATCAGGCTTCCAAATGATAATCACAACCTTGTACATATTCGTTGTTTGTTATATGGGGGAATCCATTTCATCATAACATTGTTAAGAAAAATACATGTGACAAAACCGTTCCAAACTGTTGAACATGCATGGGGAAAAAATCATGAGTGGGATGGTTCCATTTCTGAATGAGTATGATTAGGTTTCCATCTAGTGGAGATGAATACTCGTGATGAAAATAGATAGATTTTACTTACAGGGAGAAAGGGTGTGTCAAGCCGATCGAGAATGAGTAAAGACAGTATATGGGAAAAGAGGTGTTGAGCATCAATGAGTAATTTGACGTTACGGTATTTGAAGGTTTTGGTTGTAGCATTATCCGCAGCATTTGGAACATCCATTTTCTTAGGAAATCTGATGGACTACCATTCCAATTATCAATTTGTCCAACACGTTCTGTCCATGGATACCACGTTTGAGGGTAACGCACTTATGTGGCGAGCGATTACTAATCCTACTGCTCACACCATAGCTTATATCGGAATCATCATTGCGGAAGGGTTATTCTCACTTTTGGGTTGGATCGCTGCAGGAAATATGCTGCGTAATGTAAAGAAGGATGCAAAAACGTTCAATAACTCGAAAACATTCGCATACACCGCATACATGGCTGCTTTTTGCATCTGGTTTTTCGGATTTGCCATTGTGGGCGCGGAGTGGTTCGCTATGTGGCAATCACAAGTATGGAATGGTCAGCAGGTAGCGTTTAACATTACAGAGGTGATGATTGGATTTGTTATTTTGGTTTCCTTGCGAGATCGAGAATTAACAGATAGTTAATACAAGAGCCACGTTCCTTTAGGGACTGACCCCGTAATGTGAGACAAATCAAAACACCTTCAAGAGAACTAAACCATGTCGTAAGATATGGGGACAATCTTGGAGGTGTTTTTGCATTGTCAACTAGAGTGAGTTACCCCGTGGAAGTCAAGATGCAGGCGATTCAAATGAGATTGGCAGGTGTTCCAGTAAAGGAGGTTATGGAGAAACTCGGAATCCGCAATGTGACTCAGCTAAAGGTCTGGATGAAGTGGTATCGAGAGGGTGAGCTTCATCGACTAGAACAACCTGTTGGCAAACAATATAGCTTTGGCAAAGGTCCTGAGTACACTTCAGAGCTTGAGAAAGTGAAAGCAGAAAATCGATTTTTGAAACAACAACTGGATGTGCTAAAAAAGTACACGGAATTGGAAAGGAGGTGACACCTAGAATCGTGGTCACATGGATGGAATCCATCAGAGGAGAAGTGAATATTACACAAGCTTGTGCTTGGTTGGGTATTGCCCGATCCACCTATTATCGTTGGAGGTCAGTGTTTAAAACGAAACAAAAGGACCCTATAGTCGAAAAGATTCGGCAGCTATGTTCCCTACATAAATTTCGTTATGGCTATCGAAAGATTACGGCACTCCTTCGGATTGAACAACGAATTAATCACAAGCGTGTGCAACGGATTATGCAAGTAGAACAACTGCAATGTCGAGTCCGCATCAAGAAACGTAAACCAACGGGACAACCTTCACAATCAGCTGAACATCTGCTACAACGTCAATTTCATGCTGAAGCTCCGATGCAAAAGCTAGTGACAGATATTACATATTTGCCGTTTGGTGGGAAAATGTTGTACTTATCAAGTATCTTAGATTTGTACAATGGAGAGATTGTTGCTTACACCATAGCAGATAAACAAGACACTTCGTTTGTCTTAGATACGTTAAATCAACTTCCTAATCGACCAGGAATGATATTGCATAGTGATCAAGGCAGTGTGTACACGTCTCAAGCTTATCAAGAGGCAGTAAAAGGAAAAGGCATTATCATGAGCATGTCCCGCAAGGGAATGCCCGCTGATAATGCCCCCATCGAATCGTTTCATTCCACGCTAAAGTCTGAAACGTTCTATCTCGAAGGCCTCACGAGTACAACGACGGCAATCGTCGTACAAACCATTCGAGATTATATTACCTACTATAACTCAATTCGTATTCAAACGAAACTAAACAACCAGTCGCCGGTTGAATTCCGACGACTGGCTGCTTAAACTTGTAAGGTGTTTTGATCCCTGTCCTACAAACGGGGGTCAGTCCCGACCATAGGTGGGCTTTTTTATAAATGTTCAATAAAATTGGCAGTTCATAAGAAAAGGGGAAGCAGATGAGTACATTAGAAAAAGCGATTGTAATTGCTACCAATGTACATACTGGACAACTTGATAAAGGTGGAAATCCTTACATACTTCATCCATTAAGGTTAATGATGAAGATGCCAAGTAAGGAATCGATGATCGTTGCTGTACTCCATGATGTACTAGAAGACACAGAGGTAACGAAAGAAGATTTATTTCAAGCGGGGTTTTCAAATGAGATTGTTGAGGCTGTATTAGCTGTTACCAGAGATGAAGATGAAACTTATATGGAATTTGTCAAAAGAGCAAAACGCAACCCGATAGCAAGGATTGTGAAACTAGCAGATCTGCAAGATAATTGTGACTTGAGCCGTATTCCAGATCCAAAACCAAAAGACCATGAGCGGTTGTTACGTTACAAAGAAGCCATTAAAGAATTGCTCTCGACATAAACGTACAGGCAAAAGCTCCAATTTACTTGCCCACCCCCTCTATCTTATCCTACCCTATAACTAGAGGGGGAGAGGACATGTACGCATGTAGTTATTCAGGCACGGTGCTCGGCATAGACGGAATGGTCGTCACTGTAGAAACAGACATAGCAAATGGCTTGCCTCAATTCGATTTGGTCGGACTTGGCGGTTCAGCGGTAAAAGAAGCAAGAGATCGTGTTCGTGCCGCCTTACGCAACGCAGGATACGACTATCCAATGCAGCGGATCACCGTCAACCTGGCACCAGCAGACCAGCGCAAGGAAGGCTCAGGCTTTGACCTTGCTATTGCCTTTGGAATTTTACTAGCCTCAAAGCAAATGCTCCCTAGACCAGAGAGAATCCTCGTTCTAGGAGAGTTGGCATTAGACGGTTCTCTTCGCCCTGTAACGGGTGTACTCCCCATCCTGCTAGAAGCGAAAAATGCAGGATTTACCCACGTGATTCTCCCGAAACAAAATTCAGCGGAAGCACGGCTAGTCGACATTACTGTATTGGCAGCGAGCAATCTGGAAGAGGCCGTGAACTATTGGAAAGAAGGACTACATAGTAAGAACTTAGACTTGATTTTTCCCGAATCAGAGACAGGCAAAACAAATGCAAACCAGCTGCCTCCGGACTTTGCCAATGTTTACGGACAGCAATTTGTAAAACGTGGCTTGGAGATCGCAGCAGCTGGATTTCATAATGTGATATTGGTGGGGCCTCCAGGTTCAGGGAAAACACTTTTGGCTACTTGCCTGCCCAGTATCATGCCCAACATGACTATTCATGAATCGTACGAAGTAACGAAAATATACAGTATTGCTGGTCAATTGAAGCAGGAGAGTGGGCTTGTCGAGGAAAGACCTTTTCGGGCCCCGCACCATACGATTACCGCTACTGCACTGATTGGCGGTGGTGCGCAAATTCCACGTCCCGGAGAGTGTAGCTTGTCTCACGGTGGGATCCTCTTCCTGGATGAGATGCCCGAGTTTTCTCGGCATGTATTAGAGGTACTGCGTCAGCCGCTGGAATCAGGGGTTGTCACGATTGGACGATCTAAGCAGGTTTTTACCTTTCCTGCTCGGTTTCTGTTAATTGGTTCGTGCAATCCTTGTCCGTGCGGATTCTTCGGTACCAGAGAGAAGCAAACCTGCTCATGCTCTCCCCAACAAATCTACAAATACCGCTCAAAGCTCTCAGGTCCCTTGCTAGACCGCATCGATCTGCACATCGAGGTGCCGAGAGTACCCGTTCAACTTCTTCACAACAGAAAAGCAGAGGAGTTTTCAAAAGACATTCAGCAGCGAGTAGAACTAGCGAGGGCGGTCCAATGCGAAAGATACCACTATCGTCCCGGATGTCCTTTTAATAGTGTGATGAATGGAGAAGAGCTGCGCCATTTCGCTCAGCTGGACAAGGAAGGGCAGGAGATGCTGCAGCTTGCCTTCGAGACGTTAGGTTTGAGTGCAAGAGCCTACGATAGAATTGTGAAAGTGGCGAGAACGATTGCAGATTTAGATGGCGCTTCCAACGTAGAGGTTGCACATGTAGCTGAAGCAATTCGTTACCGAGCATTGGATCGTGGATTACTTTTTTGATACTACATAATTATGAATGTTGAACGCAATGTTCATTTATCATAGTTAAACGAATAATGACTTTCTGGAGGATAAAAATGAAAATACCACGTCATCTAAGAATCTGGATCCACTGCTGTTTTGTGGTGAGTTTTCTATTTGGTTGCTCCCAAACAAACGAAACAGTTGAGGCAACTGAATTCAAAGAATATAGAAATAATAAGTTTTCGATATCTTACCCATTTGATTGGGCGGTTGTCGAAGATTCAAATGACGGTAGTGTTGCGTTTAACTCCCCAAAGAATAGTGATGAAGACTTTATTTCAGAACATATTATGGTAATGTCGACTACCCTGCCCGATGTAGCTCGGGCGCCCATGGAAACCTATAAAAATGAAATTATTGAGAAGATGAAGAAACAGTCTCCTGGGCTTGAAGTTCAAAATACTTCCAACCTAACTATTAATGAAGTTTCAGCTCTTGAAATCCTATTTAAAGGAAAACGAGATAATGTAAATATAGCCTATAGACTAACTTTTTTGGTGAAAGGTAAAACGGGCTATGTAATAGGATTTGCATGCCAGGATGGAGATCTTAACAAATACGCTTCGACAATAGATAAAGTGACAAACTCCTTTAAAATATTGGAATAATTAACGGTTTTATAACCAATAGTAAAATGTCCCTTCTATAGTAAGGGACATTTTCTTTTTAAACTTCAAACGATTTTATAAAAGTAACAATTATTCAGGCTGAAAATTCGAAATTGAAATTTCCCTTTTGTAAGCTCTTCGGGGGAAGCACAGCAAATTCTCTCTTGGTGTACCCATAGTAAAAGCGTGCTTTAATAATCCGTTCCCCTAAAGTTGATTCTGGCAGTTTCTCAAAACAACTAAGAAAAGCAACTGAGACGCCAAGCACTTTGGAAAGTCGTCTAAAGCTAGGAGGGGAAACCACAATCCTGTGGCAGCGGCAAGATCGACCAAGTACATCTGCTTTGCTGTACGTGCTGCTCTAAGACGGCCACCAGGACTATCATCTTCGATGTCCATAAAAGGGGAGTACGGTGTTTTCCTTTTAATGATATTCGAAGTAAACCTGCTCATATTCTCCTCAACATATTTCATTTTTTTAATATGAAGTGTATACATGTAAATTTCAACTTTATTCAGACTCACTAGTTTCATCAAACAAGGTCTTATCTTCTGCAGTAAATTCTAATCGTAAGTGAATACGGTATAAGATTTCAATTACTTCCGCAAATCCAAGCAAGAATATAGAAGGAATGATGGAATAAAACACACTGGTTAGAAAATGAAGAAAATTATCATAAAGATCGTCGAACCAAATATATAACCCGACAATAAAACCAACTATCGTAATAACAAAAGCCAGAATCCGAATCCAACGAGCGTATTTATTTGTATAACGTTTGAACAATACATTCAGCTCCAATGTATCGGATTTTGTGCAAAGTAGTAATTTCCAACATTTTCGTTGAGAAACAGATTAGCACAGTAATTAGCACTGTGATCATTACAAATTTAGTCCCAGGTAAGTGGCATCTACTTTTTATCTTTTTCGTCATTGTAGGCTTTTTAATAAATGGTTCGCCATGTTCAAACGATCACCCTCTCTCCATCATGGCAGAGCGATTGATAACCGCAACATGGACAAGGAAATTTTTTTGTATTCATTTGAATTTGCTCACTTCCTAAAACAACTACCTTGCCATAATGAGCATTCCATAAGAAAAAAAGATCCAAAAAATCAGCAATGATCCAAAAACAGCATTTCGCCTATAATCCTTATTGTTGACAATTTTCTTCATAATAAATGTAAAGTTAACAAAGAACAAAATAGCCAGAATAGGGTTAAGATACAATGCAGATAAAACAATGAATCCCATATTATTCACCTCATCCAAATTATACCATATATGTCTGGATGATTATCAATATGTGCGGTTTGAATCAACCTGCAGCTCTTGCTTTTACTTTGTTCCCTCAACTTTGCTTGGCCAACTATTGTTGCATTGATGTACAGTTTGCTTTGCTGCATAGTCATGTCTGTAAAGATGTCAACGCTTGTCCAAATGTCAAATAGTCAAGTTGCCGAGGGAAATTGTTTAGTCTGCATTTGTCTCGGAAATGAAACCAGCACATACAGACTAACAACTTCACTACCAAGTCCGTAACAGTAAGTACTTTTTAAACGTAACCCCTACACAACGGTAACAACATAAAACACAAACGCTCCGCAATCCCCACTATTCCAGGGCCGACAATACTTCAAAGAAATCGACGTCATTCCTCGCCGCAAAGCCTGAAAGGACATCACTTGATGCCCCTCTTGCCCAATACGAGCTGGGGATGATGGAGGAACAAAATGATTGGCATGCAACGATAAAAAGCGAGCATCCACTGGATTAGACAAGTCCCACTGATAGCCGGTTGAGGGATTTGCCACTAGCGTAATTGTGAACAAGTGGCCCTCCTGAACTTGCAGTGTATACGTTGAGGTGTTGACCACGGCCTTCCTCCCTCCCTTTGAATGAAGTTGGTACCCATTCTCCATACCATATGAAAAAGACTCAATAGTTGCTAACAACGGAAAAAACATTAAAATCTCTATTTTTATTTATAGAAAGCGATTCAGAGCGGTTTACAAGTTATGGAATTACTTGATACATCGGTCATATCGCGAATATATAACGATAGAAAATAGCCATGATACGTACAATGTTCCTAATTAATTTGAAACAATTAGTATGATCTGGAAAGGAATATGCAAGATGTTGGCGAATAAGTAGGGACAAAGACATATATTGTCGAAATGTCTGCGGATATTTGTAATCTTTATTACCTAGTTATTGTTCTGACTAGAAGTATCCTTAAGAGAGTGGAATCTCTTTTGCTTGCGTGCATGTAGGTACATTTCCCAGCACTTCCAAGGCGCAGAATATCTCAAGCCTGGAAGAAGCTTTTTCTTTGTGTTCATACTTGCTAGGAAAGGGAAAGGAAAATTGATGGAGAGCATTGCAGAATTATTTAAGAAAAAAGAGTACTACCACGCATTTCAGCCAATATGTCAACTTCCTGAGAAAAGTAGGATAGGGTATGAAGTATTACTTCGCAGTAAAGCGGGGATCCATCCAGAGGCATTGTTTTCTTTGGCGAAGGAAAACAAAATGCTGCCAGAACTCGACGTCCATTCCCTGCATTATGCGCTCTTGACCTTTTTTCACTCGTCGATTGAACACAAAAACGAGCTTTTATTTGTGAATATTTTTCCTTCTACCATAATAGAAGACACATTTCCTGGCTTTATTCAAAAGATCGCTCGTTCCTTCCGTCCCTTTTTAACCCAAATCGTTTTGGAGATCAACGAATCGATTATGGAAGGAGAATGCTGGAGCGAGCCTATTTTTACCCGACGCATAGCTGAATTGAAAAAGTTGGGGTTCCTAATTGCGTTGGATGATGTCGGAGATGGCGCAAACATATTTAGTAAAATTGAAGATATTTCACCTGATTACATCAAAATTGATCGCTTTTTTTCGCAAGAGCTCTCGAGTTCATTAGAAAAGCAAAAGACTGTAAAATTGTTTGTTGATTTTTGCAAAGATGCACCTCAACTCATTCTCGAAGGAGTTGAAGAAGAAGAGGATTTTGCTTGTGCTTCTTTATTGGGCGTTGCAATCGGCCAGGGATACTTGTTTGGTAAACCAGGCAGTTTGCCGGACGAATAAGAGGGCAATGCAGAATTGGAGGAATTTTTATGGCTAGTGATAACAACGTATATTCTCGGAAAGCAACGCTTTCCTTAAAAATATCCGAGTTTGAAGTCCCTCCGATGCAGGATCTGTTGATCATCGGGCGGAAAGCACCGATTGGTCCCGAGGCTGTAAGGAGAATGGCGGACGCACTTTCACCAGAGCAGTTTACTTTACTGAAGATGAATCATCCGAAGATTGAGGCAGTCTTGTTAAGAAATACCCTTTTGCAAATGATTGATGAAAAATTATTGATGAAAATCATTCTGGAAGAGGCAGAGCGTATGATTAGCGACTCGATGGTTCTACGATCTGAATTGAAAATAGCATTGTCTGTTCAACGAGAGGTGGATCTATTATGAACATCTCCGACATCATGACGACGAAGATTTGTACCATCACCTCTGACAAAAGTGTCTCTTATGCGGCGGAGCGAATGAACGAATCTCATGTTGATTCGTTAGTTGTCATGGATCACGGAGAGGTGCTGGGAATGGTTACGACGAGAGACGTGCTGTCCGCTCATCCTAACCGAATCGTTGCCGATGCCATGAGCAGTCAGCCGTTCTATCTGTCAGCCAATCACAATGTTTGGGAGGCCTATCACGCGCTTCATCAAGAACAAAGTGGTCTGGCTTTGGTCAAGCAAGAGGACCAACTGATCGGATTCATCACAAAAGAAATCGTAGAGATGAAAATAGCAGAATATCGAGACCCATTATCGGGTTTGTATCGCGCTCCTTACATCCAGTTTATTGGGGAAAATTTTTTAAAGGAGCGTAAACCTTTCCATTTGCTTTTTATCGATTTGAACGACTTTGGCCGAATTAATAAGCTGCATGGCCATCCATTTGGGGATGATGTCATCCGCACCTATTCATCGGTTCTCTCCTCTTTGGCTGAAGAACAGGGGGATTACTTATGTCGTTATGCAGGGGACGAGTTTGTTTTGATCTCTACGATTTCCGATGAACAGATTCAGGAATACATTTCGCTTATTACACGTCCAACAAACGTTCTGGATATCTTTGTATCTGCAGCTGTTGGCCATGTGAACGGGTACCAAACACCAGACTTCTTCGCTAGGTCCTGGCGCGAATTAATCGCTGAAGCAAGTTTAGGCTCTTCAGCTGCCAAATCATCCAAAACACTCACTTCCACTGTGGGATAGGAAAAGTATAGTTTGCTAGCAATGCGCATACACTTTTGGACAGGTTTAGATCTTTCTTTGCAACCGATTATTTTGTGGTACGTAATACATATTGTGAATAGATCAATATGAGGAGTGTCAATGACATGATCGTAACTACTACCAGCATGATCCAAGGAAAAGAAGTGGAGGAGTATTTGGATATCGTCAGCGGAGAGGTAATCATGGGTGCAAACGTAGTCCGTGACTTTCTCGCTGGAATTACGGATATCATCGGAGGCAGAAGTGGCTCGTATGAGAGCAAGCTCTCAGAAGGTCGCGAACTAGCCATGCGTGAAATGAAAGAAAAAGCACGGGCATTAGGTGCAAACGCAGTAATTGGGGTTGATCTCGACTTCGAAACATTGCGAGAAGGTATGATGATGGTTATTGCCACAGGCACAGCTGTCCGTGTAAAGTAAGCCGGTAAACACCCGGCTTTCTTTTTTTACCGGAAGTGGTCCCTCATACATAACTAGCAAGGAGAAGTGAGCATGCAAGTACAGAAAACTCTTCAGGACTTATCGAATAGAATAAACGCTCAGCCACAAGGAATCGCTGGATTACATGCGGTTTACCATTTTGTCCTAAGTGGGGAAGAGGGGGGCACCTATGAGGTGGTTTTTGCCGATAATCGAGCGGACTACACGATGGGTGTGACAAGGGAAGCGGGCTGCATAGTGGAGTTGTCTGACAAAGATTTTATTAAGCTTGTAGAGGGTCGCTTGAATCCCACGGTTGCTTTTGTAACAGGTAAGCTGAAAATTAGCGGAGAAATGGGACTTTCGTTTAAATTGCAAACAATCTTACATCACTACCAATCACAAAAATAACGAAAAAACTAGTCAATTCTTAAAAGGCTGCGTTAAAATATGACCAAACAATGACACCTACTCTAACACAAAACGAGGGGAAACATGCGCCATATTTGTTCATTGATTGCGATGGTAAGCCAACTGGAAGAACAATCTGTGCGTTTTGATTTTTATCAAGAAATCAGACGACCTAAGCCAGAACGTCAGTTATTAAAGCAACATGTACTATTACCGCGTCATTATTTCGATTATTTAATTCATTCGGGAGTTTTGGAAGTGCAAACAGATGCCCCTTATCATCCGGGGAAGATCATGCCTGCTTCTATTGGTATGAACATACGCTCGCTCGGTGGGAACGTATTGTTTGACATGTGCTTTGCTCCGCAAACATATAAATTGTGGCAAAACACAGATGCAAGCATAGAAGACCTTTCTCTGCCTGCTGATATATTTGAAGAATATGTCTATCGCTTAGGTGCCATCAGTCGCTTTCGCTATTTAGGCCGAATTGATGATCCTGTAACAGCAACAAAACTTGGTGAGAACGACATGATTGAATTCAAACGCGACTTTCTTTATTCGAAGACGGGAATTATTAAGTCTATTGTGGCGTTTGCGAATTCAAACAACGGAAATTTATTTTTAGGCATTACAGATGAGGGGACAGTATGCGGGATTGATCATGAGATCGAGCAGTACGGAGACCCGGACAAATACATTTTAGCCATTACACAATACATCCAGGATAAAACTTCGCCGTTTGTGACCCCATTTCCAAAAATTTCGTTGAAAAAAATAGATGGGAAAACAGTGGTAGCTATTTTTGTAGAAGCCTCATCTGATTTGATCTGCGGTTTGGATAAAAACAATGAAAAGTATGTGGTGATTCGTACGAACAATCGCTCCGTTGTCGTAAAAGATCCGCACCAAATTGGTGAAATTTACGTGAAACGAAAGCTAGGCAGTGAGATCAGCCGTCGATTGGGACTTCTGTAGCGTTATCTTACAGGAATACACGAGGAGGGTTACTGCGTGATATCGTCTTTACGTACGTGTCTACTGGTTATGATGGTGAGTAGCTTGTTCGTCACGGGCTGTGCACAGTCAGGCAAGGTTTCTGATGACATGAAAGATCATATCGAGAAAGAGCTTGGTACGGTTGACAAAGTAACAGTGATGTCAACGGATGGACAGGAAGTATTATTGGACTTGCGCTTGTTTTTGCAAGAACTGTCCGGACAGGGACAAGATTTACAAATATCATCAGAGCCTTTAAAGCAAGAAGATGTACGCTTTACGCTCGTCCTTTATCGGACACAGCAGGCTCCACTTGTCGTGACAGTGGGTGAGTCGGCAAGTGAGTTTGGGGGACACACGTATCGTGGAGCGGGTGCCAGCTATTTTTATCAGTGGATAAACAAGTTAACTGGCAAAGGAGTGCTCTCACAAAAAATTCAGAGCGTGCGTTTAGCTGCAGAGGATCTTGGGCAGGCGCGCGTGTTGAACGAATTAGAAGCAGAATACATCAGGAAAGTAATGGAATCGGCAGTCCCAGAAGTGGACAGTCGCAGCAAGCAACATCCACTCTACCCGAACTATCGGATGAGAATGAATTCTGCTGACAAGCCTGTCGAAGTGGCCATTTTAACGCCGACGCTGATTGCGGTTCCCTTTGGGAGAGAAACGTTTTTCTTTCACGTAGAGGGTAGCCTCTTTTCGCGGTTAACGGAATGGATGCCACCAAGCAATCGTAAGGATGACAGGATTGACCAATTATTTAAATCTACACGGATTCGCATCACAGCAATTGGTGAAATGAACGTCCAAGATACAAAGTTGGATGTCACTAAAACGACGATCGAGCAAGGAATTGCCCATCAATCTGTCCGAGTTTTAAAAAATGCAGATCCACTAATTGTTCCACCGAAAGAACCGGGCAAAAAACAATACGAACTTTATTTTTTGGTGAATGATAAAGAACAGAGAATTGAAGTATATCCACGTTATTTTAAGTATGAACAAACATGGTACATTCACGATGAACTCGCTGAAAACGTGTGGAAATTGTTTCAATCTCTACGAAAATGAGGAATTTCCTCATGAATTTTCGCATTTCTGGTCACGATAAAAAGAACATATTACTACCACTTTTGCAGTTTTTGTCGTAGAATAGTTACGTTGCACTGATAGTGGAGGTTATGACCGGAAAAAGACAGACGTCTTTGAACCGGTCTAAAAGCCTGCCGATCTTTATCTGCCATAGGAGGATGGAGAATGAACATTCATGAGTATCAAGGTAAAGAGATACTTAAGCAGTACGGTGTAAAAGTTCCTGAAGGACGCGTAGCTTTCACAGTGGAAGAGGCTGTTGAAGCAGCGAAAGAACTGGGCACCCAAGTAAACGTAGTAAAAGCGCAAATTCACGCTGGTGGCCGTGGTAAGGCTGGCGGGGTAAAGGTTGCAAAAAACCTTGATGAAGTTCGTACATATGCCAGCGAAATTCTTGGCAAAGTACTGGTTACTCATCAAACAGGACCAGAAGGTAAAGAAGTGAAGCGCCTTCTGATCGAGCAAGGCTGCGACATCAAGAAAGAATACTACGTTGGTGTAGTAGTTGACCGTGCTACTGGAAGTGTTGTAATGATGGCTTCCGAAGAGGGCGGTATGGACATCGAGGAAGTAGCAGCAAACACTCCAGAAAAAATCTTTAAAGAAGTAGTTGATCCAGTAACAGGTTTGAATGCCTTCCAAGCTCGTCGCCTGGCTTACGCAATCAACATTCCTAAAGAATTGATTAACAAAGCTGCTAAGTTCATGATGAGCTTGTACCAAGCTTTTGTTGATAAAGATGCTTCTATCGCTGAAATCAACCCATTGGTTGTAACTGGCGACGGTGAAGTAATGGCACTGGATGCGAAACTGAACTTCGACAGCAATGCTCTCTATCGTCACCCTGACATCGTAGCTCTGCGCGATCTGGATGAAGAAGATGAGAAAGAAATCGAAGCTTCCAAGTTCGATCTGTCCTACATCGCACTTGATGGTAACATCGGTTGCATGGTAAACGGTGCAGGTCTGGCGATGGCAACAATGGACATCGTGAAATTCTACGGTGGAGACCCAGCTAACTTCCTTGACGTTGGTGGCGGAGCTACTGAAGAGAAAGTAACGGAAGCGTTTAAAATTATTCTCCGTGACGAAAAAGTAAAAGGTATTTTCGTTAACATCTTCGGCGGCATCATGAAATGTGACGTTATCGCAAACGGCGTAGTGAATGCAGCAAAACAAATCAAATTGGACAAACCTCTCGTTGTACGTCTCGAAGGTACAAACGTAGATTTGGGTAAGAAAATCCTCAATGAGTCCGGTTTGAACATCGTAGCTGCAGAATCTATGGCGGATGGCGCTGAGAAAATCGTATCCTTGGTAAAGTAAGATATTTCGAGTAGATACGTTAAGAAAACATCTATCGAGGCGAACTCAAGTTTGAGCGACCGCGACTCTTCGGAAAGTTTTCATGCGCTCCGGAAATTTATAAGCTAGTGCTTATAAATTCCTACACGTTAAAAAAGGTGGGAAAATTACGCGATGAGTATTCTCGTTAATAAAAATACAAAAGTAATTACGCAAGGGATTACGGGTGCAACTGGTCTGTTCCACACTCGCGGAGCCGTTGAATACGGTACACAAATGGTGGGCGGTGTAACACCTGGTAAAGGTGGAACCGAAGTTGACGGTATTCCAATTTTCAACACAGTAAAAGAAGCAGTTGAAGCAACAGGTGCAACTGCATCCGTTATCTACGTTGCTCCTCCTTTCGCTGCTGACGCGATCATGGAAGCAGTTGACGCTGAACTGGATCTGGTAATCTGCATTACTGAAGGTATCCCAGTTCTGGACATGGTGAAAGTTAAGCGCTACATGGAAGGCAAGAAAACCCTTCTCGTAGGTCCTAACTGCCCTGGCGTAATCACTCCAGGTGAGTGCAAAATCGGTATCATGCCTGGTTACATCCACGTTCCAGGTAAAGTGGGTATCGTATCTCGCTCCGGTACCTTGACTTATGAAGCAGTTCACCAAACGTCTACTCGCGGCCTTGGTCAATCCACAGCTGTTGGTATCGGTGGAGACCCAGTAAAAGGTATGGAGTTCATCGATGTACTGAAAATGTTTAACGAAGATCCAGACACAGAAGCAGTTATCATGCTGGGCGAAATCGGTGGTACTGCGGAAGAAGAAGCAGCAGAGTGGATCGCTGCTAACATGAAAAAACCAGTCGTAGGCTTCATCGGGGGACAAACTGCTCCTGAAGGAAAACGTATGGGCCACGCTGGTGCGATCATCTCCGGCGGTAAAGGTACAGCTGCTGAGAAAATCGCGAAGCTCGAAGAATGCGGTATTCGCGTAGCGAAAACACCTGCAGTAATCGGGGAAACACTTGTTGAATTGCTGAAAGAGCGCGGTATGCTCGAGAAAGTAATGGGCAAGTAAGCAGATAAGAAAGAAGTGGACAGGCTTAGGCTTGTCCACTTTTTTATTTTTGAAGCAACCTCTTTCTTTCGATAGAATAGCTTTCAAAAGGTGTCCGCTGTGACAATTGTGATCGGGATGAAGGAGGATTTTGGAGTGGAAAAGGCAAAGCTCGACGAGAGAGACTGGGTGTATGTGTTAACGATGATATCAGGCTTGGGAAGAAAGAAAATCCGAGAAATCTTTGAAATCACAGGTTCTTTTCAGACTGCTATCGAAAATTGGCATGAACTGGCACGTGAGCTCAGATTGACTTCCTTGATCATTGGGCAGGTTGATAAGCAAAGCAATGAAGCTTCAGCTATGGCACTATTGGAAAAGCGTGAAAAAGAGAGAACGCGCTTCTTATGTCCTTTTGACGATGCATATCCTGTTTCGCTCCGAAATATCCCCGATTCTCCATGGACGTTGTTTTATCGTGGCGATCACACATTATTGGAAAAATTGTCGATTGGCGTCGTCGGTTCGCGCAAACCGACACCATATGGAAGAGCGAGCTGTAGCTTTTTTGTCCGAGAACTGGTACAAGCAGGTCTTGTCATTGTCTCAGGAGTAGCGTATGGAATTGATGCGGAGGCTCACCAAGCTACCTTGAAAGCAGGCGGTAAGACCATTGGGGTGCTCGGTTGCGGAATGAATCATGTTTATCCTTCTCGACATCGAGAACTTTATCGCGAAATTGAATCTTTTGGCCTACTCCTCAGCGAATATCCTCCTCATATTCCACCTGTTTCTGGATTGTTTCCAGAGCGAAATCGCATCATAAGTGGACTTTCTATCGGTGTATTAGTGGTGGAAGCAGCAGAAAAAAGCGGGTCCTTGATTACGGCAGATTGCGCACTTGAGCAGGGCAAGGAAGTTTTTGCAATTCCTGGTCCGATTTTTTCATTGATGAGTGCGGGGCCGCATAACTTGATCAAACAAGGTGCAAAGCTAGTAACGTGCAGTAGCGATATATGGGAGGAAATCAAACATCGTCTTCCAGAAGCTGAGCAGATACAGCAGGTCGAAAAAAGAAATCCAACCGAGGTTATTCCCTTATCTAATGAAGAAAAAGCGATTGTGGAAGCCGTAACCTATGATGGGATTCATCTCGATGAGTTAATGAGCAGTTTAGAAAAAGACCAACGCAGGATGCTACATCAGCTAGTCATTCGTCTGGAAGCAAAAGGGGCCATTGTGGCACTTCCTGGGGGTTATTTTGCACGGCGATAGCATATCCGCTAGCTTTTTGGCAATGCCTAGAGGCACAAGTGTTTGACAAACCGGATGAGGGTATTTAATAATAGGGAAGATTCCTTACTAAAAGGGGAGGAAAAAAATGGCTGATACGCTAGTAATCGTAGAATCCCCTACGAAGGCCAAAACCATTGGAAAATACCTGGGAAGTAAATATATCGTGAAAGCGTCTATCGGGCATGTGCGCGATTTGCCAAAAAGTCAGATGGGTGTAGACGTTACGCGGAATTTTGAACCCAAATACATAACCATTCGCGGTAAAGGCGATGTATTGAAAGGCTTAAAAGATGCCGCTAAAAAAGTTAAAAAAGTATATCTCGCAGCCGACCCGGATCGCGAAGGGGAGGCAATTGCTTGGCATTTGGCACAATACTTGGGGCTCGATTTGAATCAGCCACTTCGTGTGGTATTTAATGAGATTACCAAAGATGCCATCAAAGAAGCATTCAAGCATCCACGACACATAAACATGGACTTAGTAAATGCTCAACAGGCTCGTCGCATTCTAGACAGACTAGTGGGATACAATATCAGTCCAATTTTATGGAAAAAGGTTCGAAAGGGCTTGAGTGCCGGACGTGTTCAATCGGTTGCGGTAAAGCTTATCATGGATCGTGAGCGGGAGATCCAAGAGTTTATCCCGGAAGAGTATTGGACGATTGCGAGCACATTGATCAGCGACGGAAAAGAAATTAACGCGAAGTTCTATGGTTATGGCGACGAAAAGGTCGAGCTTCATTCGGAAGATGATGTAGCAGCGGTATTGAAACGAATGAAGAATAAACCATACGTGGTACAAAAGGTAACCAAGCGTGAACGTAAGCGCAATCCTGCACCTCCTTTTATCACGAGTTCTTTACAGCAAGAGGCAGCACGTAAGCTGAACTTCCGTACTTCTAAGACCATGCGCATTGCTCAAGAGCTCTATGAGGGGATTGACGTTGGCAATAAAGAGGGCGCAGTTGGTTTGATTACCTATATGCGAACAGACTCTACTCGCCTATCTGCAACTGCACAGAACGAAGCAAGAGAATATATACTTGAGAAATATGGGCCAGACTATGTATTAACTGAGCCACGTAATCAAGTGAAAAACGAGAATGCTCAAGATGCTCACGAAGCAATTCGCCCAACAGGTGTGATGCGTACACCAGATGAAATCAAGGAATACTTGTCGAGAGATCAGCTTCGCTTGTACCGATTAATCTGGGAGCGTTTCCTTGCCAGTCAAATGTCATCAGCTGTTCTTGATACGATGAGCGTAGATATCGACGCAGGTGGAGTTACCTTCAGAGCAACAGGATCGAAAGTGAAGTTCCCTGGATTTATGAAGGTATATATTGAAGGAAGCGATGATGGCGCAGAGGAAGAAAGCTTCCTGCCGCCCATTGAAGAAGGACAAATTCTCGAACAAAAAGAAATCGAGCCGAGTCAGCACTTTACACAGCCACCGCCTCGATTCTCCGAAGCACGCATGCTTAAAACGATGGAAGAGATGGGAATTGGACGTCCGTCTACCTACGCACCTACATTAGAGACCATTCAAAAGCGGGGCTATGTAGCGTTAGAGGAGAAGCGTTTTGTCCCGACTGAGCTGGGCGAGATTGTGATCACGCTTGTCGAGGAGTTTTTCCCGGAGATTCTAAACGTGGAATTCACTGCGCATATGGAATCGGGTTTGGATAATATCGAAGCAGGAACCACCAACTGGGTGCAGGTCCTAGACGATTTTTATCAAGACTTTGCAAAACGCGTAGTTGTTGCAGAAGAAGAAATGAAAGAAGTAGAGCTGAAAGTCGAAGAATCGGATGAATCATGTGAGCTTTGCGGCCGTGTGATGGTTTATAAGCTTGGGCGATTTGGTAAGTTTTTAGCTTGTTCCGGATTCCCGGATTGCCGGAATACGAAGCCGATTGTTAAAGAAATCGGGGTAAAGTGTCCGCACTGTGAAACCGGAGAGATTATCGAACGTAAATCTAAGAAGAGTCGTATTTTTTACGGCTGCAATCAATATCCAGAATGCGATTTTGTATCGTGGGACAAACCGATTGCCAGACCTTGTCCAAAATGCTCCAGCATGCTCGTGGAGAAAAAGCGCAAGAAGCAAGGAGTTAGCATTGTTTGCACCAAGTGTGATTATCAAGAAGAGGCAGACTCCTAAGCAGCCTGATTCGATTTTGTAGTTTGGAGGATTAACAGCATGTCACAACCAACAATTACAGTAGTGGGCGCTGGTCTCGCTGGTAGTGAGGCAGCATGGCAAATCGCGCAGGCGGGTGTAAAAGTAAGGCTGTATGAAATGAGACCGAAGACACAAACCCCTGCGCACCATACAGATAAATTTGCAGAGTTGGTATGCAGTAATTCATTGCGTGCTAACACGTTGACAAATGCAGTGGGTGTATTAAAGGAAGAAATGCGTCGACTGAACTCTGTCATTATCGATGCTGCAGATCGTTGCGCGGTTCCAGCTGGAGGCGCGCTTGCCGTAGACAGACACGAGTTCGCTGCTCATGTTACAGATGCGGTTCGTAATCATCCTTTAGTTGAGGTCGTTTCGGAAGAGATTACTGAAATTCCTGATGGGATTGTCGTAATTGCGACAGGCCCACTTACTTCTCCAGCTTTGTCTACAAAGTTAAAAGAGCTGACGGGTGAAGAATATCTGTACTTTTACGATGCAGCAGCACCAATTATCGAGAAAGACTCGATTGATATGAATAAGGTATTCGTTGCTTCCAGATATGATAAAGGTGAAGCAGCCTACCTGAACTGCCCGATGACAGAAGAGGAGTTCAATCGCTTCTATGATGCGTTGATCTCTGCGGAAACTGTTCCATTGAAGGAATTTGAAAAGGAAATCTTCTTCGAAGGCTGCATGCCGATTGAAGTATTGGCAAAGCGTGGGCACAAAACCATGACATTTGGTCCCATGAAGCCTGTAGGTCTGGTTGATCCGCGAACAGGTAAAAAGTCTTATGCAGTTGTACAGCTTCGTCAGGACAATAGTGCTGCGACATTGTATAACATTGTAGGCTTCCAGACTCATCTGAAATGGCCGGATCAAAAAAGAGTCTTTTCACTCATTCCTGGGTTGGAAAACTGCGAGATCGTTCGTTACGGTGTCATGCACCGCAACACCTTTATCAACTCGCCAAAACTGTTGAAGCCTACGTATCAGTATAAAGATCGCGAAACACTTTTCTTTGCTGGTCAAATGACTGGTGTAGAAGGATATGTAGAGTCAGCAGCTTCTGGCTTGCTTGCGGGGATCAATGCGGCACGACTCGCAAAAGGGGAAGAATTGATCGAGCTGCCGCCAGAGACAATTATGGGCAGTATGGCTCGTTATATTACAACGGCAGATCCAAAGCATTTCCAACCAATGAACGCAAATTTCGGGCTCGTACCCGAATGGCCAGAAAGAATCCGAGACAAGCGTTTGAAAAATGAAAAGCTCGCTGAGCGAGCGCTAGATACAATTCAGAATTTTACACAAGAACGACACAATTAACATTGATATCCGATTTTCGTCTGTGTTACTATATAGGTGCTTCGAGGAGGGTGCATCCCGTATGGACATTTCGCAACAAATTTCTGCGGATATTGAGATGTTTACCCGCTATTTGCGAGTTGAAAAAAACGCCTCTCCTCATACGGTGAAGCAGTATGTGGCAGATATCAGCGAATTTGTCTCCTTTATGGAACAGCACCAAATCACCGTATTTGCTGCTGTTTCTTATTTGCATGGTCGCTCCTTTCTCGCGCAATTGGCTGGCAGGGGGCTTTCCCGGCGAAGTATTGCCCGCAAACTATCCAGTTTGCGTAGCTTGTACCGATTTCTGTTGCGTGAAGGTCAACTGGAACAGAATCCATTTCAACTAGTCTCCACTCCCAAAATGGAGAAGAAACTTCCTTCCTTTTTATATCCGCAAGAAGTTCAAGCTTTTTTCGATCTGCCTGATACAACCACTCCATTGGGAATTCGCGATCGGCTGATTTTTGAACTGTTGTATGCAAGTGGCATGCGTGTTACGGAGCTCACCACTTTATCTGTGAATGATGTGAATCCGAGCATGGGAGTCGCCTTGGTTTATGGAAAAGGAGCGAAAGAACGGTATGTGCCGGTTGGTAGTTATGCCTGCGACGTTCTTCGGCAATACCTAGAATATGGAAGAGAAAAACTGTTGGCTGGAAAAGTAGAACACGGCAATTTGCTGGTTAATTATCGGGGAGAACCGTTATCCGACCGCAGTGTTCGGCGGATTGTAGACAAATACGTAGATACGTACGCTCTTCAATTGCGGGTTTCACCACATACCTTTCGTCATACGTTTGCGACCCATATGTTGAATGGCGGCGCTGATCTGCGTACCGTGCAAGAATTACTGGGACACGTCAATGTTTCGACGACACAGGTGTACACGCATGTGACCAAAGAGCGACTTCGGCATGTATATGACACCGCTCACCCACGAGCAAACCCGGGCAATACAGGTTCCGCCAATCGGACATAACGGGAGGAATCAGTGATGGAACAGTTTCACGCAACAACCATATTTGCTGTACAGCACAATGGGTCTGTAGCGATGGCCGGAGATGGTCAGGTTACTTTTGGCAACAGCATGGTAATGAAGCACGGTGCCAAAAAAGTAAGACGTCTATATCGCGGCGAAGTTTTAGCAGGATTCGCTGGCTCTGTTGCTGATGCCATTACGCTTTTTGAGAAGTTTGAAGGAAAGCTGGAGGAGTATCACGGCAATCTACAGCGAGCTGCTGTAGAGCTGGCGAAAGAGTGGCGCATGGATAAAATTTTGCGTCGCTTGGAAGCAATGATGATTGTTGCCAATAAGGAGCATTTACTGCTTATTTCCGGAAATGGCGAAATCATTGAGCCTGATGACGGGATTCTTGCAATTGGTTCTGGCGGTAGCTTTGCCCTTGCAGCAGGTCGTGCATTGAAAACATATGCGCCCCATCTCGGCGCACGTGAAATTGCGGAAGCATCGCTTCGTACCGCTGCTGAAATTTGCGTGTTCACAAACAACAATCTTGTTGTGGATGAGTTGAATTGAGCGAAAGGGAGGAACCTACTGTGCTGAATCTTGAGCAATTAACCCCGCGTAAGATCGTAGAGCATTTGGATAAATACATTGTCGGGCAGGCACAAGCCAAGAAAGCTATTGCTGTAGCGCTTCGCAACCGCTATCGTCGAAGTCGTTTGCCAGAGCAAATGATTGAAGAGGTTGTTCCAAAAAACATCTTGATGATCGGGCCTACTGGTGTTGGAAAAACGGAAATTGCACGGCGGATCGCAAAACTGACAGGTGCTCCTTTTATTAAAGTAGAAGCAACAAAGTTTACGGAAGTCGGTTATGTGGGACGAGATGTGGAATCGATGGTACGTGATCTCGTGGAAGCTTCTATCCGTACGGTCAAACAGGAAAAAGTAGAGTCGGTGAAAGAGAAAGCCGAGAAGCTTGCGAATGAAGCGATTGTGAATGTACTCGTTCCATCTCGCAAACAATCGAACTCGTTCAAAAATCCGTTGGAGATGTTCTTCGGTGGACAGCAGCAACAGCAGCAGGATACCTCTGATCAAGAAGAAGTGTCGATTCAGCAGCAACGCAGACAAGTCATGTGGCAATTGACGAATGGCCAGTTAGAAGAGCAAATGATTGAGATTGAAGTCGAAGATCAATCACCTTCGATGTTTGACATGTTCCAGGTTCCGGGTACAGAACAAATGGGGATGCAAATGCAAGATATGCTCGGTAGCCTGATGCCTAAGCGGATGAAGAAACGAAAATTGCGAATAAAAGATGCGCGAAAGGTATTAATTCAGCAGGAAGCGCAAAAACTGGTGGATATGGACGAAGTTACGCAGGAGTCTATTCGTCGAGCTGAACAACACGGGATTATCTTCATTGACGAAATTGATAAGATTGCGGGTAAGGATGGGCGTGGCCCGGATGTATCCCGTGAAGGAGTCCAGCGTGATATTTTACCGATTGTGGAAGGCTCAACTGTCATGACCAAGTATGGTCCTGTCAAAACAGATTATGTTCTGTTTATCGCAGCTGGTGCTTTTCACATGGCAAAACCATCAGATTTAATTCCTGAATTGCAAGGTCGTTTTCCGATTCGGGTAGAGCTGACTAGCTTGCGCGTTGAAGATTTTGTCCGGATTTTAACAGAGCCTAAAAACGCATTGCTTAAGCAGTATGTGGCTCTCTTGGAAACAGAAGGTGTGCGTGTTGAATTTACACCGGAAGCCATACAGGAACTCGCTCGTCTCGCTGCTGAGGTCAATCAGAGCACAGATAACATTGGTGCTAGAAGATTGCACACCATATTGGAGAAGCTACTGGAGGATCTCTCTTTTGAAGCCCCAGAAATCCACCTAGAAGTTGTACAGATTACCCCTGATTATGTTAATCAGAAATTAGGCACAATCGCGGGGAACAAAGACTTGAGTCAATATATTTTATAAACATTGGATAGGCAGCACATATAATTAGGAGGAAATACAGATGGATCTACTGTCAAAAACAAGAAGAATTAACCGCATGTTGCAAAAATCCGCGGGTCATGCCGTGAACTTCAATGAAATGTCCCAAGTATTGAGCGACGTGATTGAAGCAAATACTTATGTTGTAAGCCGTAAAGGAAAACTTCTCGGCTTTGCGATTCATCAAGAGATGGATAACAGCCGTATGCGCAAAATGCTGGAAGAGCGTCGTTTTCCAGAAGAGTACAGCCTGGGGTTACTGAAAGTAGATGAAACATCTGCGAACCTGGATGTAGATAGCCCATACACGATTTTCCCTGTTGAAATGAAAGAAGTATTCCGCACAGGTTGGACGACGCTTGTTCCGATTATGGGTGGAGGAGATCGTCTTGGTACGCTGATTTTGGGTCGTATTAACGATCAATTTGTTGATGACGATCTGATTCTTGCAGAAGTAGGGGCAACGGTAGTGGGCATGGAAATCTTGCGTGAGCGTTCTGAAGCAATCGAAGAGGAAGCACGCAGCAAAGCGGTTGTACAAATGGCAATTGGTTCCCTCTCTTATAGCGAGTTGGAAGCAGTTGAACATATTTTTGAAGAACTCGAAGGCAAAGAAGGCCTGCTCGTAGCCTCCAAAATCGCGGATCGCGTAGGAATTACTCGCTCTGTCATTGTAAACGCACTTCGTAAGCTGGAGAGTGCGGGTGTTATCGAATCCCGTTCTTTGGGAATGAAAGGTACCTTCATTAAAGTACTGAATGAAAAGCTGCTGCCTGAGCTAGAGAAGCTCAAGACCTCGTAATATAATCTTGTCAAAAGTTACAAGAAAGTAAACAAAAAGGTGTAGCAACTCATGTTGCTGCACCTTTTCTCATGGGACTTTAGTCCTAGTTGCAGTAAAAAACGACACATTATTACCATAAATTATATATTGATTTTTTATGCATGCCTCGACATTTGTGATGGTTTGAATATGGATTCCTTGTAAAATGCAGTAAAAAAACAGGAAGGATAAGGGATTTAGTCCCATTGAATCATTTTGAAAAACGTCATGAAAAGGGGCTTTTTTGTCCAAATTGATTTTGCTATGATTGAATCGTATTAGGGTGTCGAAAATACAGGAAATATAGGTGGTTTTAGGGAAAACAATTGACTCATATTGGGGGAGAAGGAAAAATGCTGGATAGTTACCATCTGCAGGTCCTGGAGAGATCACTCGACGCTGCAACATTGCGACATAGAACGATCGCAAACAACCTTGCCAACATAGACACCCCTCAATTCAAAAGTCAACAAGTCATCTTCGAGAGCTTTTTGCAAGATGAGTTGAACGCAAGAGCGGGAAATGGCAAGTTAGAAGCGTATCGTACCAATCAAAGACACCTCCCGTTTGGCAATGCAGGAGTTGCAGTACCACAGGTTGTGTCCAATCCGAATAACTTCATTCAGAACAGTGGCAATGATGTTGACTTGGAAACAGAAACAACAGAATTGGCCAAAAACCAAATTTGGTACAGCGGATTAACGCAATTGACAGCAGGACATTTTCAAAAACTACGCAGTGTAATTGAGGGTGGAGGTAAATAAAGATGAGCTTGTTTCAAGGAATTAACACAAGTGCTTCTGCCTTAACAGCTAACCGCTTGCGATTGGATACGATTGCTTCCAATATTGCGAATGCGGAAACCACTCGAGCAAACTTCGTAGATGGCGCCTGGCAGCCATATCGGAGGAAAATGGTGGAGCTGTCACCTCAAACAAATGGAACATTTGATAACTTCCTGCAAGCAGCCGTGGGGACGGTCTCAGGAAGTCGGGGTGGACAAGGTGTGAAGGTCACAGCGATTCAAGAAGACAATACTCCTTTTAAGCGAGTATATGATCCATCTCATCCAGATGCAGATCAAGACGGATATCTCTTGATGCCGAATGTAGACCCGATGAAAGAGATGGTGGACATGATCTCCGCATCAAGATCATACGAAGCCAACGTGACAGCACTGAACGCTTCCAAATCGATGATGCTAAAGGCACTGGAAATCAAGTAAAGCG
Organism: Brevibacillus sp. NRRL NRS-603; assembly: GCF_003013445.1. Taxonomy (NCBI): domain Bacteria; kingdom Bacillati; phylum Bacillota; class Bacilli; order Caryophanales; family Paenibacillaceae; genus Brevibacillus; species Brevibacillus sp. NRRL NRS-603. The sequence continues at coordinate 1,011,051 of NZ_PXZN01000012.1, read as the reverse complement.
GGTGACAGTAAGGAATGGAAATGAGTGCAATCTCCCAACTAACGCCAATTCGTACACCGAGTGTGAACAAGCCAACCCCAGCTGAAGTTTCCCAAGAATTCTCATCGTTTCTATCGGATGCCATGAATAAAGTGAATCAGGCGCAAGTAGAATCGTCGAATCTTGCCGACAAGTTTGCAGCGGGAGAAATTACCGATTTGCACCAATTGACTGTTGCAGGTCAAAAAGCTTCCGTTATGCTACAAATGACTATGCAGGTCAGGAACAAGATGATTGAGTCTTATCAAGAAATCATGCGCATGTCGATTTGATCGTTGTTGGTATCCTTTGAGAGGTGAAACATGAACGAACGTTTAGCAGTATACAAAGACCGGTTTACATCAAAATGGAACCAATTTTCCAAGAAACAAAAATGGATGATTATCGGTATTTCGCTCTTCCTCTTGATTTCTCTGGGTCTATACATATACATCGCTTCTCAGCCGGTGTACAAACCACTTTACAACCAAAGATTGAGTGAACAAGAAATCGGGACGATCAAGCAAGAGTTGGAAGCATCACAAATCCCATATCGTATCACGGGGAATGGTACAAGTATCGAGGTTCCAGAAAAAATGGCACAAGATGTCATTGTTGATTTGGCTGCACAAGGTATTCCGAGTCAAGCAGGAATTAATGCAGAGATTTTCTCCAGTACCCTTGGAGTGACAGATCGCCAATTTGATGTCATGAAGAAAGAAGCTTTGCAACAAGAGCTACGCAAGATGCTGGAACGAGTAAAAGGAGTACGCTCCGCACAAGTGATGATTACGTTGCCGCAGGAAAGCGTTTGGGTGACGGAGACCCCGGATACAGCGACAGCTTCCGTTATCGTCGATGTTGAACCTGGAACAACGCTTGATCAAAAGCAAATTAACTCACTTTATCTGCTTGTTTCCCGAAGCGTTCCAAAATTGCCAATGGACGCGATTGCGATTACAGACCAGTATTCGAACCCGCTAGAACGTTCGGAAGGCAATGAAAACGAAGGCACATTGAGTAGCTTTAAGCAACAGGAAACAATCAAAGCAGATGTTGAAAAGAAAATTCAACAAAACCTGTACAACTTGTTGGGTACAATCATGGGACGCGATAAAGTCATTGTCCATACGTTCATCAAAATGAACTTTGACAAGGAAAATCGCGTAGAAAACATCGTTGAGGCACCTGACAAAGAGAATAACGAAGGACTTATCATTTCTTCTCAAAAATTATCAAAAGCTTTCTCTGGACAAGGTCAACCTCCAGGGGGAATTGCAGGAACCAATAACAATGCAGTTCCGAATTACCCGGGAGCTAATCCACAAGGAAGTAACAGTCAATACGAAGAGTTGAATGACACGATTAACCGTGAAGTAAATCGCATCACACGAAATGTTACATCAAGCCCGTACAAGATCGAAGACATCACAATCAACGTTGGGGTAGAACCGCCAACTGGTGGAACGTTGGATGCTGCTACGCTCGAGAGCATTAAACAAGTGCTGCGCAATGTTGTTCGTGTCACTTTAAGTGATCAGGCTTCTGATTTAGCAGATGCTGAGTTGGACAAGCATATTTCTGTACTTCCTCGTCAGTTCTCAGGAAAAGCTGAGATTGAGGATTCTAGTGTACTAAGTCCTGCTGTTCTTTGGACAGTTGGTGGTATTGCAGTCTTGGCACTTGCTGCTGTTGCCTTCCTTGTTTATCGCAGACGCAGTCAAGCGAAGCAACAACAAGAAGAAGAGGAATTCCCAGACTTGCTGACACCGTTAAACGCGGCCGAAATACCAGACTTGATTTACCAAGAAGATGGAGACCAGGCAGTGGTCAGAAAGCAACTTGAAAAATTGGCGCGAAGCAAACCAGATGAGTTTGTTGTTCTGCTTCGTACATGGTTAGCAGAAGATTAAGGAGTGAATGGTATGGCTCGCGGCGCTAAAGAGTTGTCAGGACGACAAAAAGCAGCTATCCTCCTCATCTCACTCGGGCCAGAAGTTTCTGCCCAAGTGTTCAAACATTTGCGTGAGGATGAGATCGAGCAACTGACATTAGAAATCGCCAATGTGCGAAAAGTGGATACGGATGAAAAAGATAAAATTTTATCTGAATTTCACCAGATAGCGGTTGCCAAAGAGGTAATTGCACAAGGTGGGATTACGTATGCCAAAGAAATCTTGCAAAAAGCTTTGGGTGAAACCAAAGCAATGGATATTATTAATCGCTTGACGGCGAACCTTCAAGTTCGACCATTTGACTTTGCTAGAAAAGCTGACCCAGGTCAAATCCTAAACTTTATCCAAAATGAGCATCCTCAGACGATAGCCTTGGTGCTTTCTTATCTGGAGGCTCAACAAGCAGCCATGATCCTGTCGGCTCTTCCGCAAGAACGTCAAGCAGAGGTTGCGAAACGTATTGCGACGATGGACAGTACTTCCCCAGAAGTAATCGCTCAAGTTGAACAGGTATTGGAGCAAAAGCTTTCCGCCACTGTTACCCAAGATTACACGCAGGCAGGCGGGATCGAAGCGATCGTGGCTGTACTCAACGGTGTCGATCGTGGAACCGAACGCACGATTCTGGATTCCCTCGAAATTCAAGATCCAGAGCTGGCAGAAGAAATCAAGAAGCGTATGTTCGTCTTCGAAGATATTGCTACACTCGACAACCGTTCGATTCAGCGCGTTATCCGCGATGTGGAAAATGCAGATCTGCAACTTTCGCTCAAAGTATCTAGCGAAGAAGTTCGGGAAGTTATTTTCCGAAACATGTCCAAGCGGATGGCGGATACGTTCAAAGAAGAAATGGAGTTTATGGGCCCGGTTCGCCTTCGCGACGTCGAAGAGGCACAATCTCGTATCGTTGCAATTATCCGTCGCTTAGAGGAGGCTGGTGAGATCATCATCGCCCGCGGTGGAGGAGATGATATCATTGTCTAGGATCATCAAAAGCGCCAATTATAGGCCTTCTGAGGAATCTTTTCTCCTCTCGGTAACGCCTGTACCACTTAAGACGGAAGAAGTTGCCGAAAGGTTGCAAGAAAATCAAGAAATTTTTAATCAAGCTGAGATCGAGGCGAAAACGATCATCTCAGATGCAGAAGAAACCGCGCAAAACATCTTGCAGCAAGCTGCGGAGCAAGCAGAGCTAGTAAGACAAGAGACACTTGCTCAGATGGAAGAATGGTGGGAACAAAAACGTCAGGAAGCTGCTCAATTGTTTCAGCAAGTGCAAGAGCAGGCTATGACGGAAGGGCAAGAGGCAGGTTTCGAAGCGGGTAAACGTGAGGCATACGAGGAGCAAACAGCTTCACTCGACCAAGCAAAAACCATTTTGGAACAGGCGTTTGCCGAGAAAAAACAAATTATCGCTGAGGCGGAGCCTTTCCTAGTGGAACTCAGCATAGAAATTGCTAAAAAAATCATTGGACAGGAATTGCAACAGCATCCCGAGCAGGTCCTGGAAATGACCAAAAAAGCACTCCGCCGCTCCCGCGTTCATGGCGAGATTACGGTGTGCGTAAACCATAAGTACTTTGATTATGTGCTCGAGCATCGTGCTGGTTTTCTGGAATTGTTAGATGGACAAGCGGAGCTCTCCATTTACCCTGACTATACAGTACAAGATGGTGGATGCGTCATCCGTACTGCTTTGGGAAGTGTCGATGCCCGCATCGATACACAAATGGAGGAGATTAAGCAGGCACTGCTTACGATTGCCAGAGGAAGTGAGGCTCCATGAGCATCCTAGATCTCTCGAAGTACAAGCACATGTTGCATGGATTAGATCCGATGCGTGTGAATGGCAAAGTGACACAGGTTGTTGGACTCACTATTGAGTCGCAGGGGCCAGAAGTGAGATTAGGCGAGATATGCCACCTATATCCGGCTAACACAAAGGAACCGATCATCGCAGAAGTGGTCGGCTTTCGCGAAAACAAAGTGCTGCTAATGCCATTAGGTGAATTGACCGAAATTGGTCCAGGTTGTGATGTGGTCGCGACAGGACGTTCTTTAGATGTAAAAGTTGGACCTGAAATATTGGGTTCGATCCTCGATGGACTGGGGCGCCCCTATCAAGGGTCACTGCCTTTTGGGCTGACGTCCTATCCTACCAACAATATGCCGCCCAATCCGATCCTTCGACCGCGCATTCAAGAACCGTTGAGTGTAGGTGTGAGAGCGATAGACGGTCTCCTCACCATCGGGAAAGGTCAGCGGGTCGGCATCTTCGCTGGGTCAGGGGTAGGAAAAAGTACATTGATGGGAATGATCGCCCGAAATACTACGGCAGATATCAATGTGATTGGTCTCATTGGAGAACGCGGCCGTGAAGTCATGGAGTTTATCGAGCGCGATCTTGGGGAAGAAGGACTAAAGCGGTCTGTTGTTGTCGTAGCTACTTCCGATCAACCTGCCATGATTCGAATCAAGGGAGCGATGATTGCGACTTCCATAGCGGAATATTTCCGCGATCGTGGAATGAATGTCATGCTCATGATGGATTCGGTCACGCGCTTTGCCATGGCACAACGTGAGGTGGGCTTGGCAATCGGGGAACCTCCGGCTACGCGTGGTTATACGCCATCGGTGTTTGCGATGCTGCCAAAGCTGATGGAGCGTGCAGGAACAGCGGATAAGGGCAGTATTACGGCCTTTTATACCGTGTTGGTTGACTCTGACGACATGAACGATCCGATTGCGGATGCGGCGCGGGGGATATTGGACGGACACATCGTTCTTGACCGGAAAATTGCTCACAAAGGTCACTTTCCCGCTATTGATGTGATGGCGAGTGTAAGTCGTGTCATGAATGAAATCGTCGATAGTAACCATTTGGATGCTGCTCGTCAGCTGAAAAAACATTTGGCTACGTTTCGTGAAGCGGAGGACCTCATCAATATTGGGGCGTACAAGCCGGGAAACAATCGGGAAATCGATGCAGCCATTCGCTATCGAGATATCATTTCTGGTTTTACGGCACAAGGAACGCATGAACCTTCTACTTTGCAGGGCGCTATCCAAGCGTTGACAGCTCATTTCGGAGGAGTGAACTAGCGTGCGTGTGTTTCAGTTTCATCTCCAAAAGGTCCTTGATTTAAAGGAAAAAGAAAAAGAACAAGCAGAGTGGGCTTTCGGAAAGTCGATCCAGCGTAAAAACGAAGAAGAGTGGAAGCTTTCTCAACTTACCGAGCATCATGACAAGATGACGATGAAGCTCCAGGAAGTACAGATGCAGACATGCAGTGCTGCGCAGCTCATTTCCATTACGCAATATCAGCAATCTGTTGCGAGATCCATCCAGAATCAGCAGCGTACCTTGCATGGTTGTGAACAGGATGTGGAACGCTGTCAGTCACGATTGACGGAACGTATGAAAGAGTCCCAGCTCTGGCAACGCCTTCGGGAAAAGTCGCTCCACCAATTTCTGGACGACCAGAAGCAAAGAGAGCAAAAAGAGTTGGATGAGATCGGTACGCAGCTCTATCTTCGCCGAAGCTACTGAGGGAGGTTCCAAATGGAAGAAATCCAAGAAGAACGGGAATACGGCAGGTGGGAATGGTTCTTTTATATGATTGTCATTCCTGCACTGTTTGCTAGCCTCCTTGGCGGTGTGCTCCTGAGCTTGCTCGGAGTAAACGTGTTAGGGACTGTTCTCCACTGGGCTAACTCCGTACCGTACGTGGAAAAATTAGTCCCGGACGAATATGCAGCAACTCCCGGCTCAGAAGAACAACCTGATATGGACAAACAAGTGGCAACCCTACAGCAAGATCAAGCAAAAAACCAGCAGCAGATCACCTCTTTAAAAGAAGAGTCAGCAAAGAAAGATGCCACCATTGCGGCGCTGGAAAAGCAACTCGATGATGTAAACAAGGCAATGGAAGACAAGCGTGCGACTGAAGAAGAGCGTCAGAAGCAGTTTGCAGATTTGGCGAAAGTGTATACAACCATGTCACCAAAAAATGCGGCGGCCATCATTGAAAATCTAAAACTGCAAGAGTCGGTTGCCGTCATGACTAAAATGAAGCCTGCACAACAGGCAGACATTTTGGCCAAGATGGAACCGAAGAAAGCTGCCGATATTTCCATCTTGTTAAAAGATTCAGTAGTGAACAAAGATGATGACATTGCAGCTCTGCAACAACGTGTTGATGTTCTGGCAAAGGCGTTAAGTGAGACGCGTGATGGTTCTGGATCGAACGAGGATATAAAGAACACATTTGTTCAATTGCCGCCAGCGGATGCTGCTGCAATCATTCGTTCACTCATGGATACAAACAAGGGTCAAGCTATTGCCTTAATGAAAGATTTGCCTGTGGATAAACGGGCACAAACTCTCTCTGCGATCGCCAATGACGACAAGAAACAGAAAGAACCAGACAATTTGGCGGCTCGCATCACGACAGAGTTGCTTCGAAAATAGATTGAGCAATCAACTGTTTTCGTTCCTATAAGCAACAAATATCAAAAGGAGGAGGTGAACGAGATGAATGTGGCCAATTTGACTCCTGCCGTAGGATCTGCAGGATCTGTTACAGCTACACCTGTAGCAAATGCGGGAGGAACCGGTTTAGGTCAAATGTTTTCCATGCAATTAATGCAGGTGTTGGATCAGGTGGGGAACGCAGAAGAGACAGCGGTTGCGTCCGAAGGTTTAAGTGAAGAGGATATGCTAGCATTAGCTGATCTCATGGCATTACTTGCCCAACTGCTTGGTTCTGGTCAAGCTACGCAAGACGAATTACCGCCTGACACCCAAGAAAAGTTTGCAACTGCAATTGAACAGATCTTGGGTAAAGCGCAAGGAAATGCTGGTCAAGTGAGTGAGGATTTAAAGCAGATTCTAGCTAACCTGAAAAAAGGGGAAGCAACTCCAAACGAACTGGACAAGCTGGCAGCTCTTCTCGAATCCCTGAAGAATCAAAAAGGAAATGCGGAGGAGTCAAAACGAAGTGGACTGAACTTGCGATCCGATGTGATGGCAAACATGAACACAACCCAACAGGACACGTTTAAAACGATTTCTCCACTGCGCTTGAATCAAGGTCTCTCTGCTTACAAGCAAGAGGCAGGGATTCAGGCTCAAACAGTACAGTCTACCCTTCAAAGCAGCCTTTTGAATCAAGAGGGCAATGCAGAAGAGGGCGTGCTGAATGGAAATGGTCAGACACCGATTATTGCTTCATCTAATACGCAGACACAATCTGTACAGACCTTTCAGCAACAGTCTGTTCCAACACATCATGTGAACGCCAATCAACTGACACAGCAAGTCACACAGCTTTTCGTGTCCAAGATGCAGTTGACGCAACATAATGGCGTACATGAGGCAAGGCTGATTCTGAATCCACAATCTTTGGGCCAAGTAGATGTAACAATTACTTCCCAAAATGGTGTGATTACAGCACAGTTCCATGCTGAAACACAGGCTGGAAAGGATATGCTGGACAATCAGCTTCCACAGCTTCGAGCTGCGTTGACACAACAAGGCTTGCAGGTTGATCGCTTGGAGGTAAACCAGCAGCAGGATACCGCTTTTAACTTCCAACAGCAGCGTGAACAGGCACGACAACAGCAAGAGAATCGACAGCAGCAAGATAAAGACGAGCAAGAATTTGCTCTCGATGCCCTGGTAGACAGCAATGAATCAACAGAAGTGCTATGGAATCGATTGCGGGAGACGGCTCGCGGCATTGACGACATCGTCTAGGATTGGATATAAGGAGGAAGCGCCATGAACCATTTTCGTGTGGGGCAACCCTATTTTCCTCCGAAAACGAATCACGTCGCAAAAGCTACTACCCAAACCGCTCCGGGAAACATATTTCAGCAGTATTTGACGGAATCGATTGGCGCTGCAACTAAGGCGGAGCCACTTAGCTTTAGCCAGCATGCCGTCAATCGCTTGCAGGAGCGGGGCATTACGCTAGAGCGACAACAGATGGAGCGTTTGGAATCCGCTGTGCAAAAAGCAGCCGCCAAAGGCGCCAGAGAGTCTCTCATTATGATGGATAATGTGGCCTACGTCGTGAGCATCGTAAATCGGAAAATTATTACCGCCGTAGACGATGGCAGCATGAAGGACAACGTTTTTACTAACATTGACAGTGCCATTTTCGTGTAGGTGGCTGTTTACTGGGCTGGACCTCCTTTTGAGGAAGCCCATTCGGCTACCGACTGACAGAGGTAGCCATTGTAAATGAGAAAGTGAAGGAGGAAATAAATATGCTTCGATCTATGTATTCAGGTATTTCAGGCTTGCGTGGTTTTCAAACGAAGCTGGACGTGATTGGTAATAATATCGCGAACGTAAACACAGTGGGTTTCAAGAAGGGACGCGTGATGTTCCAAGATATTTTGAGCCAAAACGTTCAAGGGGCAGGGGCTTCAACAGATACAAAGGGTGGTACGAATCCAGTCCAGATTGGTCTTGGATCATCCATTGCTTCCATTGATACCGTGTTCTCTGCAGGAAGTCCAATGACAACAAACTTGCCTACAGATCTTTCGATTGAGGGAGACGCCTTCTTTATGGTGAGGGCAAGTGATGACTCACCTATTTACTACACACGTGCGGGTAATTTTACACGTGACTCTTTGGGGTTCTTGGTTAATCCACAAGGATATAAATTGTTAGATTCAGGTGGACAGCCAATTCAAATTGATCAAGCTGCGGGAATTGTCTCCTACTCCATTGGCAAAGATGGTCTAATTACAACAGTAGATGACGCAGGACAACTTAATTCAGATGTTACTGTTGGGGTCATGACGTTTAATAACCCTGGTGGCTTAAAGAAAGTCGGAAACTCCCTTTATGAAAATACGGTCAATGCTGGTCCAAGAGACAACGCTCCTGATACACCAGTCACACCAGGAGATGCAAGAGTAAGCATCATCGCAGGCCAACTGGAAATGTCCAACGTTGACCTTGCTGAAGAATTTACAGAAATGATCGTGACACAACGCGGTTTCCAAGCAAACTCACGGATCATCACGACATCTGACACAGTATTGGAAGAACTGGTGAACCTGAAACGATAATTTCGTTTAACGGAAATAGCCGGGGAAGTGTTCTAAGCCTTCCCCAGCTTGATCCGGAAAGGAGCAGCCAATGATTAAGTTAACGAGGTTTAACGGCTCTACTTTTTATCTGAACATCACTCACATTGAAACTGTTGAAGGAACTCCGGATAGCGTAATTACGCTGTTCAACGACAGAAAGTACATCGTGAAGGATTCGGTGGAATCCATCGCTGAACGTGTTCAGGCTTTTTATCATAATGTTCCTCCGGCAACATCTGTACCGAAACTGCCGGGTGATTCAAATGAATAGCGGGAGGCATTAGCGATGTTTCAAAATCGATTGTTTAACATGGCTCTAATCATTATCATCGCGATATCGCTACTGGGAGTGATTTCGTTTGTTCTCTGGCAAACATATCTCTCTCCGGCTGCGCAAACAGGCGTAACGGAAGAGCAAGAAGTGAAGCCGCTCACGGCAGAGGAAATGAAAGAGTTCTCCGTTGACACCGGCGAAATTACTACGAACTTGCTAACGAATAATTATATGATTGTACGCTTTAGCATTACGGCTGACAGTTCTGCTGCCAAAACAGAGTTGGAACAGCGTTTGCCGCAAGTCAATCAGGTAATTATTAAAACATTGGCGGGGTTGACACCAGAAGACATAAAAGGAACTGAAGGTGTGAACAAGCTGGAAGCAAAAATCATGAATGAAATCAGCTCCCTGATGCAAGAAGGTAAGATTGTTCAAGTAGTGACAACCAAACGCGTCTTGTCATAGGAAGCGATTATGGTATACATAGCAAGGAGGTGACGACATATGGCCGAGGTTCTCTCACAGAGTGAGATTGATGCGCTGTTGGCCGCCCTATCTTCGGGCGAAATGGATGCCAACGAGCTGAAAAAGGAAGAAACTGAGCGTAAAGTCAAAGTATATGATTTCAAACGCGCCCTGCGATTCTCGAAAGATCAGATCCGTGGTTTAACGCGAATCCATGAAAACTACGCGAGGCTGTTGACTACGTATTTTTCAGCTCAGCTCCGTACCTTCGTGCAAATTACGGTTGCCTCCGTCGATCAATTGCCGTATGACGAATTTATACGTTCTATTCCCAAGATGACCATCTTGAACATCTTTGAAGCGCCTCCGCTGGAAGGACGAATGGTTTTGGAAGTAAATCCAAACATCGCCTATACCATGTTGGATCGACTTCTGGGAGGACAGGGGGCGATTCCGGAAAAGATGGGCGCCCTTACGGAAATTGAAACAACGGTGATGGAACGTGTATTCGGCAAGGCGCTGGATACTTTCCACGAGGCATGGAAGCAAATCATTGAGCTGGATCCGTATCAGGAAGGTTTGGAGATGAATCCACAGTTCATGCAGATCGTCTCGCCTAATGAGATTGTCGTGGTAATCTCCTTTAGTACCAAAATCGGCGATACAACAGGAATGATCAATCTCTGTTTGCCTCACGTGGTACTGGAGCCAATCATGACAAAGCTGTCTGGACAATACTGGTTCTCCAAACAGAAGAAAACGCGGGATGAAGAAGAGCGCCTGCGTGTAGAAGAGCGAGTAAAAGTGGCAAAATTGCCGATTGTTGCTGAGATGGGAACAGCTACGATTACAGTAGGAGATTTCCTGCAGCTACAAAAAGGCGATGTCATTCAATTAGATCAATCGATCGACAACAAGTTGAAGATTAAAGTTGGCGACCACTTAAAGTTCTTGGGTCAGCCAGGAACCCATAAAGGAAGAGTTGCTGTACAGATTGATGAAGTCATAGAGGAGGGGGAGGAACAAAATGAGTAGAGATATGCTTTCTCAAGACGAGATTGACGCGCTGTTACGTGCGAACAACTTGGTTGAGGACGAAGAGGAAGCTGTGTCGGCAGTGACCCAGGATGTTGCCGATTTTCTGTCCCCGTTTGAACAGGATGCACTCGGAGAAATTGGTAATATCTCCTTTGGGAGCGCAGCTACCGCGTTATCTACTTTGTTAAGCCAAAAAGTAGATATTACAACCCCTACTGTTTCCGTAGTCAATGTCGATGAATTGGAAAGCGAATTTCCGATTCCTCACGTGGCTGTCCACGTCGAATATACAGATGGTTTCAAGGGAATTAACCTGCTAGTCATTCGAATGGAAGACGCTGCAGTCATCGCGGATCTGATGATGGGCGGAGACGGTAGGCCAGCGAACACGGAAATGTCTGAGCTTCATATCAGCGCGGTTCAAGAAGCAATGAATCAGATGATGGGTTCCGCTGCTACGTCCATGTCGACCATTTTCAACCAGTTCATTAACATTACCCCACCAGGGATTGACGTAATGGATCTGGCGCAAGGAAAGGGTGGAGATAGCTTCTCAGATGATGACAGTCCTCTGGTGAAAGTATCTTTCCGCTTAAAGGTAGGAGAGCAAGGCGAACTTATCGATTCAAATATTATGCAGCTTCTCCCGCTTTCCTTTGCGAAAAAAATGATTGATAGACTGGTTGGAGGTGCAGGCGATGAAGCAGCAGCAGCGGCCCTCATAGATGAGATAGAGATGCCTTCTCTGCCTGCTATGAGTCTCTCGGCTCCTTCTGCCCAACCAAGCGTACAAGAGCAACCACAGAGCCATGTACCGCCTGTAGCGCAGCCGCCACAGCCACAGCAGCAGCCGATGTATCAGCAACCGCCGGGTTATGCACAGCCAATGGGCTACCCAGGACAGCAGCCGATGTATCCTGACGCGTATGGACAACCAATGATGCCACCTGGCTACGCTCCGTACCCAGGTATGTATCAGCAACCTCCAATGGTTCCGCCAACACCACAGCATTTCGGAGGTCCTGCCGCTAATCAGGCGAATGTAGTACCAGCACAATTTGCTCCGCTTGGAGGTGCTCCTATGTATACAGGAGACATACAAAATTTGAACTTGCTTCACGATATTCCATTACAAGTAACAGTTGAGTTAGGACGTACGAAAAAGCTTATTAGAGAAATCCTTGACTTGTCCGCTGGATCGATTATACAGTTGGACAAGCTGGCAGGTGAGCATGTAGACATTTTGGTGAACAACAAACTAATAGCCAAGGGCGAGGTTGTCGTCATTGATGAGAACTTTGGGGTTCGTGTTACAGACATCATCAGTCAGATAGATCGTGTTCAAAAATTACAATAAACCAATCAAGTGGGAAGTTTAGGGAGGAGCTATTCATGTCTAACAAAGTTTTAATCGTCGACGATGCAGCATTCATGCGTATGATGATCAAGGAAATTCTTTCGAAAAACGGGTACAGCGTCGTAGGGGAAGCAAGTGACGGTGCACAAGCAGTTGAAAAGTACAAAGAATTGGGACCTGATTTGGTAACCATGGATATTACCATGCCAGAGATGGATGGAATTTCTGCATTGAAAGAAATTAAAAAGTTGGATCCTAACGCACGCGTGATCATGTGCTCTGCGATGGGACAACAAGCGATGGTAATCGATGCGATCCAGGCGGGCGCAAAAGACTTCATCGTAAAACCATTCCAGGCAGATCGTGTTCTAGAAGCGATCAAAAAGACAATGAGCTAATGATGATGATCCGGAATGCAGGGGCAAGACTCATTTTAGCCTTCAGTCTGATCCTGTTGCTTTTCGTCTCCTCCCTGCCGAGTACCGTTTTTGCGGAAGGTTCAGTAGCGGATGCGTACAACCAGGGAAAAGTGCCAATTAGCAATGCGCCCGCCGGCAGTGAACAGCCGGCGGCCATTCCGGGCAGCGGAACAGGAAGTATGATCGGGTATCTGGTTCAAGTCATCTTTTCGCTAGGCTTTATTGCAGTATTGATCTTTTTATTGCTCCGTTTTCTTGGTCGACGTCAAGGGGCCGGGAGTCATGGACCGATTAAAGTGATTAGTGCTACTGCGCTTGGCAATGGCAAAACACTACAGGTTGTGATGATCGGTGAGTCGTTGTACATCGTGGGAGTTGGAGAAAACGTTCAATTGCTTCGTAGGATCGAACCGGGTGAAGAGGTAGATTTGATCTTGGCTGACGCAGAGATCAAACCGATGAAAAGCCCATTCTCTCTCGAATGGCTCCCGTTCGGTAAGAAAAAGCAGGCTGAAGAAGAAATCTTGTTTTCTTCTGATATGGACGGCAAAAGCTTTCAAGATCTGTTGCAGGGTCAATGGAACGACTTGAAAAATCGTCCACACCAAACAGAACATTGGAAGACAGAGCAAGCTCAGGACAGAGGGGACCAAAAATGAAATATTTTTTGCAGGTGCTGATGCTTGTCGCAGTGTTGCTATCCGTACCTGATATGGTCATGGCGGCGCCAGCGGGGACACCGCTTGTTCCGAGCATTGATTTGAAGATAGGCGGCGGAACAGGAACACCGCAGGAGACATCGACGGCCATTCAGCTGTTACTGATTTTGACAGTATTATCTGTAGCTCCAGCGATTTTACTTTTAATGACCAGTTTTGCGCGAATTGTCATTGTCTTGTCTTTTGTACGAAATGCGTTGGCAACTCAGCAAATGCCACCGAACCAGGTATTGATTGCCCTTGCGCTATTTATGACATTTTTCATAATGGCTCCGACACTCGGACAAGTAAACGAAACAGCCGTGCAGCCATTTATGCAAGGAAAGCTGACGCAACAGCAGGCATTAGACGCGGCAGTCATACCCTTTAAGGAATTTATGGCAAAGCAGACGCGTGAAAAGGATTTAGCACTTTTTCTGGAATACACAAAAGCCGAACGACCAAAATCGATCCAAGATATTCCGTTGAATGCGCTGGTACCTGCTTTTGCCATTAGTGAATTGAAGACGGCTTTTCAGATCGGCTTTATGATATTCATTCCATTTCTCGTAATTGATATGATCGTCTCCAGTATTTTGATGGGGATGGGGATGATGATGTTACCGCCGGTTATGATTTCATTGCCGTTTAAGATTTTATTGTTCATCATGGTGGACGGCTGGTATCTCATTGTGAAATCACTTTTGACCAGTTTTTAGCGACATTCCGAATGCCTCAGGAGGTAGAGCATGACACAAGAATTACTGATGCAGATTGCCCAAAGCTCTGTCTATACCATCCTGCTGATTTCGGCACCCGCACTTGGGGTCGCCTTGCTGGTCGGTTTGATGGTCAGTGTCTTTCAGGCAACGACACAAATTCAGGAGCAGACACTCGCATTCATTCCAAAGATCGTGGCCGTATTTGTCGTGATCTTGGCTGCTGGTCCATGGATGCTTCGGGTACTGCTTGATTTTACGATGGGGATCTTCGGTAACCTTCATCGTTTTGTTGGGTAGCATATGAATCTTTTTCTGATGTATCTGCCCGTATTCTTGCTTGTTTTTGTCCGAATGAGTGCCTTTTTTGTAACGGCTCCGTTCTTTTCCATTCGTGGGGTACCCAATCAGTTTAAAATCGGTCTCGCGTTTATCATTGCCGTCATCAGCTTCCAATCCTTACCGGTACAAGGCGAGATTCCGATGGATCTGACATTTATTCTGTATGTCATGAAAGAAGCGCTTGTTGGTGTCATTCTTGGTTACATATGTGAAATGATGTTTATCGCCATTCAGGTTGCTGGCGGACTGATGGATATGCAGATGGGTCTTGCAATGGCAAACGTGATTGATCCTAAAACGGGTGCATATATCCCGGTGACAGGTAACTTCAAAAACATTCTCGCCGTCCTGTACTTTTTCAGTATTGACGGGCATCACATGCTGATACGAGGTGTGATAAGCAGTTACCAGGTTATACCGGTGGACATCATGTGGGCGGCTTTCGGAAGCGAAAACGTCATGATGACAGCGGTAAAAACATTTCAAACGATGTTTACGAGTGCGTTTATGATTGCGGCACCGATTGTCGTTGCATTGTTTCTGGTTGATCTCTCTCTTGGTATTATCGCCAAATCTGTCCCGCAGTTTAATATCTTTGTAGTGGGTTTGCCCATTAAACTGCTTGCCGGGTTTTTACTGCTTATCGTGGTAATGCCTGCGTTCTTGCTGACCCTGAACGGATTGTTTGGGAACATGTTCCGGGCACTTGCAGAAATGATGAAATCGCTCGGAGGATCACCATGAATCAATTGAGGCTTTCTTATCAAGTAGATCTTCAATTTTTTAATGGGGAAAAGACAGAAAAAGCTACGCCCAAGAAAAAGCAAGACGCACGAAAAAAAGGGCAAGTCGCGAAAAGTCAGGATCTTTCCCCAGCCCTATCTTTGACCGCATTTTTCTTTCTGTTAATGATGCTTGGATCTACCATGCTAGGCACCTTTCAAGATTTGATGCGGGAGTCATTGATTACATACACCACGTGGCAATTAAATGAAGAAAATTTAAAAGTCATTGTGATGCAACTCGTATTTGAAGCGATAAAAATTGTAGGACCTATCCTAGGCTTAAGTTTTCTTGTCGCATTTGCGGTGAACTACATGCAGGTAGGCTGGTTAATTAGTACAGAGCCCCTCCAAATGAAGTTGGAAAAGATCGATCCGATTAAAGGGGCAAAAAGAATTTTTTCCTTACGCTCGCTCGTAGAGCTGCTGAAGTCTTTATTAAAAATAAGCGCAGGCATATACGTCGCGTACGTCATTTTGTGGAATGCAAAGGAACAAGTTGTACAGCTTTCCTTATTGTCTATCGGAGCAGTCTTATCGTTTACTGCCGAAGAGGTGACAAAGCTGGGAATCTATCTCGGGTTATTGCTTTTCATTCTCGCGATTCTGGACTACGCCTATCAGCGTTATGAGCATGAAAAGAATCTGCGGATGTCCAAACAGGATCTAAAGGACGAGCATAAACAAGCGGAAGGTGATCCGCTCATCAAAGGGAAGATTCGTGAACGGCAAAGAAGCATGGCCATTCGCCGTATGATGCAGGAGCTTCCCAAAGCGGATGTCATTATTACGAACCCGACTCACTTTGCCGTTGCCGTTCGCTATGACGCAAGTGCGATGAGTGCACCGACGGTAATCGCCAAAGGGCAAGACTATCTAGCATTAAAAATAAGGGAAGTAGCAAAAAAGCATCGTATCGTTACCATGGAAAACAAGCCCTTGGCCCGGGCTCTCTATAGTCAAGTTGAAGTTGGGCAACAAATTCCCGAAGAGATGTTTAAAGCGGTCGCGGAAGTTCTCGCGTACGTCTACAAGCTGCAAGGGAAAGTGAAATAAATGGAAGGAGGATAACCAGTGGGATTCAAATTTAAAGAAGTTGGTACGATCCTTTTTGTCATAAGCATTGTTGTCATGATGGTAATCCCACTTCCTTCAGCGCTTCTTGATTTGCTGTTGATTTTGAATATCTCCCTTGCATTGACCATCTTGCTTGTGTCGATGTATACAAAAGAAACTTTGGAATTCTCGATCTTTCCGACGGTTTTGCTTATTACAACACTTTTTCGACTAGCCTTGAACGTGTCGACGACGAGAAATATTCTTTCGCACGGTGAAGGCGGTAAAGTTATTGAGACGTTTGGTAGCTTTGTAGTCGGTGGAAATCAAGTCGTCGGTTTCGTTGTGTTTCTGATCTTGATCGTTATTCAGTTTATCGTAATTACCAAAGGTTCTGAGCGTGTCGCTGAGGTAGCAGCACGCTTTACGCTCGATGCGATGCCTGGTAAACAGATGAGTATCGATGCGGATCTGAATGCAGGAATGATCACAGAAGCAGAAGCGCGTGTCCGAAGAAAAAAGATTGAGAACGAAGCTGACTTTTATGGAGCAATGGATGGTGCCAGCAAATTCGTAAAAGGGGACGCCATCGCGGGTATTATCATTTTTATCGTAAATATTATCGGTGGTTTTATCATCGGGATGCTCATTCACGATATGAGCTTTGCAGAGTCTGCCTCTCGTTTCACTACCATGTCCGTCGGTGACGCACTGGTGAGCCAGATTCCAGCGCTCTTAATCTCGACTGCAGCAGGTATTATTGTAACGCGTTCTACTTCTGGCGAAGGTCTGGGAGAAGACATCGTCAAGCAAATGTTCAGCTTTCCGCGCCTTCTCTATATCGTAGCCGGATGTATGTTATTACTGGGGCTCTTTACACCGATTGGAATTTTGCCTGTACTTCCGGTAAGCGGGATTATGGCATTTGCTGCCTGGAAAATGGAAAAGAACCAAAAGATGCAAATACAAGAATCCGCCGACAAGGTGGAAGAGCAGCAAATGGAAGAAGTACGCAGTCCAGAAAGCGTCGTGAACCTGTTACAGGTCGATCCGATCGAATTCGAGTTCGGTTATGGATTAATCCCGCTTGCTGATGTGAAGCAGGGAGGAGATCTGCTAGATCGGGTCATTATGATTCGAAGACAAATCGCACTCGAAATGGGGATTGTTGTACCGGTCATTCGTATACGTGACAACATCCAGCTTCGACCGAATGAATACATGATCAAAATAAAAGGCAACCAGGTCGCAAAAGGGGAAATTATGCTGGATCACTATCTGGCGATGAGCCCGGGGATTGAAGATGATTCTATTGTTGGTATAGAAACCGTAGAACCTGCGTTTGGATTGCCTGCATTATGGGTAACAGAAGAGAATAAGGAGATTGCTGAGCTGTCTGGCTATACAGTTGTCGATCCGCCATCTGTTGTGGCTACACATCTGACAGAGGTCATCAAGCGACATGCCCACGAATTGTTAGGTCGTCAGGAAACAAGGGCCTTGATCGACAATGTACGGGAGACAGCACCAGTTCTCGTAGACGAGCTGATTCCAAGTTTGCTCGCCATTGGGGACGTCCAAAAAGTATTGCAAAAGCTGTTGCGTGAAAAAGTATCTGTTCGTAATCTCCATGTCATTCTCGAAGCACTTGCGGATCATGCCTTGTTTACAAAAGATCCAGATGTACTGACAGAATATGTGAGACAGGCGATGGCGAGACAGATCACACTCCAATTTACGGAGCCTGGACAACCGCTTCGCGTGCTTACAGCTGGAGCAGGATTGGAAAAAGCAATCTCTGAACGTGTGGAACAATCTGAGCAAGGAAGCTATCTGGCGATGGATCCGGAAACGTCTCAACGTATTTTCCAAAACATGTCGACTGAAGTGAGCAAGATGATCAACTCGGGTCAACAGCCGATCATTCTTTCATCACCAGCGGTCCGAATGTACTTGCGTCAATTAGTAGATCGTATGATGCCAGACGTTCCCGTTTTGTCGTACAGCGAGCTCGAACCACATGTTGAAGTGCAAAGCGTAGGGATGGTGAACATTTCGTGAGGGTAAAACGTTACATTGTCGATTCGATGCCAGAAGCAATGGAAAAAATCAGGACGGACTTAGGAATGGATGCAGTGATTCTTAATTCCAAGCCGATCAAAACAGGTGGATTGTTCGGGATGTTTGGCAAACAACGAATCGAAGTGATCGCTGCTGTCGATGAAAAGGCACCCGAGCGTGAAAATCCTACAGTAGCAGCTGAACATCGAACCAACAACGTTTTGCCCAAATTGCAGACGGGTACGTACACGGCTGCTCAAGCGTATCGAAGACCGACTGTGACAAAAACAGCTGAGACACAACAAGCTGAATCAACAGGTAGGGAGCAGAGTGTAGCCACGATGACACAAACCGCGGTTCCGACTCCTCCAAAAGAAGCGATCTCAGATACGAGAGTTGTGCCAAAGCAAGGAGAGCCAGCTGAGCAGCATGCTCCTGTCACGACATCCCAAGAAAGAGCTTTACACGAAAGCAATCATGACGCGATTGCTACCGAAATGCGAGATATGCGTCAAATGTTTCAAAAGCTGCTGGTGCATGACTTAAGTGAACAACTTCCTCCCGCGATACAGTCTATTCGTTCACAGTTATTGAAGCAAGAAGTGACTGAAGAGCTGACAGCGGAAATCATTCGAAAAATGATGGAAATGTCGAAGCCGGGTGAAAAGTGGACGGAGGAAGAAGCGTTTACGGTATGTCGAACGATTATCACTTCCATGATCGAGCCATATACAGCATCTTCGCCAAAGCTGGGTAAGAATGTACGGTATGCTTTCTTTTTCGGTCCGACAGGGGTTGGAAAAACGACGACCATTGCGAAGCTTGCGGCAAACAGCATGTTGAAGGAAAAGCGAAAAATTGGCTTTATCACCGCTGATACGTATCGAATGGCGGCTGTAGAACAATTGAAGACGTACGCAAACATCTTGAATGTCCCGCTGGAGGTTGTCTTTTCTCCGAAAGAAATGGCGGCAGCGATGGAGCGCTTAAGTGATTGTGACCTCATTTTTGTCGATACGGCTGGACGAAATTTTCGCAACGATGAGTACGTCGAAGGCATTCGTGAATTGTTGGAGCATGGAAAAGACAGCGTGAACTACCTAGTACTTAGCTTGAGCTCCAAATTCAATGATATGAAAGCAATCGTCCAAAATTTTGCGGAAGTTCAAGTGAAGCAAGTCATTTTTACAAAAGCGGATGAAACAAACAGCTTTGGCACGATGTTGAACGTTTGTCAGGAGATGAATCTAAAGCTCTCCTATGTAACGACAGGTCAAAATGTACCAGATGATATCGTTGTTGCTACACCCGAGCTGGTTTCAACGATGATTATGGGAGAGTAAGCAGATGCGTGACCAGGCAGAGCAACTCCGTGAGCGGATGCTACAAAACAAAAAGACACGACCAACTAGACTGGTGACAGTGACAAGTGGAAAAGGTGGTGTCGGCAAGTCCAATTTCAGCTTGAATTTTGGACTTGGTTTGATTGAGAAGGGACATAAGGCGGTTTTGTTTGACTTGGATCTGGGTCTGGCAAATCTGGATGTATTAATGGGTATCACCCCAAAAAAGCATCTGTTTCATTTGTTAGAGCCAGATACAACTGTTTGGGACATTATCGAGCAAGGACCTGGAGGTTTAGAATTCATCGCGGGTGGTTCTGGATTTACGCAGATTATGCAGTTAGATGATGAGAAGCTTGATCGCTTATTCTCGCATCTTGACCCGCTGCAAGGCTATGCCGACACCATCATTTTTGATACGGGAGCAGGTTTTTCAAAAGAATCCATGCGATTCATGCTCTCCTCAGACGAGGTCATCCTTGTAACCACTCCCGAACCACCAGCGATAACGGATGCATATGCAGTCATCAAGATGCTACACTCACGCAATCCCGCTGTTTCGATTCGATTGGTGATAAATCGAGCGTCGTCGGAGAGAGAAGGGAAAATGACGGCAGACAAGCTTGCGATGGTTTCTAAACGTTTTTTGAATATGGATATTCAGTCGCTCGGATATGTTTCGGATGATCCTTATGTTTCAAAAGCTGTTAAACTGCAGCGTCCTTTTCTACTTACATATCCACAATCGCAAGCCGCGAGAAGCATACGAAATCTGGTAGAGCGGTATTTGGATCGTCCGGTTACAGCGGATGCTTCTGTCAGTGGTCTCAAAGGTTTTCTTGCGAAGTTGAGGCACTTCATACGATGAGACATAAAAGTAGGAAGGGAGCGACATTCGAATGAGCAAAATCCGCGTTCTCGTCACGGACGATTCTGCATTCATGCGTAAAGTGATTTCGGACATTTTATCTACGGATCCTGAGATTGAAGTGATCGATCGAGCTAAGAATGGACTCGAATGTATTGAAAAATGCAAAGAACTGGCGCCGGATGTTCTCACACTTGACATTGAAATGCCGGTCATGAACGGTTTGGACGCGCTGGAAAAGCTGATGAATGAGTGCCCGGTTCCGATCGTCATGTTGAGCAGTCTGACTAAAGAAGGAGCCGAAGCTACGATTCATGCGTTGGAACTAGGTGCGTTTGACTTTGTAACAAAGCCTTCTGGTCCAATTTCTCTCGACATCCACAAAGTGGGCGATCGTCTTATCGAGCGTGTGAAGGCGGCAGCAGCATCGAAAGTACGTTTGAAAAAGCCGATGCCTCGCGTAGTCAAACCGGTATCTTTCGAATCAAAAGCTGCACCTGTTACACCGGCATCTCCAGTAATCCGTACGAAAATACCGAGCCCGCCTGCCGTGATGCGGTCACAAGTTGGCGGAAAGGCAAGACTGGTGGTTCTAGGTACTTCCACGGGTGGTCCTAAAGCATTGCAGAGTGTACTGACTGCAATTCCGGCGAACTTTCCGGCACCAATTGCCATCGTTCAGCATATGCCAGCAGGTTTCACAAAATCGTTAGCAAATCGGTTAGACTCGCTATGCCAGATTCGAGTAACCGAGGTTGTCGATGGCGAGTATTTGGAAAATGGTACAGCGTACATCGCTCCAGGAGGCTTCCATTTCGAGGTTCGTCAAGTGAATGGGAGACTGCAGGCCTACTTACATCAAGAGGAGCCACGAGGCGGACACAGACCGTCTGTCGATATCCTGTTTGAATCAGTCAGTCAATTGACAAATGTAGACAAATGGGCAATCATCATGACAGGCATGGGAAATGATGGGACTAAAGGACTAAAGCTCATGAAGGAGCTTGGCCATGTCACAAGTATTATCGAAGATGAGTCGAGCTGTGTCGTATACGGAATGCCAAGAGCAGCGATTCAAGCAGGCTTGGCAGACAACGTGGCCCCATTGGAAAAGATTCCAGAGCTGTTGTGCAAGCTCTTGCACTGATTTTTGGGAGGTGGATCACCTATGGATATGAATCAGTATTTGGACATGTTTATTGAGGAGTCAAAGGAACACCTACAGGCGATCAACGCCAACTTGTTACTTTTGGAAAGTGATCCGGGTAACATTGGTCATGTCAAAGAGATTTTTCGTTCCGCGCATACATTGAAGGGTATGTCGGCAACGATGGGCTTTGAAGACATGGCGAGTTTGACTCACGAAGCGGAAAATGTACTGGACCTGATTCGCAATCAGAAGTTAACGATTACCAGTGACATCATGGACGCTATTTTCCAGAGTGTAGATTTGATTGAAGGCATGGTCATCGATATCACAGAAGGCGGAGACGGTTCAGCGGATGTATCCGCTATTGTAAAGAAGCTACGGGCGATTGTTGCGGGAGACTTTTCAGCCGAGCAGGAAGTAGCAGCTACTACAATGGAAGTGGAAGCACCGCAAGAGGAGACTACATCAGCTGAAGATCATGAACTGGATGATTATGCCATGATGGTCTTGAAGCAGTCTCAGGAGCTCGGGAACAACGTTTTGTGGATCAAAGTGACATTGAATGAAAACTGCTTGCTCAAGGCTGCCCGCTCCTACATGGTTTTTGATCAATTGGAATCTATGGGTGAAGTGATCAAAACGAAGCCAGCTGTTGAAGATATCGAGAATGAGCGATTTGAACAATCGTTTGAAATCGCCTATGTGACGGAGCAATCGATTGAAAAAGTTCGCACTACGATTCTTAACATTTCGGAAATCCAAGATGTGACAATTGAAACCATTCAATTGAAGAAGGAAGCTCCACCTGCTCCCGTAGTCCAACAGGCACCAGCACCAGCTGAAAAAGGAGCAGCAGAAGCTCCTCAAGCACCAGTGAAGAAAGCGACGGCTGGGGGAAAAACAATTCGTGTAGATATCGAACGCTTGGATATCTTGATGAATCTGTTTAGCGAACTAGTCATCGACCGCGGTCGTCTGGAGCAGTTGGCGCGAGAGATTGGAAAGAACGAACTGCAGGAAACCGTGGAGCATATGAGCCGGATTAGTGGCGACTTGCAAAACATCATTCTGACGATGCGCATGGTACCGGTGGAGCAAGTATTCAATCGTTTCCCACGTATGATTCGCGATCTGCAAAAAGATCTGAATAAAAAAGTGAATCTGGAGATTATCGGTGCGGAGACAGAATTGGATCGTACCGTCATCGACGAAATTGGGGACCCACTCAATCACTTGCTGCGTAACTCGCTTGACCACGGAATTGAGTCTCCAGCAGATCGGAAAAAGGCGGGTAAGCCAGAGGAAGGAAAAATTGAGCTTCGCGCTTTCCACAGCGGGAACCATGTCTTTATTGAAGTAAAAGATGACGGTGCTGGAATCAATAAAGATAAAGTTCTAAAAAAAGCGCTTGAGAGAGGCATTGTCAATCCTGCCAATGCAGATAGCATGAGTGACAAGCAAATCCACGAGTTGCTATTTGCAGCAGGCTTTAGTACAGCGGAAGTTGTATCTGATATTTCCGGTCGTGGTGTTGGACTGGATGTCGTGAAGTCCAAAATTGAATCGTTGGGCGGTAGTGTCAGCGTAGATTCAGTGCGGGGTCAGGGCACGACTTTCCTCATTCAATTGCCACTTACACTCTCTATCATTTCTGCGATGCTGGTACAAGTGAAAGATGAGAAGTACGCTGTCCCACTCAGCTCCATTATTGAGACGGCTGTGTTTAAAAAAGATCAAATCATGATGGCTCACCGCCAAAAAGTGATCGACTTCCGAGGACGTGTAGTCCCGCTCGTTTCGCTGCAGGACATTTTCCAAGTGCCTGATAATGGGGAAACGATGGAAGATGAAGTGGCAGTCGTCATCGTACGTAAAGGTGAGAAAATGGCAGGCCTTGTCGTCGATTCGTTCATCGGTCAACAAGAGATTGTTCTAAAATCTCTTGGCAAATATCTGGTCAATGTATTTGCCATTTCAGGTGCAACGATCCTGGGAGACGGTCAGGTCGCGCTCATCATAGATTGTAACTCGCTGATTAAGTAGAAGGAGGGGCAGCCACATGCTCGATCAAAAAGAAGTCATTAGCGAAGTCAAAGTGATTGTCTTTCGATTGAAGGACGAAGAGTATGGCGTAGAGGTTCATCAGGTTAAATCCATTGAAAAGCTGGAGCACATCACAAGAGTTCCTCGAACGCCTAGTTTCGTCAAAGGGGTTATTAATCTGCGTGGCGTTGTGACACCGATTATTGACCTGCGCAATCGCTTTAGTCTCGAAGAAAGCGTCTATTCCGAAGCAACCCGAATCATTATCGTGGCCGTGGGTGAGTTGGAAGTGGGTCTCATTGTAGATGCTGCAAACGATGTTATTGATATACCAGTTGATGCGATTGAACCGCCTCCAGAAGTTGTTGGAGGTGTGGAGGCTGCTTATTTGCGAGGCGTCGCTAAGCTGGATAAACGACTGTTAATCCTCTTAAACCTTGATAAAGTATTGAGTACTGAGGAAATCAAGCAGTTGGACGCAATTGAGGGGTAAGTAAAATGGGCGATTTTACGAAGTTTGGGGATTTCCAATTTGACGTTTTACGGGAAATCGGGAACATCGGTGCTGGTCACGCTGCCACGGCTCTCTCCAAGCTCATACAAAAAGAAATCGATATGAAAGTTCCACAAGTCAAGATTATCTCCTTTGACGAAGTGGCAGATTTTGTAGGAGGAGCGGAAACTGTTGTAGTGACCGTCTTCCTCCGAGTTGAAGGCGATTGTCCAGGTAACATGTTTTTTATCCTTGATTTGGATTCTGCCAAGCACCTGCTCGAACAAATTACAGGTATTAATAAAGATGTGTACGAGTGGGGAGAGCTGGAAATCTCGGCGCTCCATGAGATTGGCAACATCTTAACAGGTTCTTATTTATCATCGTTAGCTGATTTTACAAAATTAAATTTACAGCCGTCCGTACCTGCACTCGCTGTGGATATGGCTGGAGCTATTCTAAGTTACGGATTAATAGCGTTGGGTCAAGCGGGTGACTTTGCCCTCACGATTGACACCGCTTTTTTCGAAGGCAATGATCAAGTAAAAGGGAACTTTTTCTTAATTCCTGATCCTGAATCGCTCCCAATACTATTTCGTTCATTAGGGGTTCCGTTCGATGGAGATTATTAAGATAGGGATGGCTGATCTCGGTGTGGCAAAGCCGCCGAGCAAGCTGCGTACTACCGGTTTAGGTTCTTGCGTAGGGGTAGTGCTCTACGATCATATCCATAAAATTGCAGGTATGGCACATGTTATGCTCCCAGAATCGTCTTTGGCTAAAAGCGGGGAGCTAACGATAGGCAAATATGCGGATACAGCTATCCCCCATCTGATTCAGTTGATGGTGAAGGCTGGTGCGGAGACCAGACACACAGTTGCGAAATTGGCTGGCGGTGCACAAATGTTCGCATTTTTGGGGAATAATGACACCATGCGGATTGGGCCTCGGAATGTAGAGGCGTGCAAACTTGCATTGAAGGATGCTCATATAAAGATCGTGGCAGAAGATACAGGGGGAAACTGCGGTCGGACAATAGAGTTAGATGCCACAAACGGCATTCTTCAAATCAGGACCGTAAATCAAGGTGTGAAGGAAGTATAACAAATGTTAGGAACCATTTGGATTAATTTTGGATTAGGGATGCTCGCATTTCTTGTAACGCTGGGTACGGCTGTGGCGAGTAATGTCTGGCTCGTATCACTGGAGAGAGCAGGTATTGCATTTGTCCTATTCTTCCTCGCTGCATTCCCAATTCGTTGGCTGCTCGCAACATTCATACAGTCATCCACTCCACCAATGGTTACGGACACGCTAGAGGGGACAAGCTCTCCTCTAGCAGAAGGTGGGGTCGTTCTGGAAATTGGGCAACAAGTCGAACAGGAAGATCAAACATTTGCACCACTCTCAATCAACAAGATGGAAAGGATTCATCCTACTGAGGATCCAGCCACCGTTGCAGAGGTCGTTAGGCGCTTATCAGATGAGTAAAGGTTGGTGACTATTCGTGGCACGGCTAACCAGTCAAGAAAAAGCAAAAGAATTCGATAAATGGGTCATGTGGAAGCAAGAGGGAAGTCGCGAGGCGGAGGTTGACTTGGTCACACGGTTTTTGCCACTGGTCGATAAGGTGGCAAATCGGTTGGCAATTAATCTGCCAGCAAATGTGGACAAGGATGACTTGATTAGTTATGGGCGCTTTGGACTATTAGACGCTTTGGCTAAATTCGATCATACCCGGGGTCTCCAATTTGAGACGTACGCCATGTGGAGAATTCGCGGTGCAATGATCGATGGACTACGCGAGAACGACTGGATCCCTCGTACTGTTCGAGACAAGGCCAAAAAAATCGAAGAAGCATACACCACCTTGGAACAGCAAATGCTGCGAATGCCAACCGATCAAGAAGTGTCTGATTATCTGGGAATAAGCAAAAAGGAGCTCCAACAGGTTTTCTTGGAAACCTCTCTTGCCAGCATGGTTTCTATCGATGAGGCAGTAGGGGATGAAGACGAACAAAAAACAGCAAGACATTCGTATATCATCGATGAGCTCACGCCTCGCCCTGATAATGTGGCGGAAGTATCCAGCTTAAAAGAGGTTCTAGTAACGGTCATCGACAAATTGCCTGAAAAGGAACGACTGGTTGTCTCCTTGTTTTATTTTGAAGAAATGACCTTATCAGAAATTGCGGAAATCATGAGCTTGTCACCTTCAAGAATATCCCAGTTGCACTCCAAAGCTCTTTTCCGACTTCGTTCTGCGTTGTCCAGATGGAAATCGCAATTGATGTAAAGGGACATTACCCAAGCTTGAGAGGGGTAGAATGATGGAAGGGATCGGGAACTATAAAATAGAAGTAAAAATTTCAGCCGATAAATTGGAGGCCGAAGTACTTCTTCGTATGGACGAACAAGATATCGACGAAATTGTCATCTTGGAAACCGATGTTTATAAAGCATTACAAGCAAGCAATGTGAAGTATGGAATTCTCGATGATGTAGTTCGGGACTTGTGCGCCTTACCTGCAAAATATGCAAACGCGAGAGTAAAGGTTGCTCAAGGGATTGCACCTGTGGCCGGAACCGATGGGACTATCGAGTACCCCTATTTGGCATCTATTAATGAAGGGGAAGGTCCAAAAGAGCTAGAGGATGGCCGAGTTGATTTTTATAATGTGACGACAATCCCTAATGTAGCAAAAGGACAACTCTTGGCACGTAAAATATCAGCAAGCCAGGGACAACCAGGCACAGCAGTTACCGGAGAGCCCATCGCTCCCAAAGCCGGCAAGGAAATAAACATAAAGCCTGGGAAAAATGTTGTACTCAATCAAGAGCGGACAATGCTATACGCCGCTATTGACGGACAAGTCTCCTTTACGGAACAGGCAAAAATGAACGTATTTCCCGTATTTGAAGTAAACGGGGATGTTGATTTTGGTGTTGGCAATATTGATTTTGTGGGAACGGTGGTCATTCGCGGGAACGTATTGAATGGCTTTCGCGTAAAGTCATCAGGAGATATACGCGTACTTGGCAGTGTAGAAGGGGCCGAGTTGTACGCGGAAGGCTCCATTGAGATCAAAAGCGGGATTGTTGCCCAGGACAAAGGCTGCATTGTTGCGGGGAAAGATGTCCGGACATCCTTTATCCAAAACGCCAATGTGACGGCTGGCAATCAAGTGATTGTTTCACAACGCATCATGTTCTCAACTGTACGAGCTGGAAAGCAAATCATTTGCAAAGGCTCAAAGGGCTTCATCATTGGCGGCGTGCTGCAGGCTGGGGAAAAGATTGTGGCGCGTGTATTTGGGAACAGCAGCGCCACTCCTACGATACTCGAAGTAGGAGTAAAACCGGAGTTAAGACAAGAACTGGCGAATATTCAAAAAGAACTACAAAATGTGTATGAAAATTTACGCAAAACAGATCAAGGACTAGGGGTTATTAACCAGATCCTTCAGGCCAGCAAAGAACTTCCAGCAGACAAGCGTCTCATGCAAATCAAGCTGACTAATACTCGTTTGGTTTTGGAAAAAGAAAGCAAGGAATTGGAAGCACGCAGAAATGATATTGAACTCGAGCTGAAAGGTGAAGGCCCAGCAGCTATTGAAGCATATCATGTGATGTATCCAGGAATTAAAATGACGTTTGGAAAGCTGGTGCACTTTATCAAGCACGAGTATGCGAGAACGCGATTTATCGTGCTGGACGGTGAAATTAGCACAGCAACTCTTATCTAATCCAGGCTGCTTACATACTTAGTGTGACAAGGGAGTTGGGGCCATATGAGTTTGAAAGCGGTTGAATTGCAGGTGGCAATACCACGCACGTTAGAAGTCAGCCGGATTCAGGAGCATCAGCAACAACGAACCATGCATGAACAACAGTCCATGATTGATCAGCGAAGAGACCTGGATGAACATATGCGCCAGCGCCCGAGTGATCTTGAGCAATCACAAAAGAACCAGATACGCGAACGAGAAAAAAAGCAAGGACAGCAAGAACATCAGGACAAAAAAGAATCCACTGGGAGCCAATTGTCCGAATCGAGCGAAGGTGTATCTGCGAATGCTGATCTCATGAGAGATCCATTGCGTGGACGGATTATAGATATTTCTTTATAAATGAAGTCAAGCCAGAAATAAAGGTGGACAACATGGACGTAGTGTATCCCATCCTGATTGGAGCAGGAATGATCAGCATGCTTCTTGCTTTTATCATAAAAAAGAAGCAGCCTGTTGACTCCTTTTCCTCATTACCCACACAACGCACGACGGACAAGGACGAGCTCGAAAAAAGCGTTCAGCGTCTTCAAAAACAGGTAAAGCAAGAAACCAATCTTCTAGCCGCAGAATGGCAGGAAATGAGAGCGGATCTTCTCGAGGATATCGCTAGTTTGCGCAAGCGATTAGACAGTATGGAAGAACAATGGAAAAAGAGTGAAGGTCACAAGGAAGAAGCTCCAAAGGATACTCATAGGAAAGAACCAGCACCTCAAGTTCAAGAGGTGGATATGCTGGCACTGCGAGAACGTTATCGCCGTGCCTTTGAGCTTAGTAAAGAAGGTTTGTCCCGAGATGAGATCGCAAAACGACTCGGTGCAGGCAGAGGGGAAATCGATTTGATCTTTTCCTTGGCTGACAGGCATGAGCGAGGTCTTGCCGATGCGTAAACAAGAGCTATTATTCGGATTTGGAGCAGGACTGATTGTAGCTACCTCTATTATCGGACTGTTAGCTCCTAAGCAGACTGCACAAGCCCCAGCCATGACTGTAGATCAAATGAAAGTAGCTGCACAAGAGCTGGAGATGGTCGTACTTACAGCAGAAGAATACAAGCAGTGGCAGGAAGAAAAGAAAGTGAACGTAAAACCAGCTCCTGGAGTGCCTAAGGCGCCAGTTACGCCAAAGGTAGACCAAACAGTGGCGCCTGTGGCAAAGCAACCGCAGACGCCAACTGTACAGTCTACGACACCTGCGGCTTTATCGGAACAAAAGGTGATCCCGCCAACAAATCCTGTGAGTAAGGACGGCCAGCCTACTCCAACTGTACCGAATACGCAGACACCAGTGTCACCAAATTCGGTGGCACCTAAAGCTCCGACAGTGGAAGCACCTGTAGCAGATAAGAAGGTATCTTTCACTGTTCCGTATAAAGCAACAGCAGAGGATGTAGCGCAGATTCTCGTAAAGGAAGGAATCCTTCCTGCAGACAATCAATTTGTGGCCCAGCTACGTGCGAGCGACAAGCTAAATCGTATTCGTGTCGGTACTTATGAAGTGTCGACTGCTGCTAAGGAAGCAGACATCGTCAAATTGATAACGACGCCGCCTAAAAAATAGGCGGTTTTTTCAATGTAACGAAATGTGGCCGTTTGTCGTCTGCCAAAAGGGTCAAAACTTTTTTTACGAAATAAATGGAATTCGTTTGTTGCAATTGAAACTCCCATATGATATATTCATTTACGGTGTTGAAATCGCACGTCCACCAATTCCGGCAACGGTGCTGCCTATGGCAGAATTGCTTGGAACATGCGGTGAGGCGGAGGTAGGCATCACAAAAACCATTTTTGAAGGAGGTGTGAAATATGGCAGTAATTTCGATGAAACAATTGCTCGAGGCTGGTGTACACTTCGGTCACCAAACTCGTCGTTGGAACCCGAAAATGGCTCGCTATATCTTCACCGAACGTAACGGAATCTACATTATCGACCTGCAAAAAACCGTTAAGAAAGTAGAGGAAGCGTACAACTTCGTACGTGAACTCGCTCAAGACGGCGGAAAAATCCTCTTCGTTGGTACGAAGAAACAAGCACAAGAATCCGTTAAAGAAGAAGCAGAACGCACAGGTCACTACTTCATCAACCAACGTTGGTTGGGTGGTACTCTGACAAACTTCACAACCATCAAAAAACGTACTGCTCGCTTGGCTGAGCTGAAGCGTATGGAAAACGATGGTACTTTCGCAGTATTGCCTAAGAAAGAAGTTATCGTTCTGCGCAAAGAAATGGATCGTCTGGAAAAATTCTTGGGCGGTATCGCTCACATGGATAAACTGCCTGACGCTCTGTTTGTCATCGATCCTCGTAAAGAGCGCATCGCTGTAGCAGAAGCTCGTAAATTGGGTATCCCAATCGTAGCGATCGTAGATACTAACTGCGATCCAGATGAAATCGATTATGTGATCCCAGGTAACGATGACGCAATTCGCGCTGTGAAATTGCTCACTGCTAAAATGGCAGACGCTCTCCTGGAAGGAAACCAAGGTACAGAGCAACAAGCAACAACAACTGCGTAAGCATGTGTGTTAAAGGGTGGACTGAGGGTGTCAGAACCCCCGTCCATCCTTTTTTGCTGAATAGCGTCGCCGAGGTTAACAGGTGACTTGCTTTTCGATTATAATAGGATCGTAACTTTTCGAGGAGGTTTCACTCAATGGCAATTAGTGCACAAGCGGTTAAAGAACTGCGCGAGCGTACAGGCGCAGGTATGATGGATTGCAAACGCGCGCTGGAAGAAACAGCAGGCGACATGGAAAAAGCAATTGACTTGCTCCGTGAACGCGGTATCGCGAAAGCAGCAAAAAAATCTGGTCGTATCGCAGCTGAAGGTCTGACTGCAACTGCGGTAGCTGGAAACGTTGCAGCAGTTGTAGAAGTTAACTGCGAAACTGACTTCGTAGCGAAAAACCCTGAGTTCCAAACACTCGTAAAAGACATTGCTGAGCACGTTGTATCCCAACGTCCTGCAACAGTTGAAGAAGCTCTGGAGCAACCATTCAAAGGTGCTGGCGAGACTCTGGCTCATGTGATCAATGAGAAAATCGCGACTATCGGAGAAAACATCTCCTTCCGTCGTTTTGCACTCTCTGAGAAAACTGACGCTGGCGTATTCGGTGCTTACCTGCACATGGGTGGCCGCATTGGCGTTCTGGTAACTTTGGAAGGTACACAAGACGAAACACTGGCAAGAGACTTGGGAATGCACGCAGCAGCGTCCAACCCACGTTTTGCTAACCGTGAAGAAGTTTCCGCTGATGAGATCGAGCGTGAGCGTGAAGTTCTGAAAAACCAAGCACTGGCTGAAGGCAAACCTGCTAACATCGTTGAGAAAATGGTAGAAGGCCGCCTCTCCAAATTCTTCGAAGAATACGTACTGGTTGAGCAACCATTCGTAAAAGATACGGACAAAAAAGTAGCCGTTCTGCTGAAAGAAGCAGGTGCTACCTTGAAAGGCTTCGCTCGCTTCCAAGTAGGCGAAGGTATCGAGAAGAAACAAGAAGACTTCGCAGCTGAAGTAATGGCTCAAGTTAATAAGCAATAATAAAGGTTATAGGGAACACCTTCGTGTTCCCTATTTTCAAAGCGAGAGTTTCACTTTGTGTGAAACTCTCTGCATGTAAATAGCAGTGTGTACCTGTTCCCAATTAGAAGGAATGAAGACTGGGCACAGAGAATGATTCATGAATGGAGGCCGTTTCACATGCCACTTCCTGCCTATAAACGGGTTGTGTTAAAGTTGAGTGGGGAAGCTTTGGCGGGGGACTTAGGGTATGGTATTGACCCAAAGGTAATTTTCTCCGTCGCTAACCAGATCAAGGAAATCGTAGAATTGGGTGTACAAGTCGCAGTAGTCGTCGGAGGAGGTAACATCTGGCGCGGACTTTCCGGCAGCTCTAAAGGAATGGATCGGGCAACAGCCGATTACATGGGGATGCTGGCCACGATTATGAACTCACTCGCCTTGCAGGATGGGTTAGAAAAAGTGAACGTCCCGACTCGTGTTCAAACCTCGATTGAGATGAGACAGGTAGCAGAACCATACATACGCCGTCGTGCCATTCGCCATTTGGAAAAAATGCGTGTGGTCATCTTCGCTGCCGGTACTGGTAACCCTTACTTTTCAACGGATACGACAGCTGCTCTGCGTGCAGCTGAGATTGAAGCTGAGGTAATCCTGATGGCGAAAAACAAGGTAGACGGTGTGTACTCTGCAGACCCAAGCCTTGACCCGAACGCTAAAAAGTATGACCAGTTGACATTCCTGGAAGTGCTGAATAAAGGTTTAGGTGTCATGGATTCAACAGCATCCAGCTTGTGCATGGATAACAGTATTCCGTTGATCGTCTTTAACATTTCTGAAGAAGGCAATATTCGTCGGGCAGTAATGGGCGACAAAATCGGTACTCTAGTGAAAGGGGAATAATTATGCCACAAACTGTGCTAAATGACATGGAAGATCGCATGAATAAAGCGATCAATGCTTTGAAAAGAGACCTGTCCAGCTTGCGTGCAGGTCGTGCGAACCCAGCGATGCTGGATCGTGTTACAGTAGACTACTACGGCACTCCAACGCCGATTAGCCAATTGGCAAACATCAGCGTACCAGAACCGCGTATGCTGACAATCCAGCCTTGGGATAAAACGGCGCTCAAAGAAATTGACCGTGCGCTGCAACAATCGGATTTGGGAATTTCTCCATCCAACGATGGCGTAATTATCCGCCTGATCATTCCTCCACTCACAGAAGAGCGTCGTAAAGAGCTCGTGAAGCTGGCAGGAAAAGGTGGAGAAGAAGCAAAGGTAGCCATTCGTAACATCCGTCGTGATGCAAACGATGAAATCAAAAAGCTTGAAAAAGCTGCTACCATTTCTGAGGACGATTCCCGTCGTCATCAAGAAACCATACAAAAAACGACGGATAAATTCATCGCCGAAGTTGATAAGATCGTCAAGGACAAAGAGAAAGACATTTTGGAAGTATAGGTAATGGTAATCCCCCTCGTTTGAGGGGGATGTACGTCTATATCTCTCATTACGGGGGAACACTTTATGTTAGAACATCTAGCGCGCAAATGGGGCCGCAAAGAAAAGCAATCGGAGCCAGCCGAGTTGGATCGTTCCGGTAAGATTCCGGAACATGTGGCGATAATTATGGATGGTAACGGTCGTTGGGCCAATAAGCGCAGTTTACCCCGGGTTGCCGGGCACCGTGCAGGAATGAAAGCAGTAAAAGAAGTCGTCAAGGCTGCAGACGAGATCGGCGTGCGTTATATGACGATGTACGCATTCTCTACCGAAAACTGGAAGCGTCCGCGCGATGAAGTGGATTTTCTCATGAAACTTCCGCAGGAATTTTTGTCGACAGAATTGGATGAATTAATAGAACGTGGTGTCCGCATACGCATGCTGGGCAGTAAGAACGAGCTGCCTTCTCATACGCTGAAAGCACTGCTGGAAGCAGAAGAGAGAACGAAGGACAATAGCGGTCTGCAATTGAATTTTGCCCTGAATTACGGTGGGCGAGATGAACTGGCAAAAGCATTTTCAGTGATGGCAGCACAAGTAAAAGCAGGCGAGCTTCAACCAGAACAGCTGACAGAGGAATTGATATCGAGCTACTTGTATACAAGCGAAATTCCCGATCCAGACCTCTTGATTCGCACAAGTGGAGAGATTCGTTTGAGTAACTTTATGCTGTGGCAATTAGCATACACAGAATTATGGTTTACGGACGTGCTATGGCCTGATTTTACCCGTGAACATTTTTATCAAGCAATCGTGGAATACCAAGGCCGAGCTCGTCGCTACGGGGCGGTATAGCCGAGAGGTGGAATCAGTTGAAGCAACGTATAATAACAGGCCTGATTGGTGGGGCTGCTTTTCTATTATTGATGTATGCTGGTGGAGTTTGGTACTCACTATTAGTGTTTTTACTGGCTGTCATTGGCTATTTTGAATTTATGAGAATGGCTGGCATTCAGTCATTTTATTTGGCAGGATTGCTCGGATATGTATTGATGTTAAGCATTTTATGGCCGTCTCTATTATTTTCGGATTGGCTCAGTATCAGCTTGCCGGATCTGATGCTGCCCGTCATCCTGCTCTTGTTGATTTACTCCGTTTTACGGAAAAATCAGTTTCACATTGAACACGTCGCCCTTACGTTGGTGGGGGCGTTATACATAGGCTACGGTTTTACTTATATGGCCGCTACCCGAAACCTACCAGAAGGATTCATGCTTACGGTCATGGTCATTATGGGAATCTGGTCCACTGACTCGGGCGCCTATTTTGTCGGAAAAGCAGTAGGCAAACGTAAACTGTGGCCAGAAATAAGTCCAAACAAGACGGTGGAAGGGGCCTTAGGCGGTCTTGTCGCTTCTGTCTTGATTGTTCTTTCCATCAATGCAAGCTTTGGACATTTTGCGATTGATCAGGCTTTGACCATCGCTCTTGTTGCTGGGATCGTCGGGCAATTGGGGGATTTGGTTGAGTCGGCTTTCAAGAGGCATTTCCATGTGAAAGATTCAGGACAGCTCATCCCGGGGCACGGGGGCGTTTTGGATCGCTTCGATAGTTTTTTGCTCGTCTTTCCGGTTCTACATCTATTAGGTATTGTCTAAAACCTTTTGCATATAGAAAGAGATATAGAGGGTGAAATCCGTGAAAAAAATAGCGCTCTTAGGTTCAACGGGGTCCGTTGGAACGAGCACGCTTGAAGTCGTAGACCAGCATCCTGAGGATTTTTCGGTGGTGGCTATGGCTGCTGGAACAAACGTCGACCTATTGACACTCCAGGTGGAAAAGTTCAAGCCCGAGCTCGTTTCTGTAGGAAATGAGAAGGCTGCCGTTGAACTGCGAGATAGATTGGCGGGCAAGTCTCAACCAGAAATTGTTTACGGTGCGGAAGGCTTGGAACTGGTTGCCCGTCATGAAGCCGCCAATTTCGTTATGACCGCTGTTGTCGGCAGTGTAGGGGTAGCACCTACACTCGCTGCGATTGAGGCGGGAAAAACAATTGGACTGGCTAATAAAGAGACACTGGTGAGCGCTGGCCCTGTCGTCATGAAACGAGCGAAAGAAAAAGGCGTATCGATTATTCCAGTAGACAGCGAGCATTCCGCTGTCTACCAATGTCTGCAAGGCGAGCGTAAGGAAGATGTGGCAAGGATTATTTTGACCGCATCAGGCGGTTCCTTCCGTCACCTCACTCGCGAGGATCTCCAGCAAGTGACAGTAGAGCAAGCATTGGCTCATCCGAATTGGAGCATGGGTGCAAAAATTACCATCGATTCTGCTACCATGATGAACAAAGGTTTTGAAGTGATCGAGGCTCATTGGCTGTTTGATTTACCTTATGAGCAGATCGAATGCGTATTGCATTATGAAAGTATCATACACTCTATGGTAGAATACAAAGACAGAGCGGTCATGGCCCAACTCGGTACGCCGGATATGAAGGTTCCGATTCAGTACGCCATGAGCTATCCCATCAGAAAAGAACTGCCTACGGAACCACTTGATTTGGTCAAGATCGCCACGCTTCATTTTGCAGCCATGGATTATGAGCGTTATCCTCTGTTAAAATTAGCGTATGAGTGCGGCACGGCAGGAGGTACGCATACTGCAGTACTGAATGCAGCCAATGAGGTCGCAGTTGATATGTTCTTGAAGGGAGCGATCCGTTTTTTAGACATCGAAAAGGTCGTCCGGAAAACGTGCGAAGCTCACCCTGGTGTAGCGAGTCCAGAGCTTGCAGATATTTTTGCAGCAGATGAGTGGGCACGCTCTTATGCGCTCGTCTCCATTTAAGGAATATGAGAGTTAGATACTTGACAGAAAGGTGGCTGTTCACTTGCCTTTGCCCAACCTGGATTCCGTTGAATCAATTCTCGCGATTGTAGTTGTATTTGGGGTACTTGTCTTTGTGCACGAACTAGGACACTTTCTTCTGGCCAAGAAGGCAGGGATCTTATGTCGTGAATTTGCACTGGGAATGGGGCCAAAAATTTTTCGCGTGAAGCGGGGAGAAACGGAATACACCTTACGCCTGTTACCTATCGGTGGTCTTGTTCGCATGGCGGGAGAAGACCCGGAGATGGATATGTTAAAACCGCACATGGAAGTAAGCGTGGAGCGGGATGCGTTAGGAAAGGTCACACATATTTTGCTCGATGGGCCAAGTTCTGGTTCTGCTCGTGTGATTACCGGTACGGTGGTACAATTTGATTTGGAGCAAAATTTAAATATCGTACTCGAACTGGACGGAGAGCAGAAAACGTTTGCTGTTCATCCACAGGCTCAACTGGTCAAGGATGGACAAGAAGTACAGATTGCCCCTCTGAACAGACAGTTCAAAGGCAAGACTGTTTCACAACGTTTTTGGGCGATTTTTGCAGGACCTGCAGCCAACTTTTTGCTGGCGTTTGTTTTGTTTATCGCGATCGGCTTCTTGTACGGCGTACCGAATGGCAGCTATCTGGGGGATGTAATCCCGGGAGGACCTGCTGCTCAAGCTGGATTATTGCCAGGTGATAAGGTGATCGCGATTCAAGGTCAGCCGGTATCCTCGTGGAAAGACGTTGTAGAGAAGATTAGCAAAGCGCCGGACCAACAGTTAACGTTTGAGTACGAGCGTAATGGCCAGCGTTTGACTGTGCCAGTGAAAGTAGGGAAAGACGAAAACAACGTGGGCAAAATCATGGTAACCAATGCACTCACGTTTGCCCCAGGAGAAGTTCTCAAATACGGTGCAACCTCCACTTACGACTTTACGGTGATGATCCTGAAAAGCTTGGGAATGCTCGTAACCGGAGAATACGGATTAAAGGACTTGAGTGGTCCAGTCGGTATTTTCAAGATGACAGGAGAGGTTGCGCAACAAGGCATGGCGATTCTGTTGAAATGGGCTGCTGTATTGAGCATTAACCTTGGGTTGTTCAATCTGTTGCCATTGCCAGCCTTGGATGGCGGGCGTCTCGCATTCTTGGGAGTAGAGGCACTGCGTGGTCGACCTGTTGACCCGCATAAAGAAGGAATGGTTCATTTCTTGGGCTTTGCCTTTTTGATGTTGCTTATTTTGGTAGTGACTTGGAATGATCTGCAACGATTGTTCTCCTAATCACGTACTAACACGATAGAAAGAAAAACAGACATACGTAAAAGGATGGTGCAAAATGTTCAAGCGCGAGGAGACGAAACCGGTTTTTGTAGGTGGAGTGCAAATCGGGGGCCAAAAAAGCGTAGTCATCCAATCGATGACGACAGCAGACACACGCGATGTAGAAAAAACTCTGGCCGAGATTCAGAGACTGCACGATGTCGGTTGCCAAATTGTTCGCTTGGCCGTCATCAATGAAGATGCAGCACGTGCCATCAAAAAAATTAAAGAACGTTCTCCATTGCCACTTGTTGCCGACATTCATTTCGACCACAAGCTGGCATTGATTGCACTGGAGAGCGGGATTGATAAAATTCGGATCAACCCAGGAAACATCGGTTCAAAAGAAAAAACGCAACGCGTAGTGGAAGCGTGCCGTGAGCGCAATGTTCCGATCCGTATCGGGGTCAACTCCGGTTCTGTCGAGAGAAGACTTTTGGAAAAATACGGGTACCCTTCTCCGGAAGCAATCGTAGAAAGTGCGATGGACCACGTGCAAATTCTGGAAGACCTGAATTACGACAACATCGTCATTTCCTTGAAGTCTTCCGATGTTCCAACAATGATCCAAACCTATTCGTTGATGGCACAGAAGCGCAACTATCCATTGCACGTTGGTGTAACGGAAGCAGGCACACAGTTCTCCGGCAGCATTAAGTCTTCAGTTGGGATCGGAACGGTATTGTCGATGGGAATCGGTGACACCATCCGTGTATCCCTGACGGCTGATCCTGTTGAAGAAATTAAAGTAGCCAAACAAATCCTTCGCAGCTTGGATATCGTGAACAACGATCCAGTGGTCATTGCATGCCCATCTTGCGGTCGATGCGCAATTGATCTGATCGGCCTGGCAACAAAAGTCGAGGATGCTGTTTCCACGCTGAAAGTACCGTTAAAAGTAGCGGTAATGGGTTGCGCGGTAAATGGTCCTGGTGAAGCTCGAGAAGCAGATGTAGGTGTTGCTGGCGGAAATGGCGAGGGCTTGATTTTCCGTAATGGTGAAATTGTTCGGAAAGTAAAAGAAACCGAGTTGTTTGAAGAGCTAATGAAAGAAATTGACGAAATAGTAAACGAGCAAAAAACTACAACTGTAGGATAATGCACGTTGATTGCTGATAAGGCATAAGGAGGACACGCACGTGTTGAAGCAAAGTCAAATGTTGATCCCTACCCTGCGGGAAGTGCCATCCGACGCGGAGATTGCCAGCCACAAGCTGCTGCTCCGCGCAGGTATGGCCCGCCAACTGGCTTCCGGTATTTATACGTACCTGCCCCTGGCGCTCCGTTCCCTGCACAAAATCCAAGCGATTGTGCGTGAAGAAATGAACAATGCTGGGGGACAAGAGCTGTTGATGCCAGCGATGCAACCAGCTGAGCTGTGGCATCAAACGGGTCGTTGGGATGTATATGGTCCCGAGCTCGTCCGCCTGCGTGATCGTCATGATCGTCCTTTTGCCTTGGGTCCAACCCACGAAGAAGTCATTACGAGTCTCGTGCGTGATGAGATTAACTCTTACAAAAAACTCCCGATCAACCTTTATCAAATTCAAACCAAGTTCCGTGATGAAGTGCGTCCACGCTTTGGTTTGATTCGTTGCCGCGAGTTTATTATGAAGGATGCTTACTCTTTTGATACGACACAAGAAGGTCTGGATCGCAACTTCCAGGCGATGTACGATGCGTACACGAACATCTTTACCCGAGTAGGCTTGAACTTCCGTGCAGTAGAAGCGGATGCTGGTGCAATCGGCGGAAAAGGCACATACGAATTCATGGCGTTGTGCGACATTGGGGAAGACACGATTGCTTATTCTGAAGAAGGCGATTATGCGGCCAACTTGGAAAAGGCAGAGGTCGTGTACAAGCCATCTGCGAAGCCAGCAACAGAAGCGCCAGCTCGAGAAAAATTGCATACGCCTGGCACTAAAACGATCGACCAATTGGTACAAGCACTGCAAATCGAAGCAAAGCAAATCATCAAGAGCCTCATTTACCGCGTAGACGACAAGCTGGTTATGGTGCTGGTCCGCGGTGATCATGAGATTAATGAAGTGAAGCTGAAAAACTTGTACGATGCGACAATGGTTGGACTGGCTTCTGAAGCGGATATTGTTTCGGTGACTGGAGCGCCTGCAGGGTTTGTTGGCCCTGTTGGCATTGATCCTGAAAAAGTGGAAATCATCGCGGACAATTTTGTTCAAGATGTTTATGATGGTGTCGTCGGTGCCAACGATACAGACTATCATCTGACTCACGTAGTTGCTGGCCGCGATTTCACGGTTTCCCAGTACGCTGACTTGCGCAACATTACAGAAGGCGACGAGTGCCCTCGTACAGGTGGTGTTATCAAGTTTGCACGTGGTGTAGAAGTCGGTCACGTATTCAAGCTGGGTACGAAATACTCCACAGCGATGGGGGCTACGTACCTGGATGAGAACGGCCGCAGTCAACCGATGATCATGGGTTGCTATGGAATCGGTGTATCTCGTACAATTGCGGCAGTGATCGAGCAAAACAACGATGAAAATGGTATCATTTGGCCAGTATCTGTTGCACCTTTCCATGTGCATGTGATTCCGGTCAATGTTAAAGTAGAAGAGCAACGTCAAACTAGTGAACAAATTACAGAAGCACTGCGCAAGGCTGGCGTCGAGGTTTTGTTTGACGATCGTCCTGAGCGTGCTGGTGTGAAGTTTAAAGACGCTGATTTGATCGGACTGCCTCTGCGAATTACGGTTTCCGATAAAGCCGCACAAGAAGGAACAGTTGAAGTGCGTATCCGCAAAAACGGTGAAACACATGATGTGAAGCTGGATCAATTGGTCGATGAAGTGAAAGGTTTCCTATCCCGTGTTGACCAAACCGGAGCTGCGTTGTTCGGGAACTAGTTGGATGCAGGAATAAGAAGGATTTTGTCGAATTTTTACGGGGTGCTCCCCTAGATTAACGGGGAGTGCCTCTTTTTCTTGTTTGAACGCTCACTTATAGGGAAGGTGGGAATACCGTGGACCGTTTACAAGAGCAAAAACATCGCTTCTCCCTATTGGTCAAGCAAATGGAAGTTCCTGACGAATGGGTGGAGCGATTTTTTCTTGATGCGCAGATTGAAAAGCTAGAGCTGTATAAGCAAAACAAAGAATGGGTTTTTCACTTTGCCCTCCCGAGAATGATACCTGCGGATGTTTATGCAGCTTTTACCAAGCGATTGACGCATACATTTTCACATCTAGCCAAAGTAGATACCCGATTTCGCTATCACCAAAAGCCGTCTCTCGATCACGTAGTCGAAGAGTATTGGGATGTCTTGCTGGCGGGGCTGGAGCCAACGCTGAACTCCTTGGCAGTTACGATGCGTCAAGCGCGTAAGCAAGTCGACCAACAGGAAGTTAAGGTGTACTTGCCAACGGAGATGTCCGTTGAGGTTGCCAAGCGAAAACGAGCGGATAATGAGCTTTTGGCTGCTTTCCAGAAAGCTACCGATTGCTCGATGCGCTTTTCTTTCCATGGGGAAGAAAGCGATGACGCGTATAAGGCCTTTGAGGAGCAACGGAAAGAAGAAGAGCGTGCTCTCGTCGAGGTTGTGATGACGGCTGTTGCGCAAGATAGCAAATCGTCTGATAAAGCTGAGGCTGTCACTACGCTCATGATGGGCTATGAAATCAAGGATGCACCGATCCCGATTTGCGAGATTCAAGATGAGGAACGCCGTATCGTCATCCAAGGAACCGTGTTTAACGTAGAAGTAAAAGAGCTTCGCAGTGGACGTCATTTGCTCACATTTAACATTTCTGACTATACGGATTCTCTCACGGTGAAGATGTTCTCTCGCGATAAAGAAGATGTGAAAATGCTCGAATTGCTGAAAGACGGCATGTGGGTGAAAGTGCGAGGAAGTGTCCAGCATGACACGTTTGTA
The DNA here is from genome assembly GCF_003013445.1 of Brevibacillus sp. NRRL NRS-603. Classification (NCBI taxonomy): domain Bacteria; kingdom Bacillati; phylum Bacillota; class Bacilli; order Caryophanales; family Paenibacillaceae; genus Brevibacillus; species Brevibacillus sp. NRRL NRS-603. The sequence goes on along the minus strand of NZ_PXZN01000012.1, from coordinate 969,993 downwards.
CGCGATCTCGTTATGAATGCCAATGATTTGAACCAGATTGAGCAGGTCATTCGAAAAGACCAAGCGGAAGAGAAGCGTGTCGAGCTTCATTGCCATACGCCGATGAGTGCGCTGGATGCCGTTGCATCTGTAAAATCACTGATCTCGACGGCAGCAAAGTGGGGTCATAAAGCCATTGCTGTCACTGACCATGGTGTCGTACAGGCATTTCCAGAGGCGTATTCCATCGCCAAAAAGAACAACATCAAATGCATTCTCGGTATGGAAGCGTACGTAGTCGAGGATGGTATCGATATTGTTTATAACCTGCAAGCAGACAATAATCTTTCCATAGATGAAAATACCGAGTACGTCGTGTTTGATACGGAGACAACGGGTTTAAACGCGTCTGAGCATACCATCATCGAGATCGCTGCTGTCAAAATGAAAGGCTCGGAAATTGTCGACCAATGGACGGAGCTGATTGACCCGCAATTGGAAATTGGGCCAAAGACAACTGAGATTACGGGGATTACGAACGAAATGCTCCGCGGCCAAGAGACACTCGATGTGGTACTCCGCAGGTTCAAGGAGTTTACTGGTGACGCTATCCTGGTTGCACATAATGCAGAGTTTGACAAAGCGTTTATCAACGCCTGCGCCAAACGGATAGGCATGGAGCCATGGACCAATCCATTTTTAGATACGCTGCCTTTGGCGCGCTTGATGTACAAAGGAATGCGCAATTATCGTCTGGGATCATTAGCGAAAAAGTTCAACGTCGAGCTCATCAATGCCCACCGTGCCTTGGACGATACCGTAGCCTTGGCTCACGTGTTCCAGCAAATGCTGAAGGACATAAAAGAAGCGGAAATCAAATCGCTTGCTGAACTGAATGAAAAAAGCAACGAAGAGGCGGATTACAAGAGCGGACGTCCATTCCATGCGACGATTCTCGTGCAAAATAAAGAGGGACTAAAAAACCTGTACAAGCTCGTAAGTCGTTCCCATGTGGAAACATTCTTCCGTTGGCCCCGGATTCAGCGGAGTCAGCTGACCAAATACCGCGAAGGCTTGTTAATTGGTACGGCTTGCAAAGACGGAGAACTCATGCAATCAATTCTTCGCGGTAAGTCACCTGAAGAGTTGAAGGAAGTTGCTGCTTTTTACGACTTTTTGGAATTACAGCCGATTGCTCATTACTCACCACTGTTGCGTAATGAAGAAATTCCTTCGCTGGAGACGATGAAAGGCTACCATGAAAAAATCGTCCAAATGGGAAAAGAGCTCGGTAAGCTGGTCGTAGCAACAGGGGATGTGCACTTCCTGAATCCCCAGGATGAGATCTTCCGCGATGTTTTCTTACTGTCAAAAGGTGATCCAACCGCAGGCAACCAGCCGCCGCTGTACTTTCATACAACGGATGAGATGCTGGAGGCGTTCTCCTTTTTGGGAGAAGAGACCGCAAAAGAAATCGTCGTGACGAACACAAATGCCATCGCGGATATGATTGAGGATATAAGCCCGATTCCTGACAAGCTGTACACGCCGATCATTGAAGGAGCGGACGATGAGCTGCGTCAAATGTGTTATGACAAAGCAAGGTCATTGTATGGTGACCCATTGCCCGAACTGGTCGAGCATCGCTTGGAAAAAGAATTGAACAGTATCATCAAACACGGCTTCGGTGTGATTTATTTGATTTCACAGCGTTTGGTAACGAAATCATTGAATGATGGTTATCTGGTAGGCTCACGTGGATCTGTAGGCTCGTCTTTTGTTGCGACGATGTCTGAGATTACAGAGGTAAACCCATTGCCACCTCACTATCGCTGCCCAAATTGCAAGCACAGCGAGTTTATTACAGATGGTTCAATCGCCTCTGGGTTTGACTTGGAGGATAAAGCATGTACACAATGTGGAACCATGTATGCCAAGGACGGACAGGACATCCCGTTCGAGACGTTCCTCGGCTTTAAAGGAGACAAGGTACCGGATATTGACTTGAACTTCTCTGGTGATTATCAGCCGCGTGCACACAAGTACACACAGGAGCTGTTCGGAGCAGACTATGTATATCGTGCAGGAACGATTGGTACTGTTGCGGAAAAAACAGCATATGGCTACGTGCGCAAGTATGCCGACGAACGTGGCATGACGTTGCGCAATGCAGAGATATCCCGAATCGTCAACGGCTGCACAGGTGTAAAAAGGACGACAGGGCAGCATCCGGGCGGTATTATCGTAGTTCCTGACTACATGGAAATTGAAGACTTTTGTCCGATTCAGTTCCCGGCTGATGATAATGAGTCAGAATGGCGCACAACCCATTTTGACTTCCACTCCATTCATGACAACTTGCTAAAGCTCGATATTCTGGGACACGACGATCCGACCGTCATACGTATGCTGCAAGACTTGACGGGAATGGACCCGAAGACGATTCCACTGGATGATAAAAAGACAATGTCCATCTTCAGTTCGACGGAAGCCTTGGGGGTTACACCGGAGCAAATCGGAACGAACATGGGGACATTGGGCATACCTGAGTTCGGAACCAAATTCGTGCGACAGATGCTAGAAGACACCAAACCGACTACGTTTGCCGAGCTTGTTCAGATTTCTGGACTCTCTCACGGTACGGACGTTTGGTTGAACAACGCCCAGGACTTGATCCGCAACGGTACATGCAAGCTGCCAGATGTAATTGGTTGTCGTGATGATATCATGGTGTATTTGATCTATAAAGGGCTAGAGCCGTCCCGTGCCTTTAAGATCATGGAGTCCGTGCGTAAGGGTAAAGGGGTTCCCGAGGAAGATCAGGAAGAAATGCGCAACAACAACGTGCCAGAATGGTATATTCAGTCGTGCCAGCGGATCAAGTACATGTTCCCGAAGGCGCATGCGACCGCCTATGTCATGATGGCTGTACGGATTGCCTATTTCAAGGTTCATCGACCATTGGAGTTTTACGCGACGTATTTCACGGTTCGCGCAGATGACTTTGATATTCCGCTGATGGTCAAAGGCTCAGCGGCGATCAAGCAAAAGATCGAAGAGATCGAGGGTAAGGGACACGATGCACAGCCAAAAGAAAAGGCATTGCTGACTGTTTTGGAGATGGCGTTGGAAATGGTAGAACGCGGCTTCCGTTTTGCCAACGTTGATTTGTACAAATCGGACGCTACTCGCTTCTTGATCGAGGGTGATTCTCTTATCGCTCCATTCAATGCCCTGCCTGGTTTAGGGACGAACGCAGCGATCAGCATCGTGCAAGCGAGAGAGCAAGGAGAGTTTTTGTCCAAGGAAGACCTCCTGTCCCGTTCCCGTATCTCCAAGACCATTTTGGAGTTCCTGGACGAGCAAGGTGCCTTGAAAGGATTACCAGAATCCAACCAGCTATCCTTGTTCTAAGGCGTGCAGTCAAGGCTCACAGTCATCCAAAGGTTGTCAGGAGAGGGCTGTTATGCTATAATTTTTTTGGAAATACTGGTTTTATACGCATGGCAGAACGAGAGTGGGGAAACCCACTCTTTCTTTCTGGCTACACCTCATGGTTCAAACGAGAAGGAGGTACTTGCTTGAGCAAGGTAACAGGCATCGTCACTGAACTCGTCACGCCCATTGTTGAAGAATTGGGCCTGGAGCTAGTTGACATCGAGTACAAAAAGGAAGGCAGCAACTGGTTTCTGCGCGTGTTTATCGACAATGAAACTGGCAACATCGATATCGATGACTGCAGCCTTGTCAGCGAGAAGCTGAGTCAAAAACTAGACGAAGTAGATCCCATCCCTACTGCATACTTTTTAGAAGTATCTTCGCCGGGTGCCGAGCGCCCATTGCGCAAGGATAAGGATTTCCTGAAAGCTGTCGGCCGAAATGTGCATATCACAACCAAAGAGCCGGTAGAAGGAGCAACCACGTTCGAAGGCGAACTGATATCCTTTGAGGATGGTAAGCTGACTGTAAAAGAAGCAAAGAAAACGTATGTAATTTCCCAAGAGCAAATTGACACAGCGAGAATGGCAATTGTCTTTTAATTTTTCAGCTGTGTAGCCTGTGGTAAGTAAAGGAGGAGGCAACGAAAGTCATGAACGGCGATTTTATCGAGGCTTTAGAAGCCATTGAGAGAGAGAAAGGCATCACCAAAGACGTACTGATTGAGGCCATCGAAGCGGCTCTTATCTCTGGATACAAACGTAACTTCAACTCGGCCCAAAATGTGCGGGTGGATGTAAATCGTCATTCAGGTATGGTGCGTGTGTTTGCGCGGAAGACCGTAGTGGAAGAGGTATTGGATCCGCGTCTAGAGATCTCTCAAGAAGCAGCACAAGAAATCGATCCTAACTTCCGTCTGGAGGACATCGTCGAAATCGAAGTAACGCCTCGTGATTTCGGACGTATTGCTGCTCAGACAGCGAAGCAAGTGGTTACACAGCGCATTCGCGAAGCGGAGCGCGGTTTGATCTACAGCGAGTTTATTGAGCGTGAAGACGATATCGTAACAGGCGTCGTTCAGCGTATGGACGCTCGCAATTATTACATTGATCTGGGTAAGGCGGAAGCCGTTATGCCGATCACCGAAAAAATGCCATCCGAAGATTTTAAATCACAAGATCGCGTGAAGGCATACATCATCAAAGTAGAGAAAACCACTAAAGGACCGCAAATCGTCGTTTCCCGTACTCACCCGGGGCTTTTGAAGCGTCTCTTCGAATTAGAAGTGCCAGAAATATATGACGGTGTGGTTGAAATCAAATCTGTTGCGCGCGAAGCGGGTGATCGCTCGAAGATCGCTGTGCATTCCATCAACGCAGATGTTGATCCAGTAGGGGCTTGTGTCGGTCCAAAGGGCATGCGCGTCCAAACGATCGTTACGGAGCTGAAAGGCGAAAAGATCGACATTGTTCGTTGGTCTGAAGATCCTGCCGAGTACGTAGCCAATGCACTCAGCCCTGCAAAAGTGCTGCATGTTGAGGTGAACGTAGCGGAGAAGGTTACCCGTGTGATCGTTCCCGATTATCAATTGTCTCTGGCGATTGGTAAGCGTGGCCAAAACGCACGCTTGGCAGCCAAGCTGACTGGCTGGAAGATCGATATCAAGAGCGAGTCCCAAGCCGACCAAGAAGGCATCGCTTATCCAAAAGAAGTAGAGAGCGATGAAGGGACGGACAACGAATAATCATGAAGCAAAAAAAGATCCCGTTGCGTAAGTGCATTGTTTGCCAAGGAATGTTTCCGAAAAAGGAATTAATCCGCGTCGTCCGGACGCCAGAAGAAGAGATCGTCATTGATCTTACTGGAAGGGCGGCGGGACGCGGTACCTATGTGTGTCGGCAGGAAAGCTGTCTGAAGCCGGATGCGTTCGCATCGGGAAAATGGAAAAAAGTGCTGGAACGTGCCCTCAATATGTCCATCTCCCAAGAAAAGTATGATGCTTTCCGTGAGAAGTGGCTGGAGATGGTGGGAAAATGACCCCAAAAGCAGCACAATTACTCGGATTGGCGATGCGTGCGAGAAAGATCGTTACCGGAGAGGAATTGGTCATTACCGCTGTGCGTAATGGGCAGGCCCGCCTGGTATTGCTCGCATCAGATGCATCAGACAATACCGCCAAGAAAGTAAAGGATAAATGTTCCTATTACGGTGTCTCATGTGTAACCACTGGCGACCGACATTCATTGGGGCACGCAATCGGAAAAGATGGGCGCGTTACCGTGGCGGTAACCGATGGGAAATTGGCCGAAAGCATTCAGCGTCTGCTCACCTAACTTAGAAAGGGTGAAGTATATTTGAAGACACGTGTGTATGAGTATGCCAAACAGCACAACATGAGCAGTAAGGAAATCCTCAATTTGCTAAAACGATTGAATATAGAAGTAGCAAATCATATGAGTATCATGGAAGAAGGGACGATCAAAAGGATCGAGGATCACATGGCCAAATTGCGCTCTGGTGCCAAACCGGAAGCGCGTAGTACACCTAGTGATGCAAGACCCAAACAAACGGACGATCAACGACGCCCCAACGACTCCAGAGGACAACAGATCAAACCCCAGCAGCAAGCGGGGCAAGCTCAACCGGTTAGAAATGACAGACCAAACAGCGATCGCGGAGCAAAGAACACAAGCACGAATCGTCCAGGAAATAGCAGTGCAAGTGGCAATCCCGATCAGCATAGTCCTCAGCATGGAAAAAATCAGGGGAAGAATCAGGAGAGAAAACCAAACAATATGAGAAGTCAACCTGCAAAGCCGTCTGACCGTAAGCCGCAGAATCAACAACGACCACAAAACCAACAGCGTCCTCAAAATCAGCAACGACCACAAAACCAACAGCGTCCTGCAAACCAACCTGCAGCGAATCAAACGGAGGGTCGTACAGGGGAAGAGTTTGAGGATAAAGTAAAACTTCCTTCCAATGTTGGTATGGAAAAGCGTGAGAAAATCAAAAAGGGTCCTCAAACCCAAAAGACATTTGAAGATAACAAAAAGAGTCAACCATTCCGTGGTGGTAATAACCGCAACAATCAAAACAACCGCCGTGGAGGAAATAACAACCGTGGTGGTGGTGGACAAAAACCGCAACGCCCTGTGATTGAACCACCTACAAAGATCACGTTTACAGAGTCTTTGACTGTAAATGAGTTGGCAGTGAAACTGCGCAAGGAACCAGCTGAAGTTATCAAAAAGCTGTTCGGCTTGGGTATCATGGCGACGATCAACCAGTACCTCGATCGTGAAGCTATCGAACTCATTTGCGCGGACTACAACGTAGAAGTCGAAGAAAAAATCATCATCGATGAAACGAACTTCGAAACGTTGGAAGACGTAGATGCACCAGAAAGCCTGCTGGAGCGCCCACCAGTTGTTACCATCATGGGTCACGTTGACCATGGGAAAACAACCTTGCTGGACGCGATTCGCTCTACAAACGTAGTAGCGGGAGAAGCAGGCGGAATTACACAGCATATCGGTGCGTACCAAGTTGAGATCAAAGGAAAGAAAATTACTTTCCTCGATACACCGGGTCACGCGGCGTTCACAACCATGCGTGCACGCGGTGCGCAAATCACAGATATCACCATTCTGGTGGTTGCAGCAGATGACGGTGTCATGCCGCAAACCGTTGAGGCGATCAGCCATGCGAAAGCAGCAAATGTGCCGATCATCGTTGCTGTCAACAAGGTTGACAAACCAGAAGCAAATATTGACCGTATCAAGCAAGAGCTGACCGAGTATGAGCTGGTTGCCGAAGAGTGGGGCGGCGATACGATCTTCTCCCCATTGTCCGCTAAACAGCGCACAGGTATCGAGGAATTGCTCGAGTACATCTTGCTCGTATCCGAAGTACAGGAACTGAAAGCCAACCCAGACAAACTTGCGCGCGGTACCGTTGTCGAAGCTGAGCTCGACAAGGGACGTGGTCCAGTTGCAACCATTCTGGTTCAACAAGGTACTCTCCGTGTAGGTGATCCTATCGTTGTCGGTTCCGCTTTTGGACGTGTGCGTGCAATGGTGAATGACAAAGGACGCCGTCTGAAAGAAGCAGGTCCATCTACACCAGTAGAAATTACAGGTCTGAATGATGTTCCACAAGCAGGCGATCAGTTCCGTGTCTTTGAAGACGAAAAGAAAGCCCGTGCGATCGGGGAAGCACGTGCTTCCAAGCAACGTGAATCCGAGCGCCGTGAGAGCTCCCGCGTTTCTTTGGATGATTTGTTCCAACACATTCAAGAAGGCGATATCAAGGAACTGAACCTGATCGTAAAAGCAGACGTACACGGTTCTGTGGAAGCACTGCGCGGTTCTTTGGAGAAAATCGATGTCAATGGAACTCGTGTGAAGATCATTCATACAGGTGTTGGTGCGATTACAGAATCCGATGTTACACTGGCAAATGCTTCGAATGCGATCATTATTGGTTTCAACGTTCGTCCTGAACCAAATGCGCGCAGCATGGCTGAACAAGAGAAGATCGACATTCGTCTGCACCGTGTCATCTATACTGTAATCGAAGAGATCGAGTCTGCTCTCAAAGGTATGCTTGATCCAGTCTTCAAAGAAAACATTATCGGTCAAGCTGAGATTCGTGAAGTGTTCAAAGTATCCAAAGTCGGAAACATTGCTGGTTGCTATGTGACAGAGGGTAAATTGAGCCGCGATGCTGGTGCGCGTTTGATCCGTGAAGGCATTGTGATTTATGAAGGTAAGCTCGATACCCTCAAGCGCTTCAAAGATGATGCGAAAGACGTTGCTGCTGGCTATGAGTGCGGTCTGACTTTGGAACGCTTCAATGACCTCAAAATCGGAGACGTCATCGAAGCATTCGTCATGGTTGAAGTGAAACAATAATGGTAGCAGGTGTGCAGATTGAACTGTTTCTGCCCGCTAGCCAAAACCTGAAAGAAAAACGGGCCATCGTCAAAAGTCTGATCGGCAAGCTGCGGAGCCGATTTAACGTCTCCGCGGCAGAGGTGGCATATCTCGAGCAATGGCAGCGTACCGTGTTGGGTATCGCTGCCGTTGCTAATGAGATCTCTTTTTTACAACAAGAAATGCAGGCTGTCATCCGATTCGTGGAAAACCATCCAGAGGTAGAGTTGATTCGCGTGGATACGGAATACTACGAGTAAGGAACAGCCAGCGGAGGTGAAAATCGATGAATAAAACACGAATCAGCCGCGTAGGTGAAGAAATCAAAAAAGAATTGAGCCTCGTATTGCAGCGTGGACTCAAAGATCCTCGTGTCGGTTTCGTAACGGTAACAGATGTAGAGGTAAGCAGTGACCTGCAATTGGCAAAGGTTTTTGTCAGCATTTTCGGCAGTGAGGAAGAGCGTAAAGCTTCTCTTGCAGGTTTGACAAAAGCAAAAGGTTATTTGCGTACGGAGATCGGGAAACGCGTAAAGCTGCGTCACATTCCTGATTTTGTATTCAAGCTGGACGAGTCCATTGACTACGGCAGCAAAATTGAATCCATCCTGCGGGAAATCTCCACAGAGGGAGAGAAACAGGATGAATCCTAATCAAATGGCTGTACAGGAAGCGGCGCGGTTTATGCAGGAGCACGACCGCTTCCTGGTTCTCTCTCATGTAAGTCCTGACGGAGATGCAACAGGATCTGCTTTGGGAGTCGTGCTCATGCTAGAACAATTGGGAAAAGAGTATGTGGTTGTAAACGAAGGGGAAACACCGATCAAGTTTAACTTCTTGCCGCGGTTTGACCGTCTTTATAACCTGCGCAAACAACCACTGAACGAGACGTTCGGGGCCGTAATCGCTGTAGACTGCGCGGATGAGTCGCGGATGGGCGATGTACGGTCTTTATTTGCGTCTGGCGCTGCTTTGCTGAATATCGATCACCACCCGACCAACGATCATTTTGGAACGATAAATCTGGTTCGTCCGGATGCAGCCGCAACAGCGGAGATCTTATTTGATGTTGCAGAAGCAGCGGGGGTTTCTTTCAATGAAGAGCTTGCGCTGTGCATCTATACCGGACTTTTGACGGATACAGGCGGTTTCCGCTATTCCAATACCTCACCGCGCGTCATGGAAATCGCTGCTCGATTACTAGGCTACGGCGTGAAGCCAGGAGACGTAGCAGAGCGGTGTCTGGAGGAAATTACTTTTGCCCATGTGAAAGTACTGCGGTGCGCTCTCCAAACCCTGCAACTGTCCCATCAAAATCTGGTTGCTTCTATCACTGTTTCAGCCACAGATTTTGCCGAAGTGGGTGCAGAGCGGGAAGATGCTGGTGGATTGGTCAATTACTGCCGCAACATTGAAGGAGTCGAGGTCGGCGTTTCTTTTGTGGAAGCGGAACCAGGAGTGGTCAAGGTGAGCATGCGTGCTCGCGATCGGGTTGACGTAGCTGTCATTGCGAAGCAGCTCGGTGGTGGTGGACACGCAAAAGCAGCGGGATGTACGATCAAAGGACCACTTTCAGAAGTACAGCAAAAAGTATGGACTGTGCTGGACGATGCAGTAGGAGTGAAATTCGATGAGTAACGTGAACGGCGTGCTGGTTATCGACAAGCCAGCTGGTATGACCTCTCATGATTGTGTAGCACGTATTCGTCGATTGTATGGAACGAAAAAAGTGGGGCATACGGGTACACTGGATCCAGATGTGACGGGTGTACTCCCCATTTGTGTGGGACACGCAACGAGGCTAGTTGAATATTTGCAGGAGCTGCCTAAGCGCTATGATGTAGTCATGCGCCTCGGCTCCACTACCACGACGGAGGATGCTTCTGGAGAAGTGGTAGAGCAAGCTGGAGTAGATGCAGCATCGATTACGATGGAGCGTATTCAAGCGCTGTTCGAATCCTTTTTAGGTGAGATGGAGCAGATACCTCCGATGTTCTCTGCGGTAAAGGTAAACGGCAAGCGGCTGTACGACCTGGCTCGTGAAGGCACGGTGATCGAGCGTCAGGCACGGAAAGTGACGTTGTATGAGCTGACACTCCATAAGATAAGCGTGGATGGGGATACCGTCGATGTTGCATTCACGTGCACGTGCTCCAAAGGCACATACATGCGCACCTTATGTGTTGACCTCGGACGCGCTCTGGGTTATCCTGCCCATATGAAGCTGTTGCGGCGAATAAAAAGCGGCCCGTTCCAGGAGCAAGAGGCAATCCCCCTCCAGCAAATTGAGGAACAGGCAGCAAACGGGGAAGACATTTCCCGCCACTTGGTCTCCATCCCTCAGGCAATCTCGTTCTTACCATCGTTTCAGGTCAAGCCAGAACGGATCAAAGCAGTACGTAATGGACTTGCGACTGCGCTTCCGGGCGTCACTGCGGAGGAAGGAAGTTTGATTTGCTTGTTTGCGGGGGAAGAATTACTTGGCATTCATCGCGTATGCCGTGGAGACAAAGGACTTTTCGCCAAACCAGAAAAAGTCTTTCCAGCCGAGGTGTAATCCGTGAAAACGATCTACCTGACATACCCGTTTCCGTCTGACCTGCAAGCGAATCCTTGTGCGATTGCACTTGGGTACTTTGATGGTGTACATATTGGGCATCGCCGTGTAATCCAAAAGGCGATTGATACAGCGAAAGCAAACGGATGGCAAAGTACGGTAGTGACCTTTGATCCGCATCCTCGAGAAGTTTTGGGTCAAAGCGGTTATACCCGCTATTTGACACCACTTGCAGACAAGCTCGAGCAATTCGAAAAGATGGGCGTAGATACCACATATGTGATGAAGTTCGATATTAGCTTTGCGGCTATTTATCCAGAAGATTTCATCGCAGAGTGCCTTCTTCCATTGGAATGCCGCCATATTGTCGTTGGCTTCGACTACACCTTTGGTTATCGCGGGATGGGGACTGCCCATACCTTGCAAGAAATGAGCAAAGGTCGCTATGGGCTCGACATCGTGGGTCCGGTAAATCGCTTGGGTGAAAAAGTGAGCAGTACGATCATCCGTGAATATCTTCATCATGGGGATGTCGAGCAGGTTCGCCATTTGTTAGGCCGATCCTACAAAGTGCGCGGAACAGTCGTGCATGGGGACAAACGCGGTCGAACCATTGGCTTTCCTACAGCGAACGTCCAAGTGAATCAGCCGTACTTGATCGGAAAGAATGGGGTCTACGGTGTTCGCTTTACCGTGGATGAACAAAGCTACTATGGTGTCATGAACGTAGGCATCAAGCCTACATTTGAACTGGAGAAAAAAGAAAAGTCACTAGAAGTGCACATTTTTGAGTTCTCTGGTGAAATCTATGACAAAGAAGTAGAAGTAGAGTTCTTGTTCTACATTCGGGAAGAGCAGAAATTTGCTGGAGTCGATGCACTCATCGCGCAAATTGGACGAGATGTACAAACGGCAAAGCAAAAATTCGCAGAGGGAATCTCGTAAAGGATTCTCTTTGCTTTTCACAAAATGGTATGCTATAATTCAAAACGTTGTACAGATAACCGTAGCTTGGCTGTCCGATTCTCACCGACGGCAGACTCGGCGAACGGTATAAAAAATGAGGAGGTGAGTCATGATGGCATTGACTCAAGAACGTAAAACTCAACTGATTCAAGAGTTCCGTACTCATGAGAACGACACCGGTTCACCGGAAGTGCAAATCGCTATCTTGACCGAAAACATTAACAATCTGAACGGACACTTGCGTACGCACAAGAAAGATCACCACAGCCGTCGTGGTCTCTTGAAAATGGTTGGTCAACGTCGTAACCTGTTGACATACCTGCGTGAAGCAGATGTTCAACGCTATCGTTCGGTTGTAGACCGCCTGGGTCTGCGCCGCTAATCAGCGTTTTGTAGAAAGCGGGTTCTGCCCGCTTTTTCTATCGTGTAGGAGGGTTTAGCGTAAGCAATGCGCTAAGCCCATCCGAAACGAGTAAAAGCATGGAAACAAATGGTTTGCTTACATTAGCTTCACAAAAGAAGCTTTTTTTATTATCTAGAACGACTGCCAAAGGTACCCATTTAATTTTTATCATGGCAGGAAATAATACATATAGGTAGAAAACAAAGTGTGTAAACGCACATTGTTGTGAAGGAGGACTGCTAGCATCATGGAGCAACAATACCGTACATATGACTTCGAACTGGCAGGCCGAAAACTGACCCTGGAATTTGGCAAAATGGCTAAACAGGCGCATGGTTCGGTCTTGGTTCGTTACGGCGATACAGCAATCCTGTCTGCAGTTACAGTCTCGAAAGAACCAAAACCACTTGATTTCTTTCCACTGACTGTCAACTATGAGGAACGTCTCTATGCGGTTGGGAAAATTCCTGGCGGCTTTATTAAAAGAGAAGGACGTCCAAGCGAAAAGGCGATTTTGGCTAGCCGCTTGATTGACCGCCCTGTCCGCCCTCTTTTTGCAGAAGGATTCCGTAACGATGTACAAATCGTAAATACTGTTCTGTCTGTGGATCAAGACTGCTCACCTGAAATCGCTGCGATGATCGGTACTTCCGCAGCGCTATGCGTCTCGGAGATTCCTTTTGAAGGTCCGATTGCAGGAGTAATCGTAGGACGAATTGACGGCGAGTTCGTCATTAACCCTACTGTAGCTCAAGCAGAGAAAAGCGATATTCACCTGACTGTCGCAGGTACGCACAAAGCGATTAACATGGTGGAAGCAGCTGCAAACCAAGTACCAGAAGCAGTAATGCTCGAAGCGATCATGGCTGGTCATGACGTGATCAAGCAACTGGTAGAATTCCAGAACATGATCGTGTCCGAAATCGGCAAGCAAAAGATGGAAGTCATTTTGCATGAGGTTGATCCTGAAATCGACCAAGCTGTGCGTGAATTTGCGGAAGCTCGCCTGAAAGAAGCTGTTCGCATCGAAGAAAAACAAGCGCGCTACGATGCGATTGACGATATCAAGGCAGAAACCAAAGAGCATTTTGCAGCGAAGGACCCTGAGGCATATCCAGAGCAGGAAAAAATGATTAGCGAAGTACTGGGCAATATTGTCAAGGATGAGGTTCGCCGTCTGATTACGGAAGAGAAAGTTCGCCCTGATGGACGAGCTCTGCACGAAATCCGTCCGCTGTCCAGTGAGACAAACATTCTTTCCCGTACACATGGCTCTGCTATGTTTACTCGTGGTCAGACGCAAGCGCTGAGCGTTTGCACATTGGGCGCGCTGGGAGATGTTCAGATTCTCGATGGACTCGGTCTGGAAGAATCGAAGCGTTTCATGCACCACTACAACTTCCCGCCGTATAGCGTAGGTGAAGCACGTCCGTTGCGTCCTCCAGGGCGTCGTGAAATCGGACACGGTGCGTTGGGTGAGCGTGCAATCGAGCCAATCATTCCATCTGAGACAGAGTTCCCATACACCATTCGTCTCGTGTCAGAAGTCATTGAATCCAACGGTTCCACATCGCAAGCGTCGATTTGCGCGAGTGTACTTGCCTTGATGGATGCAGGTGTACCAATCAAAGCACCGGTAGCAGGTATTGCGATGGGCTTGATCATGAGCAAAGATGAGAAATCTTTCTCGATCCTGACTGATATTCAAGGTATGGAAGATCATTTGGGAGACATGGATTTCAAAGTAGCGGGTACTGAGGCTGGTGTAACAGCTATCCAAATGGACATCAAAATTTCCGGTATCAACCGTGAGATTTTAGAGCTAGCCTTGGAGCAAGCGCGTGTAGGTCGTTTGCACATCCTGAACCATATGATGAGCACGATTTCCGAACCGCGTAAAGAACTGTCTCCTTATGCACCAAAAATCATGACCATGACGATCAATCCGGAGAAAATTCGCGATGTAATCGGTCCACAAGGTCGTGTCATCAATAAGATTATCGAAGAAACCGGCGTAAAAATCGACATCGAACAAGATGGAAGAGTTTTCATCGCATCCATCAACCACGAAGCGAATCTGCGCGCGAAACAAATCATTGAAGATCTGGTTCGTGAGGTAGCTGTTGGTCAGGTGTACCTGGGAACAGTAAAACGCGTAGAGAAGTACGGAGCGTTCATCGAGTTGTTCGCAGGTAAAGAGGGCTTGTGCCACATCTCTCAACTGGCTGAAGAGCGTGTAGCCAAAACAGAAGATGTTGTCGCAGTTGGTGATAAAGTACAAGTGAAAGTGACCGAGATCGACGACCAAGGTCGTGTGAATCTCTCTCGCAAAGCAGTTTTGAAAGAACAGGCTGCTGCGGCACAAGCTGCTGAAGCACCAACAAAAGCAGAATAAAGAAAAACAAAAGGCTTCGTCACTCGAAGAAATTCGTGTACGGAAGCTTTTTTCTTTTTTGTGCCAGTTGCTCCCGTTTCGTATGTCTAAGTCGTTCCTTCCTCTCATACATTGGACAAGAGAGACTCGTACGATTGATAGAGGAGGGCGACGCCCTAATGACGAATAGGACCAGGAGACTTTTGTTCATCGTTATATATGGAGCTGCGCTGATTGTTCTCTTGAATTATCAGCCTATTCATCATTACATTAGCACGATCAAAAATGTCCAAGTAGTGAATGGGGATCGAAACGAAAATGAAAAAGCGCGTTTGCGGGCGCAGATTGAAAAGTGGAAAGAGGGCAGAGAGGTAGAGCCAATCGATGCCGTTGTCGATCAGACGTGGAAGGCGATTCCCGGCTATAATGGACGTGTCGTCGATGTAGAAGAATCCCTCAATAAAATGCTGGCTGCGGGTGTGTCCAGCCCAGATTTGCTGGTATACAAGGAAGTACCTCCAGCGGTTTCGCTTGAGCAATTGGGAGCACAACCTATCTATCGAGGAAATCCAAATAAACCAGCGATATCTTTCATGATCAACGTGGCTTGGGGAAATGAGTATCTTGATTCGATGCTCAATACACTCGATAAACATAAGGTAAAGACAACGTTCTTTCTGGATGGCTCTTGGGTAAAACGTTACCCAGATGAAGCAAAAAAGATCATGGCACGTGGCCATGAGATTGGTAATCATGCGTATTCCCATCCCGATATGAACACACTGGGAACACAGAGAATTCATCAAGAGATAAGTCGTACGCAAGATGTTATTTTTAAAACGCTGGAAGTAAAGCCTTCCCTGTTTGCACCGCCATCTGGTGCTTTTAACCAGCGCGTTGTACAAATCGCGCATTCTTCTTATCAAATGAAGACGATTCTATGGACGGCAGATACGGTAGACTGGCAGAAACCTTCGCCTGCTTCTGTTATCAATAAAATAAGCCGTAAAATGGAGAATGGTGTCCTCGTACTCATGCATCCTACTTCTACTTCCGAGGCCAGTTTGGATCAACTGCTGACAATCGCGAAAAAGAAGGGGCTACAGCCGACAACAGTCTCAGAGGTCATATCGAGTCGTAGACTCCCGTCACCGTAAATACATGTTCATTTATTGTGGAGACAAAGGAAGTTTGCTATAGTTAGACGTGTTTACAAGAAATTCCCCGAGGTTTCGGGTAGAGACAGATGAACAACCGAGGAGGATTTACGTGATACAACGTCATACGTGTGATAACGGTCTTCGAATCGTGACGGAACGGATTCCGTCCGTTCGCTCCGTTGCCTTAGGCATCTGGGTAGGGACTGGTTCGAAATATGAAAACGAGAAAAACAACGGGATTTCCCATTTTCTCGAGCATATGTTTTTCAAAGGCACAAAAACTCGTTCTGCAAAGGAAATTGCGGAAACCTTTGATGAGATTGGCGGGAACGTGAACGCCTTTACTTCGAAGGAATATACCTGCTATTACGCAAGGGTGCTCGACCAGCATGCTCCGATCGCTCTCGATGTTCTTTCCGATATGTATTTCAACTCGGTATTTGATGCAGATGAGTTGGAAAAGGAAAAGAACGTCGTCATTGAAGAGATTAGCATGTATGAAGACACGCCAGATGATTTGGTGCATGATTTGATTGCACGCGCTTCGTACAGCACACACCCGCTAGGGTATTCGATTTTGGGTACGGAAGATGTCCTGCGCAGCTTGAAGCGTGATGATTTGCTCGCTTACATTGATCAGCACTATCTGCCAACGAATACGGTGATTACAGTAGCGGGTAATTTTGAAGACAGTTTGATTGAAGACATTCAAAAGCGCTTTCAGACTTTCTCGCGTCCAGGCAGTATGCCGACCTTGTCAACTCCTGACTTTGCTGGAAATGTGATCGCGCATCACAAGGCCACAGAGCAAGCGCATTTATGCCTGTCTTTACCTGGGTTTAAGGTAGGACATCCCGAGGTTTACTCCTTGATTTTGCTAAACAACGTGCTGGGTGGTAGCATGAGCTCGCGTCTATTCCAAGAGATTCGAGAAGAACGTGGCTTGGCATACTCTGTTTACTCCTATCATTCGTCCTATAAAGAAGCGGGTACGTTCCATGTGTATACGGGAACGGCACCAGAGCAAGTAGGACAGGTATTTGACATCGTCTCGCGCGTCCTGCGCGATGTCGCTGATCATGGAATTACGGACAAAGAGCTGAACAAAGGAAAAGAGCAACTGAAAGGCAGCTTGATGCTCAGCTTGGAAAGCACGAATAGCCGTATGAGTCGCCTTGGAAAAAATGAGCTCTTGCTGGGCCGTCACCTTAGTTTAGATGAGATCATTGCCAAAATTGACCGTGTTTCCCATGAATCTGTTTTGGCTGTGGCGCAGCAGCTGTTCCGTTCCAAGATGTCTATGGCGATGGTAAGTCCACTCGATGGCTTCCCTGAAAACGTGAAGAACGATATTTTGTTGTAGGCAAAAATCCGGCATAGCCCGGATTTTTTTGCGTATATCAACAGTAAATGAATGGACAAAGGGGGCTTCTCCATGCGCTTAAGCGAGTTGGGTGGGAAGGAGATTATCGGACTGGACAACGGGGAGAAAATGGGAGTCATCAGTGATTCCGATTTAGTCATCCATCCCGAAAACGGTGCGATTCAATCCATCATCTTGCCAGGAGGTAGTTTCTTTGGATTCGGCAAGAAGCGAGAGGACCTCGTGATTCCATGGAGTTCCATCGTAAAAATTG
Source organism: Brevibacillus sp. NRRL NRS-603 (assembly GCF_003013445.1). Lineage (NCBI taxonomy): Bacteria > Bacillati > Bacillota > Bacilli > Caryophanales > Paenibacillaceae > Brevibacillus > Brevibacillus sp. NRRL NRS-603. Next base: position 952,543 of record NZ_PXZN01000012.1, on the reverse strand, counting down.
GGCCAGATATGGTCATCATCCAGCTCCAATCCCCTGAGGCACAAGCTTCTCAAAAGTAGGCGCTACTGTCACCGAAGTAGTAGGAGCGGAATAGGATGGGGGTAGACCGCATGGATTTCCGTCAACTTTTCCAAAAGGAAAACCTTTGCGTTCCGATCATTTAATGCAGTAAAATGTGTGGAAAGGGGAACGCAGCATGCTAACGGGCATACATGTTGCCTTCATCGGCGGAGACGCTCGCCAGTTGGAAGTCATTAAGCGATGCATACAACTGGATGCTAGCGTCACGTTAGTTGGCTTCGACAACCTGGAAAGTAATTTTACAGGGGCAACGAAGAAACCATTAACATGCGATGTGTTGAAAGACGTGGACGCCCTCATCCTACCCATCGTAGGGACCGATGACCAAGGATACGTGGAAAGTATTTTCTGCTCCAAACAACTGCAGTTGCTAGACGAACATGTGGCAAGTCTGCCGAGTCATTGCGTGGTTTACACGGGAATGGCAAAGCCTTATCTGAAAAAGCTGTTGGCTTCCACACAGCTTCCTCTCGTGGAGCTCTTGGATCGTGATGACGTTGCTATCTATAACTCTATCCCTACTGTAGAGGGAGCGTTAATGATGGCGATTCAGCATACGGATATTACGATTCATGGATCACAGTCAATTGTTTTGGGATTGGGCCGAACAGGTTTGTCCATGGCTCGAGCATTGCATGCGTTGGGGGCCCGCGTAAGAGTTGGGGCCAGACGTCAAGAACACTTGGCACGCATTTATGAGATGGGATTGACTCCCTTCCATATAAGCGAAGTAAGGCAACAGGTTACGAATGCTGATTTTATTTTTAATACCATCCCGCAATTATTACTCACGGCAGAAGTGATTGCTCAAATGCCTCAGTCGGCGTTTATACTTGATCTAGCCTCCAAGCCAGGGGGAACAGATTTTCGTTACGCTGAAAGACGAGGTATCAAAGCTCTTCTTGCTCCCGGATTGCCTGGAATCGTTGCACCGAAAACCGCTGGACAAATTTTAGCCCAAACATTGTCTCGTCTTATTGCGGATCAAAGGAAAGCGCCAGGAGGGGATGCAACATGAGTAAGCTTCAGGGAAAGACCATTGGATTTGGATTGTCTGGATCGCATTGCACCTTTGAGGAAACCATGCCGCAAATTAAGCGATTTGTGGATGCTGGGGCACGGGTGGTACCGATCGTATCGAATACGATTATGACCACGGATACACGCTTCGGTACTTCGCAAAGCTGGCAGCAACAAATTAAGGAACTGACGGGGGAAGAACTTATTTCGACGATTCCTCAGGCTGAGCCGTTGGGACCTTCCAAGCTGTTGGATGTCATGCTGATTGCGCCATGCACAGGCAGTACGACGAGTCGACTAGCGAATGCCATTACCGATAGTGCTGTACTGATGGCGGCTAAAGCGACAATGCGTAATTTGCGCCCCATTGTGATTGCCATATCCACCAATGATGGTCTGGGATTAAATGCAGCCAATATTGCCAAGCTATTGGCCGCGAAAAATATGTATTTCGTGCCGTTCGGGCAGGATGCCCCGGATAAAAAACCGAACTCGCTTGTAGCTCGTATGGATCTCCTAGTAGAAACATGCGAAGCAGCTTTGGAAGGACGACAATTGCAACCCTTGCTCATCGAAAGATTTAACTACTGATAAGACTACAGAAAAAACAATAAACCTGCTTTTTCGCGATTAGGAGGAGAGTAAGAGATGGCAAACCAACTGACTTTCAATGTTGCTGTAGTCGGTGCGACTGGTGCAGTCGGACAACAGATGATTCAACTATTAGAAAAGCGCAACTTCCCAATCAAACAGCTTAAGCTGCTTGCTTCTGGACGTTCTGCAGGAAAAACAGTCACCTTCAAAGGGCAAGAAATTGTACTGGAAGAGGCGACTCCAGACAGTTTTGCAGGGGTTGATTTTGCCCTGTTTAGTGCTGGCGGATCGGTCAGCAAGGAACTGGCTCATCACGCAGTGCGTCATGGTGCGGTTGTCATTGACAATACCAGCGCATTCCGGATGGACCCGGATGTTCCTCTCGTTGTGCCAGAAGTAAATATGGATGCTGCGCTCGCTCATAATGGAATCATTGCGAATCCGAATTGCTCTACGATTCAGATGGTTGCCGCTCTAAAACCCTTGTATGATCGTTTTGGTATAGACAGAATTATCGTTTCTACTTACCAGGCAGTATCTGGTGCAGGTCAATCTGCGATCAATGAATTGCTCGACCAGAGTCGAGACATTTTGGATGGTAAAGAACCGCAGTGTAACGTACTTCCCGTAGGCAAATTACCTGTACATCATCAGATTGCGTACAACGCGATTCCGCAGATTGATGTGTTCACCGACAATGGTTTTACTTATGAAGAAATGAAAATGGTCAATGAGACCAAAAAAATCTTCGGTGATGACACTGTACTTGTTTCAGCTACTTGCGTACGTATTCCAGTGGTCTACGGCCACAGCGAGTCGGTATATGTAGAGCTGAAACAGGATTACGATCTGGCAGAAGTAAAGGCCCTGCTGAAAAATGCTCCTGGTATCGTGTTAGTAGATGCGCCGGAGGAACAGCAGTATCCACTCGCTACTGATGCAACAGGCAAACTGGAAGTATTCGTGGGCCGGGTGCGTCGTGATCTCCATCATCCTCGTGGACTGCATATGTGGATCGTTTCTGACAATCTTCTCAAGGGTGCAGCATGGAATACAGTACAAATCGCTGAAGAACTCATAAAAGCAAGAGTATAGGGGAGAGGTTAGTGAAGATTCTCGTCCAGAAGTTCGGTGGTTCTTCCTTGACGACGGAGGATTGCCGGATGCGGGCAATCTACCATATGGAAAAAGCAATTGATGAGGGCTATGCCCTCGTCGTTGTCGTATCGGCGATGGGGCGCAAGGGTGATCCATATGCGACCGATACACTTTTGCAGTTGGTTCGAGCGAATGGGAACCAACTGCCAAGTAGAGAAATGGATATGCTGATGCATACCGGAGAAATTATCTCTGCTACAGTCATGTGCAGCATGTTGAATGCACGGGGAATTAAAGCTACGATTTTGACAGGCGGTCAGGCAAATATAGTGACGAGCGACGACTTTACGAATGCACAAATCATGTCGATCGATCCAAGTCGTATTTTGCAGGACTTGCAGGAAAACCAAGTTGTAATCGTTCCAGGATTTCAGGGACGTACAGCCGAGTGGGAAATTACGACACTGGGGCGGGGTGGAAGCGATACGACTGCAACCGCTCTCGGTGTCGCCTTGAAGGCTGAAACGGTGGATATTTTCACCGACGTGGAAGGCATCATGACGGCGGACCCGCGTATTGTTGAAGAAGCGCAGCGGCTCGGTATGGTGACCTACACGGAAATTTGCAACATGGCTCACCTGGGTGCAAAAGTTATTCATCCTAGAGCGGTGGAGATCGCGATGCACGCAAACGTGCCGATTCGTGTTCGCTCTACGTTTTCGGACGACCCCGGTACACTTGTTACGACTATGCTGGAGATCGGGAAATTAGGCTACACTGTAAACGACAGAGTCGTTATGGGAATCGCTCATGTACCGAACATTACTCAAATCAAGGTCGCGAACAAAGAAGGGTCTTACGATACACAGCTGCAAGTCTTCAAAACGATGGCAACCCATAACATCAGTGTAGATTTCATCAATGTGAACCCAATGGGTGTTGCTTACACGGTTCATGATGAAATGGGAGAAAAAGCTGCTCGTCTGTTAACGGAAATGGGATACGAGCCGCAGCTTTTGCCGCATTGTGCAAAAGTGTCCGTGATTGGTGCAGGGATGACGGGCGTGCCCGGCGTGATGGCGAGAATCGTGGAGGCACTTACACAAGAAGATATTCAAATTCTTCAATCGGCAGACTCTCATACAACCATCTGGGTACTCGTGCATGAAATGGATATGGTGAGGGCGGTTCGCGCACTTCATCAGCAGTTCAACCTGCATGTTCAACATATGTAAGAGCATATCCTGACTTTAAATACCTACTGATCACGATAAGAGGAGTTGGAGAGGTAGTGGCACGTTTTGGCCGACTGGTTACCGCTATGGTAACGCCTTTTAATGAGCAGCTGCAGGTCGATTACGATAAAACAGAGCGACTGATTGACCATTTGATTGCAAATGGCACAACTGGAATTGTATTGAGTGGTACCACGGGTGAATCACCGACTTTATCCCGTACGGAGAAACTCGATCTTTTCCGTCATGTGGTTTCCTACGCAAAAGGAAGATGCCACATCATTGCAGGAACAGGCAGCAATGATACAGCCTCCAGCATTGAGTTCACCCAAGCTGTACAATCCATTGGCGTGGACGCTGTCATGGTCGTTGCTCCTTATTACAGCAAGCCATCACAAGAAGGACTTTACGCACACTTCAAGGCATTATCGGAAGCGACCAAGCTCCCTGTGATGCTGTATAATGTGCCGGGAAGATCCGTGGTCAATATGACTGCCGAAACGATACTTCGTTTGGCTGAACTGCCTAATGTGGTATGCATCAAGGAAGCCTCCGGCAATTTGTCGCAGATGGCGCAAATCATTGAGCATGCCCCGGAAGGTTTTGAGCTGTACAGTGGCGATGATGGATTAACCTTGCCCATCCTGTCTATCGGGGGAGTGGGCATTGTCAGTGTGGCGAGTCACGTGGTTGGCCGCCCGATGACAGATATGATGGACGCCTATTTTGCCGGTAACTATACGGAGGCAGCAAGACTCCATCGCAAGCTGTTGCCGATTTTTGAAGGCCTGTTTGCTTACCCGAGCCCAGGACCAACCAAGGTTGCTTTAGAAAAGCTCGGTGTTCAAGTTGGGGGCGTTCGACTGCCTTTAGTCGAGCTAAACGAACAAGAAAAAGCATTTGTGCACTCCCTGCTTGTTTAACTCCATAGAAGATCAAGAGCCATTCCAGTCCGGGATGGCTCTTTTTCCTTGTGTTCATGATTTCACTTCGGGTATAATAAGAACAAGTGATTTGGGGCGGTTTTTTTGAGTGGACATGACAACTAAATATAGGAGGTTACACGTTTTGGCAAAGTCGAATCACTCTGTTCTCGTTTTCGCCCTGGGCGGAGTCGGCGAAATTGGGAAGAATATGTACGTGGTACAAAGCGGTGACGACATCGTAGTGATTGATGCCGGATTGAAGTTCCCAGAAGAGGAAATGCTGGGGATTGATATGGTTATTCCGGATATCACCTACTTGGAGGAACATCGCGACAAGGTTCGGGGTATTATTATTACGCATGGACACGAAGACCACATCGGCGGCCTCAGCTACGTGCTGAAGCATTTGAAAGTCCCGGTTTATGCGACAAAACTTACCCTTGGTTTGATTGATGCAAAGTTAAAAGAAGCGGGCATTCTAAACGAAACAAAACGCGTATTGATCAACAGCGACTCGGAAGTCGTTCTCGGAAAGATGAAGGCGACCTTTTTCCGCGTAAACCACAGCATCCCTGATTGTGTAGGAGTATGCCTGGATACGCCGGAAGGTTACATCGTTCATACAGGAGACTTCAAGTTCGATCAAACACCTGTCAACAATCAGGTAGCTGATCTGGCCAAAATGGCGATGATCGGTGACAGAGGCGTTTTGTGCTTGCTCTCTGACAGTACGAATGCAGAACGGCCTGGATTTACCGGATCGGAACGCTCAGTGGGCAAAGCACTCATGGATGTGTTCAGCAAAGCATCTGGACGAATAGTTGTTTCTACGTTTGCATCAAATGTTCACCGCATTCAACAAGTGGTGGACGCTGCAGCACAGTTCAACCGTAAATTGACGGTTGTCGGCCGGAGCATGCAAAATGTCATTACTATCAGCAGAGACTTAGGGTACTTGTTGGTCCCTGAGGGCTTGATTGTTGAGATCGATGAAATCAACAAATTGCCTGCTGAACAAGTCGTTATTTTATCAACTGGAAGCCAAGGAGAGCCTATGTCCGCGCTCACTCGGATGGCCCGATCCGCCCATCGGAAAATTGACATCCTTCCAGGGGATACCGTTATTATTGCAGCCACTCCCATTCCAGGGAACGAAAAATACGTGGCCCGTACGATCGATCAATTATCGCGCATTGGTGCAGATGTCATTTATGGTGGCCATGGACCTAACGGAACCGTCCACGTCTCCGGTCATGGTAGCCAAGAGGAATTGCGCCTGATGCTTAACCTAATGAAGCCTAAGTACTTTATTCCCGTTCACGGTGAATATCGTATGTTGAAAACACATGCCTTACTTGCTGAACAGGTTGGCATTCCTGAAGAAAACACATTCTTGCTGGATAACGGCGATACAGTTGAATTTTCAGGGGGCAAGGCCCGTTACGGTGGAAAAGTCCATGCTGGCAACGTTTTGATTGACGGCTTGGGTGTTGGTGATGTAGGAAACATCGTACTTAGAGATCGCAAATTGCTGTCACAAGATGGCATACTGGTAGTTGTCGTTACACTCAGCAAACAAAATGGCACGATTTTGTCAGGTCCAGACATCATTTCTCGCGGTTTCGTTTACGTTCGTGAATCCGAAGAGCTGCTGGATGAGGCAAATCGCATAGTGACCCAAACACTTGTCAAATGCATGGAAGAAAATGTGAATGAATGGTCTTCACTGAAAAATAACGTAAAAGAGTCATTAGGCCGTTATTTGTACGAGCAAACACGCAGACGTCCGATGATCTTGCCGATTATCATGGAAGTGTAGGATCACGATAAGAAAGCTGGAAATCCTTTAGAATAAGGGTTTCTGGCTTTTTTTGCCTTTGAGGGCGCATGATTTTTCTTCCCCTTATCCATACTACAGAGGAAAGTGAGGGAGGATCATCCATGTCGAATCAGCAATTTAGCGATTTTTTAAATAGGCCGCCGTTTGCAAACACAGCGGTAAATAGTAAGGAATCTCAGCCACAATCCCCAACGAATGATCAGGAGCCTGCTGCCTCGCCGCCATCAGAAGCACCTGCACAAGAAGATCCGAAGAAAAAACTGCTCGATTCCATTACCCAACTCGGTCAGACAAACGTCCCACAACTCGAAAGCAATATTTATTGTATGACTATCATTGGACAAGTAGAAGGGCATATCCAATTGCCCCCACAAAATAAGACGACCAAATACGAACACCTCATCCCTCAACTGGTTGCGGCAGAACAAAATAGTAAAATAGAGGGCGTGCTCGTTATTTTGAATACGGTTGGTGGGGACGTGGAAGCGGGCTTAGCAATTGCCGAAATGGTTTCCTCCTTGTCCAAACCGGTAGTCACACTCGTACTCGGTGGTGGTCATAGCATTGGTGTGCCAATTGCTGTAGCGGGTTCGTACTCGTTTATTGCAGAAACAGCCACGATGACGATTCACCCGATCCGTTTGACGGGTCTTGTGATTGGTGTACCCCAAACGTTTGAGTACTTGGACAAAATGCAGGATCGTGTAGTAAGCTTTATTGCCCGTCATTCCAAAGTATCAGAAGAAAAGTTCCGTGAGCTTATGACCCGAACCGGTGAATTGACACGAGACATTGGAACCAATGTGATTGGTGTAGATGCGGTAAAATATGGCTTAATTGATGAAGTCGGCGGTCTTGGTAGCGCGCTGAAAAAACTGAACGAACTGATCAAAGAGCGAAAAGGCGAGGAGAGTGTACTCCAATGATCTTATACTCCATCATTCCGATGGAAACCGTTTTTGAGAACATGGAGCAAGTGGAGAAACAAGAGCTGAAAGAGATTGCAGTGGGTCATGCCACGATGCTCATTGAGCAAACCGGACCGTTTGAAGGAAAAATCGTCAGGCTGATTAGTCCAGATCCGCAAGACTACCTGAAGGAGCAATACGCGCCCGGACAAAAAATTCAGTTTCAACCTGAGTGGCTCGCCTAAGAAGTCCTGTATTTCTATGAATTTCCTGTGTTATACTAGTAAAGTACGAACAGCAGCCGAACACGCGACGGCTGCCTTTTTTAACATTCGGTACATAACGAGTATAATGACGAGGAGGAGGCGTGCCTTTGAGTAGGAGAAAAAAAGAACGTTCACAAGCGGCATTGGCCTCAGTTGTCAAAATAGAACTGCTGGGACTTCTGATCATTGTGCTGTCCTTGATCGGGCTATTGGAGAGTGGATGGCTGGGCAAAAATGTACTGGCACTTCTATTTCGATTTATTGCGGGCTCATGGGATTTTATCATTCCTGTTCTGCTAATCGGTATGGCCATACATATGATGTTTACGAGAAAGTCACCGAAGCTTACTTACCGCATCTTAGGCATAGCGCTCATTGGTGTGGCGATTTTGACCTGGGACCACATGATTTTGTACAAACAAATTACCGCAGATGGAAAATTTGCAGAGCAAAGCATTATGAAAGTGACATGGGACAGAATTTGGCTTGATCATGGCCAGAAAGTGTCCACCACCGGGGTAGGCGGAGGAATGGTCGGTGCCCTGTTTTTTGCGGTGACAAATGGTCTTGTTGGAACAATTGGTACTGGTCTCGTGATCGTATTCCTCTTCCTTGTGGGACTGATGTTTCTGTTCAATCTTTCCTATGTAAACATTTTGATGTTTGCCAAGGACAAGCTCGCGTTGTTTTACGGAAAGGCGAAGCATACAGTGAAGGACTCTGTACAGCTTTTGCAGGAAGAGAGCGAGAAGCGAAAGAAAGAAGCAAAGGAAGCCGAAGAGGCTCGCAAGCAAAAGCAATCGGAGGCAGAGAGCGAGGCCATTGCTGTTACGGCGTTGAAAGAGCAAAAATCTTATCCACAGCCTTCTATTCAGGAGGAAGAAATCCAGCAACCGAACGCCCCATTAATTCGTGATTTTACAGATAGAATTGCGCTGGAAGAGGATGAGGAACCGATTGATCCTAGCCATCAAGCGAGAGCTGCACAACCAAAAACGAGTCAAGAAATTACGTTTGCGCTCGAAGGAGAAGAAGAAATCTTCGGTACAATAGATACCGGAGAAGAACAGAACACCATACCGTATGAGCTGCCAAGTCTGCAAATGCTCGCAAGGCCCAAAGCGAGTTCAACAGCTAAAGACGTCGATCATACCTCAAATGCGGCAAAATTAGTGCAGACACTGAAGAGCTTTGGCGTCAATGCAACTGTTTCCGAGGTACATCGCGGACCCGCTGTTACACGTTACGAAGTTCAGCCCGCTACAGGGGTAAAAGTAAGCAGGATTGTCAGCTTGACGGATGACCTTGCTTTGGCATTGGCAGCAAAAGATATCCGGATTGAGGCACCGATCCCAGGAAAATCAGCAATCGGTATTGAGGTTCCGAACTCGGAGGTAGCGGTTGTATCATTACGAGAAGTGTTGGAAGCTCCCGAGTATCAAGATGCGCCAGGGAAGCTTACCGTTGCTCTTGGCCGGGATATTTCCGGAGAGCCGATCGTAGCAGATTTGACCAAGATGCCTCATTTGCTCGTGGCCGGTGCGACGGGAAGCGGTAAATCAGTATGTATTAACGGATTGATCATGAGTATTTTGTTCAAGGCCAAGCCAGAAGAAGTCAAGCTGATGATGGTTGACCCGAAAATGGTGGAACTGAATGTGTACAACGGAATTCCGCATTTGTTAGCTCCAGTTGTTACTGACCCGAGAAGGGCTTCTGTTGCATTGAAAAAAGTCGTGGCCGAGATGGAACGGCGCTATAATTTGTTTGCCAAAACAGGAAGCCGCAATATTGAAATGTACAATGCACAAGTGGAAGGGGCGCCACTTCCCTATATCGTCGTCATCGTCGATGAGCTTGCGGACTTGATGATGGTAGCTCCCGGAGAAGTGGAGGATGCGATTTGTCGACTCGCGCAAATGGCTCGTGCTTCCGGGATTCATCTCATCATCGCGACCCAACGTCCTTCCGTAGATGTCATTACAGGTGTGATCAAGGCAAATATCCCATCCCGGATTGCCTTTGGGGTGTCTTCGATGGCTGACTCCAGAACGATTCTCGACATGGGAGGAGCAGAAAAGCTTCTAGGTAGAGGCGACATGCTTTCGCTTCCGATGGGGGCATCCAAGCCGACCCGTGTTCAAGGAGCCTTTGTATCCGACAAGGAAGTAGAAGAGGTCGTTCGTTTTGTAAAAGAACAGCAAGAGGTTCGCTACAATGAAGAGATGATCCCGGGTGACGTGCAAGAGGAACAGCAGCCAGTCGTGGATGATGAACTGTACGATCAAGCTGTCCAAATCGTTTCAGAAGCGCAGACGGCATCGGCATCCTTGCTGCAGCGTCGCCTCCGTGTTGGGTATACGCGAGCGGCGCGATTGATTGATATGATGGAAGCCCAAGGAGTAGTCGGCCCTTATGAGGGAAGCAAGCCTCGTGAGGTTCGTCTTCCACGTCCGTCGATAGAAAGTAATATTTCATAAAGAGAGACCTTGCCAGCATTTGTGGTGGCAGGGTCTTTTTTCCTATTTTAGGAGAAAAATCCCTGTCGAAATTAATCATTTTGCATTATTATTCATAAATATTTGGCTTGCATGATACCCGCCCCTCATGTAAAATTTCTAAGAGATTGACGGAAATTGTTGTTATTAAGTCTCATACGAATCAGAGGTCTGACGTCCTACCTGTTGGGATGGCTGAAGGACAGCAGGAGTGAATGATGATGAGCATCAAAGGGAATGTTCGATCACTGTTTCTCTTGGTAATGGACAAGATCAAGAGTGATATCGAAACCGGACTTCTTCGTCCTGGTGAACGCCTCCCTTCTGAAGCCGAACTATCCAAACAGCTTGGTGTAAGCAGGGCGACGCTTCGCGAGGCACTCCGACTTCTTGAGGAAGAGAAGATTGTCATTCGTAGACACGGTGTAGGTACCTTTATAAATTCAAAGCCTGTTTTTTCGGGCGGAATTGGGGAACTCTTTAGTGTGACGGATGCAATCGAGCGTCAAGGATATACGGCAGGAACCTTGATCCTGAAAACATCCTTTGGCGAATCTGCTGAAGAAGAGAGGAAGCGGCTAGCCTTAAATCCGGGTGAAGGCGTTCTCATAGTAGAGCGAATTCGAACGGCTGACGGTGAGCCTGTGGTTTATTGTGTGGACCGCATTCCTGCACATCTGGTGCCCGGGGGCTATGCGGCAAGTGGAGAGTCTATCTTCAAATGGCTGGAGAGCGTAACAGGGGTAAGGATCGCATACGCAGTAGCCGATATTGAACCCATGGGCTACAATGAAAAGGTTTCCAACCTGCTTCATTGCGATAAATCTGCTCCCATGCTCTTGCTCAAACAGATTCATTACGACGAAAGTGAAAAGCCAGTGCTATACTCCCATAATTACTTCAGAGCTGACAAAATTCACTTTCATGTCGTACGGAGACGGTTGTAACAGTGAGGGCAACCTCACTCAACAATTTCATCAACTAAAAACAGGGGGTAATCTCAGATGAAGAAAGTTCTATCCGTGCTTTCTGTGGCAACACTCAGCCTGTCGCTTGTTCTTGCTGGGTGCGGAAGCAAACCAGAAGCACAGCCTCAAGGCCAAACTGGTAGCAATGGAGGCGCTCCAGCCGCTAAAGCTATCAAAGTAGGTATGGTTACAGACGTTGGTGGTGTTAACGACAACTCCTTTAACCAGAGTGCTTGGGAAGGGCTGCAAAAACTCCAAACCGATATGAATCTCCCGAAAGAAAACGTAAACTATCTGCAATCAAAATCAGATGCTGACTATGTACCAAACCTGACTCAATTCGTAAAAGACGGTTGGGATCTGACTTGGGGTATCGGCTTCCTGATGGGTGACCACCTGAAAAAAGTAGCAAATGAAAACAAAGACGCAAAATTGGCGATCATCGACGCTGAAGTAGATGCTCCTAACGTAGCATCTGTACTCTTTAAAGAGCATGAAGGCTCCTTCCTTGCTGGGGTAGTTGCAGCGAAAATGACCAAAACGAAAAAGGTTGGATTCGTGGGTGGCGTTGACATCCCGGTAATCAAACGTTTTGATCTTGGTTTCGAAGCGGGCGTAAAAGCTGTAGATCCAAGCATTCAAGTAGTTAAAGTTTACACGGGTGCTTTTGACAAACCAGACATGGGTAAATCTACGGCTTCCTCCATGTACGGTCAAGGTGTGGACATCATCTTCCACGCTTCCGGCGGTACAGGCGACGGTGTGTTCAACGAAGCAAAAGACCGTAAAGCTAAAGGCGAGAACGTATGGGTAATCGGTGTTGACAAAGACCAATCCCTGACTTTCGGCGACGATGTAACATTGACTTCCATGGTAAAACGTGTTGACGAAGCAGTTATTCGTGTATCGAAAGACCTTTCTGAAGGTAAGTTCAAAGGCGGAGTACAATGGCTTGGACTGGCTGAAAACGGTGTAGGTCTGGCTGACACTTCCACGAAGAACGTTCCTGAAGACGTACTGAAGCAGGTTGAAGAATACAAGCAAAAAATCGTTAAAGGCGAAATCACAGTTCCTGACAAGTAAAAAGAAGGAAGCTGCAAACGGACAAGGCTGGTTCGAGCTACTGGCCTTGTCCTTTACCTTCACACTAGACCCGAAAAATGGGGTGAGCATGCATGAACTCGGTAAAAAAAGTGGTTGAAATGAGAGGGATCACAAAACGGTTCCCAGGCATTGTTGCGAATGACAGTATTACGCTGTCTGTAGGTAAAGGTGAAATTCATGCGCTGCTCGGAGAGAATGGCGCAGGCAAGTCCACACTCATGAATATCTTGTTCGGTCTATATCAGCCGGATGAAGGCGAAATTCTGATTAACGAGAAAGTTGTACAGATCACAAGTCCAAGGATTGCAAACGAACTTGGTATCGGAATGGTTCACCAACATTTTATGCTCGTAGAAACATTTACAGTCACGGAAAACATTGTGCTAGGAAATGAACCGAAAAACGGGTTGAAGATAGATATTCAAAGCGCTGAGAAAGCGGTAGAAAAACTGTCGAATCAATACGGGCTCAAAGTTGATCCGAGAGCTAAAATTCAGGATATCTCAGTAGGGATGCAGCAGCGTGTAGAGATTTTGAAAACGCTTTATCGCGGTGCCGACATCTTGATTTTTGATGAGCCTACGGCTGTATTGACGCCGCAGGAAATCCATGAACTTATCGAGATCATGCATAACTTGGTAAAAGAAGGTAAGACGATTATCCTGATCACACACAAGCTAAAAGAAATTATGGCTGTATGTGACGCGGTTACGATTATTCGTCGAGGAAAAGTCATTGACTCCGTATTGGTAAAAGATACGAATCCAGACGATTTGGCTGCGAAAATGGTTGGTCGTGAAGTAAACTTCCGCGTCGATAAAACGGAAGCAAAACCAAAAGAAACGATTCTTTCCGTAGAGAATTTGACTGCGATGGGTAACCGTGGAGTGAATGCGCTGAACAATCTCAGCTTAGAGGTTCGCGCTGGTGAAATTCTCGGAATTGCAGGAGTCGACGGAAATGGCCAAAGTGAGCTGATTGAAGTTCTAACTGGCTTGCGTAAAACAACAAGTGGGCGTGTCCTTCTTAATGGAAAAGAAATTACGAATCAAAGTCCGCGTAGCATCTCGGAATCAGGATTGTCGCACATTCCAGAAGACCGGCACAAACGAGGATTGGTTCTTGATTTCACCATGAGTGAAAATATGGTATTGGAAACGTACTTCCATCCAACGTTTTGCAAAAACGGTTTTCTTGATTATGGCGCCATTGACAAGCATGCGGCCAAGCTTATCGAAGAATTCGACGTTCGGACTCCAAGTATTTACACGCCAGCACGAGCGCTCTCGGGAGGAAACCAGCAGAAGGCTATTATTGCCCGCGAAGTGGACAAGAACCCGGATTTGCTGATTGCGGCTCAACCTACTCGTGGCTTGGACGTAGGGGCTATCGAGTTTATTCATCGCAGGCTGATTGATCAACGCGATCAGGGAAAAGCGGTTCTCTTGCTTTCCTTGGAGCTGGATGAGGTTATCAATGTGTCCGACCGGATTGCGGTTATTTATGAGGGAGCCATTGTGGGGATTGTAGATGCGAAATCGACAACGGAGCAAGAGCTCGGCTTGATGATGTCCGGCGGAAAAGTAATGCAAGGAGGGGGAAACGATGAATAAAGTCATTGCGGTCTTCACGAAAGAATCGTTTCTCGTTCCTGCCGTTGCGATCATTCTTGGTCTTTTGACCGGAGCAATCGCTATGCTGGCAGGTGGATTTAATCCAATCGATGCCTACACGGCTTTGATTAAAAAAGTATTTGGAAGCGCGTATAACTTTGGTGAAACGATTCGCCAAATTACGCCTTTGATCTTTACAGGTTTGGCTGTAGCGTTTGCTTTCCGTACCGGTCTCTTTAACATCGGGGCAGAAGGTCAATTTATCGTAGGGATGATTGCCTCTACTGTCGTAGGTGTTTCTTTTGACCTTCCAGCTATCATTCACGCTCCACTTGCTATCCTTGCTGGTGCTGTAGCTGGTGGTTTGTGGGGTGCCATTGCCGGTTATTTAAAAGCAGCACGTGGTGTCAATGAGGTTATTACCAGCATCATGTTGAACTGGGTAGCACTTTACTTTGCGAACTGGATCATGAATGCTTTCTTTATTCCAGCAGGCAAGCAAACATCGGAAGAGGTAAAGGATTCTGCGATTATTACCATCGGATGGCTCGCTGAAATGTTTGACAATGCTCGTTTGCACTGGGGTACACTGATTGCCGTACTCGCAGCTATTTTCTTCTATATCATCCTTTGGAAGACAAAATCTGGTTTTGAATTGCGTTCTGTTGGTTTGAACCCGCATGCTTCTGAGTATGCTGGTATGAACGTGAATCGCAATGTTGTTAAGGCCATGTTCATTGGCGGTATGTTTGCTGGGATTGGTGGAGCTACTGAGATTTTGGGCGTTTTCCACTATCAAGCGATTATGACGCAGCATACAGGCTATGGATTCGATGGAATCGCGGTAGCATTGATTGGTGGAAATACTCCATTCGGGGTTATCCTTGCTGCCATATTGTTTGGGGTTCTCACATTTGGAGCGAGCGGCATGCAGTTTAGTGCGGGTGTACCGTTTGAGTTGATTCGTGTCGTGATTGCTTCTGTTATTTTCTTCGTTGCTGCACATGGCATCGTGAAAATTTTCGTTAAGCCGATCTTGATGAAGAAAAAGGAAGGTGGAAACTGATGGATTGGGGATTAATTCTCAGCAACCTGGTTCATGATACCATCGTGTTTTCCACTGCCTTGATTTTTGCCGCATTGGGTGGATTGTACTCAGAGCGTTCTGGTGTCGTGAACATTGCGCTAGAAGGTATGATGATTATTGGTGCTTTTACCGGCGCAGTAATGACCTATGCTTTCCAAGATTCACTTGGTACTTGGGCGCCGTGGGTCGGATTTATTGCGGCAGGGATTGCCGGTTGTATTTTTGCACTCCCGCATGCCGTTGCTTCGGTTACATTTAAAGCGGACCAGACCGTTAGTGGTGTGGCCCTGAACTTCTTGGCAGCTGGACTTTCCATCTACCTGACCAAAATTATTTTCGACGGAGCAGGTCAGACAACAACATTGACTGCTGTGTTTAACAAATTCAGTATTCCTGGATTGAGTGAAATTCCGTATATCGGACATGCCATTTTTGAGGCGTATCCGACTAGCTTTCTAGCTTTCATTGCTGTTTTCGTTACGTGGTATGTTGTATTTAAGACACCATTCGGATTGCGCTTGCGTTCAGTTGGTGAGCATCCGCGTGCTGCTGATACAGTAGGGATCAATGTTAAGAGAATGCGCTACACGGCTGTTATGATCAGTGGTATGCTGGCTGCATTAGGTGGAGCTACCATTTCTTTGACGACAACCAGTAACTTCTCCCATAACACGGTTTCCGGACAAGGGTTTATCGCGATTGCGGCCTTGATCTTTGGTAAATGGCATCCAATGGGTGCAATGGGAGCAGCCTTGTTCTTCGGTGTCGCTCAAGCGATCAAGTCTTTGGTGCAAATCTTCGGATTGACCAATTACATTCCTACTGAATTTATCTTCATGCTTCCGTACGTACTGACGATTCTCGTGATGGCTGGTCTAGTTGGAAGATCCAGTGCTCCAGCGGCCCTGGGCAAACCTTACGATACGGGATCACGTTAATCATTCATTGACAAAATTTGGCGTCTAGAACCTGTCACTTTCCCTATGCGATAATTTTTGTGACTGCTTGCGGTCCACAAAAAAACGGTCCATTCCGTTTTTGCAAATTGTCTGTGGGGAGGGAAAAAGATGAACCGCTGTCTACATAAGTACAGCAGTTATCGATGGAACAGGATTCTAGGCGCTTTTGTTTTTTGCCTGATGATAGCAGTATCCAGTGGAATGGTTTCAGCAAAAGAGCCGGGACCTGTCATTTCTGTCGTTGTCGATGGAAAGGGAGTTCAATCAGATGTATCGCCCATCCATCGAAATGGGCGTATGCTCGTTCCGATACGGGTAGTAGCGGAGGCAACAGGCTCAGAAGTCAGCTACGATGCCGCCACTCAAAAAGTATGGCTCAACAAAAAAGGCAAGCATATATCCCTTGCGATCGGCAGCCAGATAGGGCATGTAGATGGAAAACGTTTGAAGATGGATGTCTCTCCAATCATCATGAAGAAGCGGACGCTTGTTCCGATCCGTTTTATATCCGAGGCATTTGGCTATCAAGTCCAATGGGATGAGACGTCAACCGTTGCATACATACAGTCCAAACCTGTGGAAGACAAGGCTACGAGTGTGAAATACTCCTTGAATCCATATGTCGTTCAACAGGGTGATACCTTATCAAAAATTGCAGCTCGCCATGACACAAACATGAATGCCATTCAGAAAAATAACCATCTTTCTTCTGATGAGGTACTGGTGGGCCAAATTTTATTTTTACCAGAAGGGGCACGAAGAGCTGAGTACTCCATTGCTACAAAAGTCGCTGATGATCAATTGATTGGGGAACAATTTCGCTTTCCTTTCCACAATAATAGTTGGTATGAGCCGTATGGGGATAGCTTTGGTTCCGATCGAGAGTGGACCGAGACGAATAGCGGCAGTGTCCGTAGTCACGAGGGCATCGACATTATGGCACCGAAAGGAACGCCGATTTACTCGGTATCCGATGGGACGATCAACAGAGTGGGCTGGAATACGTATGGTGGCTGGAGAGTAAACATTACGGATGAGAATGGCCAATATCGGATGTATTACGCTCATTTGCAGGCGTATGCACCAGGATTGCATGTAGGGAAAACGATAAAAGCAGGACAGCTGATCGGTTTTGTTGGAGATACAGGCTATGGTGGAGCTGGGACAGTGGGAATGTTTGAACCTCACCTGCATTTTGGTCTCTATCGTAACAGCACGGGGAAGGCGATCGATCCGTATGATTACTTGCGGATTTGGGAGCAAAATAAAGTAGATAGTCCCCTCTAAAATTGGGACAAACTACTACGGAGTACCTTCACGCTTAAAAGGAGGCCCTTCGTATGTGGACTTGTCCGTACTGTGGGGGAAGCCACGGCTTACCCTTTCACGATGAGCAGTTGGATGGCATGCTCTGTCTCTCGTCTGATTGTGGTCGATTTGTTGAAGAGCATGATGCATCGGATGATCCTCGAGACTGGGATGCAATGGATATGTAAGGAAAAGAGTGAACGCCCTTCGTAAAAGGTGCCGTTCGCTCTTTTTCTATGCAATGGAAGCGCTGTGATACGGGACTTGCGTGAGCGCATAGGATGAAGCACTGGGATATATAATGGAAGATTCTGATGCTTGATGCCCTAACAATTGGTTACAATAGAGAAGAGTAACAAGTAAGCTGATGGAGAAGGGAGATTGGACTATGACTGCTACTACAACCGAAATTGCATTTCAAAGCTCCCAAATCAATGGGATGAACGTACATATCCTTCCGACCGAAAAGTTCAAGACAACGACGATCGTGACGATGATTGAACAGGCGCTATCAGAGGAGCACGTAACGAAAACAGCATTGCTTGCGATGGTCATGAAACGTGCCAGCGCTCGTTTTCCAGAAACGAAGCTATTGCGAGCACATTTGGATTTCCTTTACGGTGCCATCTTTGATGTCGATGTCATGAAAAAAGGCGAGCGACAAATTCTGCAAATTTATATGGAAGTACCGAATGAAAAATATTTGTCCAATGAAGCCTCTCTTTTGGAGCAGGCCATCGAATTCGTAGGAGATATGCTTGTCAGACCGTATGTACAGGACAACGCTTTTTCCGAAAAATACTTGGCACAGGAAAAAGAGACACTACGAAAACGGATAGAGAGTTTGATCGACGACAAAATGAAGTATGCGAACCAACGCGTGACAGAAGAGATGTGTAAAGGTGAGCCATTTTCTCTTCTCGTCCAAGGCCGTGTGGCGGATTTGCCAAAGATCACGGGTCAGGAGCTGTATCAATATTTCAAAGAAGTAACGACGACGAATCCGATCAATATGTTCGTGGTGGGCGATGTTGATCAACAGGAAGTAAGCGAGGCTATTCGCAAGCATATCCCATTGGAGCGCTCCCAAGCAGGAGAAGTGCAGATCGCATCGACGGCGAAGGACGTATCTGCTGAGCGCGAAGTGATCGATCGACTTGACGTCAACCAAGCAAAGCTCAACATCGGCTGCCGCACGCAGATCACTTATAAGGATGACGATTACCCGGCGTTGCTCTTATTCAACGGGATTTTAGGCGGTTTTCCTCACTCCAAGCTGTTTGTCAATGTTCGTGAAAAAGAGAGTCTTGCTTACTATGCCGTATCCAGACTAGAGAGCCACAAAGGGATTCTCATGATTATGTCCGGGATTGATGTTAGCAAATATCAGCGTGCAGTTGAGATAATTAAGCAGCAGCTTGATCTGATGCAACAAGGAACCATATCGGATGAGGAAATGAGCCAGACGCGCGCGACTTTGTCCAACCAATTCCGTGAGCTACTGGACAGTGCACGCGGCATGATTGATTTTACGTACAACGGTGTAATTAGCGGACGTCCTCGGAAAATCGAAGAGCTTTTGGCGGGGATCAACCAAGCGACAATTGAAGATATCAAGAAGGTAGCGAGCAAGGTGACGATCGACACGGTTTATCTGCTGCGAGACAAGAAGGGAGAGGCATAAGATGCAGACCACGGTCTTTGAACAAGTAAATGAAACGGTATATCATGAAACTCTCCAAAATGGATTGCAAGTATATCTGGTTCCCAAACAAGGCTTCAGCAAAACGTACGCTGTGTTCACTACTCGCTACGGCTCCATTGATAGCCATTTCCGCACCCGAAGCGGGGAAGAAATCAATGTTCCCGATGGCATTGCGCATTTTCTAGAGCACAAAATGTTTGAGAAAAAAGATCGGGATGTCATGCACGAATTCAGTAAAAACGGGGCGAGCTGCAATGCGTTCACGAGCTTCAATCGCACGGCTTATTTGTTCTCGTGCACAGATAAGCTGGATGACAATCTGAATCTGCTGCTTGATTATGTGCAGGACCCGTATTTTACAGATGCCAGTGTAGAAAAGGAAAAAGGAATCATCGGCCAGGAAATCACCATGTACGATGACAATCCTGATTGGAAGGTGTACATGAACCTTCTAAAGGCCATGTACCAGAAGTATCCGATTAACATTGAAATTGCGGGTACGATCGAGACAATCTCTCATATTACAAAAGAATATTTGTATCAGTGCTATGAAACGTTTTATCATCCAGCCAATATGCTCCTGTTGGTCGTGGGCTCCTTCGAACCAGAAGCGATCATGAAGCTCATTCGTGAAAACCAGGGAGCAAAGGAGTTCCCTCCTGCGCCACAAATCACGCGCGTGTTTCCAGAAGAGCCGGCAGCGCCAGCAGAGGCGAAAGTAGAAGCGTTTCTAACAGTTGGTTTGCCCAAATGCATGATCGGAATCAAGGAAAAGGAAAACGGTCTAGCCAAGGAAGCCTTGTTAAAACGCGAGCTGACTACTAAACTGGTATTGGACATCGCGTTCGGTACTAGCTCCGCTGTCTATGAGCGTTTGTATGATAGCGAGCTGATTACGGAAAGCTTTGATTTTGACTACAGCAGCGAACAGGATTATGCGTATACGATCATTGGTGGAGATACACCTGATCCAGAGCGTTTAGTGGAAACAATCAAAGCGGAAATCGATCAATTGAAGCAAAATGGTATAGCTCAGGACGATTTTGAGCGTGCCAAGCGTAAAAAAATCGGAAACTTCCTGCGTTCTCTAAACTCTGTAGAGTTTATTGCTAACCAGTTTACCAGCTTCAAATTTAACGGGAATGATCTGTTTTCCGTAGTGCCGACCTTGGAGTCGATCACACGCGAAGATGTGGAAAAACGTTTGAAGGAGCATTTCTTAACCGAGCAGATGGCTGTTTCCATCGTTCGTTCCGCTTCGCCACAGGAGTAATGTATTCATGTTCCAGCAAGAGACGCCATGGGCGTTAATTACGGGAGCTTCCGGAGAGATCGGGCAGGCGATCGGTGCCTACCTAATTGATGCAGGGGTTCCCCTATATCTGCATTACAATCGAAATATAGAAAAATTGGAGCCGTTGGTGCAAAAATGCCAGGAGCGGGGTGTTCCGTTCGGCATCCTCCAAGCTGATCTACGGGATCCACAGCAAATTGCCGCGATGTTTGCTCAGATGCAGGTTGCACCACTGTTGATCGTGAACAACGCTTCAGTGGATGATGTCGGATTATTTACAGATGTGACTGTAGAGAAATTCGATGACCTTATCGCACTCAATGTTCGAGCCACTTTTTTGGTTTGCCAAGCTGCTGTTCCGGCTATGCTGCGTGCAAGGTATGGGCGTATCGTCAACATTTCTTCCATTTGGGGGCTTACGGGTGGTTCGTGTGAGGTGCTGTACTCCATGACCAAAGGAGCAATTAATACGTTCACCAAAGCTTTGGCAAAGGAAATGGCACCAAACGGAATCACGGTAAATGCAGTGGCGCCAGGAGCTATTGCTGGTGGGATGATGGAGCGCTTTTCTCCAGATGAAATGGAAATGATCGCAGAAGAAATACCAGCCAACCGACTTGGACAACCATATGAGGTAGCCGCAGTCGTGCGCTTTTTGCTATCGGCGGATTCCAGTTATGTGACGGGGCAAGTGATTAGTCCAAACGGTGGATGGTACACGTAGAAGATAAGTATGCATGAATAAAATACGAGAAATGATGGAATTCTATCTTTTGTGTGGGCAGCAAATCTGTTCGCAACGTACAAAAGGAGGGAATTTCCCTATGTCGATTCTTGACAATTTTAGCGACTGGAAAGCGTTTCTCGGAGATCGGGTAGAACAAGCGAAACAAGCCGGGATGGAAAGCGATACGCTTCAAAATGTAGCTTATCAAATCGGTAGCTATCTGTCTGAGCAAGTAGACCCGAAAAACGATCAGGAGCGTCTGTTGAAACAGCTGTGGGACGCAGGTGATCAACAGCAGCAACAAGCTTTGGCATCACTCATGGTGAAGCTTGTTCAGAATCGCAATGACGCGAACGCAGGCAGCTAGCCATTCAAATCCCCTACTTTTGGGGATTTTTCTTTTCGCGATTGTCGAATGAAACGAACGTGATATACTACATAAGAAGAGAATTCTGGTTGGCGGAGAGGATTGCATATGGAAGCGAAAAAAGAATGGTACATGGAGTATGAGATTGCCCGTAACCGTCCCGGTCTCTTAGGTGACGTATCTTCTATTCTGGGGATGTTGAACATCAACATTGTGACGATCAATGGTGTGGATACCATGCGTCGAGGTATGCTGCTCTTGACCGATGATGATGAAAAAATGGAGGTTTTGCGCAACGTTGTGCAAAAAATGGACAACATAACCATAACGAGGTTACGTCCCCCGACAATGCTGGATCGCTTGGCTGTTCGCCACGGTCGCTATATTGAACGGGATAGCGAGGATAAAAAAACGTTTCGTTTTGTTCGTGAGGAGCTGGGCTTGCTGGTCGATTTTATGGCAGAAATCCTGAAGAAGGAAGGTCATCAGCTCATCGGGATTCGTGGAATGCCTCGCGTAGGGAAGACTGAATCAATGATTGCTGCCAGCGTATCCGCCAATAAACGTTGGACATTTATTTCCTCTACTTTGTTGCGCCAGACGGTGCGGAGCTCCTTAGCCATTGATGAAATGTCTACTGATCATGTATATTTGATAGATGGAATTGTCTCAACGCTGCGATCGACAGAAAAGCACTTTACCTTGCTTCGGGAGATTATGAACTTTCCTGCCGCAAAAATCATTGAGCATCCGGATATATTCGTAAGGGAATCAGAGTATCAACTTGATGATTTCCATTACATTATTGAGCTGCGTCATCATCCGGATGAAGAGATTACATATGAGCTTATCAACAATCGCGGCTTTGATAATTTCGAAATGAATTAAGGAGGGGCAGCTGTGTCTGAGCTAGGTCAAGTCCTGCAAAGGGCCCGCGAAGAAAAAGGAATCACGCTCGACGACATCCAACGTATCACCAAGATACAGCGGCGATATTTGGAAGCAATTGAAAGGGGTCATTTTCACGTACTTCCTGGCCACTTTTACGCGCGTGCATTTATAAAGAGTTATGCGGAAGCTGTCGGTCTAGACCCGAACCACATCCTGACTCACTTTCAGTCCGATCTGCCGGCCCAGCCACCTACAGAGCAAGTAGAGCGCCTGCGTCGCAGAAGAGTTGCTTCAGCGAACAATCCATTACAAGCGGGGCGATGGGTTACCAAAACCTTGCTCGTATTGTTTATTGCCTTGATTATCGGGGTTATTTATTTCGCTGTCGTCAACAACGGAGGTCAGTTGACTCAGCCAATGCCGGGTGGAACAGTTAACCCTGGAGCGGAAATTGTTAAACCTGGCACTGGTGGTGGAGCGGAAACATCCCCGATTGCTCAACAACCAAAGCCTCCTTCCATTACGACACCGAATCCTGAAACAGGAACAAACCCACCTGAGAACGTTACGGAAACTCCTCAGGCAACCATCACATTTGAATCGCAGCAAGGATCGATGTATAACTATTCCTTGCAAGGTGGAGAAAAAATTACGGTTTATCTGAAGGTGAAAGACGAAACAAGCTGGTTTGGTATTTCGGAAGGAAAAGGCAAAACGTATGTTGAGCAGGGCACGCTCAAGAAGGATCAGGAAAAAACGATTGAGCTGGGGAAATCCGCTTATATTCGTTTGGGCAAACCGACTGTAGTGGAATTGAAGGTGAACGGAGTCTTGGTAGACACGTCTAAAATGAAGTCAATGCCGTCCAATCTTACGATGAAAATAAAAGAGGCGGTCACCCAGTAGGCAAGCATATGCTTGCCTTTTGTACTTTCTCTTTTTTGACACTTCCTTTAGGCTTATATTATACTGGATAGGTGTAATATGGGTTGGTGTGACCAATTGGAGGAAAAAAGATGACAGAGAAGGTAGGCACGCGTGAAAAAGTAGCGATTGTTACGCTGGGCTGTGAAAAGAATCTCGTTGATTCGGACATGATGGCCCATCTGATAGATGAAAAAGGTTATGAACTGGTTGATAACCCGGAAGAAGCAACTGTGGTCATCGTCAATACCTGCGGTTTCATCGATGCAGCCAAGGAAGAATCCGTAAATAAGATTCTGGAAATGGGTGAATTGAAGGAATCCGGCAAACTGAAATCGCTTGTGGTGGCAGGCTGTCTCACACAACGTTACAAAGAGGATATCTTGAACGAGATTCCTGAGGTGGATGGCATTGTCGGAACAGGCGATTTTATGTCGATTACTGGTATTATCGAAGAATCACTAGAGGGCAAGAGACCGATTTTTGTAGGAAATCCCATTTTTACGTACGAAGATGTAGTGAAGCGGAAAGTAAAACAAGGCACGTACTCCGCATATATTAAAATTGCCGAGGGCTGCGACAACGCCTGTACGTTCTGCTCGATTCCTTTGATGCGTGGAGGATTCCGCAGTCGTACAATTGAGTCCATCGTGGAAGAAGCTCGTCATTTGGCGGCACAAGGGGTCGTAGAAGTAAGTCTGATCGCACAAGATTCTACGAACTACGGAACGGATATTTACGATGGAAAATTGATGCTTCCTGAACTTTTAAACCGTCTGGCAGAAGTAGAGGGCATCGAGTGGATTCGTCTTCACTATGCATATCCTGGATTTTTCACGGATGAATTGATCCACACCTTTGCTACCAATCCAAAAGTGTGTAAATACGTAGATATGCCTTTGCAGCACTCGGAAGACCATATTCTCAAAAGAATGCGTCGTCCTGGAAGACAAACGGACATTCGTGCGCTGGTAGCAAAAATTCGCGCGCAGGTTCCAGATGTTGCATTGCGTACCTCTTTGATCGTAGGGTTCCCTGGGGAAACAGAGGAAGACTTCGAGCGTCTGAGCGAGTTTGTCAAAGATATCCGCTTTGATCGACTGGGTGTGTTTACTTACTCCAACGAGGATGACACTCCAGCTTCTCGCCTGCCTGATCATGTAGACGAAGAGGTTAAGGAAAAACGTGCGAACATGCTGATGGAAATTCAGCGTGAAGTAGCCGGAGATCGCAACGGACGCTTTGTTGGTCAAGTCTTGGATGTTTTGATTGAACGTTACGAAGGACGTAACGATATTTATGTAGGTCGAACACAGTATGACGCTCCGGAAATCGATGGTGAAGTATTCGTCACGGGTTTTAAAGGCGAACTAGGCTCCATCGTAAAAGTAAAAATAACACACTCCTATGAATACGATTTAGCCGGGGAGGTAGTCTAGGTGAATCTCGCCAACCGCATCACCCTCGCCAGGATCTTTCTGGTGCCGGTAGTTATGTTTTTTCTGCTGGTGCGTTACAACATCGGGACATTTTCGATTGGCAGCCTGACGATGACGTATAACGAGCTGATTGCGGCTTTGGTGTTTATCCTAGCAGCCAGTACGGACGGACTCGACGGTTATATTGCACGGAAAAAGAAAATCGTGACGAACCTGGGGAAGTTTCTGGACCCGCTTGCTGATAAGCTTTTGGTTTCTGCAGCACTCATTTCACTCGTTGAGATGCAGCGTTTGGAAGCGTGGATTGCGATTGTCATTATCAGCCGGGAGTTTGCGGTAACGGGTCTACGGCTAGTTGCTGCGGCAGAAGGACAGGTAATTGCTGCGAGTGCATTGGGTAAACTGAAAACATGGGTGCAGATCGTAGCGATTACGGCTGTCATGATTCGCAACTTCCCATTTGGGTTCTTCGGTATTCCGTTCGACGAAGTAGCTACTTGGGCGATGGTGATCATCACGATTTACTCCGGGTACGACTACTTTGCGAAAAATCGTAACGTGATCCAATACTCGTAATGCGGGTATTGGTCTCTTTTTTCACAAGACTCTTCTCTTGAGCGTTTGCAAGTGATAAACTGTTAGTTTAGAGGCTTTTCTACTCTCAAAGAGAATGGATGAGGAAGATGAGAGCGGAGATTATCGCGGTAGGTACCGAGCTTTTGTTAGGCCAGATCGCTAACACTAACGCACAGTTTCTTTCTCAGAAGCTGGCGGAAATTGGAGTGGGAGTATATTTTCATACGGTTGTGGGAGACAACACGGAGCGATTGCTGCAAGTGATTCGATTGGCATCAGGGCGATCTGATCTCGTCATTTTCACGGGGGGGCTAGGGCCGACTCAAGATGATTTGACGAAAGAGACCGTGGCGGGGCATGTAGGCATTGGATTGGAAACGAATTCAGAGGCCATGGAGAGAATTGAAAAATTCTTTTCGCAACGTGGGATTGTCATGACGGAGAACAATCGTAAGCAGGCGCTGGTGCTTTCTGGCAGCCATGTATTCTCCAATGATTTCGGGATGGCGCCGGGGATGGCGATCCGTCATGACAGTAGTACGTTCGTGCTGTTGCCGGGACCACCAAGTGAGCTGTATCCAATGGTCGAGAATTACGTGATGCCTTACTTGACTGATTTGCTCCCCGATAAACAAGTGTTTCATTCTCATGTACTCCGCTTCTACGGAATTGGCGAATCCGCCTTGGAGGAAAAACTGCTCGATCTGATCGAAAAGCAGGACAATCCAACAATCGCGCCATACGCCAAAGAATTCGAAGTAACGCTGCGGATTACAGCAAGAGCTGCTACAGTCGAAGAAGGGGAAGCCCTAATCTTGCCTGTAGAAAAAGAAATTCTCAGCCGTGTTGGTCAGTATATGTACGGGATGGGAGAGAACTCGTCCCTGCATGATGTGCTGGTTGCTGAGCTGAAAAAGAGAAATGAGACGATTGCTTGTGCAGAAAGCTGCACAGGAGGATCAATTGCTTCGTTGATTACCTCTGTACCAGGAAGTTCGCAAGTGTTTCGTGGCGGGGTTGTCTGCTATACCAATGAAGTGAAGAATCAGCTGCTCGAAGTACCTGATTCCATTTTGCAAACAGACGGGGCAGTCAGTGAGAAAACAGCTCAATTGCTGGCTGAACATGTTCGAGAAAAGCTGGGAGCTACTTACGGGATTTCTGTTACGGGAGTGGCTGGACCCGATCCATCCGAGGGCAAGCCTGTTGGCCTTGTTTACGTAGGGATCGCGGCAGAAGGAATGCCCACAGTTGTAAAAGAGCTGCGCCTTGCCGGAAGAAGGCATGCAATCGTTGGGCGTGCCGCTAAATACGCGTTGTTTTATGCGCTGCAAATGCAAAAAGAAAGGTGATTTTTTTCATGACGATTTTTTCCGATTTTCCTTTACATAAATCTATTCTGCAAGCGATTCACGATATGGGCTTCGAGGAGCCATCACCGATTCAGGCAGCTTGCATTCCAAAAGTTCTGGATGGCGGAGACCTGATTGGTCAAGCACAGACAGGTACTGGTAAGACTGCTGCGTTCGGGATTCCACTTGTAGAAAAGATTACGCCTGCCAATCGTGTACAAGCGATCGTGCTGACCCCTACTCGTGAGCTGGCTATTCAGGTTGCAGGAGAGCTCCTGCGCATCTCCAAATACAATAAAGTTCGTACGCTGCCAATCTATGGCGGACAATCGATCGGACATCAAATTCGTGCACTGCGCCAAGGTGTACAAATCGTTGTAGGTACTCCTGGCCGTGTTATGGACCACTTGCGCCGCAAAACATTGAAGCTGGATCACGTACATACACTCGTTTTGGATGAAGCGGATGAAATGCTGGACATGGGCTTCATCGAAGATATCGAGACGATCATCACACATATGCCAGAAGAGCGTCAAACCTTGCTGTTCTCCGCGACAATGCCGCCAGAAATCAAGCGTTTGGCTACCCGTTACATGAAACAGCCGCAAACGATCGCGGTAAGTCGTGAAGAAGTAACGGCGCCTTTGATCGAACAGGTATACTACAAAGTGTTTGACCGCAACAAAGTAGAGAGCCTCTGCCGCATCTTGGACAGTGAGGATGTAGAGCTGGGTATCATTTTCTGTCGTACCAAGCGCGGTGTAGATGAGTTGTCCGAAGTGCTGCAGTCCCGCGGATACCTTGCGGACGGCTTGCATGGCGACTTGTCGCAGGCACAACGTGACAAGGTCATGAATGCGTTCCGTGAGGGCTCGATTGAATTCCTGATCGCGACAGATGTAGCAGCACGCGGTATCGACGTAGGAAACGTCTCTCACGTAATCAACTATGATATTCCACAAGACTCTGAGAGCTACGTACACCGTATTGGCCGTACTGGTCGCGCAGGTCGCAAAGGAATCGCGATGACGTTGGTTACGCCTCGCGAAGTAAGACAGATGATGTTTATCCAAAAGCAGACAAAAGCACAAGTGCTCTCTCGCAATGTTCCTTCCCTGGAGGAAGTGGCTGAGCGCAAACAAGAGCAACTGCGTGAACAGTTGACTAGCCTTTTGGAAAGCGATGCAATTGCGGATATGTATCAAAAGGTAGCGGATGCTCTCGTAGGTCAATACCCGGCTGAAAAAGTAGCTGCTGCTGCATTGCACCTGGCATTCCATACAGAAGCAGGACAAGGGCAGGAAGTAGAAGCGTACAACTTTGGTGAGACGGGTGCAGCAAAAGGCATGGTTCGCTTCTTCCTGAACGTAGGCCGCAATGCGAACATGAAGCCACAGGATTTGGTACGAGAGATCTCTGAATCTGTTGGTATTCCAGGAAAATCAGTAGGTCGCATCGACATTTTCGAGAACTTCACGTTTGTTGAGGTTCCAGAAGAGGTAGCGGCATTCGTATATGAGTCACTCCGTCAAACACGCATCAACGGAAAACGAATCAATCTGGAGCCTGCAAAGCCTCGCGGAGCGAAGCGTTCCTAATTTGTTAGTACTACAAAGCAGCCATTTCACTGGGAACAACCAGGAAATGGCTGCTTTTTTACGATGCGAATATTTGTTCGCAAAAAATACTTGGCAAACACTTCTGTCTCGAGGTATGATGAAGACAAGCAAAACAGAAGCGAAAAATTGAAAGGGTGTGTACCATTTGTCAGATCGTCGCGCAGCTTTGGAGAGTGCATTGCGTCAAATAGAAAAGCAATTCGGTAAAGGTTCTATTATGAAGTTGGGGGAAGTTTCCAACGTTCAGATTTCTACTGTATCAAGTGGAGCGCTTGCTCTTGATATCGCACTTGGTGTGGGTGGATTCCCACGCGGACGGATTATTGAGATTTACGGACCAGAGTCTTCCGGTAAAACAACAGTAGCACTTCATGCGATCGCAGAGGTGCAAAGACAAGGCGGACAAGCTGCGTTTATCGATGCTGAGCATGCCTTGGACCCGGTTTACGCTGCTAAGCTGGGTGTGAACATCGACGAATTGCTGTTGTCCCAACCAGACACTGGTGAGCAAGCGTTGGAGATCGCGGAAGCGCTGGTGCGTTCTGGTGCGGTAGACATTATCGTAGTCGACTCCGTTGCGGCACTCGTGCCAAAAGCAGAGATCGAGGGCGAGATGGGAGATTCTCACGTAGGTTTGCAAGCACGCTTGATGTCCCAAGCACTCCGCAAGCTGTCCGGTGCCATCAACAAGTCCAAAACGATTGCGATCTTCATCAACCAGCTTCGTGAAAAAGTGGGAGTTATGTTCGGTAACCCGGAAACAACTCCAGGTGGACGCGCTTTGAAGTTCTACGCGAGTGTTCGTTTGGATGTTCGTAAAGCGGAATCTATCAAAGTCGGCAACGACATTTTGGGTAGCAAGACGAAGATCAAAGTTGTCAAAAATAAAGTGGCTCCGCCATTTAAGGTTGCAGAAGTGGACATCATGTACGGTGAAGGTATTTCCAGAGAAGGTAGCATTCTCGACATCGGTTCTGAGATTGATGTCGTGCAAAAGAGTGGTGCTTGGTATTCCTTCAACGAAGAGCGTCTCGGCCAAGGTAGAGAAAATTCGAAGGTCTTCCTGAAGGAAAATCCGCACATTGCATCACAGATTGAAACTAAAGTGCGCGAATACTTCAGCCTGAACCCTGGTTCTGTTCCAGAAGCAGAGGCAGAGCATGACCCAGAGCAAGATGAAGAGCCTACATTTGATCTTGAGTAAGAAAGTAAAACAGCAGCCTGTCGATGAGACAGGCTGTTATTTTAGCTTTGCGAAGGAGTGAATCATCATGAAGAGCGGCCTGATCACTGCCGTTCATCGAGATATCAAACAAAAGCAACGCTACCATATCGATGTAGAAGGCGAGTATGCCATTACCGTACATGAAGACATACTGGTAAAGTACAACCTATTTAAGGGCACGGAATTAGATGAAGCTTTTTGCCGAGAAGTCCTGATAGCAGAAGAAAAGCATAAAGCGTATTTAGGTGCTTTGCGATACCTTGGCATACGCCCACGGACAAGCAGTCAGCTGCATTCTTATTTGGTAGAGAAGGGATTTTCTACGCAGATTGCCGAAGAGATATGCCAGCGCTGCAAGGATCACGGCTACATCGATGATGAAGCATTTGCGAAGCAATGGGTAGACGAGCGATTGCGTTTGAAGCCGCGGAGCCCGTATATGCTGCGTATGGAGCTTACTCAGCGTGGAGTGGACAGAGCGATTGTAGAGGATGCAGTACGTGGCGTGTCTAGGCAGGCTGAACTCGATGCTGCCCGCGCATTGATAGAGAAGAAGGCGCGACGCATAGAGGGGGCACCGAACCCCGATGAAGAACGCAAGCTGCTGTCCATGCTGATGCGCAAGGGATTCTCTCATGCGATCATTCAACAAATGCGTGAAGAATTGCGTCATAGAAGCGATAGTTAGGGCCAACTCTATTTGCATGATCTTGACAATTCTTGTTCACAAATAATAAAATAGGTTTGTATTTACTTGGTGTATCATAACTTTTTGTGATTTGCTCACTCGTTGCCTATGAAACAACTGAACAACCGTGCGAAAGCAGTACGGATTCAGCGGACCGAGTAAAATCGGTCTTGTTTTTTAGCCGAATGTTCAAATGTGAGAGCACTCCATGAAAAACAAATGCTTGGAAAGCGGGGAGATGTCTTACAATAAGGAGGTGAAACGAAAAAGCCTATGGATCCTATAATTACTGTTGTCATTGTGCTCGTTGCCCTGCTGATCGGCTTGGGTGCTGGCTACTTCACTCGTAAATCGATTGCGGAAGCGAAGATCTCCAGTGCAGAAGAAGCTGCACGACAGATCGTGGAGGAAGCCAAACGGGACGCCGAGGCCGTTAAGAAGGAAAAGGTGCTGGAGGCAAAGGATGAAGTGTTCAAGCTTCGATCCGAAGCGGAAACTGAATTGCGTGAGAGACGCAATGAGATCCAGCGTCAGGAACGACGAATTCTACAAAAAGAAGAATCGTTGGACCGCAAGATGGAGCAGTTGGAGCGCAAAGAAGAAGAATTGTCCGAGCGTGACCGTGCCATCGCAGAACTGCAAAGCAAGGTAGAGCACTTATATAAAGAACAAGTATCAGAGCTAGAACGAATCTCCGGCTTGACGCAGGATGAGGCGAAGACGATCATTCTCACAGATGTGGAGAATACCGTCCGTCACGAAATGGCTGTGATGATCAAGGAGATTGAGACTCAAGCCAAGGAAGAAGCGGACAAGCGTGCTCGTGAGATCATTACGACCTCCATTCAACGTTGTGCAGCCGACCACGTAGCAGAAACAACCGTTTCCGTGGTTACGCTGCCAAATGATGAGATGAAGGGACGTATTATCGGACGCGAAGGACGTAACATTCGTGCCTTGGAAACGTTGACTGGTATCGATCTGATTATTGACGATACTCCAGAAGCAGTCATCCTGTCTGGCTTCGACCCGATTCGTCGAGAAATTGCCAAGACAGCGTTGGATAAACTGGTCGCAGATGGTCGCATTCACCCAGCTCGCATCGAGGAAATGGTGGAAAAAGCGCGTCGCGAAGTAGACGAGCGAATCCGTGAATACGGTGAGCAAGCAACGTTTGAAACAGGCGTTCACGGCTTGCATCCGGATCTGATCAAGATTCTCGGACGCTTGCGTTATCGTACAAGCTACGGTCAAAACGTACTGAAGCACTCTATGGAAGTGGCACATCTCGCCGGTTTAATGGCGGCAGAACTGAAAGAAGATGTGAAGCTGGCCAAACGTGCAGGTTTGCTGCATGATATCGGAAAAGCGATTGACCATGAAGTAGAAGGTTCACACGTTGAAATCGGTGTTGAACTGGCTAAGAAGTACAATGAGCATCACGTAGTAGTGAACAGTATTGCGTCTCATCACGGTGATACCGAACCAACTTCCGTCATTGCTATGCTCGTGGGAGCTGCTGACGCTCTGTCTGCCGCACGCCCAGGTGCACGCCGTGAGACATTGGAAACATATATCAGACGTTTGGAGAAACTGGAAGAAATCTCTGAGTCGTTCGATGGCGTAGAAAAGTCTTATGCGATTCAAGCAGGACGCGAAATTCGCGTGATGGTTCAACCTGATAAGATTGACGATGCGGAAGCTACCCGTCTGGCACGGGATATCACGAAACGAATTGAAAATGAACTTGACTACCCTGGTCATATTAAAGTAACGGTTATCCGTGAAACACGGGCAGTTGAGTATGCAAAGTAAAGTGGCTGCGTGCCACTTTACTTTTTTTATCGCACATCAATTGCTTGCCGAAGTCAAGTTTTCTAATGAGCAGAGGAATTGTGTATACTAGCAATGAGGTGATTTGGTAATGAAGTTGTTATTCATTGGAGATATTATGGGCTCGCCTGGCAGAGAGATCGTGAAAACATATCTGCCGTTACTAAAACGAAAATACAATCCTACCTTTATCGTAGCGAATGGAGAGAATGCTGCGCATGGTCGCGGGATTACAGAGAAAATTACCAAGGAGCTTTTCGAATGGGGGGTTCAGGCGATTACGCTCGGGAATCATACGTGGGACCAAAGAGAAATTTTCGATTTTATTGATGATGAGCCGCGGATGATCAGACCCGCGAACTTCCCAGAAGGAGCTCCTGGAAAAGGGATTACATATATCAAGCAACCTGAAGGGGAACTAGCGGTTATTAATTTAATGGGGCGTACGTTCTTGCCACCGCTTGACTGTCCGTTCCAAATGGCTGACAAGCTGGTAGAGCAAGCACGGAAGCGTACGAAGCTCATTTTTGTAGACTTTCATGCCGAAGCCACATCGGAAAAGCAAGCAATGTCATGGTATCTCGATGGGAAGGTAACAGCCGTCGTGGGGACACATACCCATGTGCAAACCGCTGATGAACGGATTTTGCCTCAAGGAACCGGATTTTTGTGTGATGTAGGAATGTGTGGCCCAAGTAATGGCATTTTGGGGATGGAACGCGAAGCTGTTATTAAGAAATTTTTGACGCAGCTCCCTGTTCGTTTTGAGGTAGCGCCAGATCCAGCACAGTTGAATGCGGTGCTGATTACCCTAGATAAAGCGACTGGGCATGCGAAAAAAATGGAGCGAATCAGAATTGACTCTGACCATCCGTTTATGGAATAATGGGAATAAGATTAGAATTTTTTGAATCTTTCAAGCAAGTTAGCAGGAATTTTTAGGGGTTATGCGAATATCATTCTAATGATGACAGGATTCCTATCAGACGGGAGGTTCAAAAAGGATGGAAGTATTAAAAGTTTCAGCAAAGTCTAACCCCAATTCCGTTGCTGGTGCCCTTGCCGGAGTTCTTCGTGAACGAGGAGCGGCTGAGATTCAAGCCATTGGCGCTGGGGCGCTTAATCAAGCTGTGAAGGCAGTAGCAATCGCACGAGGGTTCGTAGCGCCGAGTGGAGTTGACCTCATTTGTATTCCAGCCTTTACCGACATCGTGATTGATGGAGAAGAGCGAACTGCAATCAAATTAATCGTAGAACCCAGATGATACAACTGCAAATGCTTCACCTGCCTGTTTGTTCGAAGAATGAACAGGTTTTTTCGTTTGTCTAGAAGTATTACCTCCGAGGTTATCGAACAGAAGGAGCGTTTCCATATGAAAATCTTTGATGCGCAATTGCGATGTATTATGCTAGCTATGGTAAAATCCCGATCTGGACTTTTATAAAGAAGACAAGCTCTTACATTCTGGTTTTACCGCTCTTGAAAACGGGAATGTAGACATACAAGTGCTTGCCTGTTTTGTCCCTTCTCAGGTGCCGTTTGGACGACGTTTTCATACAGTACTAGAGATGATCGATATTTTTTATCAAAAGGTGGCGAGTGATAAGTTCCGTCCCATTTTTACAAAGGGAGATTTGGCAGAATGCGTATTAAAGGGACAGAAAGGGGCTATTCTGTTTGTAGAAGGCGCGCATGCATTAGAAGAGAGCCTCGTTCAGCTGCGCACGTGGTTCCGGCTTGGCGTACGAGGGATGACGCTGACCTGGAATCATGGCAATGCCCTAGCGAGTGGAAATCACTCTCGCAATTTGACGGACGAGCAAATTCAAGCGTTAATCGCCAATGATGGAGCGATCGGCTTGACGTTTGTAGACTTCTTTACCGTATCGGAGAAGCGCAAGGTCTGGATTGATGACTTGTTGCTCCACTTGGATCACATCTGCGCATTGGGTGGCGTAGACCACGTAGGTTTTGGCTCCGATTTCGATGGGATTACCGAGACGTTTGGAGACATGCATCCGCAGCAGATTACTCCCAGTTACTAGAAGCTTTGTTAAAACGTTATAAAGAGGCGGAAGTATTGAAATTTGTGCAAGGAAATTGGTTGCGTGTTTTCGGAAACGTGCTACAATAAAGCATGAGGATATTAATGTACCAAGTTCAACATTAAAATTCAGGTCAAAAGTAAGTTGAGTAAAAGCACTTGCAATTTGACATGGACAGGACTACAATTGTTACTGTCTATGCACAGAAATGTCACATCTTATCAGTCTTTTCAAGGTGTGATAGGCAGCTTTTCTCACAGTCACTGAAAGGGTGGAATCTGAATGATTAGTCAACTTTCCTGGAAAGTTGGAGGACAGCAAGGGGAGGGCATCGAGAGTACTGGTGAGATTTTCTCGATGGCGATGAACCGGATGGGGTACCATCTGTATAGCTACCGTCACTTCTCTTCCCGTATTAAGGGTGGACACACGAACAATAAAATTCGCGTGAGCACAACGCCAATGCGTGCGATCTCTGACGATCTGGACATTCTCGTAGCGTTTGACCAAGAGACGATCGATTTCAATGCGCATGAGCTTCGTGAAGGCGGTATCATTATAGCGGATGCGAAATTTAATCCTAAGTTGCCGGACGGCTTGAAGCCAGTTCGCTTCTTCACTGTACCACTGACTGAGATCGCTGATGAGCTGGGAACTTCCCTGATGAAAAACATGGTGTCGATTGGTGCTTCCAGTGCCATCCTCGGCATTTCAGTGGAAAGCTACCGTCCCATCGTTGAAGATATGTTCCTCCGCAAGGGCGAAAAAGTGGTTGAAAAGAACATGGATGCCATTCGCCGCGGTTTTGATTTTGTAAATGAACTGACTGGTGGTCAACTGCCTGAGTTCCAAATGGAAAAGGCTGACCCACAAAAACAACTGTTCCTCATCGGTAACGATGCGATCGCTCTGGGTGCTGTAGCAGCAGGCTGCCGTTTCATGCCAGCTTACCCGATCACACCTGCTTCCGAGGTAATGGAATACTTGATTAAAAAGCTGCCTAAATTGGGCGGTACGGTTATCCAAACAGAAGACGAGATTGCTGCTGTAACAATGGCAATCGGTGCTAACTTCGCGGGTGCTCGTTCCTTGACTGCTTCTGCAGGTCCTGGTCTGTCCCTGATGATGGAAGCAATCGGTCTGGCTGGTATCACGGAACAACCAGTTGTAATCGTGAACACACAGCGTGGTGGCCCATCTACCGGTATGCCTACCAAAATCGAGCAATCCGATGTGAATGCTATGATCTATGGTACACATGGTGACATTCCAAAAGTAGTTATCGCACCAAGCACAGTAGAAGAGTGCTTCTACGATGCAGTTGAAGCGTTTAACATTGCGGAAGAATACCAACTGCCTGTTATCCTGATGACAGACTTGACACTGTCCTTGGGCAAACAAACAGTAACTCCATTTGACTACAGCAAAGTAGAAATCCGTCGCGGAAAACTGCTTGCTGGACAAGAATTGCCAGAAAAAGAGCAAAACGACCTGTTCAAACGTTATGAAGTAACAGAAGACGGCGTTTCTCCTCGTGTTATTCCTGGTCAAAAATACGGTCTGCACCATGTAACTGGTGTTGAGCATGATCAAACGGGTCGTCCATCTGAAAATGCTGCAAACCGTATTCAACAAATGGATAAACGTATGCGTAAAATGGAAGGCGTCCTGAAAAACTTCAAAGGCGCTGTAACAGCAGATGCTCCTCACGCTGATGCGGATGTTCTGGTTGTGGGTATCAACTCCACAATTGGTACGATTCAAGAAGCAAAAGGCCGTCTGGAACAAGAGGGAATCAAAGTAAACCATGCACAAATCCGTTTGCTGCATCCGTTCCCAACTGAAGAAATCAAAGCACTCGTGGACAAAGCGAAGAAAGTCGTTGTTGTTGAGCACAACATCCAAGCTCAAGTAACAAACCTGCTCAAACAACACGTTGGAAACGCTGAAAAAATCGAATCCGTGCTTAAATATGACGGTAACCCATTCCTGCCGAAGGAAATCTATGCTGAAGTGAAGGAGCTGGTAAAACATGGCGACTATGAAAGAGTTTCGAAATAACGTTAAGCCAAACTGGTGCCCAGGCTGTGGAGACTTCTCCATCCAAGCGGCTATTCAACGCGCCGCAGCAAACGTAGGCCTGGAACCTGAAAATCTGGCGGTTGTTTCCGGTATCGGTTGCTCTGGTCGTATTTCCGGCTACATCAACTGCTATGGTTTCCACGGTATTCACGGACGTTCCCTGCCAATCGCACAAGGTGTGAAAATGGCGAACCGCGAGCTGACAGTTATCGCAGCAGGTGGTGACGGGGATGGTTTCGCGATCGGTATGGGCCATACTGTACACGCTATCCGTCGTAACATGAACATCACGTACATCGTAATGGATAACCAAATCTACGGTCTGACAAAAGGTCAAACCTCCCCGCGTTCTGCGACTGGTTTCGTGACCAAGTCTACACCGGCAGGTTCCATCGAGTCCTCCATTTCTCCAGTTGAACTGGCGCTGTCTGTAGGTGCGACATTCGTTGCTCAATCCTTCTCCAGCGATCTGAAGGGCTTGACTGAACTGATTGAAAAAGGTATCCAACACGAAGGCTTCTCCTTGATCAACGTGTTCAGCCCTTGTGTGACCTACAACAAGGTAAACACGTACGACTGGTTCAAAGAGAACATCGTACCAGTAGACACGATCGAAGGATACGATCCACATGACCGTATCAAAGCAATGTCTACCTCTATGCAACACAAAGGCCTGATTACAGGTCTGATCTACCAAAATACTGAGCAAAAACCTTACGAAGCTCTCGTAAATGGCTTCAAAGAAGAAGGTTTGGCTAACCAAGATATTCGTTTGTCTGAAGAAGACTTCGAAAAATTGGTTAAAGAATTTGCTTAAGTTTGATAGAGTGAAAAACCTCTCCTTAACGGGAGAGGTTTTTTTGTTACAGGCGATCGCGCCACTGCCTGTACACGAGCATGACAAGGAAAAAGACAACCAATTGACCGAAGAGTGGATACAGGAAACGGAGAAGCGAGCTAAACCCGATAAAACTGATCAAATAGCAAATGAGCAAAATCCCGAGTATAATAGTCGGACCTCGAAGGGGGATAACTTGTCTAATCTGTTGGGTTAGACCAAATACGTTTGCCACAAGAGTCGAGAAAATTTCGGCATATACCAATAGGGAGAACAAAAAGGGAATAGTTGGTCCTAAGCCTTGCAGCACAGCGATCATGGGCATTTCCGCGTGATGGATTCCCGGCATTTTCACAGACAGAGAAGCGTAAGCGAGCAAGAGCAGAAGGCCGATTCCCAACCCTCCTATGATTCCCCCCAGAATAAGAGGCTTCTCGCTTGTGCTCTGTCTGCCCATCGGAATCAAAACCGCTTGTGTAAGTGTGACATTTAAGGCAACATAATAAAAGGGAGAGCTAAGCCACGCCCAAGGCCGTAACGATTCAACGACGACACTCGTATCTAACCATGGCTTCGTATAAAGGAAGACAAGTACAGTAAACCCAATGAGCATTGGAACAAAAATGCTGTTCACGTGATGGATGGCAAACAGCCCTTTTTTCGTCACGAAAAAAATCAAAATCATGCTAAACCAAATGCCGATTTGGGGGGATAATCGAAAAGACTCCCAAAAAATCGCACCGGTAGCAGCGAGCATGACGGAGGTAGTGCCTAGCAATACGGTTAGAAGCAAGGTATTAAACACAGTGCCAAACGGATGCCCAAATAAATAGATGCTGACCGCTTGATAGGAATCGGCCTGAATCCGATAGGCAATCAGCATGACGCGGATGCCGGCCCAAATAAACAGCGTCGTCGCCAGAATGATGCCAACTAAGCCTTGTGTTCCATATTGAACAAAGAACTCTACAATTTCTTTGCCTGAGGCAAAACCAGCTCCTACGACTGTCCCAATATACGTAAAAGCGATCTGCCATGCGGCTCTCCATGTTCCTTGCATCTCAGACCTCCTGTCCCACCTTATTCCATCCTATGAGAGGGAGTGAACCGAATATGCGCATTACTGTGTTAGGCTATCAATCTCCTTATCCTGGCCCAGGTGGTGCTACTCCGGGTTACCTGATTGAGACAGAGCGTGTCAAAATTCTTCTCGACTGCGGCAGCGGTGTTCTTGCGCAGCTAGGCAAGCATTTACCCATTTATGAGCTAGATGCCATGCTCTTATCTCACTATCATCATGATCATGTTGCGGATGTAGGAGTGATGCAGTACGGTTTGATGGTTCATCAGTTATTTGGCCAAAGACCTACTGACAAGCCACTTCCGATCTACGCTCCTGCGTTACCAGTTGTCAATGCTCAGACATTGGTGTATCGAGAAGCGACCACATTTACCCCAATCACCGAAGAAACGTCTGTTACCATTGGGGACGTCGTGATTACTTTTTTACGGACAGACCATGGCGACGGTGATCCATGCTACGCCATGCGCTTAGAAGCAAACGGACGTGTTCTCGTATACGGAGCTGACAGTGGACCAGGGACAGCTTGGGAGGGCTTTGCAAGTCAAGCGGATCTGTTTATTTGCGAGGGGACGTATCTGGATTACAATTTACCAGCGAAGCCAAATGGGCATCTGTCTGTTCGCCAAGCAGCAGAATTGGCACAATCCCTATCGTGCCGTTCTTTATTAGTTACGCATTTGTTTTACGGCTATGATGAGTCGCAGGTAATCGCGGAGGCGCATGCCTTTGTCGCAGGTCCAGTCTATGCCGCGCGAATCGGTCTGCAAATCGATTTATAACGTTGTTTGTGTACATAGAGAGGAGAGTTGACTTTGTTTCCTAATGTATTAGAAGTCGCACGCAAGTTAATCCGTGAACGCGTACAAGCAGGAGAAACAGTTGTAGACGCCACGATGGGGAATGGAAATGACACCTTATTTCTTGCGCAATTGGTGCAAGAAGAAGGGAAAGTAATCGCCTTCGATATCCAGCCACAGGCGATCGAGAAAACGCGAGAGAGACTTGAGAGAGAAGGTCTGGCAAGCAGGGTAGAAATGAAGCTCGCCAGTCATGAGGAAATTGACAAGCTGGAGATTAGTGCCGCGGCGATCATGTTTAATTTGGGTTATTTGCCGGGTGGAGACAAAGAAATCACCACACAAGCGAGCAGTACCATTCAGGCGATTCAATCGGGGTTGAGGGTGCTCAGACCAGGGGGAATCATGACAGTCATGATTTATTGGGGGCACCCGGCAGGAGAGACAGAAAAAGAGGCAGTGGAAGCATTTTGCCACGAGCTAAGTCAATTAGATTACTTGGTTTTAAAATACCAATATATCAATCAGCAAAACCAAGCACCATTTTTACTGGCTATCGAACGCAGGGGACAATAAAGAAGAACGCAACGGGATCCTTTCCCGGGCAAGTGCAGCATCCGACATCATTCCTGTGAGAAAGCAATAATTTGTCGGGTCGCCGACAGGTGTACAAAAATAGGCACGCTCTTGCCCTTTCTGGCACATACCCTATGTAGAGCAATGTGGCAAGGGGGATCAACGTGGACAGAATCGGAATAATGTTGGATTGGGCCCTTATGGAGAAAGGAATTCATGGCATCAAGTCATATGAGCGTCTGCCTTATTATGTCGAAATCGGTAAAGAGCTTGGATTGGAGCCTGTTTTTTTCCATCCGCGGCATGTGAAGCCAGGAGATGAGCGGGTCAAGGGATATTTTTGGAACGGAAACCGACTCGTTTCACAGCTGGTTTCGGTCCCGCGAGTCATCCACAATCGTGTTTTGACAGGGGATTCAAAAGCACGGAATGTCATTCGAAGATTGAGCCAAAAGAAGACAGTATTCAACGGCTTGGTTGTACGAGATAAGAGAAAAGTACATCAGATGCTCTGGAAAAACGAACAGATTCGCAGCTATCTGCCCCATACAGTGCCTTATTCCATGGAGCAGTTGCGTCTGTTCTTGGATAAGTACCAGGTGGTGTACGTCAAGCCTTCAATTGGATCTGTTGGAATTGGGGTAGCACGTATTGAACGGCACGGAGGCAATTATCACTTCATTGCATCGAAAAAACGTCAGATCTTATCTCGTTCGCAAATACTCTCCACGGTGCGACGTTGGGTCGGTAACAAAAGATTTTTGATCCAGCGAGGAATTCCTTTGGCGCGCTATGGAGGCAAAACATTTGATATTCGTGTTTCGGTGCAGAAAAACAAAGAGAAGCAGTGGACAGTTAGCGGGATGGTTGCCAAGGTCGCCAATAAGAAAAACAAGCTCAGCAACCTCTCGCGTGGTGGGACAGCAGTACCGTTTGCGGAAGCTTTGGCACCGATTTTTCCTGAGGTAAAACAACAACAAGCGGTCATGGATAGAGTAGGCATAGCGGCGGTGGAAATTGCGAAGCAGTACGGTCGGCATTTTTCATCACTAGCAGACTTAGGGATGGATATGGGAATTGACGAGCGAGGCAATCCGTATTTAATTGAAGTCAATGTGCGTGATCAACGCTATTCTTTTTTCAAAGCAGGAGAGAAGGCGATGTTTAAACAAACGTACCGTCATCCACTGGAGTATGCCCAGACATTGCTCGTGGAAAAAAAGAAACGGAAACATCAGCTCCTAGCGCCGAGCCAATTGGTTTAAGGAAGAACGCAGAAGAATTTGAAAAAGACGGTGGCATTTATTGCCCCGTCTTTTCGTATACGGTGATCTACGATTCTGCCGGCTGTTGTTGGTCAGCCAAAGGAAAGGGCAGATTGCGAAAGTGACGATATACCAAAGCCAAAATCGATTTTCGAGTCAAAATTCCTTGGAAATAGTGCTCGTCGTCTTCTATACAGACAAAAGGGTGATTAATGGACACTTCTAATGCTTTCAAAAATTCATCGGTGTCACGCAATCGAGGGACCTTCGTATCCATCACATCATCTACAATATGTTCGGACATACGCTCAGTCTCGAAGCGCTCCAAACCAAGAGTCTTATTCATGATCATATTCGTGCTGATTAACCCATGCAAACGATACTGATGATCCAGTACAGGAACGGCTGAATAGCCGGACTTGATTAGGACTAGCAGGGCGTGCTCAAGCGAATTACCTAGCTGCACATGTGCGACCTTTGTGGACGCGATTATGAGATCTTTGATCGGAATATGTAACAAAGGGATCTCTTGATTCATTCAGATCCACCACCTTTTCTTTCTGTCTTCTAAAGCAGTAAGAACTGCCTGTGGTCCCCTTCTATGATACCGTAAGAGAGGTACAAACGGTAGGGCTACATTTAGAAAACTTGGCGTTGCCAAGGCTTCACCTCCACGAAGAAAAATTTACTCTGCAATCGGCGGTGAAAACTGCATTTCCTAGCAAACGGCTGGCGATGTTGACGTTAACTATCTCTCATCAGAGACGCGGATTGAACGGAACGGTTTTCAAACGCAATTTTTGCAACTGGTGGAAGAGCAGGGATTGGATGAAGCGTTGGAAGTTGTTTCTTCGCTTGTTTATTTGAAGTGGTTTGTGACTACTTACTTGT
Source organism: Brevibacillus sp. NRRL NRS-603 (assembly GCF_003013445.1). Classification (NCBI taxonomy): domain Bacteria; kingdom Bacillati; phylum Bacillota; class Bacilli; order Caryophanales; family Paenibacillaceae; genus Brevibacillus; species Brevibacillus sp. NRRL NRS-603. The sequence goes on along the minus strand of NZ_PXZN01000012.1, from coordinate 910,819 downwards.
GAATAAATGGAAAAACGTTGATATGGCGCACTAATTTTCCGAAGTCATTTGATAATAAGTAGAAGGATCGCATCAATTCAACAACTCCTGTTCTTATTTTTCTTGAACAACCAAAAACAGTTCCTTATTGGAAAATTCAGTAATAATCGCTTCTATGTTGAACTATACAAACCTAATCCAAATTAAACTAATGCAGGAATTATATTGAATAGGAAATCAATCGTAAGTTGCGTCGTCGCTGTTGCCATCGGTCTCTTTTCTGTGGTTCCTGCTGCTTTGGCGGAGGATATTTCTCCTTCCGCAATCTCTAAAGAGGCAAACTCCGCACTTTTTTCATGAGACATGGGTTTCTTTTGGCAGTAATTAGATTTAAGCTGCACCCCAATTGTTAGGCACAACTAAAGTCCAGTTTTACAGGTCAGACATAGAGGAGATGGTAAAATTATCCAGGGATTCAACAAAGATGGTGGGATGGTCTTCGTGGTTGGTGCAGATGGATTAGTTACAGTAATCGACACTGTTAGTGGAAATATACATGCTGGTCTTGACGTATGCACGTGGGGGTAGGCTCCCCAGTGACAAGACGTTAAGGAGAATTTTTCCGACGTCAACACGCTTGAGATTCTTGATAACGTAGAAAGAATACCAATTCAGTCTTAGAACTACAAAGAGGCCCCGTCCAGTGAGCGTCACATTGGCCCGACTGCTCAGGATTTCCAAGTGGCCTTCGGAGTAAATGGAGAGGATAATCTACATATCTCAAGCATAGATTTGCAGAGGATAGCCTTGGCTGCTATACAAGGCTTAAACGAAAAACTCAGGGATGAAAATGCTCAGTTACATGCGAGTTTAGCTAAACTCGAGGAACGTCTATCCGCCGTTGAGGCCGAGAGCTAAAGTTAAAAAACATGGATCTTATTGAGTTAACTAGATCGATAGCTTAACAAAGTAGCGGCGAGTCTAAGACTGATATGCTCCCCATACGGTAGTCTGACGACACTAAAATACTAAGTATTTAGCGTGAGATTAGCATGTGAAAGTATAAACCCATGTAGGAAATGTTGTTTTCCTACATGGGTTTTGTAATCATTATTGCTAGTTATTATCAATAGAGTCCAGCACTAATTTACCTCCCTCTAAAACGATTGAGAGTTTCACTTTTCTGTACATGAAAAGTGAATTTCATGTACCTAATGCGAAAAGAACTTCATAACTTTTTGTGGGAATATCAATCACTTTCTGAATTAAAAAGACTTACTAATTTTCTAGTCTTTCTTTTTCTTTAGAATGGAAATTTTTTATTCATAGAGTTAAATCTTTTTGATCAACTCCACAACTTGCCTACTGGAAAGGGTGGGGGGCGCTTCGTACCCGAGCCCTTCATTGGCTAACCGATCGCAAAAAATTCGGCAGCCTTTCTGCGCAATATGGATGTTTACTCCAATATTTCAATTCCAACGTCAATCATTCTCTCGTCTCCTAGAAAGTCAATGACAATTTTGGCTCTTTTCTTTCGCCGATTCACTTTTTTTATTATTCCTTCTTTTCCGGCAAGGGGACCTTTCTTGACGGTAATTTTGGAGTCGGTAATCTTTAAGGTTGAATATCCAAGTACCCCGTCTGTGTCCAGCATTTTTAAAATCGGAATGATTTCTGCTTCTTCGATTTCGGACACTTGCAGTAAACCATCCGATCGTTGTCTTGTCTGCTTATTATTATTTAGTAGCCTGAAAGTTCTAGGGGTTTCTTTAAGGTCGTAGTATGTCTTTGTGTCCATATTCGTTTGGATGAGTAGATAACCCGGAAACATAATTTTTAAAGGGTGGGTAATAAGACCCTGTTTTCGTTCAGGAAGCCTTCTTTTCGGTACAACGGCCCTTAATTGGCGAGAAGAGAATTTCTCCGAAAGAAATTTGGCCACTCGTTCTTCGTATCCGGTCTCTACATAAAGGGCATACCAATTCATCAATTCCCTCCTCGTAGTGTGACATAATTCTAGTAAAATTTACAGGATTCGACTTTTGTGGTACAATTAGATTATAATTCAGTAAACTATCTTTGTACATAGTCCCAGACGGCACGAACTAATCGTTGTTGCGGCACGTTAGTTTGCTTTGGATTCAGAATATTGGATGCATTTTTTGCTGCTATATAGCCGCGAAATGTCTCGTCATGTCCATTTTTGGGTGGTGGTCATCATTGCAGTGGCGTTCATTCGAGAAATGCATCGTGTTGAATAGGCCCGATCTAACCATGAACGCTGGGCTAAGCTTCGTTCATATCGGCGAGGATAAGGAACCTGGGATAGATCCGCTTATATTCGGCCTCGACGAAATGGAAGAATGTCAAAAATTGACATTTCATGTCGGAAAGAGAAATTATTTGTTAGGCAGAACAGCTGCCAAACGAGCGGCTTCGACAATGATGAGCCGGTTTGATTTAACAAAGATAACCATTAGCCGGGGAGTCTTCGGACAGCCAGTTCTTCATACCGGCAGCTCGGATAAATTAGCGGTCAGCATTTCTCATTGCCAATGCATGGGAGCTGCTATTGTTTTCCCAGAAGGGAGCCCAATGGGAATCGATGTGGAAGCCATCAATCCGTCTAGAAACGAAACAATGGCCAGTCAAATGACAGTGGCGGAGATGGAGAGCGGCGCAACTGTTATTAGCAACAAAGAATTTTTATTAACGTTGTTGTGGTCCAGCAAAGAGGCGCTGTCAAAGGTGCTTCGAACGGGACTTACCATCCCGTTCGAATTGCTAGAGATCGAAACGATTCAGACTTACGACGGGTTTTATGTGAGTACGTTCACGCATTTTCCGCAATACAGCGCCAAAACATACTTGACTTGCGGCTACGTCTGGTCAATCGTAGCCCCTCGCAAAAGCGAGTGGCATTTAGATCCCTTGGAAATGCAAAATTATTTTCTGGCATTCGATTGCGGCTGCCGTAAACAAAGTGCAACTATAAAATAAAAACCGTGTTTATAGAAAAAAATGATGCTCGGCTCCACTTAGTGGGGCTTTTTGTTTTGGGTTTTGCTCCTGAAGGGAGAGTTAGCTGCAATGAGCGAATCCTATCAGATCCATACCATTTCTACTAGCTATCTCAATGAATTGTCCAATTACAATTATTTAATCGTCGATAAAGCGACAAAGCTGGCTGCTCTTGTAGATCCTTCTTGGGAACTCGATCGAATTTTGACGGTAATCGAGGGGCTGGACGTTAAGCTGCATGCCATTTTGTTAACGCATTCTCATTTTGATCACGTCAATCTTGTGGAATTGCTAAGTGTACGATATGGGCCCGATGTGTACATATCAGCCAAGGAAGCGCAGTATTACGCCTTTTCTGCGCCCAATTTACATACGTTTAACGATTTAGATACCATTTCGCTGGGAAACACCACGATTACCTGTATGCTTACGCCGGGCCATACTGCCGGAAGCGCCTGTTATCGATTATCCGGTTGTTTGATAACAGGAGATACGCTATTTATCGAAGGCTGCGGCAGATGCGATACAACCGGCGGAAATCCGGATGATATGTTCGATAGCTTGCAAAAAATACGAGACACCGTGCCGATCTACGCCAGAGTCTATCCTGGACATTCATACGGGAAAGAGCCTGGATATCCGCTTTGGTATTTATTGGAGAACAACATCTATTTTCACCTTGTGAATCGTGCGCAATTCATTTCGTTCCGAATGCGTCATGCTCAAGGCTATGGCTCGGATGCGAGAGAGAGACGAAAGTAAAACGGAGGGGACAAATGGAGAAAAAAGTCGTGTTTATGTTCTCGGGTCAAGGCTCCCAATATTATCACATGGGTGAGACGCTCCTAGCTGAGGGAGATGTATTCGAAAAATGGATGACCCGGCTGGATCAAATTGCCGAACCGTTAGTTGGCCGATCCATCATGCAGCTGCTCTATGACCCTCGACATTCGAAAGCAGAATCTTTCGATAGGACGCTTTTTACTCATCCGGCTCTTTTTATGGTGCAGTACGCCTTGGCACAAGAGATGCTTCATCACGGAATCTTTCCTGATTATGTATTGGGCAGCAGTCTCGGGGAATTTGTCGCGGCCGCTGTCTCCAATATTATAGACCCGGAGCAGGCCCTCATTGCTGTCATCAAACAGGCTCAAACCTTTGAGATGAGTTGTGAAAGCGGTGGGATGCTGGCCGTATTGGATGATCCGCGCACCTTTCGGGATAACCCGCTCTTATATAACAACACCGAGCTTGCAGGAGTTAACTACGATGGGCATTTCGTGATCGCAGGCGGCAATGTGGGCTTGGACGGCATTCATGCGCATTTGAGGGATAAGGGTATTGCTTCCGTTCGGCTTCCTGTCTCCTACGCGTTCCATTCTAGGGGAGTTGATCCAGCCGAAAGCGCGTTTATCAGTCATCTTCGTACTTTATCGCTTCAAAAACCGGTCGTTCCTTTTTTGTCCGGCATGACTGGAGAATTGGTTGAAGCTTTGAGGCACGAATACTTCTGGGATGTGGTCAGGCAGCCGATGAGGTTTCGAGAAGCAGTAATTGCTATGGAGCGGGAACAGCCGGCCGTTTATTTGGATTTGAGCCCTTCAGGGGTGCTCGCAAATTTCACGAAACGTCTCTTTAAGGACGATTCAAGCTCTGAAAGTGCCGGGCTTCTGACGGTATATGGTTTTGACTTTGAGAAAATGAATGAGCTCAAGCGAACGATCGCAAGACCAAATGACTCGATTACGGGAGGGAAAGACGAAACCATGATCGCATATCTTTTTCCAGGACAAGGCTCGCAGCACGTTGGCATGGGGGAGGGACTTTTTGATGAATTTCCGGATATGACTGCAAAGGCGGATGCCATTCTTGGTTATTCGGTAAAGGAGCTATGCCTGAACGATCCGAAGCATGAGTTGAGCAATACCGCTTTTACCCAACCGCTTCTATACACCGTCAATGCTCTGATGTATATGAAGAAAAGTAAGGAAACAGGCAGACGTCCCGACTTTGTAGCCGGTCATAGCTTGGGCGAGTATAATGCCCTGTTTGCGGCAGAAGTTTTCGATTTCGAAACCGGACTGCGTCTCGTTAAGAAGCGGGGCGAGCTGATGGCCCTGGCTACAGGCGGAGGAATGGCGGCAGTAATCGGCATACAAGCGCAAGAGGTTGAAGACATTATTCGCCGGAATGGACACTTGGAAATTGACGTTGCCAATTATAATTCGCCCGTGCAAACCGTCTTGTCAGGGCGTAAAGACCATATAATAGAGGCGCAGCGCATTTTTGAACAGGCAGGAGCAGGGATGTACATTCCGCTTAATGTCAGTGGTGCATTCCATTCCCGGTATATGAATGAAGCGAAGAAAGAATTCGAGCAATTTCTGAATAACTTTATCTTCAGGGAGCCTATTATCCCTGTCATCGCAAACGTGTCTGCTCGTCCGTATCGGTTCAACGAAATCAAACGCAACTTGACTGAGCAAATCACAAGCTCCGTCAATTGGACGGACACCATTCGCTATTTAATGGGAAAAGAGGTAGAGCTGTTCGAGGAGGTTGGGCCGAAGGATGTGCTTACAAAGCTGACGGAGAAGATCCGGCAGTCGAGTTCTCCGTTATTCGTAGAGGAAGAAACGCCGGGGGAGTCGAGCACAAACGAACAGCTGGACGATCTGCCGTTCGTTGACAGGGAATCGGTCTCCATGCCGAGCACCCGGAAGACGATCACTGCAGATTCGCTTGGAAGTCCGGCGTTCAAGGACAGGTACGGTCTGAAATATGCCTATGTTTTGGGCGCGATGTACAAGGGGATTGCCTCGGCTGAAATGGTTGTGAAAGCCGGAAAGGCCGGCATGCTCTGTTTCTTTGGTTCCGGAGGACTAAGGATTACGCAAATCGAGGAAGCGATTCGGGACATTCAGCGCCAATTACGCGGCGGCGAGCCCTATGGAATGAATTTTCTTCACCATCCGGATAACCAGGCTCTCGAAGAAGCGGTTGCTGATCTTTACTTGAAGTACGGCATAACCGTAATAGAGGCTTCTTCCTTTATTACCATGACTCCCGCGCTCATTAAATATCGGGCGAAGGGACTGACAAGAAGAGCGGACGGAACGGTGGAGATTCGAAACAAAATTATCGCCAAGGTTTCCAGACCCGAGGTCGCATCCAATTTCCTAAGGCCGGCACCGGAGCGGATCATTGAGAGGCTTGTTCAAGAAGGTAAAATCACGCAGGAAGAAGTTCGCTTGCTGCAAATGGTGCCAGTTGCCGACGATCTGTGCATCGAAGCGGATTCGGGCGGACATACCGATCAAGGCAGCGCGTATGTGCTCATGCCGACATTGATCAGGCTGCGTGACGACATGGTACGCGAACATGGTTATACGAGCGAGATTTCCGTAGGTGCTGCCGGAGGGATCGGAACTCCTGAGGCTGCGGCTGCCGCGATATTGCTAGGTGCGGATTTCCTTGTGACCGGTTCCATTAACCAATGCACGGTGGAGGCTGCGACTAGTGATGCCGCTAAAGACCTTCTGCAGCAGGCGAATGTGCAGGATACCGATTATGCGCCGGCGGGCGATATGTTTGAAATCGGCGCCAAGATACAGGTTTTAAAGAAGGGCCTGTTTTTCCCCGCAAGAGCGAATAAATTGTATGATCTGTACCGGCATTTCAACGCCTTGGAAGAAATAGACGAGGCGACAAGGGAGCGTCTTCAGGATAAGTTTTTCCATCGTTCCTTTGAAGAAATCTATCAGGAAGTTATAGCACACAAATCTCCTGCCGAAATCGAGAAGGCGGAGCGTAATCCAAAGCATAAAATGGCGCTTATATTCAAGTGGTATTTCTCTTATTCGACGCGGTTGGCGATGACGGGTAGCAAGGAACATAAGGTAGATTACCAAATTCATTGCGGTCCTGCGCTCGGAGCATTCAATCAATGGGTGCTGGGCACGGAGTTGGAGCATTGGAGAAACCGTCATATCGATCAGATTGGAGAGATGCTGCTGAATGAAACGGCAGCCCTGTTGAACCACCGAATTTCCGAATTGGTTGGCAATTGACTGAGAAGGAGAACGTTATGGTTGATATAGCAATCATCGGGATGTCCTGCAGACTACCTGGGGCGCGGAATTATCATGAATACTGGTCCAATCTAATCGAGGGCCGTTCATCCATCCGGGAAATTCCCAAGGAGCGGTGGGACTGGAGAGATTATTGGGGAGATCCGAAAGTTGAATATGCGAAGACCAACAGCAAATGGGGCGGCTTTATTGACGATGTAGACGCTTTTGATGCCGCGTTCTTCGGCATATCGGCCAGAGAGGCGGAGGTGATGGATCCGCAGCAGCGGATGATGCTTGAGCTTTCCTGGTCGTGTCTTGAAGATGCCGGGATCGTCCCGTCAGCGTTATCGGGCAGCAAGACAGGGGTCTATATCGGCGTGTTCAACTTGGATTACAAGGAACTGCAGGAGAGGCCCTCTAGCCTTATTGAAGCTCATTATTCGACGGGAACCGCAGCAGCTGTTATCGCGAATCGCATATCCCATTTTATGAATCTGAGAGGGCCCAGCCTTTCAGTGGACACCTCATGTTCAAGTTCGCTGCAAGCGATTCATTTAGCGGTCCAATCGCTGCAGACGGGTGAATGCAGCATGGCTTTGGCGGGTGGCGTCAGTCTGATCCTGACTCCGACCCGCCATATTTCATTTTCCAGAACAGGCATGCTGTCACCTACGGGCTCCTGTAAAACGTTTGATGATAACGCGGATGGCTATGTTCGCAGTGAAGGCGCCGGTCTTATTTTGCTTAAGCCCTTGGCACTGGCGGAAAAAGACGGCGATTTAATCCATGGTGTCATTAAAGGAAGCGCTGTGAATCATGTCGGTAAGACACACACCTTAACTTATCCGAATGCACAGGCGCAGGCTGAAGTCATCGAGGAGGCGTTCCGCAAAGCGGGTCTAACACCGGATCAGGTGAATTATATGGAGGCACACGGCACAGGAACACCTAAAGGCGATCCGATTGAGTTTCAGGGCCTTACGCTTGCGTTTCAAAAACTCGAAGCAGAGATGGATAAGCCGCTTAGTCATCGTTATTGCGGCATCGGTTCAGCCAAAACAAATATCGGGCATGCCGAATCCGCAGCAGGCATCGCGGGCGTGATTAAAGTGCTGCTTTCTATGAAGCACCGAACACTCCCCGGATTACAAAATTTCAAAACGTTGAACCATCGGGTTGAATTAACCGAGACTCCTTTCTATATGGTGGACCGGCCGCGGGAATGGGAGCCGCTTCTGGATCATAATCAACAGCCGCTTCCGAGAAGAGCCGGCGTAAGCTCGTTCGGCTTTGGTGGTACGAACGGGCATGTGCTGATCGAGGAAGCACCGCAGAGACCGTCTCACAAGATGGCACAGAATGGATTGCCGTGCCATCTATTTTGTTTTTCTGCAAAGTCTGAAAAATCGCTTCTTCTATCGCTAGAGACGTTCGTTGCATGGTTGGACAGCGAAGGAAGCGAGTGTGAAGCCGCAGACCTTAGTGCAGCCTTGCTACTGCGCAAGCAGCATTTTGGCATTCGTACCGCTATCGCGGCTCAAAGTGTGGAGGAGCTTAAAGGTCGCTTAAAGGAGCTGTTGTCCGACCGGAAAGAGGCACAGCAATTTTTGAAGCAGGAAGCTTCCAAAATAGAAAAGACCAAAACTGCGCTTTTTCAAGAGCTGGCAGGCCTACTGATCCGGGACCTCCGCGAATGTGTGAATGATACGCAAAAGTATCGGGAGAAAATATCGGCTTTGGCAGAGCTGTACGTAAAGGGCTATGACTTCGATGCATTGGCGCTCTTTGAAGGAATGGACCTGAACAGACTTCGGCTGCCTACCTATGCTTTTACCAAAGAACGATACTGGATTACGGGCAATACTCCGGAATCCGCCATTGTGCCGACGTCAGGCAGCGGAGGTGTAGGTGAGCTTCATCCAGTACTGCATCGGAACACATCGGACTTTGCCGGCGTTCGCTACAGTTCGGTTTTCACAGGAGAGGAATTTTTTCTCGCTCATCATGTCGTCGCCGGGAAGCGTGTATTGCCGGGTGTCGTTTACTTGGAAATGGTTCGCGAGGCGGCTGAACAGGCCAGCAGGAAATGGTTAGGCGAACGTAAGCGTATCGTGCTGAATCGGGTGGTGTGGTCGAAGCCTGTTATTGTAACAGATAGCTCCGTTGAGGTTCATGTGTCGCTTTCGGTTCAAAGTGACGATAGCTGCAGCTTTCAAGTGTACAGCGTATCCGGTGAATCAGAGCAAGATCGTGTTCTTCATTGCGAAGGTCATGTCTCGTTTCGTTCGGCTGATCCGGCTTCCAGGAAGCTGCAAATTCAAGATTTCTTAAACTCCGGGGGAACCCCTGTCCCATCGCTCGTCTGTTATGAACGTATGGGGGGGATGGGCCTTCATTATGGTCCGGCTCATCAAGGAATTGAGCAACTATATCAAATGGACGGCATTATTGCAGCTAAGCTGTTGCTGCCGGAACCCATTTCCGATACGCGAAATCACTTTATTCTTCATCCGAGCTTGATGGACGCAGCTCTGCAGACGGCAGTTTACGGTTATTCAAATGCCAGACAAACGGCGGTTGGTGAAAGCGGCAATCCCTTGCTGCCATTTACGTTGCGGGAGCTCGAAATTATACGTCCGTGCTCTTCTGCTGCTTGGGCGATTGTAAGCGAGGAAGAACCGGAAGACAGCAAAATGACTAAACGTCTCCGTATTGATGTATGCGATGAGGACGGCAGCGTCTGTGTGAGTATCAAGGGTTTCGTTCTAAGGCCGCTGGAGGGCGGGTTCGCCGACGGCGTCTCAGATCCTGTAAAACCGGAGGCGTCAAAGGCGTATGCAGGATTAATGGTGCCGCTATGGGACCCGATCACACTGGCAGCACGTAAAACGGATGCTCCGAACATACGAACCGTAATAGCCGGGGGTTCGGCAGCGAGCCGTGACAAGATATGGCGGGTTATTCCGAATGCGCTGGATGTACAGCTACAGGTGGAGGATGACCTGAAAGTATTGGCGCGAAAGCTGGAGAAATGCGGCGAGATCGGCCATTTTGTTTGGATTGCTCCTGACGATTCGATAGAGTCAGCTGAATCGGATGCGATGCTTGCGGCGCAGCATGAAGGCGTGCTTTTCCTGTTTCGGATCATCAAAGTGCTGCTTTTGCTTGGATATGGCGCAAAGCCGTTAAAATGGAGAGTCATCACATTCCAAACGGTGCAGGTATCCCAGAAGGAAACGATTCGGCCGGCTCATGCAAGCCTGCATGGGCTTATCGGCTCGATGGCCAAGGAATATCCGAACTGGTCAGTTAGCTTTGGCGATTTGGAGCAGGGAGATGCTTGGCCGATTGAAGAGTTGATCACATTGCCGCCTGATGAGCGGGGCGATGTATGGGCATACCGGTCCAAGGAGTGGTACCGGCAGAAAATGATCCCGGCGCAGATCCCCAAACCCGAAGGTACAGCCTATCGGAAGGGAGGGGTCTATGCGGTAATCGGCGGAACCGGCGGAATCGGAGAAGCATGGAGCGAATATATGATTCGCCAGTATCAGGCGAACATCGTCTGGATTGGCCGGCGAGAGATTGATACCGGTATTCAGGAGAAGATCGATCGGCTGTCAAAACTGGGGCCGTCTCCGTGCTACATCCAAGCAGACGCAAAGGACGGGAAGGCGCTGGAACTGGCGTACGAGAGTATAAAATCCAGCTACGGACGGATCCATGGCGTCATACACTCGGCAATTGTGCTTTTGGATCAAAGTTTGGCGAATATGTCGGAGGAACGGTTCGCAGCGGGATTGACGGCAAAGGTGGACGTGAGCGTAAGGATCGCACAGGTATTCAGAAGGGAACCATTGGATTTCGTCCTGTTCTTCTCTTCCATGAACTCTTTTGCAAAACCCGGAGGTCAGAGCAATTACGCGGCAGGATGCACCTTCAAAGATGCATTCGCACAGCATCTGGCGATGGAATGGCCATGCAAAGTGAAGGTCATAAACTGGGGCTACTGGGGAGGCACAGGCATCGTTTCCTCGGAACATTACCGAAAGCGCATGGCACAAGCAGGGGTTGGCTCCATCGAGTCGGAAGAAGCGATGGACGCACTGGAGACGCTCCTTGCCGGGCCGTTTGACCAAATGATGCTAATCAAAACAACAAAGCCTTATCCGCTCATTGATATGAAGCATGATGAATGGATTTCAAACTATCCGGAACAGCTCTCGTCCAATATCCAACGGCTGATAACGGAGCGAAAGAGGCGCAGTGCATCGGAGCAGGAGTATCCTGTAGCAGCTTCTTCGGTATCGGCCGATGAGACAGCCGATCCTGTGCTGACGTATTTATCTGGTTTAGCCGCAGAATGGCTTCGAGTGGATTTCGGTGAAATTGATGTGGATACTCGGTTGGAGGAATACGGGATCGATGCGATCGTTCTTAACGAAATGCTCATGTCCGTAAATCAGCAGTATCATATCGATTTGCAGCCGGCCGAGCTGTCTGCTCAAGCATCGCTGCGTCAGATCGGTTCATGTGTGCGCGAGGCAATAAGAATCGGCGCTGACAAGAGCTGATACCCAATATCCGAAGGCGATGCATAATAAAAGAAAGGATGGCCTGCTAATGTCGGGATTTAAGGTTGGAAGTCTGCAAATGAAGTGGAACGATCCGCTTCTTTGCCGGCTACTCTGGGGTCAACTGCAATCGATTGGTATGTTTAGGGAACGAAATACGACAATGGATGCGCTAAAAGCAGCTGCCGGCTTGCGCGGGATATACGATAGATGGCTGGAAGAAAGTGTCGCTGTACTTGCGCGGCACGGTTATCTCGAGGTTAGCGGCGGCAATATCGATGTTTACGATACATCGCTTGTCCAAATCGAGACCATCTGGGCAGAATGGGACCGACAAAAAACGGAGTGGCTCGCCGACCCGAATCTAAAATCGCAGGTCGTCTTGGCCGAAGCCGCGCTTAAGGCGCTGCCGGAGATTATTACGGGCAAAATTCCTGCAACCGACGTTATATTCCCTCAAGCTTCCATGGCGCTGACGGAGGGGATTTACAAGAACAATCTGGCCGCGGATTACTTCAATGAAGTGATCGCAGACTTCGTGGTCGATTATGTACAAGAAAGAAAGCGTCAGGACGCCTCGGTGCGCATCCGGATTTTAGAGATCGGCGCCGGCACGGGCGGAACGAGCGCGATGGTCTTTCGCAAGCTGAAACCGTATCAGGCGAATATTGAGGAATACTGCTACACAGATCTGTCCCGTGCTTTTTTTATGCACGCCGAGAAAGAATACGGGCCTGACAATCCGTATTTGACCTGTCAAATATTCGATCTGGAGAAACCCCTTGCGGAGCAGCGCATAGAGCCGGGAGCCTATGAGCTGGTGATTGCAACGAATGTTCTCCATGCTACAAAGCAGATCAGGCAAACACTGCGCAATGCAAAAGCCGCGCTTAAAAAGAATGGGCTGCTTCTTCTCAATGAATTAAATGACAACTCCCTGTTCTCCCATCTTACCTTCGGATTTCTGGAAGGCTGGTGGAAGTATGAGGATGCAGAGCTCCGAATACCCGGCTGTCCCGGCTTGTACCCCGAGACATGGAAGCGGGTGCTGGAGGCGGAGGGCTTTCGGCACGTATTTTTCCCTGCTGAAGGCAGACATGAATGGGGGCAGCAAATTGTCATTGCAGAGAGCGACGGCATCGTTCGACAGCTTGAAAAACGTCCGGCCTCTGCCGGTGCTGCAGAGTCTACGAGATCCCGGGCTTCGTCTTCAGAACGCTTGGATCGGATCGAAACGCAGCATGGTTACCCAGCACAGCGTACTAAGGTAGAAGTGGCGAGCGTTCAGGAAATTGACCGACACGAGATAGCGGAAATGATTCGAGTGGTTATTCGAGAGAAACTGGCCGAATCGTTGAAGGTGAGTGCCGATAGTATCCAAGACGATGAATCGTTTGCCGATTACGGCGTCGACTCCATCCTTGGCATTCATCTGGTGCGTATATTGAATGAGGCGCTAAAGGTGGAGCTGGAAACAACGAGTCTGTTCGACTACTCCTCCGTAAACGAATTGACTGCACATATCCAGTCGACTTATATGGACGTTTTTATACATAAAAATGTGCATGAACCGAAAGCAGAAGCAGCTAATGTCGCAACTGGCAGCGTCGTAATCGAAACTGTGGAGCAAGAAAAGGAGATTGCTCGTGACCCGATGACAGCGGAGGGCATTGCGATTATCGGGATGAGCGGACGGTTTGCCGGCTCGGAAACGACGGACGAGCTGTGGCAGCATATCGCAAACGGCCATGATTTGGTAGGCCCGATCACCCGCTGGGATCTTTCTTCCCACCTGGCCTGGAGCGGCTCAGATGCTTGCCGCGACGGCAGCTTTTTGGACCAGATCGACCGGTTTGATCCAATGTTCTTTAATATTTCGGGACTGGAAGCATCGTATATGGACCCTCAGCAAAGGCTGTTTCTCGAAGAAGCGTGGAAAACGCTTGAGGATGCGGGTTACGCGGGATCGGCAGCTTCAAGGCGGCAATGTGGGGTCTATGTCGGATGCTGTGGAAGCGATTACAATGAATTATTCGGTAATCAACCTCCGGCTCAATCGTTTTGGGGGAACGCCATATCCGTAATCCCATCCCGTATCGCGTACTTTCTTAATCTGCAGGGGCCAGCGGTTACGATTGACACGGCTTGTTCCAGCTCGCTCACGGCTATTCATTTGGCTTGCCAAGCGCTTTGGTCCAATGAGGTCGAAATGGCATTGGCAGGCGGTGTTTTCGTGCAAGCGACGACTCGATTTTATGAAAACGCCATTCGAGCGGGCATGCTCTCGCCGAGCGGCCGCTGCTATACGTTCGATGAACGGGCGGACGGCTTTGTACCCGGCGAAGGGGTTGGTGTCGTGATGCTGAAGCGGCTGAAGGACGCATTGGCAGACGGCGACCATATTTATGGTGTCATCCGGGGCTCCGGAATTAATCAGGATGGGACGACCAACGGCATTACAGCGCCAAGCGCCAAATCCCAGGAACGACTGGAGCGCCAAGTGTATGACCGCTTCCAACTCGATCCGCAGGGGATCCAATTGATGGAGGCGCATGGAACGGGAACAAGACTGGGCGATCCGATCGAGTTTCAGGCCTTAACGCGTGCGTTCCGACATTATACGGATAAGGAGCATTATTGCGCTCTTGGTTCGATCAAAACGAATATCGGCCATTCAGTCGGCGCTGCCGGAGTAGCCGGCGTTATGAAAATATTGCTTGCTTTGAAGCATAAGCAGTTGCCGCCGTCGCTGCACGCAGAGCGCATCAATTCGAATATCCAGCTGGAAGGCAGTCCGTTTTTCATCAACAAGACCATTCGGGCTTGGGAGACGGAGCCCGGCACGCCCCGCCGCGCTGCTGTCAGCTCGTTTGGTTTCAGCGGAACGAACGCCCATGCGGTCATTGAGGAGGCGCCACCGCATATCGGACGCGGTAAGCGGCGGCGCTCTCTCTACTTGATTGTACTGTCGGCCCGGACAGGTGAGCAGTTACGCAGGCAAGCGGAACGGCTCGCTGCGTTTTGTAGGCGAGAGAACGGTAGTGTGTTCATCGGGGATATGAGCTTAACGCTTCTTCTCGGACGGAGACATTTTGCCGACCGGCTAGCCATCCTGGCTAGGGATACGGAGGAGCTTCTTCTCCGTCTTGAAACTTGGCTGATGAATGGAGAAGGTCCGGGTATCTATGGATCTGATGCCCTCACGAAAGAGCAACGGGAGAAGCCAGATCTGAAACAGTATGGCAATGAATGTATAGCCATTTGCGCAGCGGCCGACCAAGAAGCCAAGTTTATCGAGAGTCTGACTGCAGTGGCAGACTTATACACCCAAGGCTATTCCTTGAACTATGAACAATTGTTCGAGGGGTGCAGTTATAACAGAGTGTCTCTTCCGACCTACCCCTTTGCCGATGAGCGGTATTGGGTAAACGAGGGCGAGAGCAGTCCGCGTGCAGGAGTACAGGAAGCTTTGCAATCCTCAGAGGCTTTCCATCCGTTGCTGCATCGGAATATCTCTACGTTTGCCGAACAACGGTTTACGTCGATCTTTACTGGAAAAGAGTTTTTCTTGGAAGACCATGTGGTGCACGGGCAGCGGGTGCTGCCGGGAGTTGCATATCTAGAGATGGCAAGGGCGGCCGTTCAGTCGGCCGTAAGCGATGGGGAATACAGCGGGAAGAAGATCCGGCTCAAAAATGTGATATGGGCTAAGCCCATTACGGCCGGGGCTACAGCCGTTTCGGCCGAAATTACGCTGACACCCTCAACCGACGGCGATATTGCTTTTCGGGTATACGGTCCGGCAGAAGCCGAAACCGTCTTATGCAGTGAAGGCTCCGTACGCCTGGAGGAGCCAGATGAGCAGCCGCGCATTCCGATCGACCGACTGCTGAAGGAATGTGTTACACGTTCGATCAGCCGGACGGAATGCTACGAGATATTTAATAGGATCGGTGTCAATTATGGTCCTTCTCATCAGGTTATGGACATTCTGCTCACCGGACAGGGCAAGGCGCTTGCGAAGCTGGTGCTTCCCGAATCCTTAGCTGCGTCTGTGCAGAGTTTTGCGCTGCACCCGAGCTTGCTGGACGGCGCGCTGCAGGCAGCTTCATGTCTGCTGCTCGGACTCGATACAGAAGTCGGCTACCAACTAGGTACTTCTCCGCCCCTTCCTTTTGCGCTACAGGAGATGGAGCTGCTGAATGAATGCTTGCCTGTTATGTGGGCTTTCGCCCGCTTCAGCAGCGGCAGCGGTCAACACAATCAGCTTCCAAGCCTTGACATCGATCTGTTGGACGAGCAGGGGAATATTTGCGTACGAATGAAGGGGTATTGCGCCAGAGCGATGGAGGCGGGTGCTAGGCAAGAGGATGTCCTCTTTATGGTTCCGGAATGGAGGGAAAAAGCTCCACAGCCTGGAATTGCGAATTCGCCGGTAACCGAGCATACCGTGATCCTGTGCGAGCCCCCTCCCATGCTGCAAGCATCGGTGGAAAGCGCGTTCCCCGGTGTCCGTTGCTTGGTGCTGACGGCTGAAGAGGCCGCTATGGAGCAGAGATTCAGCCGCTTCGCGCAGAGGATCTTCGGAGAGACCCAGCGCTTACTGCGCCAAGTAACTGGGAGAGGCGTCATACAGATCGTTTATACCCCTGGTAGCGGTCGCGAGCTGCTAGCGGGACTGCGCGGGCTGCTAAAAACGATGCGTCTGGAAAACCCGCATATGTCAGGGCAATTGATCGAAATATCGCAAGACGATACAGAGTACGCAATCGTGCAAAAGCTTCGCGATAATCTCGATCATCCCGAGGATACTCATATCGGCTATCAAGGTTCCCATCGTATGGTGACGACACTCAAGAGGCGGGCTCCTGGAGAGGGAACGAACTCTCGGTTATGGAAGGACGATGGTGTTTATCTCATTACGGGCGGAGCAGGCGGACTGGGTATCATTTTTGCGAAGGAAATCGCCCGAGCTGTTCGCAGAGCGACGATCATTCTGACCGGCCGAGCACAGTGCGATCCCTATAAGCTGTACGAGATCAAAAATTCAGTTTCAGGAAACGCCGACATTCTCTACAAGCAAGCCGATATGACACGGATGGAAGAAGTAAAGCGGCTGGTTCACGCTATCGAGACGGAATACGGCGGTTTGAACGGGGTCATTCACAGCGCCGGCGTGCATGCAGATAATTATTTACTTCGCAAAAGCAAGGACGAATGGAATACGGTATTGGCTCCTAAGGTTTCAGGGCTCGTCCACCTGGATGAAGTAACGAAGCATATCCCTTTGGATGTATTCGTCATGTTTTCATCTGTGGTTGCTTGGCTCGGTAATCCTGGGCAGGCAGACTATAGCACGGCGAACGCGTTTATGGACGCGTATGCCGCCTTCCGCAGCAGACTTGCCGCAGAAGGCCAAAGAAAAGGCCATACTTGTTCCATTAACTGGCCGTTATGGCAGGAAGGCGGCATGCGGGCAGGCGAGCATGCGGAGCGTGAGCTCGCCAAGGCGATCGGATTGATTCCGATGTCCACCAAAGCCGGAATCCGGGCCTTCGATCAGGCGATGTCAATGGGTTCGCCGAACGTGATCGTCGCGGCCGGAAGCGCTAAGCGATTGGAGCAAGCCCTGACAGGGGATATCCAAGTATCGTCGGATGACGTGCAGCAGTACGAATCGGCAACGGACACCCTTTCGACCGAAGTGGAAGAACGTGTCCTCCTAAAAGTGAGGGAGATCGTTTCGTCTGTCATCCGGCTGCCTCTGCATCGGGTGGAAGCGGATGCGCACATGATGACGTTCGGGCTGGATTCCATTATCGTCATGCAATTGACGGGACAGCTCGAGCGTCTATTCGGTTCCTTGCCGAAAACGCTGTTTTTTGAATATCAAAATCTGCGTGACTTGGCGAAGTTTTTCATACAGCGGCACGAATCACGGTGTGCGCAATTATTCGGCGATCGTCCTCAGCCGAAGGTGCTGGAGGAAGATGCGCGTATGCCGGAGCATTCTGCCACGCGGCAAACGGTACTTTTACCAGAGAAGGAAAGCGAGGATGCCGCCCCTAAGCAGCGTAGCCTTCTCGGCAGCGCTCCCCTTGATATCGCGATAATTGGTGTTGCCGGCAGATATCCGGGTGCGAGAAATATGGATGAGTTTTGGGAGCTGCTGCAAGAGGGCGTTGATTGCGTGACAGAAATTCCGAAGGAACGATGGGATCATACCCCTTATTTCCATCCTGTCAAAGGAACGTCCGGCAAAACAAATAGCAAGTGGGGCGGGTTTCTGGAGGGCGTCGATCAGTTTGACCCATTGTTTTTTAATATTTCGCCGCGTGAAGCGGAGCTTATGGATCCTCAGGAGCGGCTTTTTTTGCAGTGTGTCTATGAAACAATCGAGGATGCTGGCTATACCCGGGACAGTCTTGCCGGAAGAAAAGGGGACGGTGCCGGTTCCAGTGTAGGGGTATTCGCAGGCGTCATGTACGAGGAGTACCAGCTTTACGGAGTTCAGGAGACGATGAACGGTAATCCGGTCGCGCTGAGCGGAAGTCCGGCGTCGATTGCAAATCGGGTATCTTATGTTTGTAATTTTCACGGTCCGAGCGTTGCTGTTGATACGATGTGCTCGTCCTCGCTGACGGCCATCCATTTTGCATGTCACAGTCTGCAAAGGGGAGAGTGCGATGCAGCCATTGCCGGTGGCGTAAACGTCTCGCTGCATCCAAACAAATATCTGTTGCTTGGCCAAGGCAATTTCCTGTCCACCAAAGGCCGGTGCGAAAGCTTCGGAGCCAACGGAGACGGCTATGTCCCCGGGGAAGGCGTTGGAGCCGTCCTGTTGAAGCCGCTTGCGAAAGCCATCGCCGACGGTGACCAGGTTTATGGCGTCATTAAGGGGACATCTATTAATCACGGCGGGAGAACGAACGGTTATTATGTTCCGAATCCGAATGCGCAGGCTTCCGCAATTGCGCGCGCGTTGAAGGAGTCGGGTATAAACGCAAGGTCAATCAGCTATGTAGAGGCCCATGGTACGGGCACATCTCTTGGCGATCCGATTGAAATTGCCGGGCTTTCTAAAGCTTTTGAAGCTTATACCAAGGACAAGCAATATTGTGCGATCGGTTCCGTCAAATCGAATATCGGTCACTGTGAAAGTGCCGCAGGCATAGCGGGTCTGACCAAGGTGCTGCTGCAGCTCAAGCACCAGAAGCTGGTACCGTCGCTGCATGCCGACACGCCCAACCCATTTATCGATTTCGCTACTACGCCGTTTCAGGTTCAGCGGGAGCTAGGGGAGTGGGAGCGTCCGGTGATGGTGCATGACGGGAAAATCGCGGAGCAGCCGAGAATGGCTGGCATTTCCTCATTCGGAGCCGGCGGTGCGAACGCTCATCTCATCGTTGCCGAGTATATTCCGGATCGTAAGCGTGCCGTGCATGCGCCAAAAGCTCAGCGAGAATGCATGATCGTGCTCTCCGCAAGAAGTGAAGACCAATTAAAAGAACGAGCTCGTCGTTTGCTGCAGGCAGTTAATAAAGACCTTGAAAATGACGATTCTTTCCTGATTAACATGTCTTACACACTCCAGGTAGGCCGAGAGGCGATGGAAGAGCGTATGGCCATCGTCGTAAAAACAATCGAGGAGCTGCGGGCAAAGCTTATCCAATATGTGGATGGGCAGCTAGGAATTCCGGATTTGTACAGAGGATCGGTAAAACAGAACCGGGAAACCGTTGCGCTCATTGCGGTGGACGAAGATATGATGAAAGCGGTCGGGGCCTGGATGACCAAAGGCAAATACGCGAAGCTCCTGGATCTATGGGTAAAAGGGCTGGATATCGACTGGAGCAGTCTCTATGAAGAAGGTGATAAGCCGAAGAGGGTCAGTCTGCCCACCTATCCGTTCGCACAGGAGCGTTACTGGTTGCCATCGGTATCGCCTAGTGATGAACCAGGGGCGTTCCACTCTTTAGAACGACAAACTTCCGAGCTCGCTCTTGAGCCTGATGAGACGGCAAAGGTTATTTCCGCTGAGGAATTTAGATCTCCGCTTACACATAACGGATTGCTCGTGCCTGTGTGGGACCCTGTACCATCACCAGTAAGAAACGCGGCTGATCGGAAACCGTATGGCCGTACAGTTATTATTGGCAGTACGGCCGCAAGGGTCGCGGAGATAAGGCGGCATGTGGAGGATGCATCGGATGTGCAGGTTTATGCGGGACAGAACACGGCGGAATTGGCACGGAAGCTGGAACTGTCCGGTCCGATCGGACATTTGATCTGGATTGCCCCGGATGACTCGATAGAAATAGCACAATCAGAGGCCATGCTAGAGGCGCAGCGTGAAGGGGTACTGTTCCTGTTTCGGACCATAAAAGCCTTGTTGGCCCTTGGATATGGCATGAAGCCGTTACGGTGGAGCATCATCACGGTTCGAACCGTCCAGGTTTACCGCGGCGACGCGATTAAGCCTGCCCATGCAAGCCTCCACGGGCTAATCGGCTCAATGGCCAAGGAATATCCGAACTGGTCCGTCTGTCTTGCGGACATGGAGACGGATAACAGCTGGCCGCTCGAGGAACTGTTCGCACTCCCGCCGGATGCGCGGGGCGATGGATGGGCGTATCGGTCCGGGGAATGGTACCGGCAGAGACTGATGCCAGTGCGCATGACCAAGACTACAGCTACCGTATACAAGAAGGGTGGCGTCTATGTAGTCATCGGCGGTACGGGCGGCATCGGAGAAGTGTGGAGCGAGTATATGATTCAGCGTTATCAGGCGAACATCGTTTGGATCGGGCGACGGGGGAAGGATACCGGCATACAGGCCAAGATCGATCGGCTGGCGAAGCTTGGACCGGCTCCACACTATATCCAAGCGGATGCGACTGACGGGAAGGCGATGGAGCGGGCGTATGAGGAAATAAGAAACCGATACGGACGCATCCACGGACTGGTCCACTCGGCCATCGTACTGCTGGATCAAAGCCTGGCGAACATGGAAGAGGAGCGGTTCGTTGCGGGATTGCGCCCGAAAACAGATGTGAGCGTACGAATGGCACAAATATTCGGTCATGAAAAGCTGGACTTTGTCCTGTTCTTTTCATCAATGAACGCGTTTCTAAAGCAGGAGGGGCAGAGCAACTATGCGGCAGGCTGCACGTTCAAGGATGCGTTCGCGCAGCGTCTGGCGACGGAGTGGCCATGCGCCGTGAAGATCATAAACTGGGGCTATTGGGGCAGCACGGGGGCTGTGTCGTCGGAACATTATCGCCGGAGAATGGCGCAAGCAGGCATTGTCTCTATTGAACCAGGCGAGGCGATGGACGTGCTCGAATCGCTGCTTGCCGGACCTTTCGATCAGCTTGCCCTGATGAAAACGGCGGCAGATAATGAAACGTTTGGCCAGCCGATCGCCGATGAGCTGGAAGCTTATCTGGAAGAGGACAGCCTGTCTTTCGAGCAAATCGTCAATCATCTTCGTTTGCCCGCGGTTCCGAAGGCTGAAGCTTCGGACTTGCTTAGAGCGGGAGAGTCTGTGGACCGACTTGGAAATTCCCTGCTACGGGCGGCAGCGAGCATATTGAATGTGCAAGCGGAAGAAATCGAAGCGGACATCCCATTCTATGAGTATGGATTCGACCCTGTTAAGCTGGCCGAATTTTCCCGGTGGATATCCGATCACTATAAGCTTGCTATGACAAGCGATACGCTCCTTCAACAGGCAACGCTTGGACAGTTGGAGGCCTTCCTTGCGGAGCATATCGGATAAACAAATAGATTCGGAAAAAATCGGAGATGGAGGCTTCTGTATGAGGGAAATGGAAGAACTGCTAAGCCGGCTGCTATGGCAGCAGCTTCGAACCATGGGGGAATTTGCGGAAGCCGGTTCTATTACGTCCGCATCAATGGCAGCAGCAGGAATAGACGGTAAATATGAGCGCTGGTTTGAGCATACCCTGGCCGTTCTGACAGAACACGGGTGGCTGAGGATAAAGGATACGGCTTATTTTGCTAACGATCGAAGCACCGGGCTGGAAACCGCATGGAGCGAGTGGAATAACCGCAAACAGGCCTGGCTGGAAGATTCGAGCTTGCGGGCGCGGGTCACCTTGCTTGATGCGGTGCTTCATCGGCTCCCGGACATCTTAACAGGCAAGCTGCCGGCTACAGATGTCCTTTTTCCTAACTCTTCCATGGAATTGGTTGAAGGTATTTATAAAGACAATAAGATTGCGGATTACTTTAATGAGGGAATGGCTAATGCGGTTGTTGCCTATATCGAAGCAAGTTTGAAACAAAATCCGCATGCGCGGTTTCGATTGCTGGAAATCGGTGCGGGCACAGGCGGGACGAGCGCCATGGTGATCCGTAAGCTTACAGCCTATCAGGACCGGATAGCGGAATATAAGTATACGGACATTTCGCAGGGATTTCTTCGGCATGCCGAAGCCGTCTTTGGAACGAAGGCGCCATACTTGACCTGCCAGCTCTATCATGTCGAGAAGCCTTGCGCCGAGCAGCAAATTCAAACAGGCGTCTATGATCTTGTGCTTGCGTCAAATGTACTTCACGCGACGGCTAATATTCGGTCAACCCTCAGAAATGCCAAGACGCTGCTGAAAAAAAACGGTCTGCTGCTCATCAATGAGATCAGCGACAACTCGTTGTTTGCCCATCTGACATTCGGTCTACTGCAAGGGTGGTGGCTATACGAGGATCATATGCTTCGGATCCCGGGCTGTCCGGGTCTCTACCCGGAAACCTGGAGAAGGGTTCTGAGTCAAGAAGGTTTTCAGCACGTGCTGTTCCCCGTTAAGGAAGCTCATGCGCTGGGGCAGCAGATCATTATTGCCCAAAGCGACGGTATCGTACGCCAAGCGCGAATCAGCGAAGCTGATGCTGCATGGATGGAGGCAGCGACCGGTTCTGCTTCCACTATGGTGAAGAAGACAGAGAAAGACTCTGTCTCTGTACATGAAGCAATGGACGAAGGTCAAGTTAAACGCCGTATACGGAGTATATTAATGGAAAACTTGTCCGTATCGCTAAAGCTCGACAAACAGCGCATCGATATAGATGAATCGTTCTCTGATTACGGTTTGGATTCCATTACCGGGGTTCAATTCGTTAAGCAGATCAACAACGTCTTGGGGACCGCCTTATCCACGACGATTTTGTTCGATTACAGCTCGATCCGGAAATTGACCGATTATTTGTGGAGTGCGTTCGGTCCGGTTATTACGGCTCAATGGGCAGAAACAGATGGCAACGTACCTTCCGTGTCCTCTGATAAAGAGGCAGGCCAACGAAAGCCGCCCGTGCAGCAAGAGAAGAAAACCGTTTCCTCCGATGGGACGGATCAGTTGGGAGAGGTCTTTTATAAAGAGCCGATCGCCATCATCGGCATGAGTGGTAAATTTGCCAAATCGGATACACTCGAGGAATTGTGGAAGCACTTGGAAAATGGCGACGACCTCGTGGAGAAGGTAACACGTTGGGACCTGTCTTCTTATATGGAGAACGATTCTTTCTGCAATTTCGGCAGCTTCATCGAAGGCTTCGATCTTTTTGACCCGTTATTTTTTAACATCTCCCCAACGGAAGCTGCCTATATGGACCCGCAGCAAAGGCTTTTTCTGGAAGAGGCCTGGAAGGCGCTTGAGCATGCCGGTTATGCCGGAAAGGGAATGGATGGACGAGCTTGCGGGATTTATGCCGGATTTAATATGAATTATTACGCCGAGCTGATCGAGGGCCGGCCTCCAGCACAAGCGATGTGGGGGAACGCAGGGTCTGTTATTCCCGCACGTCTATCGTACTATCTCAATCTGCAGGGACCAGCAGTAACGGTAGATACCGCGTGCTCCAGCTCGCTTGTGGCCATCCATTTGGCTTGTCAGAGCTTGTGGAGCCGGGAGACCGAGGCCGCCATTGCTGGAGGGGTGTTTCTTCAGCCAACGCCTAGCTTCTATATTAGCGCAACCCGGGCTGGAATGCTCTCCGCAGATGGACGATGCTATACCTTCGACGACCGTGCTAACGGATTCGTTCCGGGTGAGGGTGTAGGTGTCGTCGTGTTGAAACGGCTGCAGGATGCACTGAAAGACGGAGATTCCATCTATGGCGTCATCCGCGGTAGCGCCACGAATCAAGATGGGACAACAAATGGGATAACGGCACCAAGCGCAAGGTCTCAGGAAATGCTGCTGCGTCAGGTGTATGATTCATTCGGTCTTAACCCGGCGGACATCCAATTGGTCGAGGCGCATGGGACCGGAACCCGGTTGGGCGATCCGATCGAGTACCAAGCGCTCAGCCGGGCATTTCGTCAGCATACGAGCAAAACCGGATATTGCGCATTGGGTTCGATCAAAACGAATATCGGACATACGACAGCGGCAGCAGGAATTGCGGGCTTGTTGAAAATTTTGCTGGCCATGAAGCATCGGAAGCTGCCTCCTTCGCTGCATTTTCAATCGATAAATGGAAACATCGAGGCATCTGATAGTCCATTTTACATCAATACATCGCTGAAGAATTGGGAGGTTGAGGCAGGGGGGAAACGGCGAGCGGCCATCAGCGCATTCGGATTTAGCGGAACGAACGCCCATATGGTAATCGAGGAAGCTCCGGATATGGCGCCGCCGCGTACGCACAAGCCCGCTTACCTCATCGCACTGTCGGCGCGGACAGCCGGACAACTGCGCAGGCAAGCGGAACAAATGATAGCGTACGTCAAAGGCGAACCGAATGTCGATCTTGGACATGTAAGCTTTACGCTTCTTCTGGGCCGAAAGCACTTTTCGCACAGGCTCGCCTGCCTCGTGCAGAACGCCGGACAATTGGCGGAGCGGTTGAACGCATGGCTAGAGAACGGGCAAGCCGAAGACCTGTTTCAATCCGATCCCGGAGCACAGCTGCCTCTAGAGGAGCTCCCGAGCGATCATTATGGCTATGCCTGTATGGATGCGTGTGCGCGGGAAACCGAGGGAATGAACTATTTGGAACGGATTGCGTCGATTTTGGAACTGTATACGCAAGGCTATGAGATGTCATTTGACCGTTTATTCGCGGATGGCCGTTATATCAGGTTGGCGCTTCCTGTTTATCCGTTTGCGCGGGAACGTTATTGGGTGCCTGAATCCACCGCAAGGCAAGCTATCCGGACAAAACCAGCGGGGGGCGCTGTCCTGCATCCGCTCCTTCACCGTAAAATACCGGCGGTTGAAGGGACAGGCTTTCGCTCCACGTTCACGGGCCACGAGTTTTTTCTGGCGGATCACGTCATTATGGGACGATCGTTATTACCGGGTGTAGCCTTTCTGGAGATGGCCCGAGCCGCTGTCGGGATGGCATTTGGATCAAGTGGCGGAGACTATGAAATTAGGTTGAAGGATCTGTTCTGGACTCGGCCCTATAGTGTGGACGGTCCGCATACGGAGCTTGAAATTCATATGGAAACCGTAGATAACGGTACCATTGACTATGGCATATACGCCACAGCAGCTGATCAGGACGAAGCGGTACGCTGCCACCAAGGCAAAGCTGCGGTCGTACCGTTTTCTCGCGCGGAGAATGTAACCCTGGACGCAATCCGGCAGAAGTGCAGCTTGGCGATGCTGGATGCACAGCAGTGTTATACGGCTTTCAGGCAGATCGGCATGAATTACGGTCCGACCTTTCAATGCATCGAACGTCTATATATTGGCGAGGAACAATCGCTGGCCAAGCTTCGGCTGCCGGCTGCCGCGCGGGAAACGGCCAGTCATTACGGGCTTCATCCCGGCATGCTGGATGCAGCGCTTCAAGCGGCGGGTGTCGTAGCTACGGCGGACCTCGCGGACAGAAGCAGCGTTCTTGACCGGATTAAATCGGTCATTCCTTTTGCACTTAAGGAGCTTCGTGTTTATAAGAGCTGTACATCGGACATGTGGGCCCATATAAGACGGAGCGCGAATGCGCTGTTCGATGAACGGACCCGGCAGACCGACATCGATTTGTGCGATGAACAAGGGAACGTTTGTGCACGGCTTATTGGTTTAGCTTTCCGGGAGCCCAAATTGGAAGACGTAGCAGCTGAACAAGGAAATGAAACACTCTTGTGGGAGCCGGTATGGGTAGAAAAGGAGGCCGTCCGTGAAGATGACTCCGAAACGACATCGCGGCATATCGTCTTCCTATGCGAACCGAATGAATCGATCGTCAATTTTGTACAATCGGAAGCTGACAGCATGACCCGATATGTGACGCTTAGCGCAGGCCGTGCAGCGGAAATAACGGAGCGTTACGAGACTTACGCCGTTCAAATGATGGAAGAACTCAAATCTATCCATTCAGCAGGGGTTCACGGGGAGACGCTAATCCAGATTGCTTCGTTGAGTTCGGAAAGCGATTGGCTGTTTCGGGGTCTGACCGGATTGCTACGGACGGCATGTCTGGAGTATTCCGGTTTTATCGGGCAGTACATCGAGCTGGAACAAAATGTTCGAGCGGAGGATTTAATTCGGAAGCTTCTCGAGAACAGGAGCTGCCCGGAAGACTTTATGATTCGTTATCGCAAGGGCGTTCGACAGGTTCAGCATTGGGTTGAACGAGAGGAGATCCCTTCGGCGGCTGACATTCCGTGGAAGCATAATGGCGTTTATTTCATTACAGGCGGTGCCGGCGGTCTGGGATATGCACTTGCCCAGGAGATCGCAGGGAAAGTCGCCTCTCCGACGCTTGTGCTTGCCGGAAGAACGCCGGCCAGTACAGCGATCCGTGAGAAGCTTGCCGCGTTAGGAAGCTTAGGCGCACAAGCAGTATACATGCAGATGGACGTATCCGATAAGGAGCAGACCGTTGCCGTCATCCAAGAGGTTAGGTCCAAGTACGGACAGCTGAACGGAATCATTCATGCCGCAGGCTTGCTGAGAGACAGTCTCCTTGTTCATAAAACCAAGACTCAGGTTGCTGATGTTATGGGTGCGAAGGTAAAGGGAGTTGTCCATTTGGATGACGCAACCCGAGAGCTGGAAGTCGACTGGGTGCTTGTATTCTCCGCTGCTGCGGCTGTGCTCGGCAATTACGGACAAGCCGATTACGCTGCGGCGAACGGCTTTATGGATGCCTACGCTGCATATCGAAACGGACAATCATCCGCCGGCGGCCGTAAAGGCAGAATGCTCTCCATTAACTGGCCATTATGGCAGGATGGCGGTATGCGAGTTACCCGCGAAACCGAGCAGAGCCTAAGAGACAGGATCGGTATGGCTCCCATGAAGGCAATGAATGGTATGCAGGCTTTGTACCGGGCATTTGGCACAGACCGGGATCAACTGCTTTTCATGCATGGTGATCCAGAACGCTTAAGGGCCTACATCCGTTTGGTGAACCGTCCTGCCCGTCCAAAGAAACCGAAAGCTCATCATCATGGCGCGGTGCTCCGGGACGAATTAACGGTATGGGTTAAACAGCAGCTGGCCGGTATTATCGGAATATCTGCAGACGATATTCACTCCAATACAGCATTCGATAAATACGGCATGGATTCCATCATGCAGCTGGATCTGATCCGCGAGCTGGAAAAACTGACCGGAGAGTTGCCCAAAACGCTCCTTTTTGAACATAACACTGTCCGTGAGGCAGCTGCTTATTTGGCCGATCATTATGCGGAACAGATTCGAAAAACATGGCCGGTGGATGTTATAGACCTGCCTCCAGCCCCGCATATTTCCGTAACGCCGCCCTCAGGCCCGGTCTCTGTCCGTGAAGCGTTTGAAACGCAACAGCAGGATGTGAATTCGAGTGCCTTGAAGCAGGATGGTATCGCCATTATCGGGGTAGCGGGTAGATACCCGAAAGCCAATCAACTGGAGGAGCTGTGGGAGCGGCTCAGGTCGGGAGAGAACTGCATCACGGAAGTGCCTGCTGACCGATGGTGCCGAACGTTGCTTCGGAGGTCGTCGGTCAAAGAAACCGAGCAGAAGGCCGCTTATTACGGCGGATTTTTAGATGCAGTCGATCGCTTCGACCATCGGTTGTTCGAAATGGATGCCGAAGAAGCCCGGGATCTTCCTCCGGAAGCCCGGCTCTTCCTCGAGACGGTCTGGGAAACGTTCGAGAGCGCAGGTTATTCCAAAGCGGCGATACAGCATTGGCAGAACCGGGAGCAGGCTGGTATCGGCGTGTTTGCCGGAACGATGTACAGCCAATATGGCTGGCAGATGCCGTCGTTGGAGCAGGCGGCGCTTCATTCGAATCGGACCGATTGGCAGATCGCAAACCGGACATCGCATTTCTTCAACCTGACAGGTCCTAGCTTAACAGTGAATACCGCCTGCAGCAGTTCGCTTACCGCGATACATCTCGCTTGCGAAAGCCTAAGGCAGAACGGGTGTTCCATGGCTGTTGCCGGCGGAGTTAACCTGACGCTTGACGTGTCCAAATACGAGGCCCTGGAGCAGGTCAATTTTCTCGCGACTGGCGGCAAGAGCAAATCGTTCGGCGACGGTGACGGTTATGTTCCCGGAGAAGGCGTCGGGGCGGTGCTGCTCAAACCGCTTTCTCTGGCTGAACGTGACGGAGACCAGATCCTCGGGGTCATCACGTACAGCGGAGTTAATCATGGCGGCGGCCGGCAAAAATATAGCGTCCCCGATCCGAAACAGCAGGCACAGCTCATGGAATCGGCAATCAAGCGTTCGGGGGTCAATCCCGAATCGATTACCTACGTCGAGTGCGCGGCTAACGGTTCGCCGCTGGGCGATTCCATCGAGGTCGCGGCTTTACGCAGCGCTTTCTCGCGATTTACCGGCAAGCAGCAATATTGTGCCATCGGATCGGTCAAATCTAACATCGGGCATCTTGAAGCGGCTTCCGGCATCTCGCAGCTCAGTAAAGTGCTGTTGCAATTGAAATACCGGATGCTCGTTCCATCGATTCATGCTGACGTGCGCAATCCGAATCTCAAATTGGAAGGCACGCCGTTTTACTTGCAGGAGAAATTCGAGCCCTGGGAGCAGAAGGTTGACCCGTCAAATGGGAACCTGCTCCCACGCAGGAGTATGATCAATTCGTTTGGTGCTGGCGGTTCATATGCCGTGCTTATAGTTGAAGAGTATATCGGTCCGCACATCCGGACAGAAACTGGGGCGGATGCGGCTATTGACCCGCCGTCAGAGTATCTGGCCGTTTGGTCGGCCAAAACCGAATATAGCTTACGAAGCTATACGGATCGTATGCTACGACTGCTAAGAAAGGAACGTAATCTCCCGGCAGAAGCACTTTCGGACTCGCTCATTCGGATTAACCACGATTTGGAATACCGTTTGGCTATCATTTATCGTTCTGTTTACGATCTGCGACTGAAGCTGGAAGCGTTGAGAGCAGGGGAAGAAGTGCGTGACCCGGATATATTCATCTCGCCAAATAGCAGGCTAGGTAAATCTGTACATGTGGTAAACACGAAACGGCAGGACCATGCTGGGGAGCTGTACCGGATTGCCCTTCAATGGGTTCAAGGACGATCCGTGGATTTGGAAAGCCTAATGCATCACCCAGCAGCGGGAACATTGAATCTTCCCCATTACGCATTCGATTATGGAACGGATGATGGCGAAGCCTCCGTCCATGGAAGCGGGGAAACCCAGCTGCGCGTGATTTTGGAGAGAGTTTCGCGCGGCGAAATGTCCAAAAGCGAGGCTATGCAGTACTTTTTCGATATCGAGGTGTAAGGATGGACATGAAAAAGGAAGAATTGGAACGTCTTCTTGAACGGGTACAAAACGGCAATCTGGAGGTCGAGCAGGCGCTTCAGGAAGTCCGGGAAGCCCAGCGGCTTGCGAGCCAGATTCCGCAACGGCCTGCTCTCGAAGGGACCAACCGCCGGTGGACGAGAACCTATCATTACGATGAGACGCTTCTACGTGACCACAAAGTCGGCGGCCAACCGGTTATCATAGGCGTCGCTCATGCTTCAATGGCCATGGATGCTTATTTTGCCCTCTATGAGAGGGAGCGCTGCGGCCGAATACGGAATCTTTCCTTCATCAGCCCTATAAAAGTCGATCCTGCGCAGCCGGTGATCGTCGAGATGAAGCTCGAGAAGGACAGCTATGAAGCCGCGGGCTTCGAGACCGTGTATGGGGACCTCTCCTCCGAGGACAGACAGCTCACAGCTAAAGGCGAGCTTGTTGTAGGGCCGGTAAGCAACCGGGTTTTGGATCTGGCCGAGCTACAGGCATCAACCGAACTGTACGAGCAGCTGGATCGGATCTATGAGATCAATCGAACCGTTGAATTAGGGCCAAGCTTCAGAACCATTCAGCGTGTATACAAAGGACAGGACTATATCCTTGTCCGGGCTGAACTGACCGGTGAATCGGCTTCCGAGGAATCTGAATCGAGTATTCATCCTCTGCTTTTGAACAGTGCGTTTCTCTCGGTCGTCCCCCTTTTGAATAAGGCGACCGGTTGGGACGGTTATTTGCCGTTTGCAGTCAAGGATGTGCTCTTCCATAAAACCGAACGATTGCACCAATGCTGGATCCATATCCATCATTTGAAAGAATCGGACGAAATGATCGTCTTCGATGCAGAGCTGATTGAAAACTCCGGCATAGTGGCGGCGGAGCTGACGGAATGCTCGATCAAGCGCCTCCGTTTGTCAGCAATCCCAGGTGAAGAGACTGCGACGAATGATTCCGCTGATGGCGGAATCGAGGCTCTGGAAGAGTGCATCATCGGCTATTTGGTGCGTCAGGTGGAGACGGTCACCGATGGCCGGTTAAAGTCTTTCAGCATTACGGCGAATTTAATGGAGCTTGGTCTAAACTCCGCCCAGCTTATTGCACTTACCGGCGTTATTGGACAGGAAATCGGCTCCGAGCTCTATCCGACCTTGTTCTTCGAGTACCCAAGCATTGAGGAGCTTGCGTCCTATTTTGGCAAGGAGCATAGGGAAGCCTTCCAGAAGCTGCTGGGAACGACATCTGCACCGATTGCGGAAGCAAAGCCGAAGACTCATTCGTCGCCCTCCGGCCAGATCGTAGGAAACGACGTCGACAATGAAGATATCGCAATCATTGGGATGGACGCATTATTTGCAGAATCGTCCGATATCGAAACGTTTTGGGAAAATATCGTATCCCGGAAGGATCTGATCAAAGAGATTCCGCCCGACCATTGGGATTACCGGCCTTGGTTCGACGAAGACCGTCAGGCCAAGGATAAGACGTATTGCAAATGGGGCAGCTTTATCGATGACGTCGATAAGTTTGATGCAGAATTTTTTAACATATCGCCAAGAGAAGCCGAATGGATGGATCCACAAATCCGTCTGCTGCTGCAAAGCGTCTACGCAACCGCAGAGGATGCAGGCGTTGTGAAGCAATTAGCGGGAAGCAGCACGGGAGTATTTGTCGGGGTGTGTGTTCATGATTACGCGGACCGAATCGCGGAATTGAATCTCCCCGTCGATCCTCATATGGGGACAGGCAATGCGCAGACCGTCGTCGCCAATCGGGTATCGTTCATCTTTGATTTGAAAGGCCCGAGCATGGCGATAGATACAGCGTGTTCCTCGTCTTTATTCGCTTTACATACGGCTTGCCGTTCCTTGCAAAACGGGGAGTGCAAGATGGCCTTTGTCGGCGGCGTCAATCTGCTGTTGTCGTCCTGGCACTACCGGTATTTCAGTAGTATCGGCGCCTTATCTCCCACCGGCCGCTGCCATACGTTTGATGCAGCCGCCGACGGGTATGTACCAGGGGAGGCGATCGCCAGCATTCTGCTTAAACCGCTGTCGCAAGCGAAGAAAGACGGCAACCGTATCTACGCCGTCATAAAAGGTTCAGCGGCCCTGCATGGAGGACATACGCCGTCCCTAACGGCACCAAGTATCGAAGGCGAGGAACATGTCATTGCGAAAGCTTGGGAGGACGCGGGGATTGCGCCGGAATCGATCGGTTATATCGAAGCGCATGGCACCGGTACGGCACTCGGGGACCCGATCGAAATAAGCAGCTTGAAGAAAGCGTTTGAGCGTTTCACCGACAAGAAGCAGTTCTGCGCGGTCGGTTCCGTGAAGTCGAATATCGGCCACACGGAAGGTGCTGCCGGAATCGCCGGCGTCATCAAAGTCATCCAACAGATGAGGCATCGGCAAATACCGGCAATGCCGAAGCTTAATCAAATAAACCCTTACATCCAACTAGAAGACTCGGCGCTTTACATAAACCGGGAGAATCAATACTGGGACACAAGGGACGGACTTCCGAGGCGGGCGGGTATCAGCTCCTTCGGCTTTTCGGGCTCCTATGCCCATGTCGTCATCGAAGAATATGTGGAAGAAGCATCAGCCACTCTGGAAATAGGAACTCCTTATGCGCTGATATGGTCGGCCAAAAATGAAGAACGGCTGCGTGAGCAGGTTCGCCAGTTCGTCGAGTGGATGAGCAAATCGAAAAATAGCGAAGCGGAATTGGCGCAGATTGCTTATATGCTGCAGACCGGCAGGGAAGAGCATGAAGAACGGTTGGCTGTTGCCGTTGAATCGGTGGAGGAGCTTCACTATAAGCTCTCCGCTTATTTGGATGGCCACGAAGGAATTCCACTGCTGTACAAGGGAAGTGTTGGTGCCGGCAGCAGGGGAAGGAAGCTCGAAATACTCGAGCACGAGGAAATATCGAAGGTTCTTGAACGGTGGGTTCAGGGCGGTGTCTATGATTGGAATCGCCGATACGATGCGCTAAAGCCTCGTCCGATCACGCTCCCGACGTATCCGTTCGCCAAGGAGAGATACTGGGTCCCGGATATGAGAAGCACCCAAACGGCAGCGGGTGCTGATCCGCTTCATCCACTGCTGCACCGCAATACGTCGGATTTCACCGTACAGCGCTTCAGCTCGCGGTTTGAAGGAACTGAATTTTATTTGGAAGACCACCGGGTTGAAGGCAGGCGCATTCTTCCGGGAGTCGCTTATTTGGAGATGGCCCGAGCAGCGTCTGTCCTATCCATCGGCAAGTCGCTGCCGGAGGTAACCGTCCGATTGCAACAGGTGGTATGGGCGCAGCCGATCCAGGTAGGCGATGAACCTGTACATGCCCATATCACCTTGAAGCCAAGCGACAACGGGACAATTGATTATCGGATTTATACCGGGGCACCGGAGGAACAAGCTGGGGAGAACGTGCACAGTCAAGGAACCGTGCTGGTCGTAGAAGCTGCTGAGTCGCCCGTTTTAGATTACCATGAGATTCGGAAGCAATGCTCGCGACGACAGTTATCGAGTGGGCAATGCTACGAAGCGTTCGAGGGAATGGGCATTCATTACGGTCCCTCGCATCGCTCAGTATCCGTGATTTATATCGGCGACGGGCAGCTGCTTGCGCAGTTGTCGATGCCTTCATTGATTGTGGAAACAAAGGATGACTTTGTGCTGCACCCTAGCATGATGGATGGCGCCTTGCAGGCTTGCATCGGTTTGGCTGCAGTAGAATACGGGCAAGCACCGCTTGCGATGCCGTTTGCGTTGACATCACTTGAGGTGTTCCGCGGATGCACGCCATCGATGTGGGCTTATATCCGGAGCGTCACGGAGGAAGGCAATGGTAAGGACCGGGATCTCACATTCGATATCGACTTATGTGATGACCAAGGCCGCGTCTGTATCCGGATGACAGGTCTTGTAACTCGGGCGTTGATCGCAAAACGAGAACTTGCGCTTCAGGCATATTCCGCTGGAAGACGCACGGCCGTTCAACTGCGGCCGGTTTTGATAAAAGCTGCGGCTTCCATTTTAGGCGTAAAGGAAAACGAGATTGATCCAGACGCCGAGATGGAGGAATACGGTATGGACCAGATCAAGCTGAATGAATGGGCTCATCAGCTATTCGAAGCTTGTCAGCTTGAATTACGGCCATCCGAATTGCCCGCGTTTAAGACGATGACGATCAATACAATAGCGGAGTATCTTAGCGGATCCGGAGGAGTATCGCGAATTTTGGGTGGCGATGAAGAAACGGCGCAGGATAAAGCCAAAGTGTCGGAAGCAATCGATCGAATAAACGATATGAACCACACACTGTGTCGGATGCTTTGGGCTTATTTTTGCGAAACAGGATGGGTAGCCTCTTTGTCAGCCTTTGGAGGTTACATACCCCCGGAAACGGAATTGCTGAGCTCTTATCGGAGATGGTTTCAAGAAAGCGTCGCAATGCTGGTCCGCAGCGGCTATTTAAAGCCGGAGGCAGGCGGCGTTTACGCCCCGGCTCAAGAGTCGGCAACTCTCGGGCAAGCCTGGGCGGAATGGGAAGCGAACAAGAACAAATGGCTGGGTCATGACGATGTTTCTGCAAAAGCTTCCCTAGTGCAGGCGACGATGCGCGCGCTTTCCGAGATTCTCTCCGATGGCGTTAGACCGACGGATGTCATGTTTCCAGGTTCGTCCGCGGCGTTGGTGGAGGGCATATATAAAAATAACCGCGTAGCCGACTTTTATAACGACCTGCTCGCGGATTCGGCGGCGGATTACGTGCGTGAACGGATTGCGCTTGATCCGAATGCGGAAATACGGATTTTGGAAATTGGCGCCGGAAGCGGCGGAACGAGCGAGGCGGTGCTTCGGAGGTTGAAGCCTTATGAAGCGCATATCATCGATTTTAGCTACACGGATGTATCTAAATCATTCTTGCTCCATGCGGAACAGAAGTATGGCAAAGAATATCCGTACCTTTCCTTCCATTTATTCGATGTCGAACAAGCGTTGGAAGGGCAGGGAATTGCGAAGGGCAGCTTCGATATCGTGATTGCGGCCAATGTGCTTCATGCGACCCGCAATATGAAAAAGACGCTGTATCATGTCAAATCCGCACTGCGCGCAAACGGACTGCTTCTGTTAAACGAGCTTACCGGCAACACGGTGTTCAATCATGTAACATTCGGTCTGCTGGAGGGATGGTGGCGTTATGAAGATCCGGAGCTTCGAATTCCGGGATGTCCGGGCCTGCATGTGCCGGTCTGGCAGTCCCTGCTTGCCCGGACAGGCTTTCACGGGATCATGGTTCCTTCTGATGGTCGACTTTCATGGGACCAGCATATTATCGCCGCGTTGAGCGACGGCATATTAGATCAACCTAAGCGGCTTGCGACCGGAGAACGGCACGAGCGGCTACATGACCTGACCAATACGGACCGAAGCGGTGAACATATGGAAGAACAGTGGATTGAAGATTATGTCAAGAAGACGATACGGGAATATGTCGCGCAAGCCTTGAAAATGGACGAGAAGCGTATTCAGGATGAGAAAAGCTTCTCCGAATACGGCGTAGATTCCATCGTGGCAGTCAGTCTCGTAAACAGCCTGAATCATCACTTCGGCCTTATTCTCAAGACAACGGTGCTGTTTGATTACAATAACGTGAAGCGCTTATGTGCGTTTTTGATCAAGGAGCATACGGATCAAATAACCGTTCTTCTCAAGCGGAGCGAGCTGGCTGCCGACAGAGAGGAAGAGGGCGCACGAGCCCTAGAGGCATCGGCAAAGCAGTCCGTTCAAAGCGGTCTTAGCATGCCAGCGTTGAGCAATCGCTTTCTATCGCAACCGTCAGGATCCCCGGCGCCTGCAGTCAGTGAGCATCCGAGCGCTCCCCTTCCTTCGGAAAAGCCGACGTATCACCATGTCGTGATCGACCGGCCCGGGGGTGTTGATTCGCTGCGGATTGCACAATCCGGCGTTCCGGAGATGAGATCTGATGAGGTTCGCATCGCCGTCCGTGCCTTTGCCCTGAATTTCGGCGATCTTCTCTGCTTGAAGGGTCTATACCCAACCATGCCGGCATACCCGTTCACACCGGGCTTTGAGGCAAGTGGGGTTGTTGTAGCCTCCGGTGCCGACGTTTCGACCATTCGCACGGGCGATGAAGTGATTGTGGCGCTCGGGGCTTCTTTCGGCGGACATTCCACCATGATCACATGCCGGGAAGACCAGCTGTTCAAGAAGCCGGATTACCTCACGTTTGAGCAGGCTTGCACCATTCCGGCAGCCGCCATGACGATGATCAACGCTTTCCGCAAAGCGGATCTCAAGAAAGGCGAGAAAATTCTCATCCATACCGCGGCAAGCGGAACAGGACTTATCGCGGTACAGCTTGCGCGTCATTATGGTGCGGAAATATATGTTACAGCCGGGTCCAACCGTAAGCTTGAATTTTTGGAAACGTTCGGTGTGAACTATAGGATCAATCACAGGGAGACCGATTTCGAGAAAGAGATCGACAGGCTAACAGGCGGTAATGGAATTGATGTCATTATCAATACGCTTCCCGGGGACGCCATTCAGAAAGGAATCAACTGTCTGGCACCGGGAGGTCGTTATATCGAGCTGGCGATGACGGCACTCAAAACCGCGAAGACGATCGATTTATCAGCGCTGGATGGGAATCAGACCTTTTATAGCATCAATTCAAGAAAGCTTGCTAACGAGAATCCAGCCGAGCTGCGCGGTTATGTCGAAGAGATGCTTGCGCTTGTCGAAGCAGGAACGATAAGCCCTGTCATTGATGGGGTTATCCCGTTTGAACGGGTGGCGGATGCTTACCGGTCTATTGAGGATCGGACGGCCATCGGAAAGCTCGTCGTTACGGTTACAGAGCCTTATCGATATCAAGAAACGGCGACTTTAGTCAAGCGGTTGGACAATGCGGAACAACCGAGAGCACCGCACTGCGTGGAACAAGGCCGAGATCCGGAGCCCATTGCTGTGATCGGGATGAGCGGCAGATTTGCCAAGTCGGAAACGCTGGAGGAATTTTGGGCCAATTTGGCAAACGGGACCGATTTGATCGAGGAGGCAAGCCGCTGGGATCTTAGCCCATACAAGGCAGGGAAAAACAGTTTCTGTTCGAAAGGTAGCTATCTCGATGCGATCGACCGTTTCGACCCGGTTTTCTTTAACATTTCGGGTTACGAAGCGAATTATATGGATCCTCAACAGCGTTTATTTCTAGAGGAAGCGTGGAAAGCGCTTGAAGATGCCGGTTATGCTGGAGCGGGAATGGATGGGCGAAAATGCGGCGTGTTTGTCGGCAGCAGCGGAAGCGACTATGCCCGACTGATGGGCAAGGAGGCGCCGGCACCTGCGTTTTGGGGCAATGCCAGTTCGGTCATTCCTGCACGAATCGCCTATTATCTTAACTTGCACGGACCGGCGGTAACCATCGACACCGCGTGCTCCAGCTCGCTTGTCGCTGTCCACATGGCCTGCCAGAGCTTAAGGTCCGGGGAAACGGAATTGTCGCTGGCCGGCGGTGTTTTTATTCAGTCGACACCAAGCTTTTATGAGAGCGCTAATCAAGCGGGGATGCTGTCCGCGTCGGGACGGTGCTACACTTTCGATGAACGGGCAGATGGCTTTGTACCCGGTGAAGGTGTGGGAACTGTCGTTCTGAAGAGGCTCCGTGACGCACAGGCAGACGGTGATAACATCTATGGCGTCATCATAGGCTCAGGCATAAACCAGGACGGTACAACGAACGGTCTTACGGCTCCAAGCGCGTTATCCCAGGAGCGTCTCGAACGGGATGTTTACGATTCATTCGGCATTGATCCAGAAAGCATACAGCTGATCGAAGCACACGGAACCGGCACGCGATTGGGCGATCCGATCGAATATCAAGCTCTGACGAATGCGTTTCGACATTATACGGAGCGACGGGAGTACTGCGCCATCGGCTCCGTCAAGACCAATATGGGCCATGCTGCAGCCGCTGCGGGTATTGCCGGCTTGCTCAAGGTACTGCTGGCGCTCAAATATAAGCAGCTACCGCCGTCCTTGCATTTTAGTAACGGCAACCCCGGCATTGATTTTAAAGAAAGTCCGTTTTATGTCAATACCGAGCTTAGAAGCTGGGAGGCCGAGGCAGGAAGCAGGCGCCGCGCAGCCGTCAGTTCGTTCGGGTTCAGCGGGACGAACGCGCATCTTGTTGTCGAAGAAGCCTCTGCAATCGAGCGTAAGTCCGTCAAACGACAGGGCTACCTGATCGTCTTGTCGGCTTGTACGCAGGAGCAGCTGCGCCGACAAGGGGAACAGCTTCTGGAGTACAGTTTAGCCAATACTGGCGCTGATTGTGGCAGCATAAGCTTTACGCTGCTTACAGGGCGGAAACACTTCCATCACAGACTGGCGCTTGTCGTCCGTGATACCCGTGAATTAGCGTCCTTGCTGTCTTCGTGGATCGGCAGTGAGGCCACGCCGCGGATATTCCAGTCCGAGCTAGACGCCAATGGAGCGCGGCAGCAGCTTGCTTTGAAACGGTATGGAAACCAGTGTATTCGCGAGCTGCAACATGCGGACGGTGCTGCAGACTATATGGAACGTTTGTCATCGATAGCCGAGCTTTACGTACAAGGTTATGAGCTTGATTATCACGAGCTGTTCGCGAAGGGAAGGAATTTCAAAATTCCACTGCCTACCTATCCTTTTGCCGATGAACGGTATTGGGTGCCGGAAGTTAAACTTCATGCGGATGCGAAGACGAAAAGTGATGCGGCAAAGCAAGCCGTACTCCACCCATTGGTACAAAGAAATACATCAGATTTCCTGGGCATGAAATACAGCTCGACCTTTACAGGTGAGGAATTCTTCATCAGGGATCACGTTGTGGACGGCGAACTGGTTATGCCCGGTGTCGCCTATTTGGAGATGGCTCAAGCCGCGATTCGGATGATGGCAGGCGGCGAGCGGGAGAGCAGTTTCGGGATCCGTCTGAAACGAGTCGTGTGGGCACGGCCTATGATTGTGGCTGCCAAGCCTCTGGACGTTCGGATCGGGGTGAAGCGGGAACAAAACGGAGAAGTCAGCTACCGGGTTACGAGCCAAATCGAGGAAGAGAGCGTTCTCCATTGTCAAGGGGCAGGAGAATTTTTCGAGATTCGGGAACGACCTGTGGTGTTGCTTGAAGCGTTGAAAACTACGCTGACCCAGAAGCGGTCCGTTCAGAGCTGCTACGAGGCATTTGAACGAATGGGTATTCAATACGGTTCTGGGCAGCGTGGATTGGACGAGGTTTACACAGGGCCGGAGGGCGTACTCGCCAAGCTATTGCTCCCCGCGAGTGTCCAGAGCAAGAAGGATCGCTACACGATGCACCCAAGCATGATGGACTCCGCCCTGCAAGCGGCGGTTCTCTTTATGGACAGGACGGAAGAGAACAAGATGAAGCTCCCGTTTGCAATCGATGAGCTTGAGCTGTTTGACCGCTGCGCAACGGTTATGTGGGCTTGGTTACGGCCAACAAGCGGCGAGGCTGCAGACGGCCACATTCATAAGCTTGATATCGATCTGTGTGATGAACAAGGGACCGTATGCGTGGCAATAAAGGGATTTTCGTCACGTTTGACGGATCGGAACGCGACGGATAACGCGATTTCGTCAAACACGGCTTATGCTTCCGGGAAGTCTGACCAGAACTTGTCGGATTTGCTGACGTACGTCTGGGACGAGGCGGAAGTAGAAACAAGCGGCGTCCAACCGCCGAACCGGACCGTAATCATTGCGGAGGACGAAAGCGCGGCCGTTCATGAAAATCAGCATGCGTGGCCGGCAGCGCGGAGCATCATCCTGAAGGCTTCAGATACGATCGAGGAGATGGCCCACAAGTTACGGGCGTGCGGCGAATTCGAGCATCTGTTGTGGATTTCAGCACGGGAACCGGTCGGAGTTGCCGCTTCGGATGCTCCCATCGAAGAACAGGAAAAGGGCGTCCTTCACCTGTTTCGACTCGTAAAGGCCTTGTTGGCGCTGGGTTATGGGAGCAAGCGTATCGCCTTGAGCTTCATCACCCAGCAAGCCGTTTCGGTCAAACGCGATGATGCCGTGCGTTCTTCCGCTGCCAGCGTGCACGGATTGGCCGGCGCGATCGCCAAGGAATATCCGCTATGGGCAATACGGGTTGCCGATTTGGAAGCAGGCGGCAGCCTTTCGGTTGATCAATTGTTCCGTCTGCCTGCTGATCCGGAAGGTCACGTATGGGCCTGTCGGGATAACCGATGGTATCGCCAACGAATACTTCCGGTGGCCGCAGCCATACCGAAGCAAAGCCTTTACCGTCAAGACGGCGTTTATGTCGTCATCGGCGGTGCCGGCGGGATCGGCGAGGCGTGGACTGAATATATGATCCGCCAATATAGAGGACGGGTTGTTTGGATTGGCCGAAAATCGCTGGATGAAACCATTCAGCATAAGATTGATCGACTGGGTGCGGCTTATGGGATAGAGCCGTTGTATATTTCGGCCGATGCCAAAGACAAACAGTCTTTGCAGCAGTCTGTCGACGAAGTGAAGTCACGTTATGGCGCAATCCATGGCGTCATCCATTCCGCTATCGTCCTGCTGGATCAAAGCTTAGCAAACATGGATGAAGCACGCTTCCGCGCGGCGCTGTCGGCGAAAGTAGATATCAGCGCTCGGATGGCACAAGTATTTGCGACTGAGCAGCTTGATTTTATGCTGTTCTTTTCTTCCATTAATTCGTATACCAAACCAGCCGGTCAAAGTAATTATGCTTCCGGCTGCGCCTTCAAGGATGCTTTTGCCCACCGGCTTGGCAAGGAGCTGCCCTTCCCGGTCAAGGTGATGAATTGGGGCTATTGGGGAAGCGTAGGCGTCGTTGCCTCGGAGGAGTACCGGAAGAAAATGGCCTCGCTTGGCGTCGCTTCCATTGAATCAGACGAGGCAATGGAAGCGTTGGAATTGTTGCTTGGAGGACCATTGGACCAACTGGTGATGCTGAAGATGACAAAGCCGGTGCCGCTTGCAGGATTGCTGCACGATGAACGTCTATTCATTCAGGCAGACCGCAGCTCACTGCTTCCAGGAATTCGAAACCGCATGCAGGAAACAGATGATTCACGGCTTAGGCGTATACAATCCGAAATGGGGCACCCCATGGCGTTGCTGGACGCTGCCATTTGCAAATTGATGTGGGCGATCTACAGAGAACGCGGCTGGCTTAGCAGTGTTGAAGACGGTGCGTCCGGGATGCTGCCGGCCTACTACAGATGGCATCAAGAAACCATAGCCGCCTTTGAACGGGCCGGTTATGTTCGACGCGAGGACGGCACGGTGCGCATATTGGACACACGCCCTCTGGATCTGGATGAAGAGTGGCGTCAATGGTACCAGACGAGAAGCAAATGGAAGAGCAACGGCAATATGAATACACAAGCCGAGTTGGCAGAAAAAACGTTGCACGCCCTCCAGCGCATTTTGGTCGGGGAATTACCGGCAACGGATGTTATTTTCCCGAACGGTTCCTTCGGATTGGTGGAGTCTGTTTACAAAAACAATTTGATTGCTGATTTTTTCAACGAAGCGCTTGCGGATACGGTGGAGGCTTATGTGCAGGAACGCTTGGCGCTGAACAAGTCGTCCAAAATACGGATCCTGGAGATCGGAGCAGGTACGGGAGGGACGAGTGCGGTTGTACTCAAGCGGCTAGACCCGTATCAATCCCACATGGCCGACTACCTTTACACGGATTTATCCAAGGCGTTTCTGATTCACGGAAAGCAGACGTATGGGGCGCAGGCTCCTTACTTATCCTGCAAAATGGTCGATATTGAACGTCCGCTTGCCGAGCAAGGGATTGAAGAAGGAAGCTTCGATCTTGTCATAGCAACGAATGTGCTCCATGCCACTGCACGGATAAGCCGTACGTTGCGTCATGCAAAGGCAGCACTGCGCCCGGGTGGGTTATTGCTGATTAACGAGATTCATGCAAACCGCCTGTTCATGCACGTGACTTTCGGGTTATTGGAAGGCTGGTGGCTGCATGAGGATGCCGAAGTACGCATTCCCGGCAGTCCGGTGCTAACTACGGAAATGTGGCAGCGGCTTTTGGCGGAGGAAGGTTTCCGGAGCATCTTCTATCCGGCACGGAAAGGTCATTTTCTCGGCGCCGCTGTCATTGCAGCGGAGAGCAACGGCGTGTACCGGCAGTACCTAAGTGGTTGCGCGAGCGTTCCGTCCGATTTTCAGGAGCGGGAGCCGCTCCCGATCAGCCCGTCCACAAGCGGAGCAAACGGCATAGACGGTGCCGGTGACGTTTCGGACCGGGCGCTTGGTTCGTTTATCCAAACAGTTATTCGAACAGCGGTGGCGGATGCACTGCAAATCGATGCAGGCCGAATCCAGGACGATCGGAGCTTCTCGGATTACGGCGTCGATTCCATCATTGCGGTTAACCTCATTAACATCATTAATAAGCACTGCGAGACGCAGCTGCAGACGACGATCATTTTTGACTATAACAGCGTCGAGCGGCTATCCGATTGGCTGCTTCGCGAGCATCGGCATGAACTGCTGAGCAAGTACCGGCAGCCAGATAAAAACGCAACCCAATCCCCGCCGCAGGTTATGGCTGAAGAACGGGTCCCGGCGCCGGAGGCATCGGAGGACGGGTATCGAGTCACAGAAGATGCAGCTGCCTTCGAGCTGGTGGAAAAGAGTCAGACGCCGCGGGTACGCCATCATATAGTCGTTGAACGCCCCGGCGGTATCGACGAGCTTCAACTGAAACAATCGGCAGTGCCGTCGCTAACGGAGCATGATGTGCTGGTTGAGGTACGCGCCTTTTCAGTGAACTTCGGCGATTTGCTTTGCGCCAAAGGTCTCTATCCAGTGATGCCGCCTTTTCCTTTTACGCCTGGCTTTGAGGCAAGTGGTGTTGTCATTGATACAGGGAAAGCGGTAACCTCCGTCCGGCGTGGTGATCAAGTGGTTGTGACCGGAGGGGAGAATATAGGCGCGCAATCGACCTACATCGTTTGCTCGGAGCAGTCGCTTCTTCCAAAGCCTGACTTTCTGTCCTTCGAAGAAGCTTGTTCGCTGCCGGCAGTCGGTCTTACGATGATGGACGCCTTTCGCAAAACGGCAGTCAAATCCGGCGACAAGGTGCTTGTTCAGACGGCGGCGGGAGGAATCGGCTTGATGGCCGTACAGCTAGCCCGCCATTACGGCGCGGAAATTTACGCTACCGCAGGCTCCAAGGAAAAATTGGACTATCTTGCAGGTATCGGTGTTTCAAAGCTCATTAATTACAGAGAAAACGATTTCGAGCAGGAGCTCAAGAGGCTTACGGACGGACAAGGGGTACAGATCGTTGTGAACACACTGTCCGGGGACGCGATGTCGAAAGGATTCCGGTGTTTGGCGCCGGGAGGCCGGTATATTGAGCTCGCCTTAACCGCGCTGAAGTCCGCGCGGAGCATCGACTTGTCGCTGTTGAACGAGAACAGAGCATTCCATTCCGTTGATTTAAGAGCGTTGTCAGCCGAACAACCGGCAGCGATACAAGCTTATTGGGACGAGTTGACAGCTCTGATTAGGCAAGGGGTCATACGGCCGACAATCGGCGGCGTTTACGCTCTCTCTGATTTTAAAGAAGCCTATCGTCAGTTGGAGAACCGGAAAAATATCGGCAAGATTGTGGTGCGTATACCTGGAGGCGATTACCTGTCCGAACCCGAAGTCAGTTCTTCTGCTATAGAGAATGCAAGCATGCGGCAGGTTCCAACGCCTTTAGAACCGGTGGCCATTGTCGGGATAAGCGGCCGTTTTGCTCGTTCGGATTCGGTGAAGGAGCTATGGTCACATCTTGAGGCAGGAACCGATCTGGTAGAAGAAGTGACGCGCTGGGAACTCCGTAGGAGCGGCTCGGACCCAGAAGGGGTCAAAAGCTGCCGACATGGAAGCTTTCTAAGCTCAATTGATTGTTTCGATCCGCTTTTCTTTAACATCACTGGCGTGGAAGCCGATTACATGGATCCTCAACAGCGCATTTTTCTCGAGGAATCGTGGAAAGCGCTGGAGGATGCTGGATATGCGGGGCCGGGAGAGCATACGCGACGATGCGGCGTCTATGTCGGAAGCTGCGGCAGCGATTACGCGAGATTGTTTGGAGACGAAGCGCCGGCTCAGGCGTTCTGGGGCAATGCAGGATCCGTCATACCTGCACGGATCGCTTATTACCTGAACCTGCAGGGGCCTGCGGTAACAGTGGATACAGCCTGCTCCAGTTCGCTGGTTGCGATTCATCTGGCCTGTCAAAGCCTGTGGACAAGGGAAACGGACATGGCACTCGCTGGCGGCGTATTCATCCAATCAACCCCCGAATTTTATACCGTCTCCAATCGTGCGGGTATGCTTTCTCCTACCGGCCGATGCCATGCTTTTGACGAAAGGGCCGACGGCTTCGTGCCGGGAGAAGGCGCCGGTGCGGTTGTTCTCAAACGTTTGAAGGATGCGCTTGCCGATGGCGATCATATTTATAGCGTGATCCGCGGCAGCGGCATCAATCAGGACGGCACGACAAACGGCATTACAGCACCAAGTGCGAATTCACAGGAGCGCTTGCTGCGGCATGTGTATGATACCTTCAGTATCAATCCGCGCCATATTCAGT
Source organism: Brevibacillus sp. NRRL NRS-603 (assembly GCF_003013445.1). NCBI lineage: Bacteria > Bacillati > Bacillota > Bacilli > Caryophanales > Paenibacillaceae > Brevibacillus > Brevibacillus sp. NRRL NRS-603. Next base: position 866,719 of record NZ_PXZN01000012.1, on the reverse strand, counting down.
TGGTGGAGGCGCATGGAACGGGAACGAAGCTGGGAGATCCGATCGAGTTTCAGGCCCTGACCCGGGCGTTCCGACATTATACGAACGATCACCGCTATTGCGCGGTCGGCTCGATTAAATCGAATCTCGGCCATCCGGCTGCTGCCGCAGGCATTGCGGGCTTTTTGAAAGTTATTCTGTCATTACGTCACAAAAAGCTGCCGCCTTCACTCCATTTTGAAAAGGGCAACACAAGCATTGCTTTCGAAAATAGTCCCTTTTACATCAATACGGAGCTTAGGGATTGGACACTAGGCGAGGGAACGAAACGAATGGCGGCCATCAGCTCATTCGGATTCAGTGGAACGAATGCGCATCTTGTTCTTGAGGAAGCTCCTCAGCCGGTTCGCAGACGGGAGGCGAGAGCCGCATACTTGTTCGTGCTGTCGGGACGGACCGCGGTACAGCTGCGCCAACAGGTTGAAAGGCTGGCTGAGCACTGCAGACACTCCCCGCAGTTGGACTGCGCAGCGGTCAGCTTTACGCTGCTGGCAGGACGTAAGCAATTGAAGCACCGGCTTGCATGCGTCGCCGCCTCCCAGCATGAGCTACTCGAACGGCTTGGCGAATGGTTGGATAATGGCCATGCGCGAGACGTTGTCCAAGCAGAGCTGCAGCCTGTCGGGGTGCGGGATGAAGAAGAGTGGCGAATCGACGAAGTCAATCAAAGCATCCAGGCATACCGAGATAATGTCGACAGTCTGGCACGAGAGCATCTGCTGGCTTGCGCCGAGCTGTTTGTTCACGGTTATCCGCTGGACTTACGCAAGCTGTTCCTGGAAGGGGAGCAGCAGCGGATTCCATTGCCGACATACCCCTTTGCCAAAGAAAGCCATTGGGTAAAGAAAGCGGAGCAACGGGAAGAGGCGAAGACGGATGAAGACGGCTTCAGTGATCTTCTAGATCAGTTTCTCGACGAAACCATAACGTTGGAGACCGCCGTCCAGAAAGCGGAACGAATCCTATCATCTTTGTCTTAGCAGGCTTCTAACCGGGAGGTCAATATGAGAGATTTCTTGCAAGATGTGTTGAGTGGAGTCAAAGAGGGCCGTCTGTCCAAGCTGGAGGCCCTTCGAATGTTGAACAAGTATAAGCAGAGCGCCCCACCCGAAGCAAATGATGATTACGGCGTGCTGCTTTTTCGACCGTCCGAAGAGGAAATTGCAAAGTTTCCATCGGACTCCTCTGGGCTAAATCAGGACCGATTGATCATATTTGGCGAGTCGATCGAGGTCCGCGCAGATAAATTAAAATGCATGACAGGCAAAGCTGAATGGCTTGTTCTTGAATTCTCAGACCAGCCGATCGAGCAGAGGTATGAGGCTTATACACTACAAATCGTCGACCGCCTCCAGCGCCTTCTGCATAATCACACCGGCCGGGAAACGCTTGTGCAGCTTTTCATCGCAAATAAAGAGGAGTCGCCATGGCTTGTTGGATTATACAGCTTACTGTTAACCGCACGTGCAGAAAATCCGAAGCTCACGGTAGAATGTCTCGAATGGGCGGAAAATGGTAAGGGAGATATTGCCGGTGCTCTCGAGGCAGGTGCTTGGGGGGGCGGCAGCACAAGTGCTGTCCAATCCCGGCACGGTCGCTACTACCGTTCCGCGTGGAAGAAGGAGACGATCCTGCAGGAGCAGGTGCGAATGCCATGGAAAGACCGCGGCATCTATTTAATAACAGGCGGAGCGGGTGCACTCGGCCTGTTATTTGCTGAGGAAATCGCAAGGCAGGTGAGCCTGCCTGTTCTTATACTAATCGGAAGATCGGCAACGCTGAATGACGAAGCATCCGGCCGAATCGAACGGATGGCGGCTCTTGGCGCTAAGGTTGAATATAGGCAGGTTGATCTAAGCGAAGAAGGTCAAGTTGCTGCATTGATCGATGCAATTCGACATCAATATGGCGGCTTGAATGGGATTTTACATGCAGCAGGTATCATCCGCGATGAATATTTGTACCGCAAAACGCGTGATCAGGTTATCGAGGTGCTCAGTCCGAAGGTGAAGGGACTCGTCCATTTGGACAGGTCTAGCAAGGATATCAAGCTTGACGTGTTTGCCGTCTTCTCATCCGTAGCGGGTGTATATGGCAATGTCGGCCAAACAGACTATGCGGCGGCGAATGGCTTTATGGATGCTTATACCGTATGGAGACAACAGACGGATCGCAACAGGTCAGGAATGATCGCAATCAACTGGCCGCTCTGGAGATCGAACGGGATGCAGCTCGAATCCGGAGCCGAGGAAGCTTTGGAACGTGAGACCGGGATGGCGGCGATGCCGGGAACGATCGGCATCCGTGCATTCTACGCTTCGCTTGCAAGCGGAGGGAGCCGGGTCATGATACTCTACGGTGCTGGTGCTAAACTAACCCGTTTTGTAGAAAATGACCGAAGCCGCTCTTTGGCCGAGACTGTCGAAGGCGTCAGGCTGGATCTAAATTTGGACAAGCGGGCCCTGAAACGACTGATTCATTTGTTCTCGGGCTATACGAGGCTCAATCCCGACAGCATTGATCCGGATGAACCGTTGGAAACGTATGGCATCGATTCGATTATGATTACCGAGTTGAACCGCAATCTCGCGAATGACTTCGGTGAGCTTTCCAAAACGCTCTTTTACGAATTCAGGACACTAAGAGGCGTAGCCGATTATTTGAGCGCAACGTATCCGCATCAATGTCTCAATTGGATTGGACTGGCCGAGAAAGATACACAGGAGAAAAATAACGCGGCGGCAGCCTCGTCCTTCGGTGTGAAGCCCCGTTTGTCACCCATCGGTGAAAGTGATCAAACGGTCAGCAGATCGGCCGGCATTGCCAGCAAGAGCGGTCAGCCGACAGAGAAGGAGCCGATCGCGATTATCGGGATGAGCGGCAGATATCCGCAGGCCGAAGATTTGGACGCGTTCTGGCGAAATCTTGCCGCAGGCATGGACTGCATAACCGAAATTCCCAGGGGGCGTTGGCCGGTCGAAGGTTTCTATGAGCCCAATTCGGAGATTGCGGTCGCTGAGGGGAAAAGCTATAGCAAGTGGGGCGGATTTCTGGAGCATGCAACAAGCTTTGATCCGCTCTTCTTTAAAATATCGCCGCTGGAGGCGTCCTGCATGGACCCTCAGGAACGGCTCTTTCTCGAAAGCTGCTGGCATGCGCTTGAGGATGCGGGCTGCACGAGAGAGCATCTGGCTTCGCAGTACGGCGGCCGAGTCGGCGTTTTCGCCGGAATAACGAAAACAGGGTTTAATCTATACGGGCCTGAGTTCAAAAAACAGGGAGAGCGCATGCTTCCCTTTACGTCTTTTAGCTCCGTGGCCAATCGAGTCTCGTACTTGTTTGACTTCAATGGTCCGAGCATGCCAATCGATACGATGTGTTCCTCTTCGTTAACCGCTATTCATGAAGCTTGCGAGCATATTTTGCGCGGAGAATGCGAATTGGCAATGGCCGGAGGCGTCAACTTATATCTTCATCCATCTAATTATATCGAGCTTAGCGCTCATGGGATGTTGTCTACCGACGGCAAATGCAGAAGCTTCGGCAGCGGCGGCAGCGGCTTCGTTCCGGGAGAAGGGGTAGGTGTTTTGCTGCTGAAACGGCTGTCGCAAGCCATTGCCGACGGTGACCGGATTCATGCCGTGATCAGAGCCACCAGCGTGAATCATGGCGGCAAAACAAATGGCTACACCGTTCCAAATCCGAATGCCCAGGGACAGCTGATCCGGCAAGCGCTCGACAAAGCCGGCATTCACAGCAGAACTGTCAGCTATATCGAAGCGCACGGTACGGGCACCAAGCTGGGCGATCCGATCGAAATTACCGGGCTGACACAAGCGTTCCGCCAAGATACGCAGGATAACCAATATTGCGCGATCGGTTCGGTCAAATCGAATATCGGTCATCTTGAGGCGGCGGCCGGTGTGGCCGGCGTAACGAAAATCGTGCTGCAAATGAAGCATCGGAAGCTCGTACCGAGCTTGCATGCGCGTACGCTAAACCCGAATATTCCGATGAAAAACACGCCTTTTATGGTCCAGCAGGAGCTGGCGGATTGGGATAGACCCGTCGTTCGCCTGAACGGCAGAGAGGAAGAGTATCCAAGAATTGCGGGCATTTCTTCCTTTGGCGCAGGCGGAGCCAATGCGCATATTGTGCTCGAGGAGTATATTCCGCCTGCGAGTGAAGCCCGAAAAGAAACATCCGCTAGTGAAGAGGTACTTATTCTGCTGTCGGCAGCCAACGAGCAGCGGCTGCGTATTCAGGCGGAGAGACTGCTTTCGGCTTTGGACAGCGGATCATTGGCGGATGCGGAATTGGCCGAAATCGCTTATACGCTTCAGATCGGCCGCGAGGCGATGGATGAAAGGCTTGCTTTTACAGCGGCATCGATGGATGAGTTATCCCTTCGCTTACGAAGTTTTTTGAATAAGACGTCGGATGACGGATCGATATACCGCGGCCATGCGAAATCCGATAAGGATCAGTTGGCTTCAATTGGAGCGGATGATGATCTTGCAAGCCGTGTAAACCGGTGGATCGAGCTCCGGAATGTAGACAGGCTTGGGGCATTATGGGTGAAGGGGCTGAAGGTAGACTGGAGCCGGATGTATGAGAACAAGCCAACTAGGCGAGTGAGTTTGCCAGGTTATCCTTTTGAACGCAAAACGTACTGGCTACCGGGCAGCGGCAAGCGCAAGGAGGCTGAAGCTAGCCCAGACTTGGCAGCTGAGAAGCAGGGCTTTATCGGCGATCCAAAGAACCGTCCGGAAGCATTTGAACATGTTTTGCTTACGCCTGTTTGGGAGCCTGTGCCTGTTAAATCCGGGCCTGCGTATCCCGGAGCGAACAGCCGAAGCGTTGTGATCATCGGAGGAACGGCTGAAAGCCGGGATGCTCTCTTGGTTCATTATCCGAACGCCTTTACAGTCAACGTAGGCGAAGACGATGATATCGAGCAGATCGCTATGGTGCTGGCACGATTCGGCGTCATCGATCATTTATTTTGGCTTGCGCCGCCTTCCGAATTTTTGCTTCAAGACGATTCACTCCTTGCTAAGCAAGAGGTTGGTGTCCTTTTGCTATTCCGCTTGATCAAGGCGCTGCTGCATGCCGGATATGGCGGGAAAAGGCTGAGTGTCGATGTCCTCACCTTCCAAACCCAGCGGGCATACACGGGAGACAGGATTAATCCCGTTCATGCGAGTGTGCATGGACTGATAGGTGCGCTTGCAAAAGAATATCCCAATTGGCAGATTCGTTTACTGGATTTGGAGCCCGGCTGGGAGACTTCAATTGAAACGCTGTTGACGCTTCCTCACGATGCGGAAGGAAACACGTGGTGCTTAAGGGGACGGGAATGGCTATGTCAAAGGCTGGCTCCTGTGAATATCGCCTCTGGCATACAGCACAACGGTTACCGGAAAGGCGGCGTCTATGTCGTTATTGGCGGGGCCGGAGGTATTGGTGAAGTCTGGACGGCGTACATGATCCGCCGCTATCAGGCCCAGATAGTCTGGCTTGGACGCCGCAGGCAGGATGAGTCGATAAGCGCATCAATCGAACGGGTGTCCACTACGGGGCCAAAGCCATTCTATATAGAGGCGGACGCAGCGGATGCCCAAGCACTGGATCATGCTTATCAGGTCATCAAAGCACGTTTCGGCGTCATTCATGGTGTCGTTCATGCTGCAATCGTCCTGCGTGACCAAAGCCTCGCTAATATGCAGGAGGACGACTTCCGGGCAGGGCTTGGAGCCAAGATTGACGTCAGTGTACGGCTCGCGCAAATATTCCGAAGAGAGCCGCTTGATTTTGTTTTGTTTTTCTCAGGCATGATGTCCTTCGCTAGAAGGGCCGGTCAAAGCAATTATGCAGCAGGCTGCACGTTTAAGGATGCCTTCGCGATCCGTTTGGCCTGTGACTGGCCGTGTGCGGTGAAGATAATGAATTGGGGCTACTGGGGAAGTGCGGGCATTGTCGCTTCGAACGAATACCAGGCAAGGATGGCGCATGACGGCATCGGTTCGATAACGCCTTCCGATGCGATGGAGGCATTGGAGACGCTGCTTGCAAGTCCGATCGAGCAGATGGCATTTATTAAAGCTTCGAAGAGTGTCCTGGAAGCAGGCTTTGCTTCGGAGAGGCTAGTAGACGTCATGTTCGACACTCCGGGCTTCAGTGGAGATTACAGGTCAATGGTGGAGCTGCCTGCACTTCCTGATCTCATTGCTGGTATGAACATAGAACGAGGCCAACCGGTTGGGCCGTCCGGTCAAGCCGAACTGATTTTGCATGAATTGATCGGGGAAGCGTCCCGATTGCTGGAAGTCCATCCCGACGAAATCGACCCGAACGCTGAGTTTGCGGAATACGGATTGGATACGTTCCAGCTGGCCGAGCTTTTAAGCAAGCTTAACAGACGCTTCATGGTGGAAGCGGAAATGCAGGCTTTTACAGATTGGACGACGTTGAACCAGATGGCACAAGCTGTGTCCCGTTTTGTCGGACGATCGGAAATCACGTCATAAGAAAGGGGCCTGTTCGTCTTGGATCAATTAAACGCGTTAACCTATAAATTGCTGTGGGGGCAGCTGTGGGAACTCGGACAGTTTACACAGCATTCGTTTGACCTGGACGCTCTGAAGGTCAAGGTGCATTCGCGCTACGGAAGCTGGCTTGAAGAGAGTTTGACACAGCTAACTGAACAGGGGTATATCAGGCTGCCACAAGGACAGGGCCTTGCGAAAGCATCTCCTCCTGTTCATTTGAACGAGGTGTGGGAAGAGTGGGCGGCCGCGAAGAAGGAATGGCTGGGCAATCCCAATCTACATGCCCAAGTCAACCTGTTGGAAACGGCACTTCGAGCGCTTCCGGCGATATTGACCGGTCGGACCGCCGCCACTGACGTTCTGTTTCCAAACGGCTCGATGAAGCTTGTCGAAGGCATCTATAAACATAATCCGGTATCGGATTATTTTAACGAGGTGTTGGCCAATACAGCGGCTGCATATGTAAAAAGTCTGGATCAAGGGCAACGGATGCGCATTCTTGAGCTGGGAGCGGGAACGGGCGGTACGAGCGAGATGGTCTTCCGCAAGCTGGAGCCTTACCAGGAACAGATCGCGGAGTACGTTTACAGCGACTTATCAAAAGCATTTCTTATCCATGCACAAGAACAATACGGACCGGCAGTTCCCTATTTAAGCTGCCGGATCGTGAACGTTGAAGAGCCCCTGGCGGAACAGGGGATTTCGCCCGGTACATTCGATATGGTCATCGCGTCTAACGTGCTGCATGCGACAAAAAATATTCGGCTTACGCTACGCAACGTTAAATCTGCACTGAAAAAAAATGGTTTATTGCTGCTAAATGAGATGAGCCACAACACACTCTTCGCTCACCTGACATTCGGTCTTCTGGATGGCTGGTGGCTCTATGAGGACGACTGGCTGCGCATTCCGGGTTCGCCCGCCTTAACTTCGGAGACTTGGATGAAAGTTTTGGAGCAGGAGGGGTTCCAGTCGGTTTATTTCCCGGCGCAGGCAGCTCGGAGCTTGGGACAGCAGATTATCGCTTGTCAGAGCGATGGCGTTGTCCGAAAATCCGGTACATCATCAGCAAAACGAACCGGGTCGAATATGGATACCGCTGCGGCGATGATTGTCTCCACAACGGCAGATGATACCGGAAAAGTGGAACCGAAAGCGGATTGGACTCCTCAGGACAATGACAGATACATGCAAGCTGTCAAGCTCATGCTTAGAAAGCACATCTCGACAGCGCTTAAGGTTGACCGCGATCAGATCGCTCCGAACCATGCTTTTGCCGATTACGGGCTAGATTCCATTACTGGCGTTCACTTAATCCAATTGGTTAATGGGGAGCTTGGACTGGAGCTGCCGACGACCGTTCTGTTTACATACAGCTCGATTAATCAGTTTGCAGGCTATTTGCAGGCTGAGCACGGCGAAGCCGTTTCCAGGGTCTTTGGAGCTGCTGACCGCATACCGCTGCAGGCGGATGCTAGGTCGAACTCGGCAGGCGAAAGCTTACGGGAAACGCCCCCTGCGTTCCAGAAAGCGGATGCACCAGCCCGAGGCCCGGCTCATAAGGAGCCGATTGCCATCATCGGCATGAGCGGTAGGTTTGCCAAATCCCGTAATTTTGAAGAATTATGGGAGCATTTGGCCAGTGGAAAGGATTTGGTCGGGGAAATCACGCGATGGAAACAGTCGGACTTCAATATCGTTCGCTATGGTAGCTTACTTGACGATTATGACCAGTTCGACCCGTACTTTTTTCATATTTCGGGAACGGAAGCGGTTTACATGGACCCTCAGCAGCGGTTGTTTCTGGAGGAGTCCTGGAAAGCACTGGAGGACGCCGGCTATGCCGGTTCGGCAATGGAAGGCCGCCGGTGCGGCGTTTATGTGGGGTATAATATCGGCGATTATATGCATCTGATCGGCGATAATCCCCCGGCGCAGGCGATGTGGGGAAATGCCGGTTCAATCGTAGCTGCTCGAATTTCATATTATTTGAACCTGAAAGGCCCGGCGATAGCAGTTGATACCGCCTGCTCCAGCTCACTCGTATCTGTTCATCTAGCATGTCAGGGACTGTGGGCGCGGGAGACAGATATGAGCTTGGCCGGGGGTGTGTTCATTCAGTCTACCCCAGCTTTTCACGACAGTGCACAGCGGGCAGGCATGCTGTCTGCTTCCGGGCGCTGTTATACGTTTGATGAACGGGCGGACGGCTTTGTACCAGGCGAGGGTGTCGGTGCGGTTGTTCTCAAACGGTTAAGCGATGCAGTTGCTGATGGCGACCATATCTACGGTGTCATTGCCGGATCGGGCATGAACCAGGACGGCACGACCAACGGGATTACGGCTCCGAGCGGTGCTGCACAGGAAGAGCTCGAGCGCGAAGTGTATGAACAATTCGGCATCGATCCGGGGCGCATTCAACTGGTAGAAGCACACGGCACTGGCACTAAGCTTGGCGACCCCATCGAGCATGAGGCGTTAACGCGCGCATTTAGACATTACACAGCCAAAACAGAATACTGTGCGATCGGCTCTATCAAGACAACGATCGGCCATACGATCGCTGCTGCGGGCATCGCGGGGTTGATCAAGCTGATGTTGTCATTGAAATATAAAAAGCTTCCGCCATCCCTTCATTATCAGAAGGGCAATGCGAATATCCGAATGGAAGGAAGCCCCTTCTACGTCAACACCCATCTCAAGGAATGGCCTGCTGAGCCGGGTGAAAGCCGGTTCGCGGCGATCAGTTCATTCGGCTTCAGCGGGACGAATGTGCATATGGTCCTTCAGGAAGCGCCAACGATCAATCGTCAGCCAAGGCCAACGCGCAGTCATCTGGTAGTGCTGTCGGCGCAGTCCGACGCGCAGCTGCGTCAGCAGGCGGAGCAGCTTATCGCTTACTGCGACAAGCATCCCGAAGCGGATATCGGGGATATGAGCTATACACTGCTGATCGGACGTAAGCATTTGCCGCATCGGCTGGCCTGTATCATTGAGGATGTGACTGCCCTTGTCGCTGTGCTGAACCGCTGGCTCCTTGAGGGGAGCGCGCCGGGTCTCTTTGCGTCGGTCGTGCACGAATGGGAACGGCAGGAGGATGCGATCAAGAAGAACGAGGGTCTGGCGTACATCATGGAATGGCATAATTCGGAGCTCGATAAGCCGGAGGTGTTAGAAAGGATTGCCGGCTTGTATCAGCAAGGCTATGAGCTGGCGTATGACAAGCTGTTTACAGACAGTCAATACAGACGGATTTCATTGCCGGTGTATCCCTTTGCACGGGAGAGATTTTGGGTGCCGCTTAGCGGAGTAAGTGAGTCGGTAAAGCGGGATGAACAGCAGCAATCGGAAGTTCTTCATCCGCTGGTGCACCGCAATACGTCGACGCTTACGGAGCAGCGGTACAGCTCCGTTTTCACGGGCGATGAGCCCTTCTTCACGGACCATGTGCTAAACGGCCAGAAGATTTTACCCGGCTCCGCTTACTTGGAAATGGCTCATGTAGCCGTACGGCTTGCTACTGAATCGGCTGCTGACGACGGACGAATCCTGCAGCTAAAGCATGTTGGATGGGTACAACCCCTCATTGCGCGGGATGAACCGGTTGTTCTTCACATCGCGCTCGCTTACGGTGAGAATGAGGAGATTTCGTTCGAGGTATATAGCTTGTCGGGGGATAAAGACAGGGAAGAAGTAGTTGTTCATTTTCAAGGTTCGGGAAGGTGGATGACGGCTGCGCTGGAGGAGCGGCTGAATGTGCAGGAGGCGCAAGCGGCATGCCGCCATACGGTTTCGTCAGAAGCATGCTACCAGGCGTTTGCACAGATCGGCTTTCATTACGGCATCACCCACAAGGGCATCGAGCAGCTTCATATTGGAGAACAGGCAGCGTTGGCAAAGTTGTCGATGCTTGCTGATCAAGGGAGCGTGGAGCCTTTTACAATGCATCCCGGTCTGCTGGATGCCGCGCTTCAATCAATGGCTGGTCTTGTATTCGGAGAAAATAACGTAAGTCCATTGGATGGCAGTCTTCATTTAAGCCCGCTTCTGCCCTTCGCTATTGAAACGCTCGATATCGTACATGCCATGGATGCCGAGATGTGGGCGTATTTGCGATTCAGTCACGACTCGGGGATGCGTGGCGGCATTAAGAAGATTGATATCGATTTGGTTGACGGTCAGGGCCGTTTATGCGTACGGGTCAAAGGGTATGCTGCCCGCCCGGTACAAGCAAACGCACACTCCGACGAGGGAGTGTTGTTGTTCGAGCCGATATGGGAAACGGCGGAGGACTCTATAGGTACAAACGAAGCTGTGCACCGATATGAGCGCCGAATTGTCGTCGCTGCTGAAGAGTGTGCCTTCGCTCTGGAGGAAATCGAAGGACAGGAGGATGACGTCCGGTGCATCGCGCTGCAGACCGAACATCAGGATAAGATCGACCTGCGTTACCATGCTTATGCAGAAAAGCTGCTCGGTATCGTACAGGAAGTGCTGCAGGATAAGCGCCCAACTATGATACAGCTGCTTATCGGTCATACGGATCAACAGCAACTGGCTGCGGGGTTGTCGGGAATGCTCAAAACAGCGACCATGGAAGAGCCGAGAATAGCCGGACAGCTGATCGAGATTGAAACTCAGTCGAGTGAGCTGCACCTCGCCCAATTACTAGCGGCGTACGCAAAGCACCCAGAATTGCAGCACATCCGATTGAATAGGGAGCAGCAGAGCACTCTGCGCTGGCGCGAGATGCGTACGGTTCCCGAGCCGTCTACAGTCGTTCCTTGGAAGGATGGCGGCGTTTACCTCATAACCGGGGGAATAGGCGGGCTTGGCGTGCTGTTTGCGGAAGAAATTGCGCGAAGGACCCGCGGCGCTGCCGTGATCCTTGCGGGACGATCAGCACTGGACCAAAACAAGCGTGCACGGATAGAGCAATTAACCAACCGAGGGCTGACGGTGGAATACAGGCAAACGGATGTCGGTAGTCTGGAGGCGGTGGAAACGCTGATCCAAGAGATTTGCCGCAAATACGGTACATTAAACGGGATCCTGCACGGCGCAGGTGTTATTCAAGATGCGTATTTGAAGAACAAGTCCGCTGTTGAACTACAGAACGTCCTTCGGCCAAAAGTATCCGGAACGGTCCATCTGGATGATGCGACTCGCCATATTCCGTTGGATTTCTTCCTGCTTTTCTCGGCTTTAGCAGGTGTAATAGGTAATCCCGCTCAGGCTGATTATGCGGCCGCCAACGCTTTTCTGAATCGTTTTGCTGCCTACCGTAACGAGTTAGCGGAAGCTGGACAACGGCATGGCCGCACATTGTCGATTTGTTGGCCGCTGTGGCAAGAAGGCGGCATGCAGGTTCATGCCGAGACGGCGAAGCTGTTGAAGCAAAAGAGCGGCATGAGGGCAATGGCAAGCAGCACGGGCATTCAAGCGTTTTACATGGCTTTGGCTGCTGGAAAATCGCAAATCACCGTTATCGACGGTGAGAAAGAAACGTTACGTTCCTTTATGCGGATGGCTCAGAACGAAGGGAAGGCGAAGGCTTTCGATAGCGGCATAAAAGAACCGTCCGCTTGGGATCAAAGCGATACGCTTCAGGAGAAAGCGGTCGCGTACTTGACGAATTTGATATCCTCCGTGGCCGGCACGCCCGCTAGCCGGATGGACCCTGAAGCTCCGATGGAAACGTACGGCCTCGATTCCGTCATGGTGATGCAAATCACCAGCCGGCTGGAAGCAGTCTTCGGTTCTTTGTCGAAAACATTGTTTTTCGAATACCCAAACATCGGTCGACTGGCGGCTTTTTTCATCGAACATCATCGGTTCCGTTTGGCCGAGTTAGTAGGCGCAAAAATGGCGGCGGAAGAATCCATGAGTCCTACTACCGTTTTACCGAAGCCAAAGGAAGCATACCGAAAAGCTGCACGTCCGATATCCAAGCGGCCGACAGAAGCACGGGACGGAAGTCGTCGTGTACACGATATTGCGATCATCGGCATAGCCGGTCGTTATCCGGGTGCTAAAAATGTTGAACAATTTTGGGAGAAGCTTCGTGACGGTCAGGACTGCATCAGCGAAATTCCGCCCGACCGCTGGGATCACAGCGTCTACTATGACCAGGATAAGAGTAAGCCGGGGAAAGTATATACGAAGTGGGGCGGATTTGTGGAGGGCGTCGACCGCTTCGATCCGTTGTTCTTTAATATATCGCCGCGTGAAGCCGAGATCATGGACCCGCAGGAAAGATTGTTTCTGCAATGCGTCTATGAAGCGATCGAAGACGCCGGATATACACGGGAAACGCTCGCTGCCGAGGGGCAAGGGAAGACGAAGCGGGTTGGCGTATTCGTTGGCGTCATGAACGAGGAATATCAGCTATATGGCGCGGAGTTGACTGCTCGAGGGAAGCCAATCGCACTATCCGGTAATCCCTCGTCTGTCGCAAACCGGGTCTCTTACTTCTGCGATTTCAAAGGACCAAGCATGGCGGTGGACACGATGTGTTCTTCGTCGTTGACAGCCATTCATCTGGCTTGCCAAAGCTTGCGGCAAGGGGAAAGTCGTGTTGCCGTGGCCGGCGGAGTCAACGTATCCGTCCACCCGAATAAATACATTTTCCTTTCCCAAGGTAAATTCGCTTCCAGCAAAGGCCGCTGTGAAAGCTTCGGGAAAGACGGCGACGGTTACGTACCCGGCGAGGGGGTAGGTGCAGCTGTGTTGAAACCGCTCGAAGATGCAATTGCGGACGGCGATCTCATTTATGGCATTATCAAGGGAACGGCCATCAACCACGGCGGCAAAACAAACGGCTATTCGGTACCCAGTCCAGCTGCGCAGGCCGATGTCATTGGCGAGGCAATCAAGGATGCCGGTATTGATCCGCGAACCATTACCTATATCGAAGCGCACGGCACGGGCACTTCGCTTGGCGATCCGATTGAAATCGAGGGCTTGAGCCAATCCTTCCGCGCCCATACGGCCGACGTTCGCTTTTGTGCGATCGGCTCGGCCAAATCGAACATCGGCCATTGCGAAAGCGCAGCAGGCATTGCCGGTTTGACGAAGGTATTGCTTCAGATGAAATACGGTCAACTGGCGCCTTCTCTGCATGCGGAGGAGCTCAATCCGAACATCGATTTCGAGCAATCACCTTTTGTGGTACAGCGGGCGTTGGAGGCCTGGAACCGACCTGCTCTGATTATAGACGGGACGACAAAGGAACTTCCGAGAATTGCCGGACTCTCTTCCTTTGGCGCGGGAGGCTCCAACGGGCATCTCGTTATCGAAGAATATATTTCAGAAGAACATGTGACAGGCGAAAAGCAGACTTACCATAGGCACGATCCGGCTATCATTGTACTTTCAGCGCGCGACGAAGAGCGTCTACAGCTCGTTGCGCAGCGTCTCTTGTCCTTCATACGCCATCAAGGGTGTGAACACATAAACCTGGAGAATCTTGCCTACACCCTCCAAGTGGGCCGGGAAGCGATGGAGGAACGGCTGGCGATGCTCGTTGGTTCGGTCGAGGAGCTGGAGAATAAGCTGCTTGCTTATTTAGCGAATCGCGAAGAACGGGACAACCTTTTCCGGGGTCACATCCAGACCAATGAACTGATGCAAATGTGGCGGACAGACGAGGATTTATCGGAGACGTTTAAGGCATGGATGAGAAAAGGGAAATTCGCGAAGATCCTCGGCCTGTGGGTGAAAGGGCTGAACATCGATTGGCGTCTGCTTTACGAAGATATGGTTCCACGCCGGATGAGCCTGCCAACGTATCCGTTTGCGGAGGAGAGGTACTGGATACCGGAAACCGACATCATATTTGCTCGGGAAGGAGAGGGCGGGAAACCTCTTCATCCATTGCTGCACCGGAATACATCGGAAGTGTCGCAGCTGCGTTTCAGTTCGCTGTTTACCGGTAAGGAGCATTTCCTGGCCGATCATGTTGTTGATGGGAATAAGGTTATGCCGGGCGCCGCTTATCTCGAAATGATTCGTGCAGCCGCTGAGGCTGCAGCCGGCAAACTGTTAAGTTCGGCAGGCACTCGTCTTCATCAGATCGTATGGAGAAAACCGCTTGTCATGAACAATGCATCCTCCGAGGTGCATATTCGGCTCCGTAAGGAAGACGAAGAATTGGCATGCGAGGTCTTTACCAATCAGGGCGAAGACGAGAATGAGACCTTGTATTGTACGGCAACGGTATTGCTTCAGGAGCCCGAAGAGAGCCCGATTATGGATATTGAAGTCATAAGGTCACAATGCAGCGGGCCGAAGCTGTCAGGGGAGCAGTGCTATCGGGCATTCGAATCAGCTGGACTTTTGTATGGACCCGGCAACAGAGGGATCAGAAGTATCTATACCGGCAACGCTCAAGCATTGGCGAACGTGTTTGTTCCGGCGGAAGCAGCTGACACGCCGCATGATTATGTGCTTCATCCGAGTTTGATTGATTCCGTCTTCCAGGCAACGGTCGGCTTGTTTCCCCGTCAAGTTCTGGAAGCAATGGAGGGGCAGCCGCAATCCGTGAGCCCAATCGTTCCTTTTGCGCTGGAGGAATTGGACATCCTTGGCCCATGTTCAGGAGAGATGTGGGCATGGATCCGGTTTAGCAGCGATCTTCTACCGGAGAGCCCGATCCGCAAGCTGGATATCGAGCTTATCGACACCAGCGGAATCGTTCGTGTACGGATAAGAGGATTGACGTCCAGACGGATTGACCGTGAAGAGGTGTATGAACAACCTGTTGCTTCCCCTAAAGAAACGCTGTTGTTCCAGCCGATATGGGAACTGAAGCCTTGCCATACGGAGAAGAATACAGTGACTTATACAAGGCGTATCGTCTTGTTGGGCGGATCGGACAGCTCCCTTGCGAATCAGCTCATGCAACAGGGGGGCGGGGCAGAGGTTCATCTATTGGGCGACGGCCTAGAAAATATGACGTTGGCGTCGTGTTATACGATTTATGCCAAACGGATGCTGAAACAGCTTCAATCCGCACTTCATGGTACGGAAGGCAGGACGCTGATTCAATTGGTGCTCCCGAATAACGACAATCAGCGTGTCATGGTTGGATTAAGTGGAATGCTGAAGACCGCAGCTCTTGAACATCCCGGTGTCGTCGGGCAGACGATTTTACTGGGTAAGGACTCGGTGGGCCCTGTCATTGCCGGGATTATCGACGAGAATGGGTCTGAACCGGAGGACGACGTCATTCGTTATGAAGCCGGTAATCGTTATGTTCAAAGGCTTGTGGAAATGGAACACAAAAACGGGGCTCCGGTACCTTGGAAACATAACGGCACGTATCTGATCACAGGCGGCTGCGGCAAGCTCGGGATGATCGCTGCGCGAGATGCCGCCGCGCGGACTAGGGGTGCGAACCTGATCCTAACGGGGCGCTCCGCTCATGATGAAGGAATACAGAAGCATCTTGACGAGTTGAAAGCGGTGGGAGCCCATGCAGAGTACCGCAGCTTGGACATCAGCGACGCTTCCGCCATCCAAGAAACAATCGAACAGATAGAAGCTCGCTATGGCGGTTTGTCCGGTATCATTCATTGCGCAGGCATTCGATCGGACAGCTTCATCTTGAAAAAAACGGAAATGGACATCGATCGGGTATTTGCAGCTAAAGTGGCCGGTCTTATTCATCTGGACCGTTCAACGAGGCATATGGAGCTCGACTTTATGCTGCTTTATTCCTCTCTTGCCGGAACATTGGGCAATTTCGGTCAAGCCGACTATGCAGCCGCCAATGGGTTTATGGACGCGTTCGCAGCGCATCGGAACTCTCTTACGGCTTCAGGACATCGCAAGGGCAAAGCCTGCTCAATCGCTTGGCCGCTCTGGGAGAAGGGCGGCATGCAGATCGATGAGGAAACGCTCTCCATGATGAACAGGCTGACCGGGATGTCTGTGCTCGAAACCGCCGGTGGATTGCATGCTTTATATGCCGCAGCAGCATCTGCAGCGGACCATGTCCTGACGATAGCGGGAGATCCTTCCCGCATACGGGCTGCCTTGACGGCCGGGAGTCAGTCTCCGCCGCAGGCTCAAGCTCGACCGGCAGCTGTCGTGCAGCAGCCTGTAACGGCTGAAGGCATTCCAGCCTTTCCGCGGGATGAGCTGGAGCATAGAACCATAGCGTACTTAAAATCGCTTGTATCGGCGGTAATTAAGCTGCCCATTCAGCGGATGCATGAGGATACGCCGTTCGAGAAATATGGTGTCGATTCAGTGACCATCATGCAGTTGACGGCGAGTCTGGAACAATCATTCGGAACGTTGTCCAAATCGCTATTCTTTGAATATATGACGATCAGGGAGCTGGCCGGCTATTTGATGCGTGCTCACCTCGGCCGTCTGCCTGCTGTCTTGGGCTTGGAGGACGGTTCTTCGTTCGGATCGGCAGTGTCCATCCCTGAACGCGTCAGGTTTTCGCGTGATGACAGCCATGCTGTAGAGAAAGAAGAACCGCCTGCCGGCAATAACGATGTTGAATCGGTAGGAGCTGGAGCTACAACCGAATGGCGGCCGGAGGATATCGCGATTATCGGGGTGGCCGGACGCTATCCGGGAGCAAGAGACGTGGAGGCGTTTTGGCACAATATCCGGAACGGCGTCGACAGCATCACCGAAATCCCGGCAGATCGTTGGAATCATGAGGCGATCTTTGATGCAGAGCCTGATAAACAGGGGAAAACCTATTCTAAATGGGGAGGCTTCCTGGAAGGGGTGGATCGTTTCGATCCGTTGTTCTTTCACATTTCGCGAAAAGAAGCGGCGTTTATGGATCCTCAGGAGCGATTGTTTCTACAGTGCACATATGAGCTGCTGCAGGATGCCGGATACACGAGGCATGACCTGCAGCAGCTCGATTCGTCCGGTCTTGGCGGTAATGTAGGTGTTTACGTCGGTGTCATGTACGAGGAATATCAGCTTTATGGTGCTGAAGAAACGGTTCGGGGCCGGCCGATGGCGCTGTCTGGCAGCGCTTCATCGATTGCGAACCGCGTATCGTATTTTTGCAATTTACATGGACCGAGCCTGGCTATCGATACGATGTGCTCATCTTCGCTCACTGCGATACATTTGGCCTGCCAAAGTCTGCGCGCGGGAGAATGCGATGCAGCTATAGCTGGGGGTGTAAACCTTTCTATTCATCCGAATAAGTACTTGGCGCTTGCGCAAGGAAAATTCGCGTCGAGCAAAGGACGGTGCGAGAGCTTCGGCGAGGGAGGCGACGGTTACGTGCCGGGCGAAGGCGTTGGCGCCGTTCTGTTAAAGCCGTTGTCACGGGCCATTGCCGACAAAGACCGTATCTACGGCGTCATTAAAGGCTCAGCTGTCAACCATGGCGGTAAGACGAACGGCTACTCGGTTCCGAATCCGAAAGCGCAGGCAAGTGTGGTCGAGCGGGCGATCCGAAAGTCGGGCATTGATCCGGGCGCAATCAGCTATATCGAAGCGCATGGAACCGGTACGGCGCTTGGCGATCCCATCGAAATAAAAGGTTTAAGTGATGCATGGAAAACGAGTGCCCTTCCGACATTCGCTTGTGCGATCGGTTCCGTAAAATCCAACATCGGTCATTGCGAGAGTGCAGCGGGAATTGCAGGCTTAACGAAGGTTCTGATGCAGTTGAAATACGGGGAGCTGGCGCCATCGCTTCATTCCGAGAAGCTGAACCCGAATATCGTCTTCCTGGATACACCGTTTAGGGTGCAGCAGAAGCTGGAGGAATGGAAGCGGCCCGTCGTCGAAGCAGGCGGAGAAAAGCGGGAAATGCCGCGCATAGCGGGCATTTCTTCATTCGGCGCGGGAGGATCCAATGCTCACTTAATCGTGGAAGAATATAATCCGCCCGTAGCGGTACTTTCGGCCGATCGAGCCGAGAGGACCGTTCCGATTGTTTTGTCCGCACCGAACAAAGAGGGACTGAAACGATTGGCTTCTCGCTATCTGAATGCAATAGCGATGCGGCAGATTACGGATGATAACTTGACTGATGCGGCTTACACCCTTCAGGTGGGCCGTGAGGCGATGGAAGAACGAGCGGCTATGACCGTTTCATCGGTTCTGGAGCTGAAACGCGGGTTGCAGGCGATTGCCGAGAATGGCCAAATGGAGAATCTTCACCTCGGTAGGGTGAAGTCAGGCGCGGCACTGTCCGAGCTACAAGCCGGAGCGCCGGATGAATCGACCTGGCTGGGATGGTTTGCTTCAGAGAAGTTTGAGCCGCTTTTGTCTTTATGGGTAAGCGGCATTGATTTCAATTGGCGGCTTGTCTACGGCAAAATGGCACCAAGACGCATTAGCCTGCCCTCCTATCCGTTCGCTGAAGAAAAATGCTGGTATAACATTAGCGGCAATGGACAGAAATCCGCAGGAACATATGGAAGCGATCCTGCTCCAGCTCCAAAAGTTCATATTCGTGAGGCTGGAACGATGGACCGGGAAGCAGTGGAGACAATTTCGTTAAGGCCGCTATCGAACATTCCCGATCAAATCGATCACGGAAGCGGACACTCGCTGCGGCTCCCGCTGATTAAATTGAAGAAGATCGACGGGGTATCGAAACAGCGCATATCGCTCGACGTGTTGACTGAGCAGCTGGCCGAGAGTTTGGCCGATACGATGTTTATGGAGCGGGCCGAATTGGACCCGGAGAGAAAGTTTGTCGAAATCGGCGTGGACTCGATTATCGGCGTGGAATGGATCAAAGCAGTGAATAAGAAGTATGACGTATCCATTACGGCGACCAAAATATATGATTACTCGACTTTAAGCGAATTTGCCTCCTATTTGCACGACGTAATCGCTGAGAAGGCCGCTTCGGTTGGGAACGAAGCGGAAGCAGAAACAGAACACGATTACGATCACTTAAGCCAGTTGCCGAAGCAAACGGCGGTACTTATGGCAGCCGAATATGAGGACCCTGCCGAAGAAAGGACGCCCCCTCCAAGCAACGGTGTTTCCTTGGAGGTACTGGAAGAACAATTGGTCCAGAGCATGGCGGAGGCCATGTTTATGCAACCTGATGAGATTGATCCTGAAATCAAATTCGTGGACATCGGGGTTGATTCGATTGTCGGCGTCGAATGGATCAAGGCGGTTAATAAGCAATACGGCACGAGCATCACGGCGACGAAAATTTATGACTATTCGACGATCAGACAGTTCGCGGCGTACCTGAGTTCCGAGCTGGGCCGGGGGCAAGGCGCTTCCCCGGAACAGGAAATCGGACGTTCTTCGCTTCTGCTGGATGACATTTTACAGCAAGTAGAAAGCGGAAGGCTCGACATTCATGAGGCTAACAATTACGTCAGTCGTCTTATCCTTGAGGAGGAACGAAATTGAACAGACAAGAAATAACAGCCCTTATCATAAAAAATTTGTATGAGATCGTCCCCGAATTAGAGGGACGGGAACTAAGGCCGGAGGACCGGCTTTCGGATCTCGGATTGAACTCCATCGACCGCGCGGATCTAATTTCGATGGTGATGGAGGATTTGTCGCTTTTGCAGAATCAAAGATCGCAGTTTATTGGATTGTCAAGCATAGGGGAACTGGCCGATGGGTTCTTGGGCAAGCTGTAGACCCGACGATATCGTCATCTCAGGCATCGGCATCACATCGGCCATTGGTCAAGGACAGGCGGTCTTCGCGGCAGCCCTCCTTGACGGCCGGCACGCCTTTGCTGTGCTGAACCGTCCAGGTCGCCAAAAAGGCAGCTCTTCTTTCCTGGGAGCGGAGATCGAATCGCTGGTTATGCCGGAAAGTCTTTCTAAACGGCTGCTGCGAACAGCTTCCTTCTCCGGGCAGGCTGCGATGGCAACGATGCATGAGGCTTGGGAGGATGCAGTTCTGGATCAGGTTGAGCCAGAGCGTATCGGCCTCATTATCGGCGGTTCCAACTTACAACAGCGGGAGGCTCTCCAAGTCTATGCCTCGTATTCGGAACGTCCTTCGTTTCTGAGGCCCACTTATGCGATGACGTACATGGACAGTGATTTATGCGGACTTTGCACGGAGCAGTTTGGGATTCGTGGATTTGCGTTTACTTTGGGAGGCGCATCCGCAAGCGGTCAGGCTGTTATCGCTCAAGCCGTTCAAGCTGTTAGCTCCGGGGAAGTCGATGCTTGCATCGCAGTCGGGGCATTGGCCGACCTTTCCTATATGGAGCTTGCGGCCTTTCGCAGCCTGGGCGCAATGGGCTCCGATCAATATGCCGACAGACCGGATCTGGCCTGTCGGCCATTCGATCGCGGCCGGGACGGCTTTATCTACGGGGAAAACTGCGCTGCCGTCGTCATTGAGCGCGCGTCTTTTGCTGGTAAGAGAGGGGTTCGTCCTTATGCGGCCATTACCGCCACGGCGATCGCGATGGACGGCAACCGAAATCCGAATCCGTCCTACGAGGGAGAAATGCGCGTAATCCGTGAAGCTCTTCGCCGGGCCGGTATTTCAGCCGCCGACATCGACTACGTCAATCCGCATGGAACGGGCTCTCCGATCGGTGATGAAACGGAGCTGCGCGCGCTTAAAGACAGCGGATTGTCGCATGCCTACATCAATGCGACTAAATCGATAACAGGCCATGGCCTCAGTGCGGCAGGAGCCGTGGAAATTGTTGCGGTCTTGCTTCAGATGCGTAACTCTCGCCTTCATCCGACGCGTAATCTGGAGCTTCCGGTTGACGAGTCGTTCAATTGGGTGAAGGAACAATTCGTCACGCACTCCATTTCTCGTGCTCTATGCCTCAGCATGGGCTTTGGCGGCATGAATACAGCGGTCACACTACAAAAGCTTTAAAACGAACGGAGAAGGAGAATGGCCTTGACTCAAGTTGGAATAGAAGCGATGAATGTTTTTGGCGGCACTGCTTTTCTGGATGTCCCGGAACTTGCAGCGAGGCGCCAATTGGATAATGCACGGTTCGAGAATCTGATGATGCTCGAGAAAACCGTTGCCTTGCCTTACGAGGACCCAATCACGTTCGGTGTCAATGCTGCGAAGCCGATCGTGGATTCGCTGTCTGAAGAAGAGCGGAACCGGATCGAACTGGTGATTACCTGCACGGAATCCGGTATCGATTTCGGCAAATCGATGAGCACGTATATCCATCATTATCTCGGCTTAAACCGCCGCTGCCGGATGTACGAAATCAAGCAGGCCTGCTATTCGGGAACAGCAGGCCTGCATGCTGCAGTTAATTTTATTCTCTCCGGCACATCCCCGGGAGCCAAGGCGCTGGTGATTGCTACGGACATATCCCGTT
This sequence comes from Brevibacillus sp. NRRL NRS-603, assembly GCF_003013445.1. Lineage (NCBI taxonomy): Bacteria > Bacillati > Bacillota > Bacilli > Caryophanales > Paenibacillaceae > Brevibacillus > Brevibacillus sp. NRRL NRS-603. The sequence continues at coordinate 844,831 of NZ_PXZN01000012.1, read as the reverse complement.
TTTTCGTGGCTGAGGGTGGGAGCTCGCTGACCGAAGACTGGTCCTATGCAGAGCTAAGTGCGGGAGCTGGAGCTGTTGCCCTTTTGGTCAGCGATACACCGTATGTCTTCCAAATCGATACGGGCGCGAGCGGTTATTACGGTTATGAAGTGATGGATACGTGCCGCCCGATGCCGGACAGCGAAGCAGGTAATTCTGATTTGTCGCTGTCCACGTATTTGGATTGCTGCGAACAAACCTTTATGGCCTACAAATCGCGGGTGCCTGAAGCCGACTATAAGGATACGTTTCAATATTTGGCGTTTCATACTCCCTTCGGTGGTATGGTGAAGGGCGCGCATCGCACGATGATGCGAAGAATCGCGAAGGCCAAAGCGCCGGAGATCGAAGCGGACTTTAATCAACGTGTACTTCCCGGCATTCGATTTTGCCAGCGTGTCGGAAATATCATGGGCGGCACCGTTTTTCTGTCACTGGCAGGCCTAATCGAGCATGGGACGTTTGATACGCCCAAGCGGATCGGCTGTTATTCGTACGGCTCCGGCTGCTGCTCGGAATTTTACAGCGGTGTCGCCACAAGTCAAAGCCAGGTGGCACTGCGTAAATTCAAGCTGAGCGAACGTCTGCAGGAGCGACGTCTGCTCGGCTTTGACGAATATGAAGCGATGCTGAGAAGCGGTCATGGCATCCGGTTTGGAACTCGTAACGCGAAGCTGGACTTGCAAGGGATTCCCGTATCTGTACGGGGTGAGCAGCGTCTCTACCTGGAAGAGATCCGGGACTTCCATCGGATTTACAGGTGGCTGTAATGGAGTTTAAGACGCTACATGTTCGATATCAGGGAACCGTATGCTTTATCAGACTGAACCGACCCGAAGCGGACAACGCAATCAATGACCAGCTTGTAGAGGAACTGGGCTACGTGCTGGACCAATGCGAGGAAGAAGTGACGGTTGTCGTGCTGGAAGGTCTGCCTCATGTATTCTGCACGGGCGCAGATTTCCAGGAGATTCACGCCCATATGGCTGAAGGCCGATCCATACGAAGCAATCCTGAACCTCTGTATGCGTTATGGGTGAAAATGCGCACCGGACCTTACATCGTTCTTTCTCACGTCAAAGGTAAGGCAAATGCCGGGGGGATTGGCTTTATCGCAGCAAGCGATATCGTTCTGGCGGACGGGACGGCTCAATTCAGCCTGTCCGAGCTGCTGTTCGGCCTGTATCCCGCTTGTGTAATGCCGTTTCTTATTCAAAAAACGGGCATGCAGCGCGCGCATTATATGACGCTGATGACACAGACCTTCGATGCGGAAACCGCACTCCGCTGGGGGTTGATCGATGCTTGGGAGCCGGAAAGCGAGTCGCTACTGCGCCGTCATCTGCTTCGATTGAAGCGTCTGCCGAAAGCGGCGGTCGCGAAGTACAAACGCTATATGATTGAGCTGCAGCCCTTAATCCGGGAAGGCAGGGAACTGGCAATAACTGCGAATCAAACCATGTTTGCCGACCCGGATACGCTCGCAGTTATCTATAATTTTGTCAATAAAGGCCAATTTCCATGGGAAGGTTGATGTGTAATGCAACCGGTTGTAGAGCTGCGTGAAATCGAGCCGGGTATCGCACTGATTACAATGCAGGACCGCGTATACAAAAACACGTTCTCCGACGACCTGGTAAAGGGTTTGGCGCATGCTTTCCTAACTGTAAAGGAAACAGAGCGGTATAAAGCCGTTATTTTGACCGGGTATGATACTTATTTTGCCTCAGGCGGGACGCAAGAAGCTTTGCTTGCCATTTTCGAAGGGCAATTGAAATTTACGGACAGCAACATTTACAGTCTTGCATTGGAATGTCCGGTTCCCGTCATATCCGCTATGCAGGGCCATGCGATCGGAGGCGGGTTTGTGATCGGATTGTTTGCCGATTTTGTCGTCATGAGCCGTGAGAGTGTCTATACGGCCAATTTCATGAAATACGGCTTCACACCGGGAATGGGTGCAACGTATATCTTGCCGCGAAAGCTGGGATTGAGCCTGGGCAATGAAATGCTGCTAAGCGGCAGCAATTACCGCGGGGCGGATTTGGAGAAGAGAGGCGTGCCTTTCGCGGTCCTTCCTCGGGACCAAGTGATGAGCCATGCTCTGGAGCTTGCGCGGCAGCTCGCAGAAAAGCCGCGCCTTTCGTTGGTTGCTTTAAAGGACCATCTGGTTGAGACGGTGCGAGCCGAGCTCCCGAATTATATTGCGAAAGAAGTCGCGATGCATGAGCTAACCTTCCATCAGACAGAAGTTCGGGACAAGATTCTGTCCTTATTTGGTAAATAGCGAACAGGCAGGAGGTGTGAGGGTGAATATTCAAGAGATACTTCGCGCTTTGCAAGCGGGAGAGGTTAGTTCTGAAGATGCCAAGCGTCGAATTATGGAGCTGAAGGCTGCCGACGGGAGGAAAATCCCGTCTCCAGCAGACCATGCTGATTCCCGCAGTCCGGAACCGGAGAAGGCGGGATTGAAAGTCGACAGCCGGCAGTCAGCGAAATCGGATTCTGCTGGCCTGGTCGTGTCGAACGTTCATCACATTAGCGAGGTTTCTTTGCGGCCATGGTCTGTATCGGAGCCTGGCTTTGGTGAAATGACGATACAAGTCATGGCATCGGCAGTTAATTTTCCAGATCTCATGTGCGTAAACGGGCTATATCCGACGATGCCCGACTATCCATTCGTGCCGGGGTTTGAAGTAGCCGGAATCGTCACATGCATCGGCAAAGGCGTAGAGGAGTTCCAGATTGGCGATGAGGTCATCGCTCTTACAGGCAGGCAGCTGGGCGGCCATGCCAGCGAAGTGAATGTTGCCGCCGCTAATGCCGTCCGGAAGCCTGCCAACATAACGTTTGAAGAAGGGTGCAGCTTGCCTGTTGTTTTCTCCACAGTTTATCACGCTTTCGAGACAGGGAAGCTTGCGCAAGGTGAGCAGGTGCTCATTCAGACGGCGACAGGAGGCTGCGGCCTTATCGCCCTGCAGCTGGCGAATTTGAAAGGCTGCAAGATTTATGGTACGAGCAGCAAAGCCGATAAGCTCGCCCTGCTTGATAGGCTTGGCGTTGCTGCGGCGATCCATTACAGCGCCTCGCCTTTTGATCGGGAAATCGCCTCCTTAACCAATGGCCGCGGGGTTGATGTTGTACTTAATATGCTGTCCGGGGACGCGATTCAGAAGGGCTTGAATTGTTTGGCCCCTTCAGGCCGCTACCTGGAGCTGGCCGTGCATGCGCTGAAGACAAGCGGAAATCTGGATCTTTCCGGACTTGTACATAACCAAACAATTCATAGCATTGATTTACGGCGGTTAAGTGCCCAAAAGGGATTTAACAAGGAATTGCTCCATGTGATGGTTGACCTGCTTCAAACGGAGAAAATCGTACCCATTGTGTCCAGGATATACCCCTTTCAGCGAATTAAAGAGGCGCTTGAATATGTCAGCCGCGGACAGCATATTGGCAAAGTCGTCATAAGTCGTACGGCGGAGGATATGACGGACCAGACCGACGAGCTGATCGAGCGGATGCAAAGGCAGAAAAGTCAGAGGCAGGAATCCTTTGGATTGCACAGTGCACAAGTGGTCGTCCGTAGCCAGGAAGATATGACCAAGGAGAAAAGCCGGAAATCGCCCGCTCTGGATGGCATTGCCATCATCGGGATGTCAGGCCAATTCCCGAAAGCTGCTAATATTGACGAATTATGGGACAATATTTGCAAAGGTGAAGATTGCGTATCCGAGATTCCTGCAGAACGCTGGCCTCTCGAGCGATACTACGATCCCGATCCAAAGAAGCCAGGCAGAACATATTCGAAATGGATGGGCGTCTTGGAGGATGCGGACAAATTTGATCCGTTATTTTTCCAAATATCGCCTGTGGAAGCGGAATACATGGATCCGCAGCAGCGGCTATTCCTGGCGAACAGCTGGGCATGCATCGAGAATGCCGGACTGCGTCCATCCGACTTGTCCGGTAGCCGCTGCGGGGTCTTTGCCGGATGTGGCACTGGCGATTACGGACGTTTGGAGAGTGGAGAAGAGCTCCATGCGCAAAATCTGATGGGGACCTCGGTTTCCATTTTAAGCGCACGCATCTCCTACCTGCTGAATTTGAAGGGTCCCTGCATGGCGATCGACACCGCTTGCTCCTCATCGCTTGTCGCGATTTCAGAAGCCTGCAACAGTTTGCTCCTGGACAATTGCGACATGGCGTTGGCTGGCGGCGTTAATGTCATGAGCGGACCGGCTATGCATATTATGACGAGCAAATCCGGGATGCTGTCCAAGGATGGGCGCTGCTATACGTTCGATAACAGGGCGAATGGATTCGTTCCGGGGGAAGGTACGGGCGTGCTGCTGCTTAAGAGGCTGTCCGACGCGGTCCGCGACAAAGACCCGATTCATGCCGTCATAAGCGGCTGGGGTATTAATCAGGACGGGAAGACAAACGGAATTACAGCCCCCAGCGCTGCTTCACAGGAAGAGCTGGAGAAATCTGTCTTTGATAAATTCGGTATTAACCCGGAGACCATTTCGCTTGTCGAAGCACATGGTACAGGAACAAAGCTCGGCGATCCGATCGAGGTAGAAGCCCTTACTGCATCGTTCGCCGCATATACGGGCAAGAAGGGCTACTGCGCACTCGGTTCCATTAAGAGCAATATCGGTCATTTGCTCGCGGCATCCGGCGTATCGGGCGTAATCAAGGTCGTACAGTCGTTGAAGCACCGTATGCTGCCGCCAACCATTCATTTCGATTCCTTGAATGAGCATATCCGACTTGATGGAAGCCCCTTCTTTATAAACACGTCCTTGAAGAAGTGGGAGATCGAATCCGGCATTCGACGGGCCTCCGTCAGTTCCTTCGGGTTTAGCGGAACGAACGCCTATATGGTCATTGAGGAATATAATCCGGAATCGCTCGGACATTCGGCTCCTCCTATGGATCAACCGCTATTATTCCCGGTATCGGCCAAGACCGAAAATCAGCTGGACGACGCTGTCGCATCCCTGAAAGCCTTCCTACTGCGGGAAACAGACATCTGTTTGTCAGATGTGGCGTTGACGCTGCAAGCGGGGAGGGAAGAAATGGATGTCCGTGCGGCGTTCACGGCAAAAACGAGGAAGGAACTGCTGCAGGCAATGGAGGACCATTTGCTGCGGAGACCTTCTTCTTTTGTATTCACTGGGAAAGTAAACAGAAGGCAAATAAGGAATGCGATCGCATCAAGCGAAGAACTGACATCGGAGAATGAGACCGGTTCCTCTCAAGAGGAAAAGCTTGCCGATACTGCAAAGAAATGGGTGCAGGGCTTACAAGCGCTGCCTTTGGTGAACGGAGGGAAGCGCATCCACATGCCGACCTATCCGTTTGCGAAGGAGCGGTACTGGCTTGAAGCAAAGGCTTCGGACCGGGACCCGCTCCATACGAAAATTTTAACCGAGCGTCTTCATCCACTTGTGCACAGAAATACGTCGGTGTTAGGGAAGACCCGGTTCAGCGCTTCCTTTACAAATGAGGAGACGCTGCTGCGAGACCATGTTGTCTCCGGACAGTCTATCATGCCAGGAATGGCCTTCCTTGAGATGGCCCGCGCTGCAGTCGAGATTGCGACCGATTACGTGGATAAGGGAAAGGCCATTACGTTGGAAAATGTGGTATGGCTGCGGCCTTTTATTGCGAAAGCGACGGCCGAACACATTCATGTTTCCTTAACGCAGGAGGGTGACAACCAAGTTTCATTTTGTATTCTGGCAGGACCTTCAGAGGCTGATGCGGATGAAGGCCCGATTTATAGCAAAGGGACAGCTGTTATTCATGCGGCTTCTGCCCCTCCTCAGCTGGACGTGCAGGCCATTCGCGCGCAATGCTCGGTCGCAAAGCTGGATCAGGAAACGTGCTACGGTGCTTTCGAAAATATGGGCATTGCATATGGTCCAGGTTATAGAGCAGTAAAGACGATTGAAATCGGCGAAGATTGTGCGATCGCTAAGATTCATTTGCCGGCCGCCATGAGTGACGAGATGCAGCGGATTGGATGCAACCCGGTATTGCTCGACGCTGCCGCTCAGTCCACGATCGGCTTCGCCTTGCACAGTCATGGACGCCAAATCGACGCTGAGGCAAATGGGCCCTATGTGCCATTTGCCATTCAGGAGCTTACGGTCTACCGTCCTTGTACTTCAGTGATGTGGGCGGTCACTCGCATAAGGAAAGCAGAAGCTTCAGGAGATTCGCTGCGCGTCTTCGATATCGATTTGTGTGACGAGGAAGGCCATGTTTGTGCGGCCATGAGGGGAATGGCAACCAAGCGTGCAGGGAAATCAGGGACCTGGAGCTTTACCCCCCATCAAACCGAGACTGATGGTTCTCACCGATTACCTGATGGATTGCTGCTGGTTCCTACCTGGGAACTTGCCGCGTTCAACGAAGCGCCAGCCCTGCAGCATGTTCCGGATGCCGACATCGTGATCGGCGGAACGCCAGAGCAAATCATTCAAATCAACCACAGGTATCCAGCGGCTCAGTCGCTGTCGTTTGAAGCCGAAGCTTCGATTGAGGATATGGCTCAGAAGCTGAGCAACTATAACGATCTGAAGCATATTATATGGATTTCGCCAGTTCATCCGATTCAAACCGTTCGGGACGAAGGTATGATCAGTGAACAACAGGATGGGATATTCCAGCTTTTTAGGCTCATAAAGTCACTACTGGAAATCGGCTTCGGGTCGAGGCCCTTGCACTGGTCCATCATCACCGTGGAGGCTCAGCCGATTCTTGCAGGTGAAACATCTGGCTTTGCACATGCTGGTGTCCATGGGTTGGTCGGGTCGATGGCGAAGGAATATCCGAACTGGAGCGTGCGACTGTTAGACATAGGCCTGAAGGATGAACTGCCGTTGGACGTTCTGCCATCGCTACCAAGGGATGCCAAGGGAAACGCATGGGGCTACCGAAAAGGCGGTTGGTACAAGCAGATGCTGATTCCTGTCAAAAGCTTGCCGATTAAGCGTACCGCTTACCGGCACGGCGGCGTTTATGTCGTCATCGGGGGAGCCGGAGGTATTGGCGAGGTATGGACCGAGTATATGGTCCGTACCTATCAAGCACAAATCGTGTGGATTGGCCGCAGAGAGATGGACGAAGCCATTCGGGCTAAGATCGCACGGTTAGGGGATCTTGGACCTTCGCCAGCCTATATCCAGGCCGATGCGGCAAATTTGGTATCGCTCCAGAAGGCCTATGAGACGATAAAATCGCGGTATACGCGTATTCATGGCATTGTTCACTCCGCGATCGTCCTGCTCGATCAAAGTTTGGCAAAAATGGATGGGCAGCGGTTTGAAGCGGGGTATTCAGCCAAAAACGGTACAGCTGTAAGAACAGCTCAAGTATTTGATCGTGAGCAGTTGGACTTTGTTTTATTCTTTTCATCTTTTAATTCGTTTCTGAAATCGCCTGGTCAGAGCAATTACACAGCTGGGTGTACATTTAGCGACGCTTTCGCAGCGAAGCTCGCCTCCGAATGGTCTTGTTCCGTCAAGACGATCAATTGGGGGTATTGGGGAAGTGTAGGGACGGTTTCATCCGATGCTCTCCGTGAGAAAATGGCACGGATCGGAATGGGGTCCATCGAGCCGGACGAAGCCATGGACGTCGTGGAAAGACTGCTTGCCGGGAAGGTGAATCAACTGTGCTTCGTTAAAACGACCAAGCCGCTGCATATAGAGGAAACAGCCGCAGACCAGCATATAGCGGTTCTACCAGAACGCTTCGGATCAGTCCTCGGCAGGATCAGAAGCGTTTTCGCTCCGGCTCCCTTTCAAGCTCTCTCGTCTGCAGCGCGACCTTTAGAGGAAGAGACGGGAAGCATCCTGGATGCAAAGCAGCGGGCAGAGGTGCTGTCTCTCGTGAGGGAAGCGGCTGCAATGTTTTTGAAGGTCGACGAACAGGACATAGAACCCGACGCGGAATTAGCGGAATACGGCCTTGATCCGGTTAAGATGAGTTTACTCACGGAATTGCTCAATCAACGGCTCGGAATAGATGTAATGCCGGAGCTGGTCATCCGGCACCGGAGTTTCAGGGAGCTGGCAGATAGGATCGCAGATATAAGATGGAAGCCGGGTGTATAGCAATGGACGAAAGGAGCGGTCAGGTGAACGGTATAGAGGAGAGCATACGAGATGTAAAACGCCTGGAAGAAGAGGTTCTGGTCAAGCTTCTTTGGGTGCAGCTGCAAGCTGCCGGCTTCTTTAACCGAGAGCGACAATCCAAGGAGGGGCTGGCCGGATTGCTGGGCCAATCTAGGCTTTACGACAGATGGTTGGAAACTAGCATCGATTATTTGCTTCGTTATGGTTTTATATCGGAGGTTGTCGGCGAATACGTCGTCGATCCGAATCGGAAAGAAGACCATGCAGCCGTTTGGGCCCAATGGGATCGGCATTTAGAGCAGTGGAGGGATCACCCGGATTCCGGCGCGCAAATGATCCTTGTCGACGCTGCACTCCGAGCACTTCCACAGGTGCTGTGCGGAAATACGGCCGCTACGGATATTATATTCCCGAACGGATCGATGACGCTTGTCGAGGATGTCTACAAAAACAATCACATCGCGGATTACTTCAACAAGATCGTATCGGATCTTACGCTTGCGTTTATTAAGGAACGGGTTCAAGAAGATCCTGCTGTTCGCTTGCGCATTTTGGAAATCGGCGCAGGAACGGGCGGAACAAGCGCACGGGTGCTGGCGGGACTTAAACCGTTGCAGGAGCATATTGCAGAATACTGCTATACGGATATTTCTCAAGCGTTTTTGCTTCATGCCCAGCACGAGTACGGACCGCATTACCCTTTTTTGACCTATCGTCTATATGATGCCCAGAAGCCGGCGGCGGTGCAGGGCTTCGAGGAAGGCGCATTCGATCTTGCGATTGCAACCAATGTGCTGCATGCAACCCGAAATATGAAGACAACGATCCGAAGCGTCAAGACGGTCCTGAAGCACAGTGGATTGCTGCTCCTCAATGAAATGAGCAGCAGCAATCTGTTCATCCACCTGACGTTCGGTCTACTTGAAGGCTGGTGGCTGTATGAGGATCAAGAGCTTCGGATGCCGGGATCACCGGGTTTGACACCCAATTCGTGGCGTTCGCTGTTGGAGGAGGAGGGCTTCCTCGATGTGTTTTTCCCTGCTGAGCATTCACACGGTCTTGGACAGCAGATTATAGCAGCCGAAAGCGACGGTGTGATCCGGATACGAAGTCAAGAGGATGCATCGAATAACACTGCAGAAGAACAACCCCAGCGGAAGCCGATTGCTCGTACAACGCTGTCTGCCAAAAAGGATGAACAAAGCCAGGAGGTGCTCCGCGAGAAGGGCAGAGAACGACTGAAGGCGCTCATCTGCGAAACGCTGAAAATTCCATACCAGCGCATGGAAACATACGTGTCGCTAGAGACATACGGAATCGATTCGATTCTGGTCGTACAGCTTACGGAAGCACTCCGGCCTCATTTCGCCAAAATAAACAGTACACTATTTTTCGAGCACTCAACGATTAATGCGTTAGCCGACTATTTGCTGCAAACTCATCCGGAGGAGATGCTTCGCTTCACGGGAATGGAGAGACAAGCAGTAGGCAGCTCCATTTTCGATACGCAAGAAGTATCCGATAGCAATCTAGCGCCAGATCGTCATATGAAACCGGCAGCCCTTGAGCCGATAAACGAACAGCAACCCGTCATAGAAATGACGGGGAGCGAAGCGGCAGGCAAACAGGATGTGGCGATTATCGGCTTGTCCGGACGTTATCCGGGGGCACGGAATGTAGAACAGTTCTGGGAAAACCTTAAACAGGGAACAAATTGCATTACCGAAATCCCATCCGACCGGTGGGATTGGAGACTCTACTACGACGAAGAGCGGGGCAAGGAGGGCGCTGTCTATAGCAAATGGGGCGGATTCCTGGACGATATTGACAAATTCGACCCGCTATTCTTTCAGATTGCGCCGAAGGAAGCCGAACGAATGGATCCGCAAGAGCGGATTTTTTTGGAAACCGCTTATGCAAGTATAGAGGATGCCGGTTATACCCCGGAACGTCTAAGCCGTTCCGGGAAGGTTGGTGTTTTTGTCGGGGTGATGAACGGCAATTATTCGACTGGGGCGAATTTCTGGTCCATAGCAAACCGGCTATCTTATCTTATGAATTTCCAGGGGCCGAGCCTGGCTGTCGATACGGCATGCTCCTCCTCGCTCACTGCGATCCACCTTGCGCTCGAGAGTATCTATTCCGGTACTAGCGAATGCGCGATTGCGGGCGGCGTTAATTTGATCGTAGATCCCGTCCACTACAAGAGGCTAACTTCGATGAACATGCTCTCCTCTGGCGATCAATGCAAATCCTTTGGTGCACAAGCCGATGGATTCGTCGATGGAGAGGGTGTAGGCGCGGTTGTCCTTAAGCCGTTGCATGCTGCGATTGCAGACGGCGATCATATTTACGGCATCATAAAAGGAAGTATGCTGAATGCCGGCGGCCGGACGAACGGCTATACGGTACCCAGCGCTTCCGCTCAAGCGCAGCTGATCCAAGACGCATTAAAGCGGTCTGGCATACATCCGGGTGCCGTCAGCTATATCGAAGCTCATGGTACTGGAACGGAGCTGGGTGACCCGATTGAAGTCGAGGGGCTGACACGAGCATTCTCGCCGCTGGCTAAAGAACATGGCTATTGTGCGATTGGATCCGTTAAATCGAATATCGGCCACTGTGAAAGCGCGGCCGGCATAGCGGGACTGACCAAGGTGCTGATGCAAATGAAGCATGGACAGCTTGCGCCCACTTTGCACGCGGACGAAGTGAACCCGAATATCGCCTTCGATCGGACGCCTTTTGCGGTGCAGCAGCGGCTGACGGAATGGAAACGGCCCGTCGTCGTCTTGAACGGGGAAACAATCACGTATCCCCGTATCGCCGGCATATCCTCCTTCGGTGCCGGAGGAGCGAATGCCCATCTTGTCGTCCAAGAGTTCACAGAGAAGGCCGAAGACCGTCCGGATTTGGCACAGCACGTTTCCATCATAGTTTTATCCGCGATGAACGAGGAGCGTCTGGAAGCGAAAGTCCGCCAGTTCGCTGAAGCCATCGGGGCAAGGACATGGCGGAATGAGGATCTTGCAAATATTGCGTTTACGCTTCAGATTGGCCGGCAGGCGATGGAGGAACGTTTAGCCTTCACCGCAGCGTCAATTGCCGAGCTAAAGGAACAGCTAGAACAGTACAGGATGTATGGCGCCGGCCCCGGCATTTATCGCGGACAGGTTAAGCGGGGAAGAAATTCGTTTCAAGCACTGGCTGCTGACGATGATATGCAAACGGCAATTGATGCCTGGTTTGCCAAGGGAAAGTACGGCAAGCTGCTTGACCTTTGGACGAAAGGGCTCGAAATCGATTGGCAGAAGCTCTATGGCGGCAACCCTCCGCGAAGGGTGAGCCTGCCGACTTATCCGTTTGCCAAGGAACGCTATTGGCTCGCTGCTTCTGAGCCGGATGCGGATGCGGTTCAGGTCCCTTTTGAAGGGATGACGTTTCAGGAAACGTGGCAGCCGACTAAATGGAAGGAAGTGTTGCGCGAACAGCCGCGGACAGTCGTTTGCTTCCTTTCGGATTCACACCGTCAACTAGAGCTGACGGAAGCCGTTAACCGCTTAAGTCCGAAGACGAAGCTGGTTTTTGTGTCACGTTTCGAGGGCGGCGCGTTGAATACATGGCCGCATTCCATAGATAAGTGGGATTCATCCGGCTTCGAACGGGTGCTGGCGGACGTCAACCGGACAGAGGTGGTAGAAGCCATTCTGTTTTTATGGCCTTTGGAGACAGCGCCTTCAGCGCAAATGACGGACGAACTAACCGCGCTCATCCAAGGGATGCATGTCTCCGGCCTTACGTCAACCAGGCTGCTGGCCGCGGCGATGTGTTCTACGGATATCGAACGCTGCCATGCGGAGTCTTGGATCGGCTTTGAGCGTTCGATCGGCCCGCTTATGAAGGATGTGCGGATGTCTGTTCATCTCTTTACGGATGGTTTTCAGGCGGAACGCAGTTCGGGTCGCAATCTTTGGGAGTCGTTGTGGATGGAGCTTGGACAGGACAAGGTGCGAAGCTCTTTATTTACAGGGGGAGAGCGGCATGTTTGTTCCGTGCGCGAAACCCGGCTTCAGCCGAAAGCGACCAAATTCCGCCGGGGCGGCATTTATCTCATAACAGGCGGCTTCGGCGGAATCGGCATGGTCGTTGCGGAGCATTTGGCCAAAACGTATCAGGCCAAGCTTATCCTGACAGGTCGGTCATCCATTGATGCTGGCAAAAGATCGATGATGAAAAAGCTTGAAGCGGCAGGCGCCGCCGTATTCGCGATCCAAGCGGACGTGTGTGACTATGCCGCCATGAAGCAAGGACTTGCTGAAGCTCGGGCTGCTTTATCGGGAAGCATAAACGGCGTTATCCATGCAGCCGGTACGGAAAGCGGTCGTAGCATTCTGGAGAAGAATACAGCGCAATTCCAAGAAGTCATACAACCGAAGATTACCGGCACGCTCTTGCTCGATGAGCTGCTTCAAGAAGAACGCGAGCTTGATTTTGTTGCTTACTTCTCTTCGATATCCGCTGTACTGGGCGATTTTGGATCTTGCGATTACGCTGTCGGTAACCGGTTCATGACCGCCTACGCGGAGCAGGCTTCCCGCGTTCGCATGGGAGATCGACGACATGGCGGGTCGATTGTTTCCATTCAGTGGCCGCTGTGGAAGGATGGCGGCATGAGTGTCGGGGATCCGGCTATGACGGAAATGTATCTTCAAGCAAGCGGCCTGCGTGCCTTGGAAGCCGAGCAGGGGATCGCGCTGCTTGAGCTTCTGTTAGCACAGGATGAGCCCAATCATCTTGTGATGGTTGGGAATCGGGAGAGCGTCTGCCGCTCTCTAGGTCTAGAGCCGGCAGCTGAACAGGAAGCGGTAAAGCCGGTGAAGGCGGCGCCGTTGACATCAATCGCGCAGCGGGAAGAACGTGTCGAGCCACATGTAGAGCAGCTGCTAGAGGAAGACCTGAAGGCGCACATCAGTCGAATAGTAGCGATCCCGATTGACCGGATCGACAAGGAACAGTATTTTTCTGACTTCGGCTTCAATTCCATTAGCTTTGCCGAGCTGGCTTCAACGCTGACAAAGCATTACCGTATTGATCTTACGCCAGCCGTCTTCTTCTCCTACCCAACGGTGGAGAAGCTTATCCATTTTTACTTGCGGGAGCATCGTGATGACCTGACCGGGTTTTACAAGGACAGATATGAGCTTCGTCCTGATGGTGTACTGGATTTTCATCAGGAAGCAGTTGCTCCGGAATCCGTTCATACGGAGCCATCTAAACCGATTGACGTACCTGCCGCTGCGGTTGAAACACAAAGCCATCCATTTCCGGAGCCGATCGCGATTATCGGCATGAGTGGACGGTTTCCTGAGGCCCGTTCGGTTGAGGATATGTGGCGTATTCTCCGGGAAGGCCGCGATGTGGTTCAGCCGATGCCAGAGGAACGAAGCATTCTCATGAACGGTGAGAACTGGACGTGCGGATGGGTGCCAGGCGTCAGCGAGTTCGATCCTGCCTTCTTCGAAATATCTCCGCGCGAGGCGGAGCTGATGGACCCAAGACAGCGGCTGTTATTGCAGGAGTCGATGCGAGCGCTGGAGGATGCAGGATACGGGAGTAAGCAGTTGCGGGAAGGAAATATCGGCGTATTTGTTGGAGCCGAGGATGGTGACTACCAGTTTATCGCTAAAGGGGCAGGCAGTGTGACATCCACGAACAATGCGATACTGGCATCCCGCCTTTCGTACTTCCTTAATCTGAGCGGACCTGTTATGTCAATCAATACCGCTTGTTCCTCTGGGCTGGTCGCCGCTCATCAAGCATGTGTCAGCCTTCGCAACCGTGAATGCGATACGGCTATCGCCGCCGGTGTTAACCTTATGCTGACGCCGTTGTATTTGAACGGGATGAAGGAAGCGGGCATGCTCTCGCCAGACGGCAAATGCTATGCCTTTGACAACCGGGCGAACGGTATGGTACCGGGAGAGGCGGTCGTTGCCGTCGTGATGAAAAGATTGTCTTTGGCAAAAAAAGATGGCGATCCGATTTATGCTGTCATCCGCGGCAGCGGCATTAATTATGATGGCAAAACGAACGGAATTACGGCGCCGAATGCGGCAGCACAGGCCCGCCTCATCCGTTCGGTGTACGAGCAGGCCGGTGTGAATCCGAAGCAGGTAGGGTATATCGTTACGCATGGAACGGGTACAAAGCTGGGGGATCCTGTCGAAATCCACGCGCTTCAGGAAGCGTTTAAAGGGGCAGCGTTGAACGAAAATACATGCGCGTTAACCTCTCCCAAAACTAATTTTGGTCATAGCTTCGCTGCTTCAGGCCTGGTCAGCCTCGTTAATCTCGTTCAGGCGTTCCGTCATGAGACGATACCGGCAAGTCTTCATATAGAGAAGGAAAACGACTATATTCGCTTTGAAGGGAGTCCGTTCTATGTGAACCGCGAGCCGAGGCCATGGCGTTCCAGCTCAGACGAGCCGTTAACCGGTGCCATAAGTGCGTTCGGCATGAGCGGTACGAATGCCCATTTCGTCCTTCAGAGCTACAACGAGAAGCAGCACAGCAGCTATTCCGGTCAAACAGCGTATTATATGCTACCCCTTTCAGCAAAGAGCGAGGATGCGCTTTTGCGGAGAATAGAAGATATGCGCAATTACATGGCGAGCCAGCCTGCATCGGTGGAATTATCACAAATTTGCCGTACGCTTCTCGAAGGCAGACAGCCGTTTGCTTATCGCTGCGTAATCGTTGTCTCCAGCAAGGAGGAAGCGGTAGAAGCCTGGTTGGCTGCGACTGAGAAGCGGTCTAGCCCGCACATTTTGTTCGGACAAGTAGAACGGATGTTTAAAGCCGACAAGGCGAAGGAGCAGGAAAGGGCCGAATGGCTTCATAAAACCCAGTCTATGGACAAGGCTTCGAGAGAATACCGGGGAGCATTGATCGCGCTGGCCGAGTTATACTGCCAAGGCTATAGCCTGGACGGGGATTTATTATTCGGGGATGAGAGGCAAAGTCGTATCCATTTACCGGTATATCCGTTCTCTCGGGACCACTATTGGGTGCCGTCAGCACCACTTGAGACCTCAAGTAGTGCTAAAGCAGACTCCCTTAAGCCCGATACGACTCGTTTGCTCTGCAAAGAATGGATAGAATCGCAGGCATCGCCCGACGGTGAACCGCCAGGTAAAGTCGCTATCGTTACAGAGGATGGAACCCGCGAGCTTGCGATGGAACTTAAATCCCGGCTTCCCGGCGCTGTCGTCCTTTATTCTCGCCAACTCGATGAGATGACAGCGGGAGAGGGCGAGGAGATGGATTTCGATGCTTGCATTGACCTTTTAGGCTGCAGTAGCGAAGTGGATCGGAGCCTGGAAGGATTGCCTTGGCTCCAGCGACTAATAGACGTAAGACGAAGAAAAGGGATCAAATTGATCGGCGTAACGAAAGGTCTTGAGCGATTCCACAGCGATGCCGTGGGATTATCCGGAGCTTGCATAGCCGGACTATATCGTATGCTGCAAAGCGAATACGCGAATATTCATTCTAGGCATGTCGATCTGGATGCTTCGGATAATTGTAAAGACTGGGCGGAACAATTGATCGCAGAACTGCATTGTAACAGCGAGTGGCCAGAAATTTGTTACCGCAAATCCGTGCGTTACCGCGCATGCCTACGGGAGCAAGAGACGGCACAGAATGCCAAGGCGTTTTCATGGCCGGAGGGGCATGTGCTGTGGATTACCGGCGGAACGCGAGGACTAGGCGCATTGTGTGCACGCCATTACGTTGAAACCATGGGCGTGAAAAGGCTGGTCCTGCTCGGGAAAGAAGCACTGCCACCCCGGGAAGAATGGGAATACGAGGCAGTCCGAACTTCACCAATGGCGAAAAAGATCCGTTTGATCAAGGAATTGGAGGAGATAGGAGCTGACGTGCGGACGCTCGCCATCCCACTAACGGATACTGGTGCACTAAAGCAGGCGCTTCTTGAAATTCGAAAGGAATGGGGACCGGCAGGAGGCGTGATCCACTGCGCGGGCGTCGGCGATCGGGAGTATCCGGCTTTTGTTCACAAGCCAACCTCTGTTATACGGCAGGTATTGGAGCCGAAAGTGGAAGGCTTAATGTCCGTATGGGAAAGTTTTAAGGATGAGCCGTTTGCCTTTTTTGCTCTATTCTCGTCCGTATCGGCTGCTGTTCCATCACTGGCTGCGGGACAAAGCGATTATGCGATGGCCAATTCGTTTATGGATTATTTCGCACAGGCTCATGCGAATCAAAAGCCCATGATCAGCATTCAGTGGCCGAGCTGGAAAGAATCGGGCATGGGCGAGGTGCAAAGCGGCGCCTTCCTTGCCACCGGTATGCACAGCCTGACCGACCGGGAAGGGCTGAGATTGCTCGATCATATGATTGCAAATCTGCCGGGAGCGGTCGTTCTGCCTGCTGTCGTTCAACCCGACAAGTGGCAGCCGGAGCGTCTGCTTATGCGGCGACTTGATAGCAGTCTCACCACGCAGGCTCCCGCTTCCGGCTCATCGGAAGTGCGCTTGGAGTCACAAGCATCGCTGCCGGGAGCCGTACGTTCATGGCTGCTGGATTTATTTGCAGCGGAATTAAAGCTTGAACGATCCAAGCTGGAGCTTAACATACCGATTCAGGATTATGGTGCTGACTCGATCATATTGGCGCAATTAATTCGGACAATAAGCCGCACTGTAGGCAAGGATATAGACCCATCGGTGCTTTACGAGCATACTACCATTCAGTCGCTCGCAGATTGGCTGACGGCCTCCTACGGCGAGCCGCTGACCTGGGCATTGCTGTCTGAAAGCCAGGAGTGCCAGGAGCATGAACAATCAATGCCAATCCATGATTTTAGCGATGCGCCTTCAATGCCTGTAGCGGAGATATCCCGTCAGTCCATTCATCAGGAACGAATCGGCGAGGAGGATATTGCAGTCGTCGGGATGTCCTGCCGATTTCCGGGCGCAAAGGACTTGACCCATTATTGGTCGCTGCTCACGGATGGCCGAAGCGCGATACGGCCGGTCCCGAAGGATCGATGGGGGAGCGCCGATCCTTATTATGCAGGGCTGCTGGATGAGCTTACCCATGCCGATCCGTCGTTCTTTCATATTCCGGACGAGGATGCCAGAGCGATGGACCCGCAGGCGTTGCTCATCTTGGAGGAAAGTGTAAAAGCGCTTCATCACGCAGGCTATAACCGTGCGGACGTAAAAGGAAAGGCCGTTGGCGTTTATATCGGTGCCAGAACCCAGTATTGGCCGGGCGAGGAACTGCTCCTTCAAACGAGAAATCCGATCGTCGCAGTCGGCCAAAATTACTTGGCTGCCAATATATCCCGTTATTTTGACCTAAGGGGTCCCAGCATGGTGATCGATACGGCCTGTTCCTCTGCCTTAACTGGGATGAGCATAGCCATTCAAAGCCTGCGGTGCGGGGATACGGTGTCCGCATTAGTGGGAGGCGTCAGTCTGCTGAACAGCGACTTCTCGCACAAACTATTCGGTCAGCGCGGCATTCTGAGCAAAAGCTCGACATTTCATGTCTTTGACCGCCGAGCTGATGGCGTTGTACTCAGTGAAGGCGCCGGCGTTGTCTTGTTAAAAACAGTGAAACAGGCGCTGGCAGACGGAGACCGCATCTATGCGGTAATCAAGGGAATGGCCGTAAATAACGATGGGAGAACCGCGGGGCCAGCAGCTCCAAATATGCAGGCGCAGAAGGACGTCATGCTCGCTGCCTTAAAGAAGAGCGGTAGAAAGCCGTCCGACGTCTCTTATATCGAAACGAACGGCTCAGGCTCGGAAGTAACCGATCTGTTGGAGCTCAAGACGATCCAGCAGGTTTATGGCAACGGTGGAAATGCCGCTATTGCATTGGGCTCTATCAAACCCAATATCGGTCACCCGCTAAGCGCCGAAGGGATTGCGAGCTTCATTAAGGTTGTGCTGATGCTCGAACATGACCAGTTTGTACCGTTTTTATCGGGCGAGCAGCCGATGCAGCATTTTGATTTGGAAGCATCCCCGTTTTTCTTTCACCGAGAAACGAAGAACTGGAGTGAACCGGTTCGAACAGCCGCGATCAACTGTTTTGGCGACGGAGGCACCAATGTTCATGCAGTTATAGAATCTTGGCAGGAAGAGCGCTCAGGCGACGCCATACGGAAGCCGCTGCCTTGGCCGGAAGAATGGCAGGAAAGCAGAAAACAGATCAGCGTATCATCGTCTGATTCGCAGAAGGTCAAGAACCGAACGAATATATGGAAAATGAAAGCGGAAGAGCGGAAGGTCAACAGTCCGAAATCATTCTGGGGCGGAACTAAACCCAAATAACCCCATCGGGCTTAGGGGTAGCGCATTCAAGGGGGACTATTTCATGAAAGAACAATTTTTATTAAGCGGCGATCATCCGATCCTGAGCAATCATAAAGTTTTTGGTCAGGAACTGCTGCCCGGTCCGGCTTATGTCGACCTGATCTACCAAGCATTTCGGGATAACGGGTACGATTGGAAAGAGCTGGAGCTTTGCCATGTATCGATCTATCATCCCTTGACGGTGGGTCACGATTACGAGGTGCTGATCGATATTGTTGTGGAAGAGAAGGAAGCGGGATGCTGGAGCATTGTCGTAGAAGGCCGCGAATCGCGGGATGGAGCAGTCAGCCCGGAGGCGAAACGATATGCCGATGCCCAAATGCGGAAGATTCAACCCGTTTCATTTGATAAGAAGATTAATCTCGGGCAAGCCATAAATCAGGCGGAGGCTTCCGTCGATCTGGAGGAGGCCTATGCGCAGTTTCGTGCGCTGGGCCTCATCCATACCGGCATGATGAAAGCGGAAGGGCATACCTTCCAAACTTCAACAGGCGTGCTCATCGAGCTTGCATTGGATCGCAATTCGCGCGACAGCGCCGATGACGTGCTGTTTCATCCCACCTTGTTAGATGCTAGCTGTGTAGGTGCCTCGCTATTGCTGCGAACGCATGTCGGGGAAGAGCAGCAATTGTTTCTGCCCTTATATTTTGAGTCCTTTCGTGCGGAGCAGCTCATTCAAGAGCGCTGCTATACACAGGTTCTCGCTCCCAGTGTTCAACGAAAGAACGAATTGCTCAGCATGACGCTGGAGCTATTCGACAGCAAGGGCTGCAAAGTAGCAGAAATGAAAAACTACACGATGAAGCTGGTGAGGGCGGCATCCGGGATGGGTTCATCTGCCGTCTCCGGAGGTGGGGATGCCCCGTCCGTCACAGAACCGGCGCCGGCTCCAGTCAAACAGGGGCATGCTCTCCGAGGGGAGCACACTCCTGCTGTTCAGGCGGCCGCTTTTCTGGCCGGAATCTTGGCTGAGCGCTTGGATATGGCTGAAGCGGATCTCGATCAGAACGCGGGCTATTATGAGATGGGAATGGATTCCCCAGGCTTGCTGGAGATGGTTAAGAGAATTGAAGCGAAGGTAGGCGCAGTGCTTCCGCCTACGTTGCTTTTTGAATATACGACGATTGCAGATTTATCCGTTTACTTGGCCGAACACTACGCTTCGGTATTTGCGGATGAAAGCTTCGCACCGGCACCGGGCGATGGAATTAATGCCCCCAGATTGCAGCTTGATGAACATTCGGACAACAGGAAGAAACCTGCGGATTCCAGCAACCGCCCAGAAGCATCAACATCGCAAGAAGAGGATATTGCAATCATCGGAATGTCAGGCCGTTTTCCAGGGGCAAGCGATCTCCGCGAGTTTTGGCAAAATCTGAAGGACGGTAAAGACTGCATCAGCGAAATTCCCCCTTCACGATGGGATTGGAAACAGTTTGAAAACTTAAAGTCTCCTTCGGGCAAAGGGGTTTCCAGATGGGGCGGCTTCATTGACGACCCGGATTGCTTTGATGCGCCGTTCTTTCGCATATCGCCTCGCGAAGCGGAAATCATAGACCCGCAGGAGCGGATTTTTCTTGAAACCTGCTGGGAGGCCATTGAAGATGCTGGATACCGTCCGTCCAGCCTCGTAACGCCAAGAGGACCGAACAAACGGAACCTTGTCGGCGTGTTCGCCGGTGTTATGCATAAGGATTATGCACTACTCGGGTCGGAGCTTATGGCGCAAGGCTTGCTATTCCCGCTTTCTTTGAGTCACTCGTACGTGGCGAACCGGGTTTCCTACTCGCTTAATTTCCATGGACCCAGTCTGGCAGTCGATACGCTGTGCTCCGCATCTCTGACAGCTGTCCACATGGCGGTAGAGAGCATCCGGCGCGGAGAATGTGAAGCTGCAATTGCGGGCGGTGTCAACTTGTCACTTCATCCTGGCAAATATAAGACGTTCGGCATGGTCAACATGCATTCGAGCGACGGTTATTGCCGTACGTTCGGTAAAGACGGCGACGGGTTTACATCCGGAGAAGGGATTGGTGCGGTCGTACTAAAACCGCTAAGTGCGGCCGTCAAGGATGGCGATCAGATATATGCCGTCATCAAAGGCAGTTCAATCAACCATGTGGGTGCGGTTAGCGGCATTACGGTGCCCAGTCCGGTTGCACAAGCTGAATTGATTGAAGACTGCCTGAATAAGGCTAATATTCATCCGAGAACAATCAGCTATCTGGAAGCGCACGGCACAGGCACGTCGCTCGGCGATCCCATCGAAATCCAAGGACTGGTTAAAGCATATTCCCGCTACACGGATGACCGTCAATATTGTGCCATCGGTTCAGTCAAATCCAACGTCGGTCACGGCGAGTCCGCCGCCGGGGTTTGCGGGTTGATTAAGGTTGCGCTGCAGATGCATCATAAAACGTTAGTGCCGTCGTTGCATTCCGCCGAAACGAACCCATATATCGATTTTGAGCAATCGCCATTCTACATCCAGCGGCAGTTAGAGCAATGGGAGCAGCCTCGGGTGACCGAAGCAGGAAAGGAAACGGTATACCCGAGAAGGGCAGGGATCAGCTCCTTTGGCGCCTACGGCTCAAATGCGCATGTCATTTTGGAGGAATGGGTGCCGCAGCCTTCTTCCGCGAGCGGCGAGCCGTCTGCCGTCATTGTCCCGTTATCGGCCAAAAATGAAGATCGCTTGAAAGTGTATGCGGATCGGTTAGCGCGGTTCCTTGCGGATGAGGCTGGATGCGTGGCTAGCGTTCAGGAAATGGAATCACAGAGCGGGTTGGCAGCCAATATTCTGCGAATGGTTTCAACTGTTCTGAAGGTGGATGAACAAGACATCGATTTCGATCAAGACTGGTCGGAATACGGCATGGAAACGGCACACCTGTCTGCTGTCCGGGAACAGCTGCTGCGGGAATATGAAATCGAGACCGACAGCATCGATTGGTACGAGATTCGATCGATCTCTGATGCCGCTGAATCGCTGTATCTGATTCTGAATCGTAATCGTCATGCGAAAGGCGGAGCATGTCAGGAGATGAGCTTGTCGTCCATTGCTTATACGCTTCAGACCGGACGCGAAGCAATGGAAGAACGGGTTGTCTTTCTAGTCAGCAGCATCCAGGAACTGGTCGAGAAATTAAAAGCATATGCGGAAGGTAAACCTACCATTCCGAACTGCTGGAGAGGTCAGTTGAAGAAGAAGCCCGGCGTGTCGGCGGAGGTGGCGAAGGCTGACGACCGTTGGTTTACGGAAGGAAACATGGCTGAAATCGCACAGTATTGGGCTCAGGGCAGCGATATCGAATGGGGACGGCTTTACCGTACCGATAAACCGAGAAAAATGCATCTTCCGGCCTATCCTTTTGCGAAAAACCGATACTGGCTGCCCGTTGCGGGGAAACCACAGGACAGCCTGCCAACAGTGGTACAGCAAGTAGGAAGCATAGCCGAAGCGGCAAGTCCGACCTCGCCTCAGGGAGAAAGCTCAGCCGTAATTCCGGCTTCGAACCGGAACGTGGAGAATGACGCTAACCAACGTATTGTGGAAGCTGAAACAGGTGCCGATTCGCAGGATCTGCTGCGGCAGTTTACTCCGGTGTGGGATACGTTCGCCGTTGAGCCGGAAGGCGACTATTTCCCTGCCGTTACGGAACGGATCGCTGTATTTGGTTTAAGCAACGAACGTTTCGCGCAAATCCAAGCCCTATATCCGGGTTCCGTACATTTTGGTAATGACGAAGACGCAACCGTGGCTGATATCAAGCGGAAGATTTCCAGCTTTGAGGATATCGGACACTTTATATGGGTAGTTCGTGATCCGGCTGCTAAAGACGGCGGTGTGGACGATGCGCTGATTACTGCTCACAATCAGACTACGCTCAGCTGCTTCCGGTTTATTCAAGCGTTGCTGCAATCCGGCTACGGTTCAAGGCCGGTCGGCCTCACGGTCATCACGACCCAGGCCCAAGCGGTATACAAGAAAGACAGCATAAAACCGGCACAGGCAGGCGTTCACGGACTGATCGGCTCGCTTGCTAAAGAATATCCAAACTGGATGATTCGTCTGATCGACTTGGAGTCGGATTCGAAATGGCTGGTGTCCGAGATGTTCCGGATCCCTGCAGACCGGAGGGGCGGGGCTGCTGTATATAGAGGGCGTGAGTGGCACCGTATGCAGCTGATTCCAACTATTCTTCCCGCTCCGAAGGCGCCCGTGTACCGGAATGGAGGCGTATATGTCGTCATCGGCGGCGCCGGCGGGATCGGAATGGTATGGTCGGAGTATATGATTCGTACCTATCAAGCGCAAATTGTATGGATTGGCCGTAGCCCGATGAATGACGCTATTCGAACCAAAATTCACAGTCTTTCAGATCGTGGTCCCGAGATTCGGTATTGGAGTGCAGACGCATCGGACATCCATTCGCTCTCGCAGGCTTATGCCGAGATTAAGCAGCGCTTTGGCTCTGTAAACGGCATCGTCCATTCGGCAATGGTATTAAATGAGTACAGCTTGGCTGAAATGGATGAGGTTGCTTTTCAAGCCGCGCTCTCCGCTAAAGTTGACGTGAGCGTCAGGATGGCGCAGGTATTTCGCGAAGAACGGCTGGATTTCGTACTGTTCTTCTCATCGCTCATCAGCCTCATTAAGAATCCGCAGCAGGCTCATTATGCGGCCGGTTGTGTCTTTAAGGATGCTCTCGCGCACTTGCTGGCACAGCAGTGGTCTTGCAGCGTGAAAGTGCTAAACTGGGGATTCTGGTCAAGCGATAAGGTCGAGGATACGGAAAAATACCGGATGCTGCAGGAGCTTGGAATTGGGCTGATCGAGCCGGAGGAAGGGATGCAGGCGATCGAGAGACTGCTTGCCCAGCCGCAATTGCAGCTGGCCGTCATGAAAACGACGAAGCCAATCCCCGTCGAAAGCATGAATCCAAAAGAAGAAATGAAGGCTCTTGCTGCAGGCCAGCGGTCAGTTGAAGCAGGCCGAAGCCTGCCTGCCGCCTCTGAGCGACCCGATATCGGACAGCTGAAGCGTGAGAACGCGGAGAAGACGGATGAGATGAACGGACTTCTTGGCAGGCTGTTGTTCGTGCAGCTTCGGCAAACGGGGTTATTCGCTTCCGGAACGTTCGATCTGAAACAGGCAATGGCTGTTGCAGGAATCGCCGAAGAAATGTATGCCGAATGGCTGAGTCAGAGCGTTGCTATTCTCGTAGAGCTTGGGCTGCTGTCCAGCAGCAGCCATCTTCTGTCGGTTACGGACACGGCAAACACCGATCATGGGGCGGTATGGGAGCAGTGGGGGCGGCAGACCGCTAAATGGCGGGAGGATGAGAAAACAAGAGCGCAAATCGTATTGGTGGAAACAACGCTGAAGTCCTTGCCTGCCGTCCTTACAGGGAAATCTGCAGCGACCGACGTGCTCTTTCCGAACTCGTCAATGGAACTTGTCGAGGGTATTTACAAGAGCAATCCGGTAGCCGATTATTTCAACGATGTAGTGGCCGAGGCAGCCCTGCATGTTGTCAGACAACGTGTCAAGGAAAATCCGCAGACGCAAATTCGTATCCTGGAAATCGGAGCGGGCACAGGCGGTACGTCTGCGGGGGTGCTCGCCAAGCTAGCTCTCTATAAGACTCATATTGTGGAATACTGCTATACCGATCTATCCAAAATGTTCTTGCTCCATGCGAAGAAGGAATACGGCCCTAGCTATCCGTTCCTGACGTACCGCACATTCAACGTAGAGCAAGCTCTTGCGCAGCAAGGAGTTGATGCCGGTCAGTATGATCTGGTCATAGCCGCGAACGTCCTTCATGCTACGCGTAATATGCGGACGACGGTTCGCAACGCCAAAGCGGCGTTGAAGCCCGGAGGATGGCTGCTTTTAAATGAAATTAGCAGCGGCGCCCTATTTACCCATCTTACGTTCGGACTGCTGGAAGGCTGGTGGCTGTATGACGATCCTGGCATTCGGATTCCGGGCAGTCCGGCGCTATCCCCCGAAAGCTGGCAGCAGCTGCTTGAGAGGGAGGGCTTCGGTGCGATCGGCTTCCTGGCCCAGGATCATCACGACCTAGGACAGCAAATCGTTGCGGCACAAAGCGATGGAATCATCAGACAGTCTAGATGGGAACAACGGAAAGGAACAAGCGCTCAGCAGTCTGCAACCCAATCCGTTTCAGCATTGACGAAAGAGCGGAGTGAAGCAGCTCATACGGATTCCAGAAGTGAAAGCGAGGACAGCTTATTTGCCTTAAATGAGCAGATGCTCCAGGATGAAATCAAATCGTTGATCGCCTCCCAGCTGGCGGAAACGCTGAAGCTGGAAGCGTCATCGCTCGATATGGATGACTCTTTCGCAGACTACGGGCTTGATTCCATTTCCGGCGTGCATATCGTCAATACGCTTAACGAACGTTTGCAGATTGAGATGAAGACAACCATTCTTTTTGACTACAGCTCGATCAATCAATTGGCTGGTTATTTGCTGTCTGCGCATCAAGAGGCTGTAGTGTCCGCATTTAGCGACCGACTCGCCGCCGTTTACGAGCAAAGTACAATTCCTCTCGAAAGAAAGGAGCAGGCTGTCCATTTCGAATCCTTGCAAACGAAGGCGTCCGCGCAGCCGGCCGAAGCTGCTGTATCCGTTCGGACTACGGAAGCAGCAGTTAAAGAGCCCATCGCCATAATCGGAATGAGCGGCCGCTTTGCCAAATCGAACACGCTGGATGAATTGTGGGACCATTTGGCTCAAGGTCATGATCTTGTTGAAGAAGTTACCCGGTGGGATCTATCGAAGTATGCACCCAAAGGCAAGCCTTACTGCAATCACGGCAGCTTCTTGGATGAGATCGATAAGTTCGATCCGTCCTTCTTTAATATTTCCGGACTCGAGGCTACCTATATGGATCCGCAGCAGCGCATGTTCCTAGAGGAATCATGGAAGGCGCTGGAGGATTCGGGTTATGCGGGCCAAAGCGTAGAGGGTCGTGCCTGCGGCGTGTATGTCGGCTACAATATTGGCGACTATGTGCACCATATCGGGGACAACTCGCCTCCGCAAGCGATGTGGGGGAATGCTCCATCTATTATTCCCGCAAGAATCGCCTATTATTTAAATCTTCAGGGGCCTGCCGTTACGGTGGATACCGCCTGCTCCAGTTCGCTTGTATCCATCCATCTTGCCTGCCAAGGCTTATGGACCGGAGAGACCGAAATGGCGCTGGCAGGGGGCGTGTTTGTCCAAACGACGCCAACGTTTTATATCAATTCCAACCGGGCCGGTATGCTGTCTCCTTCGGGCAAATGTCACACGTTCGATAATCGGGCGGACGGCTTCGTACCTGGCGAAGGGGTCGGTGTCGTCGTTCTGAAGCGTCTGAAGGATGCCATTGCCGACGGCGATCATATCCACGGGGTTATTAAGGGGTCGGGCATTAACCAGGACGGGACGACAAACGGCATTACCGCTCCAAGCGCTAACTCGCAGGAACGATTGGAAAAGTCCGTCTATGAGCGTTTCGCCATTCATCCGGAGCAGATTCAAATGGTGGAGGCGCATGGCACCGGAACCCGTCTCGGCGATCCGATTGAGTTCGAAGCATTGAACAGTGCTTTCAGCCATTACACGGATAAAAAGCAGTTCTGCGCGATCGGAACAATAAAAACAAATATTGGTCATACAACCGCAGCTGCAGGTGTCGCTAGCGTTTTCAAAATTTTACTGTCGCTGCGAAACCGGCAAATCCCGCCTTCCTTGCATTATGAGACGGGCAATGCGCATATCAAGTTTTCCAGCAGCCCGTTCTATGTCAATACGGAGATTAAAGATTGGGAGGTTCCATCGGGCTCAAGGCGGATTGCAGCCACCAGCTCCTTCGGCTTCAGCGGCACCAATGCGCATATGGTCATTGAGGAGGCTCCAGCTCCTTTGCGCATGCATGCATCGAGGCCGTTTTACCTCATTACACTGTCAGCCCGCAGTCGGGAACAGCTGAGGCAGCAAGCCGAGAGGTTGTTGGAGCATTGCGAGCGGGTACCTAGCATTGATGCGGGAAACATCAGCTATACACTGCTAGTTGGACGCCGTCACATGAATCACCGGTTGGCGTGTATCGTCAAAGACGCAGAAGAGCTAAAACAGCTGCTCTCCAACTGGCTATCGCGCGGTGAAATGGCGCAGGTGTTCGTATCCGAGTTAGCGGAAAACGACGTTCGCGAGAAGCATTCGTTAAAGCGGTTTGGCAATGCTGCGATCGAGAGCTGCCAAACGTGCACAAATCCAGGCTTGTATCTTGAACATCTGTCCACGGCAGCCGAATTGTATGTTCAAGGCTATGCGCTGAATTACAGTCAGCTGTTTGCCGGCGACTCCTATTCGCGTGTGCCGCTTCCAACGTATCCGTTTGCCAAAGAACGATACTGGGTTTCGAATACTGACTATCCGCCGCAGGATCCACAAAGACGCGAACCTATGAAAGCGTCTAGCGAATCTTTGCCTCTGAACTTTCAGCGCGCTTCGTTGAAGGACACCTCAGGGCTATTGTTTCAAACGGTTCTGACGGGGACGGAGTTTTTCTTGACGGATCATTCAGTTCGAGGTCAAAAGGTGCTGCCTGCAGTCGTCTATCTGGAAATGGTGCGGGCGGCTATGACGGCAGCATGCGAAAAAGGATCAGGTCCGCCAACTTCACCAGTCTTGCTACAGCATATCGAATGGGCACAGCCAATTGTCGTGGAAGATCGTTCCGTCACGGTGAACATTCATCTGCAACGTAATTCCGAAGCGGACTTCTTATTCGAAATTTATACGGAAGCATCGGGTCATCCGGCGGGAAGAACGGTTCACTGTCAAGGAACAGCGGCATTAGGCGAATCCGTTCAAGTGCCTCATACCGAATCGCTTGAAGAACTTCAGGCTAGATGTGACGTCGGATTGATCACCGGAGCCCAATGTTATGACATGCTTGACCGGCAAGAAATAGATTATGGAGCTGGCCACCGTGCTATTGACCGAATCCAGGTCGGTAAAGACGAGCTGCTGTCTCGTTTGGAAATTGCGGCTTCCGCCTTGTCCACACTGGAGCATTATGTGCTTCATCCGGGCATGATCGATTCGGCGCTGCAAGCATCAATCGGAATGGCCGCATTATCTTTAGATTCCGAAGGAGGAACCGACTCGGAAGCAGCATTAAGGCCGGTACTTCATTATGCACTGGACCGTTTGGTGATTTTGGGTCCAAGTACAGCGGTCATGTGGGCATGGATTCGGAGAAGCTCCGGAAGCACTGCAACAGGGGCGATTCAAAAGCTTGATATCGATATCTATGATGAGCATGGAAAACACTGCGTGATGCTTCAAGGCCTCTCTTCCGGCGGAATGACTGTCGATCCCGCAACGGAAGCGATGATGGAGCAGCGCACTGGAATGAAAGCGATGCAAAGCCAGCAGGGCATTCAATCGCTTTACGATGCGCTGGCAAGCGGGAAGCACCAAGTGTCGATGACGAACATGGCTTTGAGCACAACGCCGCTCATGGAAGAGTTGGCGACAGCGAAGCAAGCTCCCGCGGCCGAGTGGCAATCAGATAGAGAGAACCGGCTCGGATCAGACGAGCTGTATAAGAGAACGATACTCTACTTAAGAGAGACCCTGTCATCCTATATACGCATGCCGCTGCACCGCATGGATGCCAAGACCTCTTTCAGCAAGTTTGGCATTGACTCGATTATGGCGCTGCAGCTTACGGCACAGCTTGAGAACGAATTAGGCTCGCTGCCGAAAACCTTGTTCTTCGAGTATGAAAATATACAAGCGCTGGGTGAATATCTTCTCGGTCATTATGAGCGTAAGCTACGTCGGCTGCTTGCGCCCGAGCTTACACAAGTGATAACAAAGGCAGCTTCACCGGTTTTATCGGCTGCTCATTTATCCGTTACGCCAGCTCCAGCGGCGACAAACCCAGCGTTAAAGCAAGTAACACTGACCCGCGAGGAGATATCCGAGCGTCAACTTGCGTCCGATATCGCGATCATCGGATTGTCGGGCCGCTATCCAGGAGCGGACGATTTAGACCAGTTCTGGGACAATCTGAAGAGCGGGAAGGATTGTATTGACGAAATACCCGCTGATCGTTGGCAAAGCGACAAGTATTATGATCCTGAGAAAGGCAAGCCGGGCAAGAGCTACTGTCAATGGGGCGGGTTTCTGAAAGATATCGATCAATTCGATCCGATCTTCTTCCAGCTCTCACCCTTGGAAGCTTCTTATATAAACCCGCAAGAGCGGCTGTTTCTCGAGTCCGTATGGAACACGTTAGAGCAAGCGGGTTATACAAGCCAGACGCTTGAGCATGAGTATGGCAGCAAGGTTGGCGTGTATGCCGGTTGTATGAACAATCATTATCATTTGCTTAATAAGGACCCGTCGAAGGAGCCGCTTCTTGCTCTGTCCTCGTATAGCTCCATCGCCAATCGGGTGTCCCATTTCTTTAATCTCAAAGGTCCGAGCATCGCTGTCGATACGATGTGTTCTTCCTCGGCGGTCGCGATCCATATGGCATGCGAAAGCTTGCGGAAGGGTGAATGCGAGCTGGCGATCGCCGGCGGCGTCAATCTTTCGCTTCATTCGCAAAAGTATGTCGGCTTAAGCATGTTGCGTTTGGCTGGCAGTCATCCCGGAAGCAGAAGCTTCGCGGACGGGGACGGTTATTTGCCATCGGAAGGAGTCGGTTCGGTCCTATTAAAACCGCTGGTAAAAGCCATCGAGGATGGTGATTCCATATTAGCGGTGATTAAATCAACTGCCGTCAATCATGGCGGACAGACAAACGGCTACGGAGCGCCGAATCCGAATGCGCAAGCCCAACTGATGGAAGAAAGCATGCGCCAGGCCGGCATAAAACCAGAGTCGATCAGCTATATCGAGTGTGCGGCTAACGGGTCATCCATCGGCGATGCAGTTGAAATGGCGGCGATGAACAAAGTGTACCGTAGCCATTCTGGTAGGAAGCGTGCTCTGCCGATTGGGTCCGTCAAATCCAACATCGGGCATGGGGAAGCTGCCTCGGGCATCGCCCAATTAACAAAAGTCGTTCTTCAGTTAAAGCATCGGCAGCTTGTTCCGACAATCGGCTCGGACACAGCCTTGAATCCGAATTTACGCCTTGAAGAAACGAATTTCCGTATTCAGCGGCGTTTAGAGGACTGGCAACAGACGGAAAATGAAGCGCCACATGGTGGGAAATTCCCGCTTCGTGCGGCGATCAGCTCCTTTGGTGCCGGCGGTACGAATGCTCATCTGATTGTCGAGGAATATGTGCCGCATGCGGAAGAGCCGTCTGTACAGGAAACTGAAAATCAATTATTCATCCTCTCGGCCAAAAGCCGGGAACGTCTGAAGGAAGTCGTGTACCATGTACGTCAGTATGTGAAGCGGAACGAGGAGCTTTCGTTGGACGATCTGGCCTATACGCTGCAGGTCGGTCGTGAATCCGCGGACTTCCGCCTTGCTGTAACAGCGAGCAGCAGGGAAGAATTGATGGCCGCGCTCTCGTCCTACCTTGATGACACTGGCAGTTCGGATCTGCCGCTATCCGGGAGCTTCGGGTTATACGAAGGAAATGCGGACGGACCTCCGGATGATATGCTCAAGCTCCTTTCTGGTAAGAACGGCCGGCTGTATTTGAAGCACTTGATGGATGAATATGATGTCGAGAAGCTTGCCATCTTCTGGTCAAAGGGCGGCGATATGGACTGGAGGGAATTGTATCGCAGCCGAAGAAAGGGGAAAATCGTTCCATTGCTCACTTACCCGTTCGTCAAACAGCGCTGCTGGCTTGAATACCAACCGGAAGCGGGCTTAGAGCGGACGGAAGCTGAGATGAGCAAGGACGATGAGATGAGCGCACAAAAGGCTCAGCTTGGCATGAACGGGAATGATGCAAAGACAATCGTCTTAAACAGCGTCGCTCTGCTTCTAGGCATGATGCCGACAGAGATTCAACCCCACAAGCGATTGACATATTACGGATTGAGCTCGCTTCATCTCGTACAATTGCTTGCTGGCCTGCAGAAAGTGGCTGCTCCGTCGATGGAGCTCCCTGACCTGTTGACTTGTGAAACGATCCAAGACTTGATCGACAAGGTGCAAGCGAACTTCCCACTGGAAATCGATGTTCCTCATGTTGACGGCTCTTATTTGGAGGAGAACTTCAACCAGCAGATCATTTGGCTAAATTCTATTACGGATGGAAGGCCGGTATTTTGGATTCATGGCGCAACCGGAGGCGTTGAAGTATATCGTTCTTTGGCGGCGTATGCGAAAAGACCGTTCTACGGTATCCATTCATTCGGTGGTAGCGGCGACAAAGCACCTGAGGGCATAGTGGCTATTGCATCACATTATGTCCGACTCATCCAAGCGATTCAGCCGGAGGGCCCTTATGAGCTTGGCGGATATTCGCTCGGGGGTATGTTGGCCTACGAAATGACGCGTCAGCTGCAGGAAGTGGGTGAGACCGTATCGTCTTTGGTCATGCTGGATACGATGTTTAGCCCGGAGGTCCAGAGGACGACCCTCGATCAGAATTCTATCGCCCTGCAAACCGTAAACATGGCGTTGGCTGCTATCCATGGCTTTGCCTCGATCGATGAGAAAATTCTTCTCATCCACAGGGATGAGATTGACTGCGACAATGGATTCGATGTATTCTTCGAACGTCTAACCGAGCTAGCCGAGCATAGAGGACTAGATATTCCTAAGCAACTGCTGGAGAAGCAATTGGAGCATCAGCTTTCCATGCAGCAGCGCTACTGGTTGAAAGACTATAAACCTCTGCCTCTGCCTCGGCCTGATGAGGTGACCTGCTATTACTTCCGAAATCAGAGTGGGGTGTTCATGGGACCTTGGGAACCTTATTTAACGGCTAAAGAAGGGGCCGTTCCGTTTGACCATCTGCCTTACTGGGAGGAATGGGTACGACAGATCCCACAGATCTACGTGATGGACGTAGAAGCCTCGACACATATGACAATGCTCGAAGACGAAGCCTCAAGGCAAGTGATTTATGCGTTCTGCGAGAAACTTTATGACAAGCGGCCGCTTTCAGCACGTTTTTTTCAATCTTTCTATAAGCAGCACGCCATGTTCGTATAATACACTGACAAAAGCGAGGTACGCAGATGCGTATCTCGCTTTTTTGTTGTACGCCAGCACGGGCCTCATCTCGAGGGTGAAAGTCCCGAACGGGGGCTTGGTGTACAGAGATAATATAGTTTTAAACTGATTAATAAAGTATTAGGCTGGATAATAAAGTTGTAGACTGGCAGTTGCTTTTAAACTAACGGGCAGTAATGCCGGATAACCAACAATTCCATTATGCTGTTCATGTTGAAGGTGATACTAGTCAAAGACGAGGAGCATAAAGAGAATGATGATTACTATGATTTACTTTTAGAATTGGCACATCACCAATTAATAGAGTAGACATTTTGCAAAGATATCAAGGTGATAATAGAGTGATCTATAGAAGGGTAACTAATGATATTGTTTTTGTTCATGCGGATGAGACAATTGGAACTCTTTACGAGCACGAATTTAGTAATGAAGAGGGGTTTAAAACGAAAAAAGCCTGGCAGTTACGCCAGGCAAGTAATCGAGGTGTGGAACAATCGTCCCTAGTTCTAGTATCCGAGATCCTGAAGTTTTTTACATTAGGAGCTTAGAGGAAACCAGCTCCTCGCTTATGCTTTATACGTTTGATTTTTGAAAATGGGTTTGGCTTCCACCCGTTTTTTTCGATTGAACCAAAAGGACATTGTCGTCAACTCGTAAAGGAAAATACAGAGTGGCGGTGTAATGACGAACATGCCGAGAACCAATGAAGGCGTCGACCAGCCTAGTCGATGAATAACGTAGCTTTGTAGTAAGAACAAGATCAACGGATGAACCAAATAGATTGCCATGTTTTGTTTGGCCAACCGGGCAAGCCACGGACCGAGTTTAGGCAGTTTGCCGAGGTAAATGGAAACAGGGTAAAAGCTGATGATTACACAGAGTGTGTAGACCAAATAAAGCGGCTCGAAAATATTCATGCTCTCGTAATAGCTCTTGTACCCGGAAAGATAGCTGTAAGCCATCCAAACAGCTGCACTTGCCAACACAACAATAGAAGGTATTTGAAGGCGTTTCACCCATGTTCTCCATTTATCCACATTCATCCCGGCATACGCGCCGAGTGCAAAAGTAAATACGTACATGAAAACATAATGCTGTCCGTAAACATAAGTGTGTTTCATGAGAGACAGGAATGGGTTTGCATCCCAATCAATAGCCCATAACGGCGTAATGAACAAATAGTGGTAGAGAACGTACAGACCAGCTTGTCCTATGAATAGGACGATGATCCAGCGGAAATTCAAGTACCGCTCCAACCACGGTTTAATCAGGCAAAAGAATAAGCACAATTGCAAGTAAAGCGGAATGTAGTACAGGTGGTAGAAAGAGCTACCAGTTAATAGACTATCGAAAAAGGGTCCTACCAGCACAGCCGGGTCAAAGGTTTGATGTTTAAAATAGGTGAAGATGGCCGTCCAAATCATGTAAGGCAAAATAACAGCCCGCCAGCGCTTTTTCCAGAAAGCCCGCCAATCCAATTGACGGTTTTGATACCAGTAAAACAACAGCATTCCAGTTGCAAAGATAAACAAGGAGCGGCCGAATTTTAATAAGATAATTAGAACGGCTTGCAAATCACTATTCCACGGATACGTCTTCTCATTGGCGAGAAAAAAACTGAGGATGTGAATCATCAAGACAGTAAGAGCCCCAAAAACAAAAAGGGCATTCAGATCCTGAAACGTCCCCTTTCGATTGCTATTCATAATTCCTCCAGAATTTTACCGGCAGCACCTGGAGAATCAAAAGCAAATAAAATGCCCGTTATTCGGGTAAGTGCCAGTCAGGTGCGGCCAGTTCTTTTGCTGTATAAGAAAATAAGTGTAATCGCTGCGACAAATGTTGCCTCGACTCTGTCACTAACTCATTTTGCACATAAAAGGGGGTAGGTGATACAGCCCACTCAGAACGGATTGTCTCCAATAGACGTGCTTTTACATCATCTATGGTGGCCAATTTTCCAGTCAAACTCGCAATGCTGCCAACGGTAGAAGCATCGATGGAAGGAATTGGCTTATGACTTTGCATTTCATCCAAACCGGCGAGACGGTAAAAGCGCTCCATCCATTCTCCGCGTGGCCGATCGTCGACGTTAATGCATAATTGCAAAATAGAGCCGTGTCGCGTGCGTCTTTGTGCCATACCTCCGATTTTTTTACCGTGAATGGAAAAATCGTATTCCCCTGCACAGTAGGAACCTGTAACCTCTCCAAATTCCAGCTTTCCGTAATCACGCAGGCCCACATCAAGAAGCTGGGCAACAAACGAGAAGAAAGAGTCAATGGAAATCGAAGTGTCGGGCAATAAACAAGCCATATTGAGTACGCCAGCATCAAGCGGAACACAAGCGCCACCAGACGAGCGAAGAACACAACCAAAGCCATCTTGACCGAACTTGCGCAAGGCTTGCTGGAGATGAGG
Organism: Brevibacillus sp. NRRL NRS-603; assembly: GCF_003013445.1. Classification (NCBI taxonomy): domain Bacteria; kingdom Bacillati; phylum Bacillota; class Bacilli; order Caryophanales; family Paenibacillaceae; genus Brevibacillus; species Brevibacillus sp. NRRL NRS-603. The sequence goes on along the minus strand of NZ_PXZN01000012.1, from coordinate 810,614 downwards.
AAGCTTGGCGTCTCTGCGGCCGAGATACAACGCCTGATCGTACACCCAGAGATGAATGACGGGTGTTGCTGATTCAGATTGCATACTGGCAGCCAACGCTTCATCACGGATTAAAGGTTCAAGTGGACTATCCTGGTAGGTACCGGAGTCCATCCAGCGAAACGGTTGATTTACAGAAAATGACATAGGAAGGCTCCTTCACAGGACAAGAATAGCTACCATTATAACATCTGAAATGCGTTTATTTCTACGTTTTCACTATCTTTTTTCCATTTGGTAGAACATGCATGTAGAGTAGAGTGAAAAAATACCCGACAGGCCAAGGTAGCTTGTCGGGTGGAAAATGGGTCTTTATTTCGTCTCTTTAAAGGAGAAATTATCCAGGTAAGTCGTTTTGCGAGGAGCACCTTTCGTCGCATCTTCTTGCAAGTACAGACCGAGTTTTTTACCTTCTTGTTTCACATACTGTTGACCGAACAAGTATTGATCGTTCAGGTAAATGGAAACAGTGTTCTCGTTAACTTCTACTTTTAAGCGATTGCTGGATTTCAGCTTGTAGGAGCTAGAAGTAATGATGTCAATATCGTCTTCTTCGACATCATTCACTTTTCCTAAAACAACGCGATCTTTTTGGACGAATACAACATTGGCTTTTCCGTCTTTACCGTTGAAGTAAAGGCCTCCTAAACCTTCACTGCCAACGACATTCACATCTACACTCAATTCGTATTTTTTAACTTTGTCAGATTCATTCCAATTCAGTGGCAAGAAGTAGTGATCCAGATCATCGTCATCGGATTCAGCTGTCACTTGTTTGCTCGCGACCTCCCAGTTTCCTGTCGCTTTGTCTGTATCCCAGTTTTTCAATTTGGAATCAGAGAAGGAGTCGCTGATATTGATACGCTCTGGTTCTGGCTGAGGCTTCGGTTGACCAGGGGTAGGGAAAACAATTTTGATCTCATCATCATCGTCGCGATCCAAAATAGCGCGATAGAGCAGAGAAGCAGCTTCCGCACGAGTAATTGGATCTTGTGGACGGAAATTGCCATTGTATCCTTTCATCAGATCGGTTTGGATCGCAATCGCAATATACGGACGCAGTGCTGACGAAATTTCGTCGTAATCACGGAACTTTTTCAATTGATTCAAGTCGGCTTTGTACTTTTGATCGTAGCCCAACAGGCGTACCAATGCGACAGCAATGTCTTCACGTACTGCCGCTTGATCTGGCTTATACGTGTAGGTGGAGCCGGATTTGTAACCAGTCAGGTAAGGCTTGGCGTATTCCACATACAGAAATGCCCAGTGATGACGCGGTACATCTTTAAAGGTTTGGTCGACGTAGCTTTTGTTTATATCTACATCTGCTGCTGCGATCATAATTTTTGCAAATTCGGCGCGGGTAACTTCATTGTTCGGTCTAAATGTCCGATTGTCGTACCCTTTGATGATCCCTTTTGCCGCCATCTCTGTAATTTCCTTGTATGCCCAATGGCTACGTGGAACGTCTGAGAAAGAAGGGGTGGAAGCGGCACCTACGACCGGGATAACCGTTAAGAACATTAACACCGACAAAAATACGGCTAGTGCTCTTTTCATGTTAACCTCCTCAAAATGGCAATGTAGTTTTTGTTGACTGCTATTCAGACGGCTAGTGGGCTTGTATTGTTGCAGGAGAAAAAAATATTATGGTGAAAATAGGAAAAAAGACGGAGTTCCAAAAAAATTTAGGAGCATGTAGCAATGGTAAGGGCATGCTTGCTTCTCACCGTTTCGTACATATTTTGCCTCATAATGGTTATTATGCATTGGCTTTTGTATCACCCAAAATGATATAATTCTTTATTGGTTACTTATATAGATGATTTTAGCTGAGGTGATAGATGATGAAGGAAACGAAAGAGGCGACTGTGGACTTAAAATCCGTTAAGTCTCCAAAGAAAACGGAAGACTATGCGAAATACTTCCAGGCCCCCTCTCTGAAAGATGCGAAAAAGCGCGGTAAAGAAGAGATTTTAGTCCATTACGATTTTAATATCCCAGAAGATATGCAGAACATCGGAAAAGGAAAGCGTTATCACGTTCGTACGTATGGCTGCCAAATGAACGAGCACGATTCGGAGACGATTTCTGGTATTTTGCAGGCAATGGGTTATACCTCCTCTGATTCTGTAGAAGATGCGGATGTCATCCTATTTAACACCTGTGCGATCCGCGAAAATGCAGAGGATAAAGTATTTGGAGAGCTCGGCCACATGAAGCGGCTCAAGAATAATAACCCAAATCTGATCCTCGGTGTTTGCGGCTGTATGTCCCAAGAAGAAAAAGTCGTCAAGAAAATCCTGAAAAGCTACCAGCAGGTCGACCTGATTTTTGGAACGCACAATATTCACCGACTGCCAGAACTGTTGCGCGATGCGATGTTCAGCAAAGAAATGGTGATTGAGGTTTGGTCCAAAGAAGGCGATATCGTCGAAAATATGCCGAAGCTCCGCGAAGGAAACACCAAGGGCTGGGTTAACATCATGTACGGCTGCGACAAGTTCTGCACGTACTGTATCGTGCCGTATACCCGCGGAAAAGAGCGCAGTCGACGCCCGGAAGATGTCATCGCGGAAGTGCGTGATCTCGCTCGCCAAGGCTTTAAAGAAATCATGCTTCTTGGACAAAACGTCAATGCGTATGGGAAAGATTTTGATGACATCGAGTACGGTTTTGGAGACTTGATGGACGAGATCCGCAAGATTGATATCCCGCGTGTACGCTTTACGACAAGTCATCCGCGCGATTTTGACGACCACTTGATTGAAGTGCTTGCAAAAGGGGGCAACCTCGTGGAGCAAATCCATTTGCCTGTCCAATCCGGCTCGACAGAAGTACTCAAGCGGATGGCGCGCAAATATACGCGTGAGCATTATCTGGAGCTCGTTCGCAAAATCAAGGACGCGATCCCGAATGTCTCGCTTTCTACCGATATTATTGTTGGCTTCCCAGGCGAAACCGACGAGCAGTTCGAAGATACGATTTCGATGGTGGAAGAGGTTAAGTACGATTTTGCGTATACCTTCATCTACTCCCCGCGTGAAGGTACACCGGCAGCAGTCATGGAAGACAACGTTCCGATGGAAGTGAAAAAAGCGCGCTTGTATCGACTCAATGAAGTTTTGGCTCGCATCGGACTGGAGCAGAATAAAAAACTGCAGGATCAGGTTGTCGAGGTACTGGTGGAAGGCGAATCGAGGACGAATTCGGAAGTTCTTGCGGGTCGTACGCGTACGAACAAGCTGGTCCATTTCACAGGCGACAAATCCTTGATCGGACAGTATGTCCATATAAAAATTACAGATGCGAAAACGTGGACACTCCACGGCGAACTCGTATCCAAAGTTGAGGTGTAGGTCATTATGGAACAAACAAACGTATATACACAGAAAGAAATTCTTGATAAAGCTCGCGAGCTTGCAGCCATGATCGCGCGTACGAATGAAGTTGATTTCTTCAAGCGTGCCGAACTGCAAATCAAGAACAATGAACGTGTGCAAGATTTGATTGATACATTGAAGCAGAAACAAAAGCAAATGGTGATGTTTGAATCCATAAACAAGCCAGAACTGGTGAAAAAAGTGGAAGGCGAGTACAACCAATTGCATGAGGAACTGGATTCGATTCCAATCGTTACGGAATTCAAGCAATCGCAGGTTGATGTGAACGATCTTTTGCAAATGGTTACGAACGTAATCACGAACACCGTTTCGGAGCGTATTATTTTGGATACAGGCGGAAACCCATTGACCGGCGAGACGGGGGGCGGGCCTGAAAAGAAAAAATCTGACGGCTGCTGCTCCTAATTCTTGATAGAAAGCCTTCCCGGCGCTGTTTTGATGAATACCCAACAACTTTCCCAAATATAAGGTGGTTGTTTGCACGCTAGTCGAATGCCCTGCATACAAATGTACAGAAACGTTGTATGGAGGAGGTAACGAAATGTCGGGTATAGACAAAGATCTACAGTGCCGGGAACTTATCGCGAAAGCAGTCTGCGGCAAAGGCCATAAATTTTCTACTACCACCCACACCATCATACCGTCGCAAACTCCTTCGACGATCCTCGGATGCTGGATTATAAACACGAACTTCCAAGCAGAGAAAGTCGGAGATGCCGTTGAAGTATCTGGTACGTATGACGTCAACCTGTGGTTTTCGTTTGCTAATAACACGCAAACCGAAGTCAAGCGGGAAACTGTTCAGTTCTCCGTACTCGTACCGCTTACGTTCTTCGACAAAAACTGCAGAGGCGATCTGGAAATCGTTGCACGCGCCGTGGAGCAACCGAAGTGCATAAAAGCGGAGTTAAGTGGTGGTGGCACAATCACGGTCAGAGTTGAAAGCGAATATGCAGTAGAAGTCATTGGAGAAACAAAGGTGTGCGTTGTTGTCTGCAATAGTTGTGATGACAAAGAATTCCATCTGGTTGACGACTTTGAAGATAACAGTGACGAGTTTGATGACTTTGATTCCGCTACGCTACTCGACGAGCTCGACTAAAGAGGAGAAATTATCTCCTCTTTTTTCTTTTTTTTCGGATATGTACGTACCATTCTCACTTTTTTCTGGGCGTATTCATAAGATAACGAGAGAATAGCGGGGGAGTGTGGAAGGCATGATTCTACGCATAAAGGCGAGTCAGCGAGCTAACAAGCAGGAAGCGCCAGCAACACAACTGATGACGGCCAACGCTAAAGAAGTGGTAGCGTATTTGCATCGTCCTGAAATCGGTCGCTGGTTGCTCCGGCAGGGGAGAATACCTGTAACAACAGGAAAAGCAGCGCGACCGGGCTGGCGAACCTATAGGATCTGCCTTTACCAAGACTATGTACTGGATATCGTCAGAAGCGAGGAGCAATCACAATGGCTGTTGCACCGCCTACAGGAACCCGAGTGGCATTCCGTCTCCTTGCCTTCTGTCGAAACGGAAGTTCAGGTGGTGCAAGGGCTGGCAGCTCGCAGTTTGTATGCCGTCGGAGCCGATGCGGGTCAAGTGACAATCATGGCTGCTTCTCCCCATCGACTTAAGGTCGTCGAGGTGGAACCAAATTGGCCAGCCAATCATGCTGATGAATATTTGCAGCGGGCTCGAGATTGGTGGGAAGATCGGATGCGCAAACAGCCGCAAAAGCTGCAAAGCATGGGAGCTGATCCCGAATTTTCTTTGCGCAAGCCCACGGGAGAAATGGCACTTGCTTCTGACTTTTTGAGCATCAATGGGACGGTTGGATGTGATACGACACGCTACCGGGAAGAATTAGGTCTCCATCAGCATCCGGTTGCAGAGTTGAGACCTGCGCCATCGGAGGACCCTGATCAACTATTTATGCATATTTACGATAATCTGGCACTCGCATACAAAAAAATAGGGAATACGTCTATCGAATGGCTCGCTGGCGGAATGCCGTTTCAAGGTTATCCAATCGGCGGGCATATTCATTTTGGTGGGCTTACCCCTACTTTTTCTCTTCGGCGAAAGCTGGATGCGTACTTAGCTCTTCCCCTTGTACTGATTGAGGATGCAGGCTGTATGAGCCGCAGAGAGCGCTATGGATTTTTGGGGGATGTAAGGGAGAAGGAATATGGATTCGAATATCGTACACTCCCTAGTTGGCTCGTTGATCCCCTTCTCGCTCGAGGTATTCTTCATTTGGCCCATTTGGTTGCAACTAATCACGAGAAGCTGCAAGCAACGCCTCATTTAAAGCTCCCGCTCATCAAAGCGTACTACCAGGGCGAAAAAGAAAAGCTCCTGCCGTACGTAGTCCAAGTCTGGCACGAATTAAAGGAGCTGCCAGGCTATGTGCTGTCACGACTTCATCTGGATCGATACTTTTCTTTTTTAATCGAAAGCCAATCGTGGAGAACGGACGAAGACTTTCGCAAGACATGGAAGCTACTATAAGCAGATCTACCATCGGATGCAGGGTCAACATTACCGTACAATCATGATATAATAGCGACGAGAATGAGTAGGCTAGGAGAAGAAAATCATGGCTCAATATACCCCGATGATTCAACAGTATCTGGCTATCAAAAAAGATTATCCGGATACTTTCTTATTTTTTCGCTTAGGCGATTTTTACGAACTGTTTTTTGATGACGCCATTCTTGCGTCCCGTGAGCTGGAAATTACACTGACGGGACGTGATGGTGGTGGTTCTGAGCGTATACCAATGTGTGGGGTTCCACATCATGCGGCAGATGGCTATATCGCAGAGCTACTGAAAAAAGGTCATAAAGTAGCCGTTTGCGAGCAAGTCGAAGATCCAAAAGAAGCCAAAGGGGTCGTTCGCCGGGAAGTGACACGCGTCATTACTCCGGGAACGATGATGGAAGGCAAATGGCTGACGGATAAGGAGAACAATTACATGGCGGCGTTGGCCCAAGTAGAAGGGCGAACAGGTGTTGCTGCGTGTGATATGAGTACAGGCGAAATGTACGTTACCTCTTTGGTGGGACAGGCAGAGGCTGTTCTGGATGAAGCCTTGCAATATCGTCCCAAGGAGCTCGTCTTTTTTGGCCTCGCTGTTTTGCCGAAGACAGCACTGCCATCTACTGTCGTGGATGCGCACCAACTGGATGCATTTGCAGTGGATAGTCAGTATGCAGAGCAGGCAAAAGGTCTCGATATGTCTATGCGAGCGGCGGTCAATGCTCTCTTGTTCTACATAGGGACGACGCAAAAACGCAGTCTTGCCCATATGCGGCTATTAAAGCAGTACGATGCAAAGCAGTATCTGCAAATGGACGGCTTTTCCAGACGCAATTTGGAATTGACAGAGACCATTCGCGATAAGACGAAAAAAGGCTCTCTGTTGTGGCTGTTGGATCGGACGCAGACCGCAATGGGTGGTCGTCTTTTGCGCAGATGGATTGAGCGTCCATTGCTGAGTCGCGATCAATTGGAGGCACGTCTGAGCGCTGTGGAAGCCTTGAAGGGTGACATGCTGCTTCGCTCCGATTTGCGGACTTGCTTAGATCGTGTCTATGATTTGGAGCGTCTGGCGGGCCGTATTTCCTACGGGAATGCAAACGCACGAGATCTCATTCAGCTGCGGATGTCTTTGGAAGCTGTTCCAGAGCTGAAGCAGTATATGATCCAAACGAATACCCCAGTATTGATGGAGCTGGCGCATGGGATGGATGAGTGTACGGATATCGTCAACTATTTGGCTCATGCGCTCGTGGATGATCCCCCGATATCGGTTCGTGAAGGCGGAATGATTCGGACGGGATATGATGAGTACCTGGATAAGCTCCACACGGCAAGTCGTGAAGGGAAGACGTGGATTGCCCAACTGGAGCAGGGAGAACGGGAAGCGACTGGGATTCGCTCCCTTAAAGTTGGCTTCAATAAGGTGTTCGGCTATTACATCGAAATATCGAAATCCAACATTGCCAACGTTCCGGCTGGCCGGTATGAGCGCAAGCAAACTTTGGCCAATGCAGAGCGGTACATCACGCCAGAGCTGAAGGAACGTGAAGCTCTCATTCTGGAAGCGGAAGAAAAGATGATTGAGCTGGAATACCAACTGTTCGTGGCTGTAAGAAGTGAAGTCGCGAAGCATATACCAAGACTGCAGAACCTCGCGGAGCGCATTGCATCTGTGGACGTTCTCCAGGCATTTGCTACGGTAAGTGACGAGCGGGGATTTGTACGCCCTGAGCTTGCGGAGAGCGGCGAATACGTCATTACAGAAGGGCGTCATCCAGTAGTAGAAGCTGTTCTGGAGCGCGAAAAATACGTGGCAAATGACGTGGAGATGGATCAGACCAATCGTCAAGTTTTGCTCATTACGGGTCCGAATATGGCAGGTAAGAGTACGTACATGAGACAGATTGCTTTGATCACGGTGATGGCACAGATCGGTTGCTTCGTTCCGGCTAAACAGGCCAAGCTGTCGATTGTCGATCAGATTTTTACCCGAATCGGGGCAGCCGACGACTTGGTAGGCGGGCACAGTACGTTTATGGTGGAAATGCTGGAGACCAGACACGCCTTGCAAAAAGCGACAGCGAAGAGCTTGATTTTGCTCGATGAGATTGGCCGCGGGACTTCGACGTACGATGGAATGGCGCTTGCACAAGCAGTCATTGAGTACATTTGCCATAAAATCGGTGCCAAAACACTGTTCTCCACGCACTACCACGAGTTGACCGGGTTAGCAGAGGCGTTGAGTGGTGTCGTGAATGTCAATGCTCGATGCGAAGAACGGGAAGGTAAGCTCTTGTTCCTTCACAAAATTGAAGAGGGACGAGCAGATAAAAGTTATGGAATTCATGTGGCGGAGCTTGCGGAAATGCCGACGTGGGTCATTGAGCGGGCGCGGAGTATCTTAACCGGGCTTGAGGCAAATGGAAGTGCTGGGAATGGAAATGCAGCGAGTGATGTGCAAATGTCGCTCGAATCGCTTTGGACGGCACCAGTTGCTGCGGTGCGCGAAGAACCAATGCAGTTTGCGTCGGCGGAGGAAGAAGCGATTATGGCTGAACTGCGCGAGCTGGATTTGAATTCAACGACGCCAATGGACGCCATGATGAAACTATATGCATGGAAACAGCAATTGAAAAAACGGTAGAGTTCGTCCGGGGGGAGGCACTCATGGGAACCATTCAAGTTTTAGATGAGCATCTCGCCAATATGATTGCTGCAGGGGAAGTAGTGGAAAGACCGGCTTCGGTTGTGAAAGAGCTGGTTGAAAATGCAATTGATGCCAGTGCAACGACAATCGAGATCCACGTTGAGGAAGGCGGTCTGGAGATGATTCGGATCGTTGACAATGGGAAAGGGATGGATCGGGAAGATTGTCAGCTGGCTTTTGAGCGCCATGCCACGAGTAAAATCAGCAACGCTCGTGATTTGTTCCGCATTCGTACGCTGGGCTTTCGTGGAGAGGCACTGCCGAGTATTGCGGCAGTCTCGCGTATGGAGCTGACGAGCAGTACGTCCAGCAGCGAGGTAGGTACTCATCTTTTCATTGAAGGTGGGCAGCTCGGAACGATTTCCGATAAAGCCGCTGTAAAAGGGACGGAAGTATGTGTGCGCAGCTTGTTTTTTAACACACCTGCTCGCTTGAAATACATGAAGTCGATCGCCACGGAAGTTGGACATATTTCTGATTATGTGAATCGGCTTGCACTCACGCATCCATCGATCTCCTTCCTGCTGACTCATAACGGCAAGACACTCTTGCAAACATCTGGAGACGGAAAGCTGCTGCACGTCATGGCGGCTATCTACGGTGTGCAGGTCGCGAAGCTGTTGCTTCCAATTGCAGGGGAGACCCTCGACTATAAGTGGTCTGGTTTTCTTTCGAAGACGGAAGTGACAAGGGCGAATCGCTCTTACCTTTCGACACTGGTAAACGGTCGCTACGTGCGCAGCTATTCGATCAACAATGCGATTATGCGCGGCTATCATACATTGTTACCTATCGGCCGTTATCCGATTGTGGCTTTGCAGATCGAGATGGATCCGTCACTGGTCGACGTGAACGTACATCCTGCCAAATTAGAGGCGAGATTCAGTAAAGAAGATGAATTGTGCAGTGCAATAGAACAATCGGTAAAAGAGACATTGAGACAAGGCTTGGGAATTGTCAGGCCCATGGCTACGCAACCAAAAGCTAAGGTCGTCACGCAGGTCGTTCAACCGCAGTTTGACCTGCAAATCACCAAGCCTGGCACTCCGCAATCGCCGTTATTAGCTGCGAGTCCCCGACTTCAGGAATGGATGGCCAAGCAGGAGGTGCCAAGTAAGCAAGTGGATATAGTGACGCCTGTCGCACCATCCATTGAGAACAGCACGGTGAAGGAGTCAGCAGCCAACTATGATGAAAAGCTGGAGGCTGCAAAAGTAGAGGCTATCCCGCAAGAAATCGTGCAGGCGACTTTGTTGGATCAACCGGGCACGAGCGAAGCTTTCCAATCTTACGAGACTAAGATTCCGGTACAATGGGACATTGCCCAGGCACCATCTCCTGAGCATCCATTAAATGAAATGAGCAGGGAGAACAATTCAGCCGCAGCAGGTACCGAACAATCACCGCCACTTCCAGAAGCAACCAATGAAAATGAAACGGATTCGCCTGTTCCCGTTATGTACCCAGTTGGTCAAGTTCATGGTACCTACATCGTCGCGCAAAATGACGAAGGCATGTATTTAATTGATCAACATGCCGCGCAGGAGCGAATTTTTTACGAGTATTTCATGGACAAGCTTGCAGAAGAGGACATTTCCAGCCAAATCATGCTGTTTCCACATACAGTGGAATATACAGCTGCAGAGGCAAGCAAACTGGAGAAGCGACTGTCGCTTCTGCAATCGTTTGGTTTGGAGATCGAGTCGTTCGGTGGGCGGACCTTTATCGTTCGCGCTCATCCACATTGGTTCCCAGAAGGGGCTGAACTGGAGGTCATTGAGGAGCTCATTCAGTTCGTACTGGAAACGGGAGAAAACACCCAAGCCAATGTCGTGCTGATGCGCGAAAAGGCTGCCATCATGATGTCCTGCAAAGCATCGATTAAAGCGAATCGCTTTCTGACGCATGCAGAGATGGAGAGCTTGCTGAACCAGCTACGAAAGACAAGCAGTCCGTATACGTGCCCGCACGGCAGGCCGATTGTCATTCATTTTACTGGTTATGACTTAGAAAAAATGTTTAAGCGTGTGATGTAAACGATGCCCTCCTGCGGAAAAATCCGGGGAGGGTATTTTTGTGTGGAGTGTTTGCTTGAAGAAGCTACATAATAGAACACGGCCAAAGAAATAAGCTCCTTTGGCCGTTCAGAAGTAGTTAGTGTTTATTCTGAAGACGACGAGAAATTCCATCTAGTTTATGGATGATAGAAAATAATTGCTCGGAAGTAGTATCTAATTGCTCAGCGGAAACAGTTGATAATGAAACCTGTTGATCAATTTTAATTAATTGATTGTTAATGTTCTGTAGAGATTGATAAATGTCTTTAGATGAGGCATTTGATTTATCGGCTAATTTACGAACTTCATTAGCAACAACGGTAAAGCCACGTCCGTGCTCTCCAGCTCTAGCAGCTTCAATCGCAGCATTAAGGCCTAGAAGATTTGTTTGTGTAGAAACATCTGCTACGAAGCCGCTGAGTTTCTCAATCTCCTCATTCTGCTCCTTTAACACATTCATGGAATGAGCGATTTCACCATTGTATTCGTATAGTTTGGTTGCGGAGTCGGTGAAGACGGAAGAGATTCTTAGCGCTTCCTGGGTTGTAGCTGTCAATTCGGCTGCCATTTGCTCCATATTGTGGCGGTAGCTTACATTTTCACGCATCGTGTCACCGATATACTGTTCAAGAATAATTGCGGAATCAAAAAAAACTCTTTTGATAAGAGCCTGATAAAATGCAGTTGCGTTTTCTAGCGATTGAATTCTTTCTGAAAAAAGACGTAAATATAGTGAGTATCCACCCAAAAACCAAGATGCTGACAATCCAATTCTCGCATGGGTTGTTCCGATTCGTTTTCGGCTGTTTACATATTCTTCATCAATAACATGAGAAGAAAGTGTTTCGATATACCTAATCTGCATGTTCTTTAATTGGTCCATTGTTACATTTGTACGAATCAATTGATCCAAATTAGGATGTTTTTCCAATTCTTCATAAAAACAATCTACGATTTCTTTTGAGTGAGTGCTGAAGAATTCTTTGTGTGAATACAAGAGGTCTAAGTCTTCTTTTGTTAGGCCGTAGAACACCCTAAGTGAATTCCATTCATTATCCAATGCAATCATGATACCAACCCCTATTTTCTTTATATGTTATGTAAAACTCTTTCAGATTCTAACAAAAATAAAATGCTAAATAAAAATAAAATGTTAAATAAAAGTGAAATGTTTATGAAATATATACTGATACGCTAAATATAACACGTTGAAGAAACACGTATCCCTGACAGGCACCCCTGCCTGGGACAATTCCTTGGGGGTGTTTCATTGGTTAAGTTATTCTGAAAATTTCAAAATCTAGATTGATTTTAGGCAAACACTGACTTATGATTACTTGCAAAAACGAGGTGAAACGAAATGAGTTCATCACGACAAACTGGGATGTTTATTTATCCGTGGGATATAGCCGAGAGTGGTATCGAAGCAGTAATGCAAACCTTGCAAGAAGCCAGATGCAATACAGCGGTGGTCAACAGCAGCTACCATCAGGGGAGATTTTTTCACCCGCAAAGCAAAACGTTTCGCAGGCTGCCGTTTTCAGGAGTATCGTTTACGCCTGAATGGTCGAAGTACAACCGTTTGCGCCCGACCGTGCACGAGCAAATCGCACAAGCAGGCATTCTTGCCAAAATGAAAGAAGCGTGTGAGCAGGCAGGAATGGGATTTCATACTTGGTGGGTTGGCCTTCACAATTCTACGCTTGGTTTGGTTCATCCAGATCTTTGTGTGCAAAACATTTGGGGGGATACATACACATACGCATTATGTCCATCGCAGCCTGAGGTTCAGCATTACGCAAAGGCGCTTTTTACCGATACGCTGGAGCAGGTCAAGCCGGAGCGGATTTTGATAGAAGGGACTGCCTTTTTGCCGATGAAGCATGGCGAGCATCATGAAGTAAGTCTTCTGCCGTTGGGAGAATCACTGCAATGGTTACTCTCGCTCTGTTTTTGCGGGGCATGTACGGAGCGTGCCGAATCGAGTCGAATCGATGTAGGAGCAGTCCGACAGCTTGTATCGAGGCTAGTCAGTCAGATGGTGGATGCCGATTCTCTCACGCAAGTATCAGCAGAAGCGAGAGAAGTAGCCTTTTTGCTGTTGGAATATCCGGAATTGTATCACTATCAGCAATCCCGTCTGGAAGTAGTAGATGGGCTATGGAGGAGCCTGAAGGAAATTGCGCAGAGTATGGGGACTGCGCTGGATGGCTTTCCGTCCTCGACACCGTTTTTCGTGAACCAGTCATATTGGGAAGGGGTTTCGTTGCGAAAAGCAGCGGCTACTCTCGATCGTGTCGTCCCGCTCGCTTATGGGGACAGTGTCAATGAGGTGGCGTATACGTTCCATGCGATCAAGCTTGTAACGCCAGAAGCTGCACTGGGGGCAGCTTTTTCCCTGCATCATAGCCAAATCCAGTCTGCAGCCGAGTTGGCAGCGAGGGTGAAAACAGCAGTGAACGCAGGCGCTCAATCGATTATTTATTACAATCTCGGTCTGTTAAATAACCGCAGGCTGGACTGGATCAAACAGGCGAACCTTAGCATAGAGGAGTGATATTCGCAACAAACAAGACCCACGGAGCTTCGCGGGTCTTGTTCATATGGATGGACTGGAAAATCATACTACAGTCCGACGCGCTTTCATAAAAAATGGTATGATTGTCATAGCGAAGAGGAAAACAGTTTGGTTCAGATTCTATTTGACCGGAAAATTAATCCTGCTTACAATAATATGATCGTTACCGTTTATGTAAAAACCGTCGAGTCGTTTTTCTAGAACAGCAGTTCTTATCAAAAAAGGGCGAAGACGTAAGGAAGGGAACAAAGGCGTGATTGTTACAACAGGACTTGAGCCTGGTGAAGAAACCTTGCGTCACGCAGCTGAATTGGCTAGTACATTGGGGCTACAAGTTGTGAATCGACGCGATTTTTCATTGGGTCAAATGCGCAAGCGATATGGGGTACAAGAAGTATTGGTGGTTTCCGCTCTCGGAGCACGTCTGGAAGTGCCGGGGAAAAAACCATTCTTTTTTCATCCGAACACATCTGCTTTTCGTATAAAGCGGCTCATGCGCGGCGATACTGATACTATGCTTGCTGCTTGCCAAATTCAACCAGGAGATGAAGTGCTGGACGCCACCTTGGGTCTGGGTGCTGATGCGATTGTATTTTCTCATGCGACTGGCGCAAAGGGGAAAGTCGTTGGCATCGAATCTGAGCGATTGCTAGCCATCTTAGTAGAGGATGGGTTGCGGCACTGGTCTTCCGATGCGATAGAATTGGAGCAAGCCATGCGTCGTATTGAGGTGCGATGTGGCAACCATCTAGAAGTACTGAGAGGACTGCCTGCCCGTTCCTTCGACGTCGTTTATTTCGATCCCATGTTCGAAGTAACGGTACAAAGCTCGTCGGGGATCGCCGGAGTTCGTGAGCTCGCCAATCCAGATGCTCTTTCCGAGGAGGCTGTTTTGGAAGCGCAGCGAGTTGCGAGAAAACGTGTGGTAATGAAAGAAGGAAAAGAAGGTAGGATGTACGAGCGCTTTGGTTTTACGCCGTTTCGCTCCCGCGGCCAGCAGGTCGTGTACAGCTACAAAGAGATAGGTGGAGGGGAGTGACCTTGCAACAGAGAGAAAGGCTAGTCGTGATTATTGGCCCAACAGCGGTCGGCAAAACCCAGCTTAGCCTGGAGCTGGCCGAACAGTTCGATGGTGAGATTATTTCCGGTGATTCCATGCAAGTATACCGTGGAATGAATATCGGCACCGCAAAAGCAGAACCTGAGGAGCTTGCGAGCATACCGCATCACCTCATTGATATTAAAAATCCAGACGAGGAATACTCTGTCGCGATGTTTCAGGAAAGTGCCGCAGGGTTGATTACAGACATCAACCGACGTGGCAAACTTCCGTTTATCGTCGGCGGAACAGGTCTGTACATAGAATCAGTTACTCATCGATTTCAGTTTTCCACCACATCTCAAGACCCTGAGCTGCGTGATCGACTGCAAAGATTGGCTGACAGCGAAGGCGTGGAAGCACTGCACGCCCGATTGGCCGATGTCGATCCGATTACAGCCGAACGCCTACATCCCAATGATGTAAAGCGGGTGATTCGCGCACTGGAGATTTATGAAAGCAGCGGGTACAAAATGTCCGACTTTCAGCTGCGGGCGCAGCATTCACCCTATGATTTGGTGATGATTGGTCTCACGATGGACCGCGCAAAGCTGTATGAACGAATCAACCACCGGGTCGAACTCATGATCGAAGCGGGGCTGGTTGAGGAAGTGAGGGGGCTCTTGGATGCTGGCTACGACGCGTCACTGGTCTCTATGCAGGGCTTGGGGTACAAAGAGCTCATCCCTTACCTGTATGGAGAGATCACGCTAGAAAAAGCGGTGAACGACATACAGCAACGAACACGGCATTTTGCCAAACGCCAGCTTTCCTGGTTCCGTCGTATGGAAGAAATTCAATGGTTTGACATGACTGATCCAGCCGAACAGAGGAATAACGTGGAAACTATCAAGCGAATATTGGCAGGAAAGTTTCAACAATTGCCGAATATATAACATACAAGTCCTTTTAGGGGGTAGTGTACATGAAACAGACGATCAACATTCAAGATACGTTCTTGAATCATTTGCGGAAAGAAAACATCGCGGTTACCATTTACCTTGTGAACGGATTTCAATTGCGCGGGTATATTAAAGCATTCGATAATTTCACGATTGTGATTGATAGCGAAGGCAAGCAACAATTAGTATACAAGCATGCGATCTCCACTTTCACTCCGCAACGCCCTGTATCGCTCATGTCTCAGGAGAACAACCAACAGTAAGCGAAGCAACACCAACAGCCAGGATCACATGTGATCCTGGTTCTTTTTTTTATGATCTCGCCCGGGGTTGGAAATACCATCAACGTACAAAGTATCAATAAAAAGCCCTGTCGCCGTTGAAGCGAACAGGGCTTTGATATTACTCCATGCAATGGTTATCTGTGTAAATTTGGAACGTGATGCCAAACTTGTCCTTCACATTGCCGTATGCTGGGCTGAAGAACGTTTCTTGCAGAGGCATAAGCACTTGACCGCCTTCTTGCAGGGCATCAAAAATCTTATGAGCTTGTTCTTTATCATCGGTCGAGATGCAGATGGTCACTTGATCACCAAGCTGATGCGGTTGTCCTGGAAAGGTATCGGAAAACATCAGTTCCGTTTCGCCTACGCGAATAGTAGCATGTCCGATGCGATTCTTGGCTTCTTCAGGTAATGGGAACTCCGGATTTTCAGGCATTTCACCGAAGGTTTGCTTATACAGTACTTCAGCACCTAAAGCTTGCTCGTAAAAGCTAATTGCTTCACTTGCAGTACCATTCAAAACGATGTAAGGAATCAAACGCAATGCCATCAGTCAACATCTCCCTTGGTTTTCATATGACCAACTAGTCAAGCCCACTTACTATTATTACCCATAGAGTGATTGTAATACATAGAACGTATGTTTGCAAGTGGAGAATTGATCAGGACGCTGAAGAACTCTGACGAACCATGACTACGTAGCAGACAATGGCGCCGATTGTAGATAGCGCAATGATGATTCCCATTGGTACTGCGGTATGTTCGCCGCTGATTCCCACAAGTGGGGCGACTATTCCACCGCTAATAAAGGAAAGTAGCCCCTGTAGAGCAGATGCGCTTCCTGCCGCCTTGCTCTGATTTTGCATGGCGAGGGAAAAGCCTGTTGCGCCGACAATCCCTACACTAGATACAACAAAGAAAAGGGGTACGAGCACAGCAATAAGGCCAGCTTGAAGGAGAATCATTGCCAGAAGAAGGATTCCACCGACTCCCGCAATAGTAATCCCAGCAATGAACAAGGAAGTTTCTTTCACTTTCCCGGCAAGCTTCCCTGTGATTTGACTCGCAATAATAATGCCCACACCATTAATCGCGAAAATCAGACTAAAGGTTTGTGGAGACACTTCAAATATTTTTTGAAACACAAAGGGTGAACCGGCGATGTAGGCAAACATAGCAGCAGTCACCAGTCCCTGCGCCATGGCGTAACCCATGAAAACGCGATCCTTCAGCAAAGTACCAAAGGTCGCCAGAGTATTGCCGATTCCCGCCTTAGAGCGGCGCTCTTGTGGCAAGGTTTCTGGAAGAGCAAGCACCACGACGAGGAACATGATAGCGCCAATCAGCCCCAGTACGACAAACACGCCGTGCCAGGTAGTGAATTCCAGAATTTGTCCCCCTACGATAGGTGCCGCAATCGGAGCGATCCCGTTAATGAGCATCAAGAGGGCGAAAAACTTCGTCAACTCTGTCCCCGCGTACAAATCGCGAACCGTAGCGCGGGCAATAACGATACCAGCCGAACCAGCAAGACCTTGTACGAAGCGAAGCAAGACGAACGTATAAATAGAGGGTGCTACCGCACACAAAAAGGAAGAGACCGCATACAAAATGAGTCCGATAATCAACGGAATTCTTCGACCGCGTACGTCGCTGATCGGCCCCGCGAACAATTGACCAAGGGACAGGCCGAGCATGCATGCTGTCAAACTGAGTTGAGTCATGGAGGTGCTCGTTTGCAAATCATCGGCAAGCATTGGAAGGGCAGGTAAATACATATCTAAGGATAGCGGGCCAAAGGCAGAAAGTGACCCTAGAATCGCAGCCATCCACAATCGGCGTGATTTATTACCGGTAAGGGATGTGGAATCAAGTTCTTTTGCTAGTTTATTCACGGCAAGTTGTCAAACCTTTCTCATTATTTTTCCAGAAAAGAAGCTTTTTACAATGCAGAAGTGGACTGCGTATTTTGCGAGTAAAAAGCTTGGAGGTTGCTGTGCATGCGATCGAGTAAGCCCCGCAAAACATCTTTTTCTTCTTCTGAGAATCCGATGAAGCAGTTTTCTTCAATGACGCGTAATACTTCTTTGACGTGCTTGGTAGCCATCCGACCTTTGTCGGTAAGATAAACGCGAGAGATACGTTGGTCCCGTTCATCTGCTCTGCGCTCAACAAGTCCCGATTTTGCCATCCGATTAATCATGACGGTAAGCGTAGCGGGCTTTACCCCGATTTTTCGGGCCAATTCTCTTTGAATCATTCCATCTTTTTCTGTCAAGCGCATCAAGAGAATGGGCTGACCAGGATAGACGTCGTATTTTTGAATCAGAAATTCTACATTTTGCCGATGCATTTTCATCACATGAGATGCAGAATGTGTTAATGCGGTTGCATAACTGAACTCCACCAAAGTACCCCCAATTAATTAGTCTGCTAATGAATATTTTGTTAAAGACGCCCGTAAGCTTAACACCTTGTCCTATTATACAAAAACGATTAGTGTTCGTCATGAAAATGATTTGCAGTTACGAGCTTTGGGAGGATACGCTGCATCCTTTGGAGAAGTAATTATGTCCTTGAAAATCGAAAGAACAGGTTAGGTGAGATCAAGATGATCCTGAATGAAAAAATAAAAGCGGCTGTCGTGGAATTAACAGGAGTAAATGGGGAAGATCTCGGAATCATCCCCACAAAAGAAGCGTTACAAATGGCAAAAGAACAGGGAGTGGATTTAGTGTGTCTGTCTTTGGAATCGAGTCCGCCACCTTGTCAGTTAGTGAATCGGACGAATTATAAGGAACAGGTTATCAAGGAAAACGCCAAAAACCGAAAAGCAGAAAAAGGCGTTAAAGTAAAAGAAATTCGTCTAAGTGCATTCATTGAAGACCATGATTACGATACGAAAAAAAGACAGGCAGAACGAATTCTTTCATCTGGGGATGCCGTGCAGTTGACCGTAAAACTGGAGAAAAAGGAAAGTCAGGAAGCTAAGCGATTAATTCAGCAGCTCATCAAAGATCTGACTCATTGCGGAAAACAGGATAAAGGAATTCAAGTAAGCGGTAAGCAGGTAGTTGCCAATCTATTGCCGCTCTAATCAAGAAAAGGGAGTAAGCAAATGCCTTTCACTTTTTCTCACCCGGCTATTGTACTGCCGTTACGCAAATGCAAGTGGTTTTCGTTCTCTGCCCTCGTTTTTGGCAGTATGGCACCAGATTTTGAGTATTTCTTCCGGATGCAGCCATACAGTTTGTATAGTCACACGATGCTCGGATTGTTGCTGGTTGATTTGCCCATCGCGATCCTATTAGCGTTTTTGTACCAGTACGTGGTCAAGAAGCCGATGCTTGCGCGTTTGCCAGAGTGGGTAGGACGAGGTCTGAACTACAAAAACAATGGTAGTAAAATATCTGCGTTGCGTGCGGCCATTGTTTTTGTGTATTCTGCGTTAATAGGTAGTTTGAGTCATATCGCATGGGACGCCTTCACTCATGACGGTGGTCGTATGGTTGACCGCTTCTTGTTCCTGCAACAATCCATTTCGATCGGTCATTATCAAGTACCCGTTTACAAGCTGTTGCAGCACGGCAGTACCCTTTTCGGCGGCTTAGCCATATTGTATGTCATTGCACGAAGTGCGCAAAAAAACAGACAGATCGTCATGAGACAAGTACCTGTCTTGGAAAAATGGTTGTTTTGGTTCGGAGTGGGGTTGTTTGGTATCGTGACGGTCTTTTTACACGCATTCCTCGTTAAAGGAATATCACCCCTCGTCCATCCTTTGCAGCAAGTCGTCCCGTTTCTGTCGGGATCACTGCTTGGAATCGTGGTGCTCTGCTTCACTTTGGACAGGCTAAGATTGAAAAAATAGGGCAGGTTTACCTCGGTAATAATATACAGAATCCCTCGATATGAGGGATTTTATTGTGTCTAAATGGAAAAATCCTCAGACTTCAAATTCATTAAATCATCACGGGTTGGGTCAGGAATTTTGAGCAATCTAACGGCTTGCACACGTATTGCCTTTTCAATATTATTTCGTACATATCTTGCATTACTGAAATTTACATGAAACGGATCATTCGTTACTGTTAGCAGTCTTCTTCTCAGCTTTTCACTAGCTTCTGGAGATATTTTATACTCCTTGTTCTTTGCCATTACATTTGCAATTTCCATCAACTCATCTACCTCATAATCAGCAAAGTTGATGTGGACAGGAAAACGAGAAGGCAGTCCCGGATTTAACTCAAGGAATGTATCCATTTCATCATTGTACCCGGCAATTATACAGACGAAATCATTGCCAAAATCCTCAAGGCATTTTGTAAGGCAATCTACAGCCTCTTTTCCAAAATCTTTTTCACCTCCACGAGCTAATGAGTAGGCCTCATCGATAAACAGTATTCCTCCCATGGCTTTCTTAACAAGATCACGGGTTTTTTGTGCCGTGTGCCCAATAAATTCACCAACGAGGTCTGCACGTTCAACTTCAGTTAGATGGCCCTTCGTTAAAACACCCATTTCCTTAAAAATCTTTCCGAAAAGGCGTGCGATTGTTGTTTTCCCGGTACCGGGATTTCCTTTAAAAACCATATGGAAAACCTGCTTCTCAATTTTAAGCCCGTGCCGTTCCCTTGCTTTATTCATTTTGATGAGCGCATAAATTTCATAAATCGTTTTCTTGGCTTCATGTAAACCAATCAGGCTTTCTAATTCTTCAAAAACAGTTGTTAAATTGGAACTCGACGTGGTACGAACTATTTCAGGTAAAGTATTTAGCTGCTTAACACTTACTGGCCGATTGAATACAACTTGAATTCGATTATTACTACTTGAAGATTCGAGCACCTCAGTTTGAGGAATGGGTCCTGCTTGCTTCACATGCTTCACCTGCCTTGACCATCATACAGAAAGTATACTCAGGAACATCGGAAAACCTGCCAATTTTTACGCAAGAGATGGAAGTGGACAAGTCATTACTTGATTGTTGGTGAATGTCAAGGTTATCACGAGGGGAGATCTACTTAGCTGACCTTTCTACAGCTGTAGGCAGTGAACAGGGATGGAAGGAGACCTGTGCTAGTTATTCAGTATATTGAAATAGGGGACAATAGTTATTGATGCGGCAATTACTTCGCAAATTTCAAAAGCAAAATAAAAGCCGCTCTATTTGAGCGGCTATCCTGTTTAATTTCCCAAGAGTAATATCAGTATTTAATATATGCGGTACCAGTAGATGTAGTCCAAGCACTTCCACTTACTTGTAAAAGATAATGACCTTTAGGCAAATCAACAATTGTACCTCCACCATAAGCATTGGCGGTCATATACGCTACTTCTTTGCCATCTCCTATAGTTATAATAGCAACTCTAACGTCACCTCCATCTTTGTTAGTCCATCCGTATTCAACAGATCGATCAGTATCCAGATAAATTTGTTCAGTCGATGTAAGGTTCGAGCCAAAGAAGTAGAAATTCCAATTCACCGTTTTCTCTGCAGCTGATGCTACTGGTGCTATTACAAGAACGAACATGAGCATAAGGCTGAAAATTGAACCTTTGTTAAACAATTTGTTCATAATTAAATCCCCCTCTTAAATTTTTGGAAATATTGTAGAACTGTAAATATTATACAATAAACCTAATAAAATGCAATTTGATCGACCGGTTAAATATATTTTATCCATATTTTGACAATTAAAATTTAATAGCGTAAACTAGCTTATGTAATATTTGAAAAAAATTCAAAATGAGGTGTAACTATGCCAAAAATCTGCAAGGTTGTATTAGCAAGTACACTCGCACTTACTGGAATTGTTGGACTGTTCTCGGTTAACATTTCCAAGGCAAATGCTGCTGATTCTCAAGTGGAGGTTGCTAATATAACTTCTCAACAAACTTATGCAGATGCGAAAAAAGGGCAGTCAGCCAAAAGTAGTAATATTAACGGTGCTGGGCAATATGGACGTATCAATCTTACTATAGAAAACAATGTAACTTCCGCTTCTGCCCGTGTCATGAAAGTGGTTAGCTGGGGATTTGATCAAGAAGTCGCTTCGGTTAGTATAAATTACGAGGATTCTTATAATGGTATTAGAAGCGCAACAAAAGATGTTTGGTTAGAATCAGGTACGCTCTATTACATCGAGCTAAGTGTCTCTAAAGACCAAAATGCAAGTGCTGGACTGAGTAATTACACTTGGTAGTTTCGATTGACTACTCTTAGCGTGTGTAGGAATGATAATATACCGATTAGTTTGGTAAATAATGAAGCAAATATTATTCTCCAAATTAATGGACAAATGGGAGAAAGAAAAGAAGTTAACTCCTACAATTTCCAGTAAATAAATCTTCAGAAATTGGTCCGGGTGCAAGCAATGAGGCTAATGAAAGTGAGTTAGATTAACGACCATTACTCCGAGAGCGAAGAGTGATGGTCGTTCTGTGTTCTGTAAGGTTTCCCATTCGGAATTCCATAATATGATATAATCTTCCAAAATAAAGGACTTCACCGAACATGCGGAGGATTAAGATGGAACAAAAGAAATATACGGACGTCGTACGTCTCGGACATCAAACGACAGAAGGCGTATTCAAGGAAGGAGATCACATTATCATTCAAGAAAAGCTTGACGGGGCGAATGCAAGCTTTCGATACGATGAAGAAACAAACAGCATCCGGGCATTCTCTCGAAATATGGAATTGCATGAGGAAGAGAATCTGCATGGCTTTTTTCAATGGACACAACAGCTCCCGAAAGAGGAAATCGTGGCGGGCATGGTTTATTTCGGAGAGTGGTTGAATCCGCATAAAATTAAATATCCTCATTATGAAAAGCAATTCTTTTTATTTGATATGTACGACACTGCTGCCTGCGAATATGTAGATTTTGCTATCGTGGAAAGGGAAGCGCAGCGACTTGGCTTGCATCTCGTACCGGTCTTTTATCAGGGGGAATACCAAGGGGAAGAGCATCTCGGATCGTTTGTCGGTAAAACAGCGCTAGGTGGCAAGCTACGGGATGAAGAAATCGGTGAGGGCATCGTCGTGAAAAATGCCGATTACCGGGATCGTTTTGGAAGGCAGATATATGTCAAAATCGTCACGGAGGTATTTAGTGAAGTCAAACGTCAAAAGCCACCGAAAGATCCGAATCAGCCGAAGCCGGGAGAAGTGTTGTTTGTAGAGCAGTATGTGACACTCGCGCGCGTGGAGAAGTTTCTCTACAAATTGATTGATGAAGGTGTACTGGAAGAGACCTTTGCTGTAAAAGACATGGGGGTTATCCTGAAAAATTTGAATCTCCGCATTCATGAAGATCTCCTCAAGGAAGAGTTGGATGCCTTGCCTGATGGATATGATGAGAAGGAGCTGCGCAAAGCGATTAGCAAAGTGATTCCGCTTTTTGTAAAGGAGATATTCTCAGAGAAAGCGGCAGGTAACCAATGACTTAAGTTGATTTCAGGTGGCGTGCCCCGCTGCCGTAACGTTTTGGGCAAAATGTGGTATGATAGTCATGAAGGGGCGTGAATCGGTGAACGATCTGATCAAAACGCAAGAAACGGCCATACTGGTTGGTTGCTATTTAGATAACCGGGATGAAGAAAGAACCCGTCTTTCCATGGAAGAATTGCATGAGCTGGCCGATACTGCTGGTGTAGAAGTACTCGACGTCATCACGCAAAATCGGGACCGGGTTGATTCTGCCTGGTATTTGGGGACAGGAAAAATTGATGAAATCGCGCAGAGAGCTGAAGAGCTGGATGTGGACGTCATCATTTTCAACGATGAGTTGTCTCCGAGTCAGACTCGTAATTTGGATAAAGTTTTTGATTGCAAAGTGATTGACCGTACGCAGCTCATTTTGGATATTTTCGCAGGGCGTGCACAGTCGCGTGAAGGGAAAATCCAGGTAGAGCTGGCGCAGTACAATTACTTGCTGCCGCGGCTTGCGGGGCAAGGGAAACAGCTGTCTCGTCTCGGAGGCGGTATCGGTACACGTGGTCCAGGTGAAACCAAGCTGGAAAGCGACCGTCGTCATATCCGCAAGCGGATCAGTGAACTCAAGCAGCAATTAGAGGATACTGTTCGGACGAGACAATTGCATCGGGAGCGTCGGAAGAAAAACAATGTATTCCAGATTGCGTTGGTTGGCTATACGAACGCTGGGAAGTCGACGATCCTCAACAAGCTTACGAATGCAAACACGCTGCAGGAAGACAAACTGTTTGCCACTTTGGATCCGACGACCAGGCAATTGGAGCTGCCGAACGGACTGGATGTGCTATTGACAGATACAGTTGGTTTTATTCAAGATTTGCCAACGAGTCTGGTCGCTGCATTCCGTTCGACGCTAGAGGGTGTAAAGGAAGCAGACCTCATCCTGCATGTAGTGGATAGTCATCATCCTGATTTCCAAGTACACATGGAAGTCGTAGACAAGATTTTGCGCGAGCTAAAAGCAGAAGAAATTCCGCAGTTAGTCGTTTTCAACAAGGCAGATATGCTAACAGAAGGTTCTTATTTGCCACGTGCAGACGAATCGATTTTGATTTCTGCCATGCGGGAAGATGACCTGAAGCAACTGCTCACCCGGATTGAGTCATTTGCCCTGCAATCATTTAATGAAATGAAGCTGCGCGTTCCTGTCGAGCGGGGAGACATTCTTTCCCTATTGCATCGGGATGGGGTGGAGATGGAACAAGAATTTAATGAAGAGGAAGCGGCCTACTTGATCACCGTCCGTGTGAACAAGGAAAATCCGATATACGGCAGGATTGCTCCTTTCCTCCTGGATAAACCAGAGACTGTTGAAGAGAGTTGGTAAGTAACAGATGTTTTCATATTTTTCCCATGGAGAAAAGCTTTGTCCTCTTGTGATGGAGGTGGAAGCGACGATCTCAGAGAGACATCGTCAAATTTCCGCTTTGGTGGATACGAATCAATTGAAAGTACTGCGTTCCTTCCAAAAGCACGAGGTTAATGAATTTCATTTTTCAACATCCACAGGCTATGGATACGATGATTCTGGACGTGCAACGTTAGAATCGATTTATGCCGAAGTGTTTGGCGGAGAAGCGGCTTTGGTGCGCAATCATATCATCTCCGGTACACATGCGATTGCGATTTCTTTATTTGGAATCCTTCGTCCAGGAGATGATCTGCTTTATATTACGGGTAAACCGTATGATACACTTGAAGAGGTAGTAGGTGTGCGTGGTGAAGGGCAAGGCTCGCTCAAGGATTACGGCATCGGTTATAGCTACGTGCCTTTGACGGCAGAAGGTGAAATTGATTTTGTGGCAGTCGCACAAGCGATTACCCCCAAGACGAAGGTCATTGGGATTCAACGTTCGCGAGGCTATGCAGATCGACCTTCTTTCACCATTGCGAAAATCAAAGAAATGATTCGGGTTGTAAAAGAAATCAAGCCTGATCTGATCGTATTTGTAGACAACTGTTACGGAGAATTTACCGAGGAGCAAGAGCCATTGCATGTAGGTGCGGATATCATGGCAGGTTCTCTCATCAAAAACCCGGGCGGCGGCTTGGTCAAAACAGGCGGTTATATAGTGGGACGCGAGGATTTGGTTCAGCTTGCTTCGTATCGGATGGCAGCACCGGGAATTGGCGCAGAGGGTGGTGCATCGCTCTACTCGCTTCTGGAGATGTACCAAGGCTTCTTCTTGGCTCCTCACGTCGTAGGAGAAGCTTTAAAGGGAGCGGTATTCTCTTCGGCAATGCTGGAGCGTTTGGGTTTCAAAACCAATCCACTGTGGAATGAGCCGCGAACCGACTTGATTCAATCCGTGGAATTCGGCAGTGCGGAACGACTGATCACGTTTTGCCAAGGGATACAGAAAGCAGCACCAGTCGATTCACACGTCACTCCGTATCCAAGCGAAATGCCTGGATACGCTGACCCTGTGATTATGGCAGCCGGTACGTTTATTCAAGGGGCGAGCATTGAATTCTCGGCAGATGGTCCGATTCGTCCACCGTACTTGGGCTTCGTTCAAGGTGGGTTGACGTACTCGCACGTAAAAGTAGGGATTTTGACGGCGTTGAACGGGATGCTGGAAAAAGGCTTACTCGAAATACCGGGTGAATAGGATAAAAGCGCAAGGAATGGACGACATTCTCTGGATGATGGAGGGTGTCGTTTTTTATGTGAAAAAACTGCACATAACTTTCTGTGTAATATTATCTAACATCTATTGACAGGAATTTTGTTATAAAATAGAATAAGACTAAGAAATACGAAACAGGAGGGACAAGTCATGAGTGATGACCTTCGCCGGAATATGGCCCTCTTTCCCATTGGGATCGTCATGAAGCTGACGGATCTCACTGCGAGGCAAATCCGTTATTACGAACAAAACGATCTAATTCAGCCTGCCCGCACAGAAGGGAAGCAGAGGCTCTTTTCTTTCAACGACGTAGATCGCTTGTTGGAGATTAAGGCTCTGATTGAAAAAGGACTGAATATTGCAGGGATCAAGCAAGTCCTGCAAATGCAAGAGCCTGCTATGGAACAAACAGAGATTACCACGACGTCCGAAGAGAAACGCAAGGACATGTCCGACAAAGAGCTGCATCAGCTCCTAAGGCAACAGATTATGTATCGCGATGCCACTCGCCATGGCGAGGGTGCATTGATACGTGGAGAGCTTTCCCGCTTCTTCCACTAGATAGAAAGCCGATTTAGAGACAGGAGGAGAGAAATGTGAGCAAGTTTACAAGAGAAGACATCATGCGCATGGCCAAAGAAGAGGACGTAAGGTATATTCGACTGCAGTTTACCGACCTGATGGGGATCATTAAAAACGTAGAAATCCCGCTGTCCCAGCTGCCAAAAGCACTCGATGGCAAAATGATGTTTGATGGTTCTTCCATCGAAGGCTTCGTTCGCATCGAGGAATCCGACATGTACCTGGTACCTGATCTGGATACATGGGTAGTATTCCCGTGGGGCAATGAATTTGGTAAAATTGCACGTCTGATCTGTGATATCCACATGCCAGATGGCTCTCCATTCGAAGGAGACCCGCGCTACATCCTGAAGCGTGCCTTGAAAGAAGCCGAAGAAATGGGCTTCACAGCTTTCAACGTAGGTCCAGAGCCTGAGTTTTTCCTGTTCAAGCTGGACGCAAAGGGTGAGCCTACGCTGGATCTGAACGACCAAGGCGGATACTTCGACTTTGCTCCACTCGACTCCGGTGAGAACTGCCGCCGTGATATCGTATTGACGCTGGAAAAAATGGGTTTTGAAGTGGAAGCATCTCACCACGAGGTAGCTCCTGGTCAACACGAAATCGACTTCAAGTATGCAAATGCACTCCAAGCAGCTGACCAAATTTTGACGTTCAAATTGGTTGTTAAAACCATCGCGCAAAAGCATGGTCTGCATGCGACCTTCATGCCAAAACCGCTGTACGGTGTAGCTGGTTCTGGTATGCACGCGAACCAATCGCTGTTCCGTGGTAAAGAAAATGCTTTCTATGACGAGTCCGATGTAATGGGACTGAGCCAAACAGCGAAGCATTACCTGGCAGGTATTTTGCAGCATGCGCGCAGCTTTACTGCGATCACGAACCCGCTCGTAAACTCCTACAAGCGTTTGGTTCCTGGTTACGAGGCTCCTTGCTACGTAGCTTGGTCTGCGAAAAACCGCTCTCCATTGATCCGTATCCCTGCTTCCAGAGGCTTGAGCACGCGTATTGAAGTACGTAGCCCAGACCCTGCAACGAACCCATACTTGGCGTTGGCAGTTATGCTGAAAGCGGGCTTGGACGGAATCAAAAACAAGCTTACACCACCACCTGCTATCGATCGCAATATCTACGTGATGACCGAGCAAGACCGCGAAGCAAACGGAATCGAGAACTTGCCTGCTACTTTGAAGGAAGCAATCGAGTGCCTGAAAGCAGATCCAGTGATTTGCGAAGCATTGGGCGAGCATGCATTGGTACACTTTATTGAAGCGAAAGAAATTGAGTGGGATATGTTTAGAACACGCGTTCACGATTGGGAGCGCGAGCAATACATGACTGCTTATTAATAAGCGAAACCCCTTGTGCCTGTAGGTGCGAGGGGTTTTTTCTATTTGGTGGGCAAATTTGATTTTTTAAGAGGTTTAACATTTTTGCCCACGATTTGCCCACTGTTTTTTCTGAGTACACACTTTCCATGTAGCTTTCAAACTTGTCCATGTTGTCTAATTCAATTTTCTTTGAGATGTGTGCATATACATCCGAGGTGATCTGGATGCTACCGTGGCCTAAACGTTCTTGGATGTATTTCATATCAGTTCCAGTTTCTAATAACAGCACTGCGTGAGTGTGTCTGAGAGAGTGAATAGGGATAGAGGGGATGTTCAATCGTTTAAGTGTACGTGAGAAAGCGTTAAAGAGAGATGATTTAGGGACGAAATTACCATCGTCTCTAGGTAGAACAAGATTCAGATCGTAGTCGTAACAAAGTGATGCTAAAGGCGTGGCTGTTGAGACTGGGGAGTATGTAACAAGAGAAGTCGATAGTATTTTGCAGGAGCTTGAGAAAAGTCATTTGAAAGATGAATTGTTGCTTACTAAGAATTTTGTCCTAGAAAGAGCATTATTGTTATTTAGAATGTAGGTATCACGTTAAAGGAGGTTTAGTTCATGAAGAAAAAGCTTATCTTCATCCCGAGTCTTGCATTATTAATCGGTTTATTCTCAGCAAACGATCTATCTCTTGCCGGGCCACCAGATGGCTGGGGGATAGCTCCAATCGGTGAAACAAAAGTGATTCAGCCAGGAGTTTTCGAACCCCAAAAGTGGGTAGTTTCTCCACTTGGCGGTCCCCCTGACGGTTAGTAAATCTAAACCAGCAATGCAAAGTGACTTACAAATTATAGAGAAAAGGTTGTTGCACTTTACAGAAAAAAGAATTTGACTGGTATAAAATAACGGTAGGCACATAAGCCTATCGTTATTTTTTATAAGACTGGAAACAGCTGCAAAATATACAAGATGTTCAAACAAGAAATAAGAACTTACGTTTGATTCAAGGAAGAGAAGTGCGTGATCACTGTTAAGTCAACAAAATGGACTCCATAACTGGTAGGGATGTTACATAATCTATTGAAAGAGGACCATAGTGAAGCTCTCCAAAATATCGAGGACATTGTTTCGCAAGAAAATCTAGATAAAAGAAAGAACGACCGATCTCCCCGTTGAGATTGGCCGTTTTTATTTCTAGGCATTTAATATTCCGATTACACGATCTAGGCTTTCGTCGTTGTCATCCATTTCCATCAGCATATGAACAGCCTTTTTATTCTTTTCGTTTACATCTGGTCATTGAGAATTTTTTCGAAAGCATTTGCAACTTCTACCTGTCCGGCCAACTTCAAAAATAGTAAACATCGTAGAGGACGTCTGGGGCTACTTGGCAGAGAAAAAGACACCTTGGGGCGACGTGGAGGAAATCAGCCAGATATACAAGGACGCTACAGGAGAGTGTGGGCTGTCAAATCGGAAGGCAGGTAAGGGAGAGACTGCAGAGGCATGTGGGGCGCGTTTTGGCTGTGTGATTTGCCCAGTGGTGACGATTGACAAGAGCACGATGGAAACAGCCAAGAAAAAGCCGTGGTTTGAGCCATACGTTGAGCTGCGCGAGCTAATTATTTCAATGTACAAAGACCCGCGCAACCGGGCAGGTCGAATGAGAAATGGTAAGGTCCTCTGCTATGGGGAAGTAACGTTCACAGTTAAAGCACGCATGCAGCTTTTCGAAGCAGTCATGGAATCTCAGCGGATGAATGAACGAATTTCACGGATGTATGGAGATGATCGGAACTGGCAGAAGCGATGCAGCAGCAGTGGATGTATGACCTACAGGAAAAGACCTTGGCTGGAAGATGCAACAGGGCTCGGATTGTTCTATGAGGAACGCATCAAAGGCAAGAACGACAAATGGTTTTAGTTGACCTGGAATCACTATACGAAGGCGCTTAACGTGAGAAGAGGTGAAACGATGGGGAGAAAATGGTTAGCCACTTTCGGAGCATATAAATTCGAGATTATTGAGAATGAGACGGATGGTACTTATGAAGTGGAAATAACCCATTGGTCAGTTAAACATAATGCTCAATATATAAAATTACTCAGTCCAAAGGTCTTTTCATCAGCAGATGTGGGGGTTCTAACATATTGACGGCCATCATCATCACAGGCTCCAAGAAGGATGAAATTTTTCTGGGCCTCTCTTAGAGACATTCTATTAGCGCCACGGTCGGAGGCCGGGTTCATAAATTGATAATAGTCATCTTCCCAAAAACAGATAGGGCAGATGTCGAATTCTCCTTCGAAATCGAGTGTTTTATAGCCACAGCAGGGGCAAAAGTGTATTTGTTCACAGTCATGAGCTCACCATCCAAAAGTGAAGAGTGATTCAATGATACCTTGATATTTAAAATTTAACAAATTGTGTATTCAGAGAATGGAGGGAAAAGGTAGATACAGCACTCAAAAGACAGTCGTTAATTGTTAATCGCTATTGATTGTAACTAGAATGCGAGTGACATTCAGACATTCAGCGAACGGACGATTATAAATTTCGTCATCGAAGTATTCGATGAAAATGCTTTCTACAGTTTTGGCCAACTCTTCAGGGGTGCTGTAGTTAGATTGAAGAAGTTTAATTATCTCATTTATTTCAAATCGGTAATGATCGTGTTCGGGATCTATACCAACTAACCCAATCGGGTCCCATCGATCAATAATGTTTTTTACTTTAGCATAAATCAATAGTTTCACCTCAAAATTTGTCAGTCAAAATACATTAGCATAAATAAGGACCGACTTTAACTTATTCGTTATTGAATTAAATGAATCAGTTGCCTCCAATGGCAACGCCCCATTCATTGTGATCCAATAGCTCGAAAATGATGTCCTTATCCTTTTTTGGCATTCCACTAGTTTCTTTTACAATCCGAATTATATTTTGACTTTGATTGGGATACATCATTTTTCACCACCTTACTGTGATTATAGCAGGAATGGGGAAACAGCTTAACACAACGGTAATTTTGAATAGAAAAAAGCTAATTTAAGACTTCCCAACTTAGAACGTCATCAATGCACTCTCCATTGAATGAAATCAGATAGTGATATACAGCTACCTCAGTGCCATTGTGATGGATACTGGCATAAGACTGAACGTATTCATCTTCAAAAAGATAGTTGATGGTAAGTGATATCTTTTTCACACTGACTTCTAAAGAGGCAGGATCAATTCCATCAAAGGCGTTTAAAAATGAATCACGGTTATCAGTTTTCCAATTGTTAATGTAATTCCAAAATCCATCGATTGTTTGTTCAATGACTCGGTGAGTTTTAATAAACTGCTTCAATTCTTCAGTGTTCATAAGCCCTCCAGGACGGGATTTTATGATTGGTATTTTAGCAAAAGATCCAAATTTTGCAAAACACACGATTTGTTAAATGGGGGGAGAGAACGGTGAAAGTACCAAGGATTTTGCACTACCCTGGTAGCAAATGGAGCTTGGCTGGCTGGATCATAGAACATATGCCAGAGCACGAAACATACCTGGAACCATTCTTCGGATCCGGTGCTGGACTCTTCAACAAGGCTCAATCAAAACTTGAAACGATTAACGATCTCGACGGAGATGTGACCAACCTGTTTGAGGTGATACGGGAACGTCCCGAAGAATTGGCACATTTAGTGCGATGGACTCCATACTCCAGAGAAGAATATTACCTGTCCTATGAACCTACAGAAAATAAACTAGCACGGGCGCGGCGCTTCTTGATTAGGACATGGCAGGCTATAGGAGCTAAGACAAGTGACCGGACCGGATGGAGAAGTAATGTTCAGATCTATAAGGCCCCGCACAAAATATGGCCGAAGCAGTGGTCGGAGCTGCCTGACGAAATTCTTGAAGTATCTAGCAGACTAAAGGACGTCCAAATTGAAAATCAGCCAGCATTGAAGGTAATGGAGCGATACCGCTATCCGGAAGTATTCATCTACGCGGATCCTCCCTATATTTTATCGACCAGAAGTAAAACTGATGTATCGGCACGAAATGACCAACGAGGACCACATTGAATTACTTGACTCATTGGACTTGCATCCAGGACCGGTAATGCTATCAGGTTACGCTCACGCGCTTTACGATGACCGTCTCAAGCATTGGAGACGTGAAGAAGTTCGGGGATATGCGGACCGGGGCAAGTCGAGAACCGAGGTTGTTTGGATTAACCCGGTTGCAGCTGAACAGGTCGGACAGCAAACATTCTTCACGCTGCTGGGCATTTAACAAAATGTGTATTAAGTACTTCGAAAAACTACCGAAGAAAAAATCCCCTTCTATAAGGAGGGGGTGATTTTACAGCCTTTAATTTTCCTCTGGTTCAAGGGGTGGAATGGTAGGAGGATCAACCGGGGGTTGTGGCACAGGTGTAGGCGGATTGGGATCGAGAATAGGCGGTTCCCAAGGCGGGGGAGTAGGTTGAGGAACTTCACCGGGTGGCGGGATAACTGGATCTGGTAAGTCACAATTAGGCGGACATGGTTTCGGATCATTATTCGGTGGCGTCAAAAAGAAAAACCTCCTTTATTTTTTATCATCTAGAGATTGAAAGGAAATTATACAAAGTAGTTACTTTTTTAGAACTTTCTTCTTATAAAAGACATAGGCAGCCATTAAAAGAGGGAATGTTACGCATCCGTACCAGAACAAGGTTTCATACGAGTTTGTAGACTCATAGGCTATTGAAAACCCTGAACCTGAATTCTCAGTTAATTCCTTTTGCATAATTTGAAAAATTTCTTGGTACATTTGATTCTGTTCATACAAGTCCCATGTAAAGTAGGCCCAAAAGAAAAGAAAGTGTATGACAAATGAAAACCTAAAGGCTTTGAGTAAAGTAATCAAAAAATCACCCGCGATTTCAGTTTTTTAAAATTGTATCACTAAAGCAAAAAAATGGAAGTGTTTAACAAAACGGTAATTGTGGAAAGGAGGCAAGACGGTGTACTAAACATTTCATGCTTCGGTAATGTTCTCTATAAGTAAAAAAGAGCCGCAGCTTACACGGCTCCAATAATTATTTTCTTATGGACCACCTACACCTGTATCTGAAGCCCAGACAGGATACCAACCTTTATTCAAGTCCGTTGTGTTATACAAAACTAAATTTCCATCGTCTTGCATAATCAGAAGGTCGCCACGGAGGTTTGTACCCGCTGGATGTCTACTACTACTCCATGCAGCGTTATCTGAATACCAAAGCGGATCACCATTCGCACGGAGTAAAACGAGTTTTCCGCTATAAAAGTCAAGCTTGAGAGAATGTCCAACACCGTTGGTATTCACGCTCCATAAGATGGTATCTGATCTGGTCTTCTCTATCCTAAGCACTCTATAAACAGAAAAACTCAATTGATATTTACTGTTCATTGACGTTAGCCAAGCACCATGTTCAAGTGCTTGACCAGCCCTAATACGGTCCCCAGAAGCAAATGTTGCAGAAGTGAAATGGAGTTGGATCATGAAAACTGCAAATAACAGCAAAGCAATTTTTTTCATAATAACCTCCTATTGGATTCGTCTTCCGAATTATACTAAATTTTACCATACATCCAATAAAAAATGGGCAATTTTCAAAAAGTAATCAAATCACACGATTTGATAATGGGGGAGAGAGCGGTGAAAGTACCAAGGATTTTGCACTACCCTGGCAGCAAATGGAGCTTGGCCGACTGGATAATCGAGCATATGCCAGAACATACCACATATTTGGAACCATACTTCGGATCCGGAGCAGTATTTTTCAACAAAGAATCATCCGCACTTGAAACGATTAATGACCTTGACGGAGATGTGGTAAATCTGTTCAAAGTTATCCGTGATCACCCAGAGGATTTAGCAAATAAGGTTAAATGGACCCCCTATAGTCGGGAAGAATACTACAACTCCTACAACGTAAAGGGAGAGGGGGACGAGCTTGAAAGGGCAAGGATGTTTTTGGTTCGGTGCTGGATGGCGAGGGGTGGAAAAACATCTGACAGAACCGGATGGAAGCATAACATCGACGTATCAAAAGCACCCAACAACAGGATGCCTGATCAATGGAGTAAAGTACCTGATCGGATATTGACGGTAACGGATAGATTGAAAAGGGTGCAAATAGAACAACAGCCAGCTCTACAATTGATTGAACGATATAAAAATCAAGCGTTTTGATTTATGCGGATCCACCGTATTTGTTATCAACAAGGAGCAAACGTCTGTACAAAAATGAGATGACGGATGCTGACCATATTGAATTGCTCGACGCATTAGACGAACATCCGGGACCCGTGATACTAAGTGGTTACGATAATGATTTATACAACCTTCGACTAAAGCATTGGCGTAGGGAAGAAAAGAAAGCTTTGGCGGAAATGGGCCGCATCAGAACAGAAGTTATCTGGATCAATCCAGTAGCAGCTGATCAAGTGGGGCAGCAAACAATCTTCTCGCTGCCTGGCATATAGCGGCCGGGTACAAATTAGCTCTTACATTATTCGTAGTATTTGGATGCCTCTAAGATTTTAGCGAAAGCTTCCCAAGAAGGGGCGTCTGGTGCTAAGTGGGTTCCCAGCCAAGCTGCCATCGATTCGAGATAATGACTTAGTGAGACATATTCCCAATCTGGATTGTTTTCTAACTCAGCGAGCGATCTTTGAATAAAATCGATTAGGTCCTGCTTTGTATATGTTTGTCCATCTTTTTGACCAACCTCCATACTAGGTCCTCCTCAAATTGTAACGATGGTTCATTGTTATATAAAAACAGGGTTTGATGGGAAGTAGATGCAATTTCAATTAACAAAATGTGTAGCGAATGAAATCAGCCAATCTTATCGATAATCAGCACGCTCTCAACATTGAAATATAGTAAGGTTAAAATTCCATTCGCGAGAAGCAGTCATTACCTTGCCAGCAGAAACGCCCGAGCAAGCGTTGGAAGGTGCGAAGAAATACTTCCCGGAGCGAAAGCATGGTCAACTGTCCGTTAGCTTAGAAGATAACGAGTGTCGCGAACTGCTTCGAAAAAACGGATACCCAGAGCACGTTCTGGATCAGTTCAGCGAAGAGGACTGCGAGGGCGAATGCGAGGCGGTGGGGATTGTATGACAAGGCCGACCATGAACATCCTGGGCATAACCTGCAATGAAGTGTTCAGAGTAAAGTGGTTCGAAGTTCGGATTGAAGGGATCGGCAATGTAGAGATCATGCTCGACACTATAAAGGGCTTCGGTGTAACCAAAACTTTGAACGGGACCAAGAAGCTGAGAGCCTGGCTGCAAACGGAAGAAGGAAAGGCTTTTGTGCTCGGGAAAAGTGGTAGCTTAATAAAACAGTAATTGAGGAAAATGGCTCAATTCCTACTTAAGATAAAACAATAACCCACTGTCGCCATTGAGTTTATATTTTAAGTACTTATAATTTTTTAGCAATAGCCGTTGTCGTAAAAAGTTGGGCATCCACCAGTACAACCATACTCAGAAAATGGAAAGCCATCTTGTACTTGATTTACGAATTTAACCTGTACATCTAAATCAAATAAATCTTGTTTTTGC
This sequence comes from Brevibacillus sp. NRRL NRS-603, assembly GCF_003013445.1. NCBI lineage: Bacteria > Bacillati > Bacillota > Bacilli > Caryophanales > Paenibacillaceae > Brevibacillus > Brevibacillus sp. NRRL NRS-603. The sequence continues at coordinate 775,363 of NZ_PXZN01000012.1, read as the reverse complement.
ATTGTTAGCTCCTCCTAATAATATTTGTGTGCTGGCTAGTCACGGGTATACGGCGGACAACCTGCTAATTGGATCGGTTGTTGCTATATCCACTCTTGCACAATACCAGCAAGTTACAGCAATCAAACCATATAGGGCTGCATTAGCTGGAGCGGATTACGTGGAACATCGACATCAATCTGAAGGACGGCGCGTGGCGTGAAATACCCCACTTCTCTACCGAATGGGAAGGCATGGGCGTGTTGGTGGAGGAAGCGAATAAACAAGAAATGTATCTTGCGAGCGAAAAGAAAACAAGGAAAATTCGTAAGGCCGGACCTACTTCGAGTATTACGATCGTTCTTTTGCGAAAAATGCCTAGAGCGTGTGGAGAAGAAAAGTAAAATCAGCCGGTTACTTAACTAATGATTACTTGTGATAAATCAAGTGAAGGTATGTGGAAGGAAGAGGGATTTGGAAAGTAAGTGATTTAGAGGAGCTGCATGTACAACGTTTTTTAGCAGCCCTCTAAATCCTACAGCTAATCTAACATTTCTTTAATAAGCCAAAGGATGCGTACTTAAGGAAATGCGGTATTTCACATTGGGGTCCACTCTCATTGCATCTTGGGAAGAAACATGTATTTTAATTTTTTCGCCAGCGGGCAAATATACATACCAGGATGAGGTGATAGTATGTGCGGACGCTTTACGCTAGTGACCAACCTTGAGTTGTGGAATGCAAGGTTTCAAATCGAGGTTATACCTTTCGATATGCAGCCACGATATAATATCGCACCTGGTCAATTAATCCCTGCTATTATCTCTGATCAAGGAAAGCGCCGACTCGGACAGTTAAAATGGGGATTAGTTCCCTCGTGGGCACAGGATGAAAAGAGCGGGTATAAGATGATTAATGCGCGAGCTGAGACGCTCACTGAAAAGCCAGCCTTTCGCCGGTTGTTTGAAAGGAAACGATGCATTGTACCAGCAGATGGATTTTATGAATGGGAGCAGCGTGAATCAGGGAAACAACCGATGCGGATCATGATGAAGACAGGAGAACCGTTTGCTTTTGCTGGCCTATTTGATACCTGGATGAGTCCAGAAGGTAATAAACTCCACACCTGTACAATCATCACTACGAAACCAAACGTAGTGGTCAAGGACATCCATAATCGCATGCCTGTGATATTGCGGCAACAGGACGAATCGACGTGGCTTGATCGCGAAAAGTTCGATGCTGATCTGTTACAATCGCTACTTGTACCATATGATCACGAACAGATGAAAGCCTACCCCGTTCCAGCAATGGTTGGCAGTCCAAAAAACGATCTGCCAGAATGCATTCAGGAAATAGATGACCCGTCTCTGTTTTGAGGAGACGGGTTTTTTACTGTGATACGTGTGCGGAATTTGCGGGTACACGAAACAAATACTTTATTTGACCACGAGGTACAATTCGTAACCAGCGATTTGCTACTTCTGATTATCTTCAGGTAGTAGCGAATATTCTAAACCCATAAAACTAGCTACAGAGAGCTCTTCTTCGTTTATGACCTGAAATCGGTAATTAGCAGGAGACAATAGCGCCTGGTTATCAGCTTCTGTCAAATTTTCTTTTAGCTTTAGCTGTTGCGAAATCGTATACCGATTCTCTTTACTGTTTAACTCAATTTGAACGAGTGAAGGAGACTCTGCAAGCAAATTTTTAATTGTCTCGTTACCTGGCATATCTGCAAACGAAAAGTAAATGGGTTTTTCAGTATGCATCATTTTTTCTCTCAAATCGTCCGAAATTAAGATTCGTAACGTGAGTTCTGCCGAATTACCGTTTTTTGTTATTTGAAGCACAGATGTTTTTAAATTCTCCCCTGTAATTTCTTCGAAATAATCGTAGACGCTTACATATGACTTCTCTTTAGGGACTGTTACTGCCTCGCTACAGCCACTAAGAAGAACTACGAACAGAAGGAGAATGATATGGAGAGGTCGGATCATAGATCTTTTGATTTTTTACTGGAATACTCTTTATACGAGTATTTGACGTTAACGTAGTTAGAATCTACTACTCTGCCTTGAAAATATTCGACTATGTTTCCAGTTGTTTTTACGGCTTTTGAGCCGTATTCAACGGTTGTAATCGTACGCTTTGGTATGACCCAACTATGGGTTGTTTCTATAACGTCTTCTTTTCCAAATGCAATTTCAGCATTAATCCCTACTTTTCCCTCTATTATCCTCCAGTTGACTTTCGACTCGGCTTCCGCACCTACTTTTCCTGTCAAAAATGTTTTTCTTGTAACCTTCCTTGAAAAGGTATCGTTTTCGTTACTATCGTTCTCAATGTCAGCTTCATAAGATTTTGATTTGTATAGGTCCTTCTTAGACATTTCATATACTTTGCCAGTCATATCATTGCCCATGGGACCGATCTTAGATGAATCATTCTTTGTAAGGGCATCTGTAAAATCATACTCTTCTGGGTTCTCATATACACGTTCAACGATTTTTAGGTTACCTATTTTAATAGTATCACCTTGAGATGATGCGAAGGCAGAACCAGCTCCAGATACTACTAAACTGCTAAGTAAGACAGTTGCGATAGAAAGCTTCTTAATATTCATTCTTTCCCCTCCAGTATATTTAACGCAATTTTCAATGTGGAATTATTATAACATATATTCCCAATAAATGTATATAATTGGGATTGCGTATGCCGGAGATCTGGACACAACCATGTCAGGAAGCAGCGAGCGTGATTCCTTTCAACTCATTAGATTAACTGCTTGGATGAAAGCGGGAGGGGTTCTCGATCCTGTTAACAAATAAGCATAATAGAGAAAACAAATACTAAATGAAGATAAGAGCCCTCCAACGTTGAAGGGCTCTATGCAGCATTATATCGGGCTTTTCTACATGTATAGCCCACCCACAAACGCACCCACAATTCACCCACAAAATCGTGAAATGATTTGATGTCATTTGAAACAACAGTAGGTGAAACAGTTGATTTTATGCGGTTTTCATGGGGTTTTAAAACCGATCGAAAGCCAAGAATATGTTCCGCACACGCGTTCACAATTGGGAGCGCGAGCAATACATGACTGCTTACTAATAAGCGAAACCCCTTGTACCTGTAGGTGCGAGGGGTTTTTTCTATATTATCTATCTCAATTTTCTTTGAGATGATGGTATGCATATCAGCTCTTCATTTTCTTACGCTCTTCTTCTTCCGGATATACCAGCCGCGTTTATGAAAGGAGATGGATCTGTATTTCTGAGCCAGTCTGACAATCCGTTTGCGAGTAAGTGATGCCGGTTTTGACGATAAGCTTTTGTTAAGCGAACTTCTTACAAGCTGATGACCGGGATAGTGAGCTTTCACGAAGTTACCGTAAGTTTCGAACTCGGAGAAGCCGGCATAGCTCTGCTTGTTGGTTTTCTTGATAATCGCCCAGTACCATCTAGTCTTATGCCTAGCCTCAATTTTAGATTTCAATCGGGAGAGCTTCAATTTGTCGAACAGCATATAGTGGGCAACGAAAGAGCGTGAAGCGGTTGGCTTGGTTCCCATTAATTTCTTATAGGTGCGAAAATACTCGGGGCGACTCCAGTTACGGCAGTAAAAAACGGTTTTCCCGTTGACGAGAAAGACATGAGGCCGGATGAGAATGGTGTCGGCATCAATCACAAGATAATATCTTTGCTTGGTCAAGTTCCCCCCGGCCAGCTTCAACAATTGTTGGAGCAGCCAGCCTGAGCGATTGGTGCGTTTGGTTTGGTAGTGAATGTCTTTTTTTGTAATCGGCAAGACGCGTTTTTCATTGATGAAGGTGCAGTTTTTACGCCGGCAAAGGGCTTGGATTCGTTTGCTGGGTGGCGATACAACCATGATCCTACCGACCGGATGCTTCACTTGCTTACGGATACTGTCAATGACATAGGGAAGAGTGCCAAGGTCTTTCTCAATAGCTGGGATCAGGACATCAATTTTGATAGAGCTGTTGAAGGTGCTTGTCGCTGAACGTGTCAACTTCTCAACTCCTTTTTGGTAAGCAGTTTCAAGCATATGTGTCTGAACAGGTTGGCCGGAGGGTCCGACTTTCCAGATAGGATATGATTTTCTTTCTTAGCGTGAATCTGACAGATATGGAAATCCTGCGAAATGTGTGTTTGTCTGCCTTCTTGAGCCATTGAGTGACTTTCCTTACTCACTTTGTCTCGTTGAAATCGTTGACCTACAACAATGGCAGCTCGATCTGACTCGGATGGTTCTGACTGGATAAAGACGTTTCTTTAAAATATACCGGAACAGATGGAGTTGGCAGAAAAACAGGAGCGCTGTGATGGCCGCTACGAAATCCGGCGAAACCAGCAAAAGGCGTTTGGAGGAGGGCAGATTGAAACGTGATAGGAATAGTCTTTGACCATGGAAGCCCTATCCAAATGCATATCGGGGATGAATTCATTCACATATTCTGTGTACAAAGAAAAATAGCCGTTCGATTAGAACGGCACTTCGGGTTCGCAGTTACGGTTTAAGTTTAAATGGAATGATATATAGTCGCTGTACCACTGTTATTAGGAGAAGAACATACAGAATATTACCACTACTGTTGCTGGCTTCTGCTCCGAATTATTCTTTTTATTAACATTTTCGTTAGTGAAGAAAAGAGATTTGAACGAAGCACACAACGCCTTTTTTACTTTATAAATAGTGTAAAACCTTAGCTTTATAGCGATGTAGCGGTGCCTCATATAGCGAATGAAATGAGCTTACACATCCAAGCTGTTGATGATGGCTAATATTTGATGATCTGTCCATTTGCCATTAATCTTGATATTTTCTTTAGCGATACCTTCTTTTTTAAACCCTACTTTTTCTAATACGCGAATAGATGCTATATTGTCAGGCATAGCTCCTGCTTCAATTCTATGTAGTTTTAATTCTCTAAAAGCAAAGTCGACAACAAGTTGAAGAGCTTCTGTTGTATAACCCTTTGCATTATATTCCTTATCTAAAGAAAATCCCGTAGTACAGCTTTGGACGTTTCCCCTAGCAATTTGAGTTAATGAGATGTCTCCGATAAGTTTATCCGTTGCTTTTAAAAAGATTCCAAAAGCATATACTTGCCCTTCATCTGTCTTTTTTAATACCTGTTCAATGCGTATTTTTTGGTGTTCTTCAGTATAAAAGGCTTCTGGGAGTAATGGGCAAACTCTTTGAAAAAATTCACGATTTCTAATGTGTAATTTAGCTAACTCGCTGGCGTCAGAAATCTTGTAAAATCGAAGATATACTTGTTGTCCTACTAGTTTCATAAAATCCCTCCAATATCGTTTTCATACATTGCTATTATTGTTCATGAAAGAAAAAATTAATGAATATTATATTCATTCCGAATTAACAAAACGTCATCTCTTTTCCACATTGTACCACCGGTTTGAGTTTTACAGAATAAGTATTTATACGGTTGTATGTTACTCGCATCACGATTTCGTTTGCATGGATCAGCAAATGCACGCGTCAAAATGCGGAACTAGACAAAGAGTGGCATGCTGCGATCACCAGTGTTTGTAAATTTCATTCTGTATGTATAGTGTCTCCTTGGATAGAACATTGATCCCACTTCAAATCCTCCTTCTTTAAAAGAGGGAGGTTTTCATTGTCTAAAAATAAAGTATGCAAACAAAAACGCGATGGTCTGAATAATTTTTCGCAGATTGATAATATTACAGGGAGTAATGGAGAATACAGTAAAGGGGTTATTCAAGTTGAAAAAGTTGAACGTAATGATGTTGGCTTTCATGTTAACGGTTACAATGAGTTTAACTGCATTCGCTGAGACTGGTGGTACCATAGGTGCCGGGAACACAGGAGGAACAAACACCCCAAATAATATGACAGGCAATACAGGTGTAGGCGTAACAGGAAATGGGGCGCCTGCTAACACAGGTATCAATAACAACATGTACAGAACCACAGCTGTAGACGCTGATTCAGACTGGGAATGGATAGGCTTGCTTGGTTTAGCTGGTCTTCTAGGTTTGAGGGGGAGAAATAGGGAACGAAATCCCCAGAAGTAACAAAATCAACAACCCGTCCCTATTTTAAGGAGACGGGTTTTCTTCATGAAATATTTAAGATTGAACGGATGAAATCATTTGATGTCATTGTAGTTTTCAAACTTGTCTGTTATCTAACGCCATTTTTTAATGTGGGGGCAGGAAGGACGATTCAACGATCATTACGCGCGGAGATTGGCCTTCACCCGAAATAACGTGGTTACACTCTGACTAAACTTGGTTAGGTAAAAGGTAAGCAACATTTGATTGTATATTACGGCCAAGGATACCTTTGAGGTATGCTGCCATGGAAAAGCTAGGTTTGTACAGAGTGATCATACTATTACCACGTATACACACGGAGTAGGCGGTTACGCCCAAAAATAGGGCGATTATCGAGCAGTTTTTTTAGCCTGCTGTTGCTTCTTGGCAGTTCGTTTAGCATCCCATTTGAATAGCAAGAAGGCAATAAGCAGATAAAATGCATTTGCAGTCCAGTAGAATCGACTTGTTATTTCAGTGAGATACATCCATCCAGTAAATGCCACATTACATACTCCAATAATGAGCATTAACCATTTGAAAAATTTAAGAATCATTGCAAATCCCCCTGCTAATTTTTGTAAGAAGTCTAGAAAAGTTTACCATAACCAAGGGGATAAGATACATTTTTGAACAGATTTATTAATGAAATTGCAATTAAGTGAAGATGTGGCACAACACACGATTTGTTAAATAGGAGGGGGGCGTCCAGCCAGTTTTATTGTGACCTTTAACGCACTGTGAGGCCGTGGGAGCCCGCGAAATTTAAACAAAAATCCCCCATGCCTCCCGTAGGTGGTTTGGGGAATTTGAGAAAATCACTATTAAATGGCACAGCCAATGTAAGCCGTAACTCTGATGAACTTCGATTCAAGCGTGGTCCCATCACCAATGCTCGCTTGGCGCCCTGTCCACCTCCAAAGCGATCCCCGTTAGAGTTACGACCTACCTGCCCACGATGTGTGTCCAGTCTGTTGCGAATCCAGGGATGGTTTTGGCAAACTGGTAGTTTCCGTTCGCATCAAGTCGGGCAGTCGCACCAAGGCCGTTCACGTGGTTGTAGAAGAGTATTCCACCGCTGGGGCTTCCGGCGATGCGGCTCCAGCCTGTTGCGAATCCTGGGGTGGAACCGACGTACTGGTAGTTTCCGTTGGCGTCGAGCAGGCCGGTCGCCCCAGCGCCGGTGATGCCGTTGTAAAAGAGTAGGCTACTTCTATTGGCGGCTACGATATTAGTCCAGCCTGTTGCGAATCCAGAGATGGAACTGACGTACTGATAGTTTCCGTTGGCATCAAGTCGGCCGGTTGCAACCAAACCAGTAGCGTAGTTGTAGAAGAGTAGGCCACCGCTGGCGGTTCCTGTGACGAGGAACCAGTTTTTTGAGAATCCGGAGAGATCACTAACGAGCCCATAGTTTCCAGCTGCGTCAATCCGTGCAGTTCTTCCAAGACCGGTCCCGGCGTTGTAAAAAAGAAGACTATCCTCGTTGGCAGACACAATGTGGGTCCAGCCTACTCCAAGTTGGATATTCCACAAGTAATACTCGAATCTTCCGTTAGCGTCAAGTCGGCCCATTGCTCCAAGGCCAGTCGGGGCGTGGTAGAATAATACGCCGCCTGTGGGGGTTACAATGACCCGCGTCCAGCCCCTTGCTAACCCAGAGATGGAATCGACGTATTGATAGTTTCCGTCGGCGTCGAGTAGGGCGGTCGCACCAAGGCCAGTGTAGCTGTTGTAAAAGAGGAGAGCGCCAGACTGCATACTAACTTCACGTACAAACAAAGTATCCGATGGGATAGGGGCAGATACACACTCATGTCCCAAAGGATTGGAATATAACCAGGGATTGTATGGTAATTCAGATGGTGTCCCATGTTGAAATAGTGATCCAATCAATAATCTCCCCTCCTGCAATTTAATGTTTCAGATACCAATTTATGGGCAAGTGCGTAATCGGCAACAATTTTTTAAAAAAATCCATGATTGCCTATGTAAGGGGATCAATGTAAGGTCAAATTTTCCATCCTTGGGAAGGGTCACTCATTTATTCCACATGGTTAAGTCAAGGGGAAATATTTACAAGTACCTGCTACCAGGCATTTATCGAATGAGAAATTGTGAATAGACCCAATTAGAGATATAAGATGGGAGGGTAAAAAGTGAAAGATGAAAGGGGATTCCGCACTGGAAAAGATGTTTCAAAATGTGAAAAGTAAAGAGGAAATACATTCATTTCTAAACAACTCTTTAAATTTTCTGAACTTTTATAGTGTGAATATGTCTGCATTTTCGGATGTCTTTGCTGTGTTAGTAGAAATGCCAAAGGTCATGCCATTTCAGACTACGAAGTCAATTTTAGAGCCTACCACGGCTGCTAAATCGATTGCTGACTATTCCAAGTTGATCCGAAGTGGTTCACGTAGGACAACTGCAAATCCGCATGCTGCGCCGTTTGGAAAATGCGACTGACCGTAGTTCAATATTCTGAATGTCAAGGTAATCACTGCCGCCCTGGAGGCAAAGTAACCATTTCAGTAGGAATTTTGAGCTATTTGGAGAATATGATTTATCAATTATTTGAATAGGGGGACGTTAATGTGGGCTTATTAGATGGTCTAATGGGTAACGCTTCGGAAGTTAACATTGCAGATGTTCAAAAGGAGTATGCTCAAATCTTAGCGAACAATGAGAGAATAGAAAAGGCGTACAAATTAATTCGAGATATGTTCATCTTCACCAACAAGCGATTAATACTGGTTGATAAGCAAGGCATTACCGGTAGGAAGATAGAGTACCATTCCATTCCTTATAAAAGTATTCATCATTTTAGCATTGAAACAGCCGGAAATTTTGACTTGGATGCGGAATTGAAAATTTGGGTTTCTGGAAGTGCAGTACCGATCCAAAAGCAATTTAACAAGAACTTGAATATATACCAGATACAGAGCGTATTGGCCGAGTACATTTTGGATTAGTGTTGCTTGATGAAAAGCCCTCATTGGGAAATTACTACCTGTTAGTAAGCTTGAGACGTGTACATACATACTGCCCTGATCACTATGCAACATCATTCCTGGACATTAGGAAGGTAACCTACGAGTGAGGGAGCATTACAAACTATTTACCAATATTTATCCATGAAATAGCCGCCAAATCAAACCGATAAAAGTAATGTAATATGAAATCTAGTGTAGATTTTCTTGGGGATAAGGCGTACGACTTAATCTGTGCAGATGAGTCTGCGCTATTTTTTTGTGGTAAGAGAAGGTATGCATACCTATATATACTTGTAGTAAATATTGAGGTGATATCCTACTATATTGATGACTACTTTTTTATTCACGTATTACTTCTTGTGTACCCCAATTTGCTTAAAGCAGTTGGGGACTTTTTTTGTATCGAAGTGACCACATAGATAACCCGTTATCCGACGGCCGTTACATTTCGAACCTAAAGTATTTCAATAAAACAATAAGTACATTATAAAAAAACAATCCCAATCCTTTTGTACCATACATGTCATTTGTACATAAATATCAAACCGTACAAAAATAGCCGGAGTGAGCAGCTATTTTTGTACAGCTTTTTAAAATATGGCGATGTAAAACTTTGCGGCAGCATTTTGATTCATTCCAGGTAGCATGCCCAGCCTTTCAATATCCTGAGGGGATGGTTGTCTTAACGCATCGATCGTCCTTCTTTCATGATTGCCTTCTAACCTGCTCAACTTTCCCTGGCTGTAACCTTACCCCTTTGCGTAAACTCCAAATCAAGGTCGACGTATTCCATTTCCAAAGTTGTAGAGCGGACAGGACTTTCTACGGATACCCTTCGTTATTACGAGAAAATTAGGACTGCTTTATTTCTGTTTATAGTAAACTGAGTATCCTTAATTCCACGAAAATGCTGTGCTTCTTGCAGCCAGGTCAATCGCTGCTGTCGATGGCACTGATTTAACAAATCGGTAATGGTGGAAGATAGAGTTGAAGGAAATCTCTATCGGGATAATGCCCTGCTTAAGGAGAAAGATGGATGAGTTCTTGAAACGCTAGTCTATGTGTGTGGGCGGATGTAGACTTCTAAACCGTTTTAGGGAGCCGGCTTGGTTCCGATTACGACGGTAGCATCGAGCTCGTCAGACCTAGTCACACGTGTAATCAGCCCGCAACGGTTGAAGATAGCGACTGTCTGAGGTGTCTGACGCTCGCTTGTCTCAACGAGTAAGTGCCCACCAGGAGCCAGCCAGAGTGGAGCTGCAGCCACTACTCGTCTCTGAACGTCAAGCCCATCCGTTCCCCCGTCGAGTGCTATTCTCGCCTCATGTATGCGAGCTTCGGGTGGAAGAAATTCGATGGCTTTGGTGGGAACGTATGGAGCATTGGCAACGATGATGTTAATGCACCCCTTAAGGATTTTAGGAAGAGGCTCAAATAAATCGCCTTCGTAAACCCGACCGCCTACGGTAGTAATATTGCGACGGGTGCAATCCACCGAGGCTGGATCAATGTCAGTAGCATACAATTCGATCTGTTCCAAGTGTGCAAGAACCGCACCCACCGCCCCTGAACCGCAACAAAGGTCAAGCACGACCGACTTTTGACGGACGAGGGCGGCAGCTTGTCTAACGAGGAATGCTGTACGTTGTCTGGGAATGAATACTCCCTTATCTACAATAATCCGCAGTCCACATAATTCAGCCCAACCAATAATGTGCTCGAGAGGCATGCCAGATGTTCGTAGTTCTACCATGTCCGAAAGTTCAGTCGTTGTCCCTGCCGAGGCGATGAGGAGCTTGGCCTCGTCTTCAGCGAAAACACACCCAGCTTCCTGAAGTTTAGTGACGATGACAGAAAAAAATGGATCGTCATGAATCTCATGATCATTCAAAGACTAATTTCCCTCACTTCAGAATTGATGTAATTTTATGTATTTGATTTTATTCCATGTTAGGAGGCGACACAACACACGTTTTGAGTTCAACTGTATTTTTCCAATGTTAGATTCCGGTAATCGAAAAGAAAGGGCGCTCAAAAGCACCCAATGATGATGTTTAATTCGATTTACTAACGGAACCTGGAGAAGGACCAAAAACTGGGGCTAATTTTGAGGGATGCAGCTTGGAGCTAAGCCCAAAAAATTCACAGAAGTTCATAATAAGTGGGCTCCACTTCTCAGGGTCGATGTAGTTTTTCTCGCCAGTCATTAGGATATGTTCATCAATATGAACGCGTATTATCTTCACTTCAATAGCTTTTAAAGAACTGGGCAGTTCAAAATTATGGACCTGCTCTACGATTGCCTCTAATTGAACTGGGCACTCTGCAACGCGTGGAGGCCTAATCAGGTCTGAATCTTGGGGAGTGAGCTTAGCCGTTTCGAATTTATTGGGTTCAAATTGGTAACCCACATTAGCCTTGCGCTCTGGGACAGGATTTCGCCCAGTAAGTAGAGCTAGACGGTCTACTGCATGAGCAAGATCTGACGAAGGAAGATTTAAAACACATTCGCGCTCGCGCAACAAATTGATAACGGTTTGAGATGTACTACTCATTCCGAGCATGCATGATTGATTCAGCCACCATGCAGAAGACATAGGGGCCAGGTTGACAGAATTGTCCTCATTTAATGTGCTGATGAGTACAACTGGTGTCCCAAAATAAAGAATTTTTGGCTCAACTACCTTATGCATAATCGCGTTCCCTCCACTTAGTAAAGAAAAGTTTTCATATCGTCTCAGATCAGAGACCTAGTTCAAATTATAATCAGTATTCTTTTCGTTATTTTGCTGTTTCATTTCGATTGAACTTTACACCAAATTACTTATGAGAAAGGGAGGGGGACGGAATAACAAAAAGGGGCAATCCTAAAAGTCGAGAGACAATGGGACAAGCTCTTTTCTCTATATATACACAAAAAATATAAAAATCATTGACATAAGAGCTCAAATATGTGATTATCTACTCTGTCACTTATAATGATAATCATTATCAAACGATACTTCACACCAAACATCACGTGACAAGGAGAAATGAGCACATGAAAAAAAGAACACGAATCATACTGGCCTGCTTGGTAGCAGTAGTCACAGCCGTATCGGCGGGTTGTGGAAGCAGCCAAACGGCTTCGGAAGCACCGAAGAAGCCTGAGACACGCGTAGTCAAGCATCTGATGGGGGAAGTGACGATCCCTGCGGAACCAAAACGAATTGCAGATGTATCGGGAGCGGCGGAGGAGCTTTTAATTTTGGGACACAAGCCGGTTGCTACGGCCAATACATACAAGACAAAAATCATGTCCCACGTAGCGGATAAGCTGACAGATGTAAAATCGGTTGGCTGGATGTGGGATGACTCCATCAATCTAGAAGCTGTGGTAGAAACAAAGCCAGATCTGATTATTATGAATAACCGCCAGCAAAAGATGTACGAGCAACTGTCCAAAATTGCACCCACTGTCGTTCTGGAGACAGACATGGATAAATGGCGTGATAAGTTTAAAGAAATCGGCCGGTTGTTTGGACAAGAAGAGGACGTAAACAAATGGCTGGCAGGGTATGATGAGAAGACGAAAGGCATGCGGGAGGAGCTCAAGCAGGCATACGGCGACGAGACCTTTATGTTCCTGGCCGTAACGCCAAAATTGTTCCGCGTGTATGGGAACTATGGATATGCAGATGTCCTGTTCTCTGATCTCGGCCTGAAGCCGGCAGCAGGAACACCTGTTGATAAAACAATGGAAATGATCGAGCTGGAAGGACTGACGAATTTTCAGCCAGACCATATGTTCCTCGTCAATTTCGGCGGAAAAGCGGATGATGTTTACGCGGAACTGAAAAAGAGCCCAGTATGGAAAAGCAACAAGGCAGTTCAACAAGGGCATCTCTATGAAGTAACCAATGAAACATTCAACATCAAAGCCTTTGGCCCACTTGGAAAGGAAATGCTCCTAGAAGAGATTGGTAGCATGTTGCTGAAAAAGCAATAACGTTGCGATAGACACAAAATGGGGCTATTCGAAAGTTGTTTCCGATCGTGGATTTGATAACGTATATATTATTTTCGACTGCTTCTCATATGCGATCCCCCTTGTGCCTGCTGGCGCGAGGGGGTTTTCTTTCGTGGGTGCAATCTAAAAAATAGAGGTCATCTTGGCGGCACCCACGAAACACGGTGTTAACACGAACGTTTGGAGTGGGAAGAACAATGAACTTAATCCTCAATAGGGCACCTGACAAATGTGATCACAAATCCCGTGAGATCTCCAGCGACGGCAACGTTCGTAACACTCTACATCCAATCGTACTCTTCTTGGGTCTAGATACGGGAGACATAGCGTTTCACAATCTTCATGAGGCGGACTTACACGTCTACATTCATTCACACATTCTTGAAAGCTAGGAAGAAATTCAACCAATTGACCATTTACTTTCTTGAATCGCTGAGACTTAGATTTTTTCTTTTTCAAGTGATATCCCCTCCTGATGACGATCTAAGACAGTTTACGAACTCAACCATCCTTTTGATTGGCCAAATGTACTCATGTCTCGAAAATGTATGTAGATCACTATTCAGGAACGTGAGCGAGTGGTTGATGTGCTCAGCTCAATGGATAATCGCTTAAGCGATGCAAATATGTATAAAACCCGTCTTCATAATCAAGACGGGCTAAATCTATTCATGATTTTTTGAATCATATAAGTAGCTACGATTATATTTTGATCCTGATAAGAAAAGGGCGCTTGAAATTGTGCGTAACGATACCCGTCCGCATCAGCCTTAATAATGGCCTGTCGTACCAAACGGAGCTGCTGGAAAGGTAGCACGAGTTTGCATAGAGCTGTTTTAGCAGAAACAACCGTTTGCGATTGGGAAGAGTGGAACACGCCTGAAGGCCATGAGATCGAAGTTGTCGCGTGACTTATCACAATGGCAATAAAGTTACCATCAAAATTCGGAGGGGACGGGGATTTGGAACTACTCTTTCACCGAGATTATTCTACTATCAATAAGGCGAGAAACTCTGTAAGAAACAGGAAGGAAACCTTGACGAGGCCAATAACGCGAAGATTGTAAATTCGTCTCTCTCCAATCTGTCATGCAGTAGACATATCCTTTTTTCTTCGCATGGGCAAGTCCATGTAGCGTAAGTGCATAATTAATACCTTGCCCGCGATATTGATCTAGAGTACCAGCAACTCCTAATTCAACACAATGATCCGGTACATTCAAATTTACATTACTTTTATCTAAGGGGAAATATCCTTGAAAAGAAACAATTTTTCCATCTTTTAAGGCGATCCAGAAATCTACATCATGATCATCAAGGAGGCCTGCATAACCTTTACGTAATTCCTGAGGATCATCACGTAAAGAATAACCAAAAACGGGTGCCTTATTTTGATGGCTTCTAATTATATTTGCAATATCTTCTACCAAACTGCGATCTGCTGGGGATGCCAAGCGAATTTCAACATCTGGAATGCTCAAGGGAAGGGGAGATTCCCGATCAAGTAATGAGAGTAATGCATGTGTTTGTTCAAAGCCAAATCCTAAACGGAACCAAGAATGAAGTAATTCCGGTTGACTTGCTGGAATGAGTGTAAAATGACTGAAATATCCCTCATCTACCCATAATTGTGAAGCCTCAGAATAAAGATCTCTATATAATTCAACGGAGGTATTGCGAGAAATTGCATGACCCTCCAAATTAATCCAAACATGTCGATCCCGAAGAGGATTTTCAATCTTTTGTCCAATTAGGTAACCGATTAATTTACCATTTTCAATTGCTGCGACTCCGCTACTGGTTGGTTTTGACCATAACGTTTTGACAGCAGTCGTTGCATAGTTTTCATCTTCACATTCAATTGGTAGTACGGAAAGGATTTCTCGATCTAGTATATGACGTTTGGACAATAGTTGCCCTGCCTCTGGGATTAACTCATCAGAAAATGGTATGAAATACATTAAATGGACACCCCTGTTTTTTTATCATCATAAAGCTACCCTTAATCTATTGCAATTAGTTTCCTTAATCCAACTCGTACTTTAAGACGTGAGGGGGAATAACATGGAGAAAATTCGTATTGAAGGTGAAGCAAAATGAAAGATTCTCCTAAGCAAGCTATCATATTGTGGATATATGTATTTTAACAAAACAAATCAAGAGATTCAGCATAGACTGGTTGCTACCGATTGTGATGCAGCAGGTTTGCCGATCGGGAAAGGGGTGAGTCTCTCTACATTTGGTGACGAGTTGCTAGGTTCCTAACATGATGATGTGAATGGCGTTAAGCCGCTCGGGGGAAAGAACCGGGCGGCTCTTTTGTTGAAATCGTAGGTGAAGGACATACCACTTAAAAAAGTTTTGTCGTATAACAGGGTGTCCAAATCTAACTTCTCCGCAATTACTAAAGGGTAACGGGGGAGATTGGACAAAAAGATGGGCCCAAAGCTCGATTATGCTAAGAGGGAGAAAAAGGGCAGCTTAGCCGCCCAAAACATTGGACAGGTATTAGCAATCATCACAGCTGACAGCAACAATTGTTAATAAAACGAAAAGAACCAAAACTAAAGCAAAATTGTCGTCAAAGAATCCCATCGATATCACCCCTTCGAGAGTATGAGGAAGAACCTCAAACTCAAGCTATGCAAATTAAGGAGCTATGTAAGGGCGATATCACAGCAAGTGGAAAATTTGGGCATGTAACAATCTGTTACTTGTCATGTCCAATCGCTCAAAAATGTGAAGTCAACAGGGGATATACGACAAAAAAAAGGCTATTCCCGACCCACATTCATGGCATTTGGGACAGCTTTCTTGGTACGACTTTTTCGATGGTAAGTGATCATAAGAACATTTAAAAACGGTGTACGGTATCAAAGTTTCAAACCGGTTCGAAGGACTTGAAAATAATCTGAAGTGATTTCGTCCAAATTAGAGTCTATTTTCTCGTGATACTTCCAATAAATTAATTCTTCTGACTCAATATGCAGGATTTCCATTTCAAATTGTTGTGACTTCCACACAGTGATTTGACCAATGCAAAGCTGAGATTCATGAATAACTCTTGCAGAAGGGTCATGCACGATCTTACTGTCGATAAATTCACGACTGATAATTTCTGAAGAGATATTAGATTTTTGTAATTCTACGGACCTGCATTCAGCCCAATCCCGGAAAAAAGATAAAATCATTTTCCCCCCTGCGAATCATGGATTTAGTGATAGCATGTGTTCTAGGTAAAATTCGAAGATTTACGCTGCATCAAAATCGATAAGAACAGGATCGCTACAGAGTTTAAAAGCCATAACACTCATCAGCGTATCACATGAAAAAACGTCAGTTTGAAGCCGGTTACGCGTGATTTAACAAATGAGAAAAAAGAAAAACATCATACCGATAGTTAAACTCGGTGGATGATGCTTGATTAATCATACAATGTAAAAATTACGTTGCGTTAGCACCTTTGTCGCCAACATCGCTTGTAATTGTGTCCACAGTCCTCGTTTATGCAGTAATTATCGTAGTAGAACTTGGACAGTTGTTTCTTTCTATGTCCATGTGTTAAACGCTATAGGTCGGCCATCCGCAATACCCGTCAGCTTCACATGGTACACGTTGTTCTTTTGCGCTGCTAGCACCAGGAAATGAAAGCGATAGAACTAATGCAGCAGCAATACCAAACAGAGCGAATTTTTTCATAAATCTTCCTCCTCATAAGTTTACGTTCCAAAAAAAGTATACTAGGATGAAAGCTAGACGGAAATAGACCATCCCTCTGCAACGCACATAGCTGTTGGGACGACCTTTTTAGTACTATCTAACATTAAGCGGGACACATACAATGTTTTCCTGCTGGTATGCACTCCCGAGGGCATGGGCGGATTGAGTTAGCACCAATTTTTTGAAGTAATTTCTTTAACATTGTTATTCACCTCCTTAATTGGAATAATATAACTTATAATTTGATAATAACACACATGCGACCTGTTTAATACATAAAATACCAAAAATTCGGAAAATAAAAATTGTTAATGAAATGTCGGTTTCGCAGTTGTTAAACTAACAACCAATGATAGGAGATACACCGTATCCCAAGACCTCGGGAATATTTATACCGTTGCATCTAACAGTTTCCTTTTTAGCCTTGACCATCATCCATCGCAAAGCTTGGCAAGTCTCTATGGCAGTGATACATGTCATTTGAACCGGATCAGAAACTGTCGTATAATGCAGGTATTATTGATGAATCACTAAAAGGGAGGCGATCTTGCAAATGACGTCGGTCAATCGTAAAACGGAAATCATTTCTGCTGCCATTGAAGTCTTTGCTGAAATCGGATATTTCCGGGCAACGACAGCGCAGGTTGCAGAACGTGCAAAGATTTCCCAGCCGTATATTTTTAAGTTTTTTGCATCAAAGGAAGCTTTGTTACTGGCAGCACTAGAGGCGTCGTGGGAGCGGATCATTGACTCTTTCCGTCTCGTTGTGGAGTCCGCATCCAAAGAGCAATTGGAAACAGATTTGATCAAGACGTATGAAAAGATTTTGGCTTCCCATCAAAATGAAATACTGCTTCAAATGCAGGCCCAGACGATTCAAGAGCCTTTGATTCGTGAGGTAATGCGCGAAGCATTTCGGGATGTTCGTCAGATTGTCCTTACAGCTTTTCGCAAAGCGGGCATCGCGAATCCGGAAGAGAGAACGCTTATTTTCCTGGCAAGAGGAATGCTGTGTAATATTTCAGCGGCTTTGGACATGCCAGAATTGATGGAGGTGTAGGGGAGAAAAAATTGCGATAATTAGTTATTGACTAATCACTAACTAAAACGTTATAGTTCAAATTAGTTAGTGATTGATCAATCACAAATAAAACGAGTGGAGATGATCCGAAATGAAAAAAGCGATTGTAGTCGGGGCAACAGGTGGAACGGGAGCCGCAATTTTGGAAGAGCTCATCAATCGAGGCATTGAAACGATTGCTTTTGGGCGTTCTCAACAAAAGCTGGAGCAAATGGCGTCAGAGCTGGGGAATCCAGTAAATCTGTCATTGGCCGTCGGGGATGCATTCCGGTCTCAAGACATCGTAGCAGCATCGGAAGGAGCGGATGTACTCTTCCATTGTGCAAACGTCCCTTATCACGAGATGGTGAAAAAGCTGATCCCACTTGGCGAAGCGATCATGGAAGCGGCGAACAAGAGGGGCTTGAAGGTTGTTGCGGTAGACGGCATTTATCCATACGGGAGAAAGCAGATGGAACCAGTGACAGAGGAGCATCCAAAACAACCGCATACAAAGAAAGGAAAAATCAGATTGGCATTTGAACAGATGCTATTAAGTAGTCGCTGGGATCATGCGCGAACGATGATTGTCAGATTGCCGGATTATTATGGACCCACTGCTAATCAAGCATCGTATTTGGGTTCCACACTTGAGGCAATTGCGGCTGGAAAACCGGGGCTTTTCATTGGGAATATGCATGTTCCTCGCGAGTTTGTTTATTTGCCCGATGCAGCGAAGATGATTGTAGAGTTGGCCAGCCGCGAGTTTGCTTATGGACAAAACTGGCACATCCCAGGTGGAGGTATCATTTCCGGTCGAGACATCGTCCGAATCGCTCAAAAAGCAAGTGGCATCGTGAAACCGGTCATTCCACTTGGAAAATTTGGTTTGTCTTTGCTGGGTATGTTCGTCCCGGTGATGAAGGAGGTTGTCGAGATGCTGTATTTAACTGAAAAACCGTTGATCCTTAGCGGAGAAAAATATAAACGGCTTATTGGGCCAATCCCAGTGACGAATTTCGAGGAGGGTATAACGGCAACGATCCAGCATTTGCAGAATCGTACTTCCATCAAATAAATGATATCCCTAGTTATTGATTAATCACTAACGAAACATTTTCACCAAATATTCCTTTGCAGGAATATTCCCTTTGGTGTATATTTTGGTTAACAAGACGATCACAATAACACTGAAGGGGATGAGATAAACGTAGAATCCATCATGTAACGAGGTGAGTGACATGTCAGGGATGAATCCGGGCATGGACATGGCGACGCTGAGTGCTTTGGCTGAACCAAATCGTATGAAAATCGTCGAACTTTTGCGTGACGGTCCTCTAACCGTAGGGGAAATCGCTGACCAACTGGGGCTTCGCCAGCCCCAAGCCTCGAAGCATTTGAAGGTGCTTAGTGACAATGGGATCGTGGATGTAAAGGCCGAAGCCAACCGCCGATTTTACAAACTCAGGCCTGAGCCCTTCCGAGCGCTGGATTCTTGGGTGAATTCATTCCAGCGTGTTATGGAAGAGAGATTCGATAATCTGGAAGACTATTTGCGGGAACTGCAGAACAAGGAAAATGATTGAGATTCATTCAAATGGATGAGGAGGAATTACTATGTCAAGAAACGCAATGGTTTCAAGGGTAGAGAACGAGCGGGTGCTGGTACTGGAGCGTGTATTCGAGGCGCCCAGAGATCTCGTGTTCAAGATGTTTAAGGAGCCTGAGCATCTCAAGCGTTGGTGGGGACCGAGAGGCTGGGAACTCCCTGTTTGTCAGGTTGATTTCCGACCAGGTGGTGTTTGGCACTACTGCATGAAGTGCGTCGATAAGAATCAAGGTGATTTTTACGGCATGGAATCTTGGGGCAAAGGCGTTTATAAGGAGATTGTTGAGCCCGAAAAAATCATCTATACCGACTACTTTTCAGATGCAGAAGGCAACACAAATGATACCCTGCCTTCGACAGAGGTTATGATGGAATTCATTGATTTGGGTGGCAAGACGAAGCTGGTCAGCCGTTCTGAATATGTATCTGCTGAAGCCCTCAAAACGGTCATGGACATGGGCATGCTAGAAGGCATCACCCAAACGTGGGATCGTTTGGAAGAGAGTCTGAACGAGATCAAGTAAGGATGTATAGGAAAAGCCGCCTGGCATGGAGACCCGGCGGCTTTTTCATTTCGTTGCAAATTTATTTGACCATCAGCGTGAGAAAATCGTTCAGCTTATCCAGCGAAATAATATTTTGATTGCACGTCACACTGTCTTGGCAAATGTAGTTTCCTTTTTTCAAATACGTTCCATCTCCAGAACCTTTGGCTTCAAGGACGAACATGCCGATTTCCTCAAAGCGATTACAGAGCGCACAAACGCCTTTTTTGTTTACGCTTGTAAATTGCCCGTGTATGCCAATCAGTTTTCCTTCGTGGTAAGCGACAATAAATTTCTTTTCTGTCGCAGTGTCTAACCAGCTCACATAAGAGGTTTCTGATAAATTGATCTCAGCTAAATTCGAGACTTTAAGCTTCTTGACTTTTGGAAAGAGCTTCTTAATGGCAGACTCTGTGAGAGCAGGGAATGGAATCACAAACGGTGAAAGCTGATGCAAAAATTGCTTTCCTTCTGCCTTTTCTTTAATCGAGTCAATCGGTTGCAAAATCTCTTTTTGTTCTTCCGTCATGTTTGGGAACAACTGAAAGATTTCTTCATGGGCGATTTCTTTGCGAGCACGAATCACGTTGACATCTGTACTGGTTGCATAGGCGTTCATGATTGCTTGAACACGTGATTTAATGAAGTGATATTGATGCGTATGGATAAAAGGTTCCATCTTGCGGTTCCTCCTGTTTCTGTCTTGTAAGGTGGGTTCTTCTTTACTTTAACGTGTTTTCAAGAGAGGGGAAAGGGAGAGGACATTTCCCAAAAAAACTCGCCATAAAAAAGCACTGACAACCGAAATGGAAAGGTCGTCAGTGCTTTATAAACGTTTATTTGGTATACACGATTTTTTTAATCGTCTCTGTAGACAAAAAGTATTCCTCCGCTAGCTGAGAAATAGCTGTCCCGGCCCGGAAGCTGCTTTTAATAGCCGTATTCCGCTCATCCAGGAGTTTTCTCCCGCCAGTGCGCGTCCCCCATTTTTGATGGGTTACTTTTGTCTTCGGAATATAAATGGTTTCTCCTTGCACGTACTTTTGAATTTCTGCGAGTAACGATTCAGGAAGGATTAAATTTGCTTTCACACATTTCATTTCTGCTCGCTCCTTATTTCTAGATAGGCAAATAAGGGGCAAAGCCAAGAAATAGAAAATGAGATACGCAAATGAAGGCGATAATTCGATTAAACGTAAGACCACCTCATGCAAAGTATCGCCTCACTATTTCTAGGCTTTGCATGAGCCGCTGCGGTATGTGGCAAATTGAGAGCATTCGCCATTGGTACACCCCCCTCGAGGTCCAATTTAAAAACGGTTTCCCCTTTCCTTTTCGAAAAGGGGGCACTTGTAATTATATAAGAAAATGGCTTTTTTGTATAACGATACTTACGCAACGAAAAAGAACTGGAATGCTTATTTACAATCTTTTGAAAGTCAAATATAGTATGGGTATCTAATGTGAAAAGAGGTTTTGATTGAGTATGATGAAACTGATAGTCGCTGAGTAAAATTCGAATGAATTTTATAGGGGAAAGGTCAAATGAAGGGCGTACCCTTTGTTTATTTTTTATACCTTTTTTCAAAAGCGATTAGAAGGCATTATATCTCATCAGAACAAATTTCACGTTTGTGCATGATATCTAGTCTGTTCGGAATAGGTATGTTCATCACAACGATAAATTTGACCATGAGAAGAGAATTCTTCTTGTGGTCTTTTTTATTGGAAAGAAGGGATTGCTGAAAAGGAATGAATGATGACAAACAGCACAAACAATGGAATGGGAGGGTTTTACATGGGTGAATATCGATTGATTAGCGACTACAAGCATATAGAAACTTACAAGGAAAGCTTTAATGACCTGGCCAAGCAGATCTTTCAGCTCGATTTTAAAGAATGGGATAACAAAGGCTTTTGGAACGATAACTATGTCTGCTATTCCTTTTTGGATGGGGAACAGGTTATTGCTAACGCTTCTGCCAGTAAGATGATCGTGACATTCAATGGCAAAGACTATAAGGCACTTCAGATCGGAACAGTCATGACGCATCCTGCCTATCGCAACCAAGGACTGGCAGCGAAATTGATAAACCATATTCTTGAAACATGGGAGAAGGAATACGATTTTATTTATTTGTATGCCAATGATACCGTACTCAATTTTTATCCAAAGTTCGGATTTGAAAGAGTACACGAAAGTAGTTTTTGCTTATTGGTGTCCGATTTGAAAAAGCCAGTGGAACAAAAATCGGTCTTACGCAAGTTGGATGTTGATAATGAGGCTGATTTTATCGTCATGAAGGAATTTGCTGCTAAAAGAATCCCCGTTTCATCAAGACTGGCCGTCAAGGATAGCGAACATCTGTTGATGTTTTACTTTCTGCTCGTTTTTCGGGATGCGATCTATTATGTCGAAGAAGAGGATGTGATTGTATTATGTGAACGAGAAGACAACCAACTGCATGTATTTGATCTTGTAAGTAAAAAAACAGTGGATATAGAAGTGGTCATTTCTCATTTGGTTACGGCTGAGACAACAATTATTCACTTTTACTTTATGCCAGATAGTGAGAATGAAAAGATCCAATCTGCCTGGATGACAACGACCGATGATGTCTTATTTGTTCGTCCCTCGTTAAAAATCGAGACAGAACATTTTCGTTTTCCGCTTACTTCACACGCATGATTTGCTTCTTAGCGTAGCATCACCTATCGAAAAGGATGTTACATCAAAAAAAGTTGATTTATTTATTGCATCTTCTTGGTAATCGTGCATATAATAAATACATCAAAAAAAATTGATGAATGAGGTTGTAATCGATGAACCATATTAAGCACAAATTGGAGCTATATGAGAAGAAATTCAAGGCTCTTTCCGATCAGAAGCGACTTGAAATTATGTATGAGCTTTGTCAAAGAGGTAAAACATGCGTCTGTGATCTTACCGAGGTTTTTGACATGCCTCAATCTAAATTATCGTATCATCTCAAGATATTATTGGATGCCAACCTAATTATCAAAGAGACAAAAGGTACCTGGAGTTACTACGATCTGAATGATGATGAAGTGAATCACCTCTTATCGGAAGAGCTTTGTTGTATCTTCAGGAAAACAGGCAAAGGGAGCTGCTGCTAATTTTTTTTAGACCTTATATCAATTTTTTTTGATTAATAGTATTTAAAATAAAGGAGGATGTTGAAATGAAGTATGTACATGTTGGCGTTAACGTTACCAATTTGGAGAAATCTATTGAGTTTTATCAAAAGGTTTTTGGGGTTAATCCTGTAAAGGTAAAACCTGATTATGCTAAGTTCTTGCTAGAAAACCCTGGACTAAACTTTACATTGAATGTTCGGGACGCTGTAAGCGGAAATCAAGTTAACCACTTCGGCTTTCAAGTTGAAAGTGCAAATGAAATCCTGACTCATAAGGAAAGACTAGAAAAGGAAGGCTTTTTCGCTCGTGACGAGATGGATACGACATGTTGCTATGCTGTGCAGGATAAATTTTGGGTTACTGATCCAGACGGTAATGAGTGGGAGTTTTTCTACACAAAGTCTGACAGTGACGTTCATAAAATCGAATCCACATCCTGCTGCTAAGACAAAGTGGGAGGCCCAATGAAACAATTATCATTTTTAGATCGCTTCTTAACCCTTTGGATCTTTCTTGCTATGGCAGTAGGGATTATGATCGGAACCTTCTTTCCTACTTTCACAAGTGGATTAAATAGCTTACAAATTGGTACAACATCCATACCGCTTGCTATAGGCTTAATACTGATGATGTACCCTCCTTTAGCTAAAGTTCGATATGAAGAAATGGGACGTGTATTTAAAGACCTTAAGGTTCTTGTGCTATCCCTTATTCAAAACTGGGTTATAGGTCCGGTTTTGATGTTTTTATTAGCGATCATTTTCTTGCCAGATAAACCAGAATATATGGTGGGGCTGATCATGATTGGATTGGCACGTTGTATCGCCATGGTGATTGTGTGGAATGACCTCGCAAAAGGTGATGCAGAATATGCTGCCGGGCTTGTGGCTTTCAATTCTGTGTTTCAGATGCTTTTCTTTTCAGTATATACTTATGTCTTTGTCACCGTAATTCCCGAATGGCTTGGTATTCAGGGCGCAGTCATTCGTATTACGATGGCGGAAGTGGCAAAATCGGTGTTTATATATCTAGGTATTCCTTTTCTTGCCGGGATGCTGACGCGCTTTACTTTTGTAAAAGGGAAAGGCAAACATTGGTATGAGAAAGTGTTCATTCCGAAAATAAGTCCTATGACACTGATTGCCTTGCTCTTTACTATCATTGTCATGTTCTCAACACAAGGAGAAAACATCGTAAGCGTTCCGCTTGATGTAGTCCGAATCGCGATTCCACTTCTCATCTACTTCATCGTTATGTTCTTTATTTCTTTCTATATGGGGAAGAAGATTGGGGCAAATTATCCTGTTACTACGACCCTTGCTTTCACAGCGGGCAGTAATAACTTTGAGTTAGCTATTGCAGTGGCAGTTGGAGTGTTTGGTATTCATTCCGGTGCGGCCTTCGCAGCCGTGATAGGCCCTCTTGTTGAGGTACCTGTTATGATTGCATTGGTTAATGTAGCTTTATGGTTCAAGCGCAAATATTTTGCCAGCACATATCCAAATTGAAGCTAAAAGGTGTGTACATCATGGAAAACAAAAAAACGATTTACTTTTTATGTACAGGAAATTCTTGCCGAAGCCAAATGGCGGAAGCATGGGGAAAGAAATACTTGGGTAACGACTGGAATGTTTTTTCGGCTGGGATTGAAGCCCATGGTGTGAATCCAAACGCGGTTCGAGCGATGAAAGAAGTTGGCATAGACATTTCCGATCAAACATCAGATGTCATTGACACTGATATTTTAAACAAGGCTGATCTGATCGTGACATTATGCAGCCATGCCGATTCCGTTTGTCCAACCACTCCTACTCATGTAAACCGTGTCCATTGGGGATTTGACGATCCTGCGGGAAAAGAATGGCCTGAGTTTCAACGAGTTCGTGACGAGATCGGAGCCCGCATTAGGAGGTTTATGGAAACGGGAAAGTAAAATTCTCCATAGGAGCTGTAAACTTCAGATGACCACCGCCTAAAAAAGCATGAAAAGTCCCCTTTCTTGCGGAAGGGGACTTTCTCTACACGATGTATGCCATCATTGTCAGCAGGAGTCGGGATTTTAGTATTTTCCAAGATAATCACTTCCGTACCACAAGATATTCTTCGTGTAAGCCTATTTTGTACATACCGAATGTATACTTGCGAAACAATATTTTAAACACTTGGCTAAGTGGATGAAAAGGTGAAGAGCCTATCGAAGCAGCTGAACTCTTTGACGTAATTCCTCTTTGGTTAATGACTCCAATTGCAACAATGCCTCATATGGATCATCACCCGCAATATGAAAGTATTGAGCAAAGGCAGGTTCGGTTTTCATGCCGCTTTGCTTCAGAGCCCTGATATGTTTGTATGCATCCAAGCCCCCTATATCTAACAATCGTGCTTCGATGTCCATATGACGATAAGCGTTTTGGTTTTCGACCGCTACCGGTTGAGCAAACAATTCAAACCAAAAGTCAGCTGTGAAAAACGAGATAACGCACGTGGGAATACTTTTCACATCTAGTTGTGTCACTTCGAACCTGGGCAAGCAGCCATACGCTGTACGAACAAACTGCTCAAACTGATCCAGATCATGACTTTCGCAAATAATATCCAGATCGCTTTGCGCAACGTCAATGTCCAATGGAATGGTTCCGGCAAGCACTGGACGGTAATCGGATAGTACTTCCATGATATGCGTCTGTTGAATCACTTCCCACGCCGCTTTTTGGCGCATCGATCCTCTGCCCAAGTATGAGAGATCATGCCAATTTCTCATGAGACTACCTCCGTGTCTACTTTCTTTTAAAATAGTTTAGACAAAAGTAAATAAGTACGCAACGAAATCGGTAATCACTCGTATACCTAAAGGAAGGGAGTGTAGTAGATGGAAATATTTTTGTGGGTCGTAGTTGTGCTATTGTTCTTGCTAAGCATCGCAGGAATTTTCTTGCCCGTTTTACCTGATACGATCTTGCTGTGGGCGGGCTTTTTGCTCTATCACTTTTTTATTGCAGATCCTGGAGCGGGATTGCCAGCATCCTTTTGGTGGGGAATGGTCGTTCTAAGCATTCTGCTTTACGGTGCTGACTTGCTGACGAACATGTACTTCGTGAAAAAGTATGGAGGGTCAAAGTGGTCGTCCGTTGCTGCTGCGGTCGGAATTATCCTCGGGATTTTCGTTTTCCCACCGTTTGGTATGCTGATCTTGCCGTTCGTATTCGTCGTTCTCGTAGAGTTGATGGTGCAGAAGCAGTCGATGGAGCGAGCAGTGA
Source organism: Brevibacillus sp. NRRL NRS-603 (assembly GCF_003013445.1). Lineage (NCBI taxonomy): Bacteria > Bacillati > Bacillota > Bacilli > Caryophanales > Paenibacillaceae > Brevibacillus > Brevibacillus sp. NRRL NRS-603. The sequence continues at coordinate 748,919 of NZ_PXZN01000012.1, read as the reverse complement.
AAGCAGGGGTAGGCTCACTGATCGGATTTTTGGGCAGCGCGGTCGTAAAAGTCATCTTGCAACTTGCGATGATCATCTGGTTTTTTATTGCTAGATAACATATAGAAAACAAAAAGGACAGCAGAGGCTGTCCTTTTTTATGTGGAAACTAGTGAATGAGGCGATAGACGCCGATGACTTTGCCGAGAATGGTGACATGCTCCAGAATGATTGGTTCCATCGTGGCATTTTCCGGTTGAAGACGGAAGTGGTTCTTTTCTTTGAAAAATCTTTTGACGGTCGCTTCGTCTTCTTCTGTCATGGCTACGACAATATCACCATTGTTCGCTACGTGCTGTTGGCGAACAATTACGTAATCTCCGTCGAGAATCCCGGCATCAATCATACTGTTTCCGGAGACGCGCAGCATGTAGACCTTGTCAGAAGTCACGATATTGTCCGGAAGCGGGAAGTATTCTTCCACATCCTCAATGGCAGTAATCGGTTGTCCAGCGGTTACTTTTCCGATTACGGGCACACGGACGACAGAGTCTTCGAAATTGTCTTGAAAACGATCTTCATCTGATAACAATTCGATGGCGCGAGGCTTGGTAGGATCTCGACGAATGAGGCCTTTTTTCTCTAAGCGTGCCAAATGACCATGTACTGTTGAGCTGGAAGCTAGTCCGACAGCCTCTCCAATTTCACGTACAGAAGGGGGATACCCTTTATCACGAACTTCCTTTCGTATGAACTCGATGATGGCTTGTTGTCTACTCGATAATTTTGACATAGAAAGACACCCCTGATTTCTCGAACATATTTTCCTATATTATACCATGGGAGCTTGCGTTCGACAAACATAAGTTCGATTCTTTGTTGACATGAACATATGTTCTCATTTATCATGAGGTTACAAATGATCAGAACGTATGTTTGTGAGGGGGCCATTATTATGAATTCATCAACAGTACGTAATCGTTTCGACAAAAAAGAAGAACGTCGTGTTCGTTTTGGTATCACGAGAGGACAAGCTCTCTTGTTTCTTATTACATTTACTCTCTTTTTTTACTTGTTGACCGAACTGGTGTTTGCTTCTTCGCCAATGGAGGAGCCACAAGGTGTAGAAGTAACCGTACAATCTGGAGATAGCCTATGGTCGTTAGCTGTTCGCTACTCAGATCAGCATACAGATGTTCGTGACTATATCATAGAAATCAAGGAAGCGAACGGTTTGGATAGCAACAGGCTTTACCCGGGTCAGACTCTGATCATGCCTGACATGCCGTAAGTGTTCGGTTGTCTTGCGGGAACATTCGAATGTGGTATAATAAAGCGGCACTACTACAGAGTGGGAGGAACCAGCAGTGGTATCTGACGCAGAAATTAAACGCATTAATGAATTGGTCAAAAAATCTCGCGAAGAAGGTTTGACTGAAGAGGAAAAGCTCGAACAAAAAGCATTGCGCCAAAAGTATATTGACGCCGTTAAGCTTTCATTGAGAGCAAATTTGGATTCCATCCGTTATGTGGAAGACCTTGAAGAAAATAAGCCAAAACAGTAAGATAACAATTACTGATACGACAGACATCCTCGCTTGACGCTAGGGTGTCTTTTTCTGTGACATACATAACGCTTTGATAGCCAGGGAGGGAAAGCGATGGCGTGGATAGCTGTGGCGGTTGGAGGAGCAGTTGGCTCTCTTTTGCGCTACCTATTGTCTTTGTTCGCAAATCAGCCGGGATGGCCGTGGGGAACCTGGATCGCCAATGTTTGTGGATCTTTGGTCATCGGCATCTTGTTCGTGCTGGGGAAAGAACGTGGTTTTTTATCTCCGACACTCTATCTCTTATTTGCAACGGGTGTCATGGGAGGATTTACGACTTTCTCTAGCTTCTCCTTGGAAGTGGTTACTTTTTGGGGAGAAGGCCATCTGTTGCGTGGCACTTTGTACGCTCTTCTCAGTTTGGGAGTCGGTCTCCTTTCTTGTGCGGTTGGAATATGGCTGGCGAGGCAATGGTCCTGATACATTCAATAACACGATACATGTGAGGGGGAATGAATGTGAGTACACAGCATCGTGATTATGAACTGGAACAAAAAAAGCTGGATGAAACCATTTCAGCGATCGACGAAGAAATGGAGCAGCTTCGCAATGATATTCGTGAGGCAACAGATGACTATGTGAAGCAGGTCGTTAACTTTAAAAAGGCAAAGGATTTGCGCTATCTGGAAGATCAGGGTCGAGAGAAGCCTTATTTCGGCAGAGTGGATTTCTTGAAGGATGAAATCTATGAGCTGGACCAGGTCTACATAGGGAAACGGGGAATTGTGCGCAGTGATACATTTGATTCTGTCGTCGTGGATTGGCGTGCACCTATCGCCAGTCTCTATTATTCGGGTGAAAGCAAAGACGCGTTCTATCGGATGGGACGCGAGATCGTGCGTGGTGAAGTTCGATTAAAGCGTAATTTTGCAATTGAAGACGGAAAGATTGTTGGCATCTATGATGGAGCAGTAAAAGAAACGATTAACCGCGAAATGGGGCATCCCGATGAGTTTTTGCAAGAGGGCTTCATCGATGAATTTTTGGCAGCCAATCTGAATCAGGCCAACGATAGCAGACTAAAAGACATCGTCGCTACGATTCAGTCCGAGCAAAATGATATTATTCGAGCGGAAAAGGAACGACCCATTGTTGTGCAAGGAGTAGCGGGGAGCGGAAAAACGACCATTGCGCTGCACCGACTCTCCTATTTGATTTATAACTACCAGGATTCCATGATGTCCAAAAAGTTCATGGTGTTTGCACCCAACCGGATGTTTCTTACCTATATATCCGAGGTTTTGCCAGAGTTAGGCGTCGATGACGTTCAACAGTCTACCTTTGTAGATTGGGCAGCGCGTCTTGTAAAGCCTCTGCTACCTAAAGGATGGAGAATCGTGAGTCCCGATAAGCCTCTTCAATTGTTCTTCGAGGAGGGGCAGGATGAGCGCCAGCAAGAAATGACGAGAAACAGGCTTCGCTTCAAAGGATCGCTTGCTTGTCGGGAGGCGCTGGAGCAATACATTCGGTATATCGTTGAAACGAGAATCCCTTTTAAGAAGCTCAGCTTTTTATACAACAAAACCAAGCAAGTCTTTACCATTCCGGGTGATTTTATTCGCCAATGCTTCCTGGAGCAATTCGCCAATATGCCGTATCATCGACGGGTAGAAGCGCTTCGCAAGCATTTGAAACAAGAAATGAACAAGCAATTGTTTGCCCATTTGCGAGAACGAAAAGTCGATTTGGACAAAGAAGGCTTGTACAAATTCGAGAAAATGCTGGAGCAAATATTGGATACGTACCTGACTGCGTTTCCCAGACTGGAAATCTTCGCAGCTTATCACGAGTTGATTGCTGACGAGGAATTACTGCGCAAGCTCGTACCTGCTGACATTTCAGACGAGGTTGTGCGTGATGTGGCTCAGTCAAGTGCTGCGTTATTTGCAGAGGAGAGATTGGAGCCGGAAGATATCGCGCCATTGCTATACTTGCAGCATATTGTTGAAGGAATGAACAAAGCGGAGCATTTTGATCATACGGTCGTAGATGAAGCGCAAGACTTGAGTGCGTTGGAAATAGCAGTCATTGCATTGGCAACGAAGCGAAACTCACTAACAATCGTGGGAGATATTGCGCAAGGCATTCATAGCTACCGGGGGATTCATGCCTGGGAAGAGTTGACGAAGGGGATATTTGCACAGCTGTTTCCTTCTTATTATACGTTGTCGCAAAGCTATCGTTCGACAATTGAGATCATGCGCTGTGCCAATGAAGTGTTACGGCAAATTGAATTGCCCGAGACGGTATTGGCAAAACCGGTTTTGCGTCATGGTGAAAAACCAATCATGGTCAAGGCTCGTTCGCGAGCGCAACTGTGGGAGGACATCTCTTCGCGTGTGGCTGCCTACAAATCTGAAGGCTTCAAAACGATTGCGATCGTAGCGAAAACCATCCAAGCGAGTAAAAAAGCACATAAAGGCTTGCAAGACAAGATAGCTGATCTGACTCTGTTAGGCAGCAAGGATAACCAATTTCCGGGTGGCGTAACTGTCATGCCTGCTTTTTTAACAAAAGGCTTGCAGTTCGATGTGGTCATTATACTGGATGTGGACGCCTATCAAAATAATGAATGGGACGCAAAACTGTTGTATGTCGCGATGACGCGTCCGGTCCATCGGCTTGTTATGACGAAGGTTGATGATGTTTCTTCACCGTTGCTGAAAGATTTACCGGCAGCGCTGTACACCATGGCTCCTGACGAATAAGAGAATCTACTCATCAAAGAAAACCCTCTGCCTGTAAAAAGCAGAGGGTTTATCTGTATCTTGCTTAGTGGTCGCCTGTGTTACCTTTTGAAGGGTTGGTAATTACAAAACCTTCTTGCGGCAAGAAGAGATAGTCAATGACGACGCCATCCAGCAATGGCTCATCTTTTTTCACGATCACATCAATCTCTTTGTCAGTCGAGATCACAAGATCTTCTTCTGTTGGCTTGTCCAGAGCGAGCCCGTAGTGTGCATGATCGCCGTGAGCGTGAGTAATATAAACGCGCAGTTTCAATTCTTTGTCTTCTTCTTGCTCGATGATTGGAGCCAATTGCTTAGCAGCGTTACGCGTGATTTTTAGTTTCACAGGTCAAATCCCCTAACTGTATGTAAGTTACCCCTCCATCTTAGCAAGAGGGAAATCAGGATGCAATGTTGAAAGTGTTACGATATGTCTAGAGAATAACAACAGGGTGGAAGGGGAGTCATCTATGAAAATCGATTTGCGCAGCGATACCGTTACGAAACCAACCGAGGAGATGCTTCGAGCAATGGCCGGTGCGGAGGTTGGTGATGATGTTTACCGAGAGGACCCAACTGTCAATCGTTTGGAAGCGATCGCGGCTGAAATACTCGGAAAGGAAGCTGCCCTGTTCGTAACAAGTGGCACACAAGGCAATCAGGTGGCTGTTTTGACGCACTGTGTCAACGGAGACGAGGTCATTGCAGAAGCGGATTCGCACATTTTTTACTATGAAGGCGGAGCTATGTCGGCATTGGCCGGCGTGCAAACACGGACGTTGGTTGGCGAACGTGGTGCTTTGCGTGCAGAAGATGTAGAGAGGGCGATTCGGGGCAACAATATCCATTTTCCTCGCACAAAATTGATTTGTCTCGAAAATACACATAATCGCGCGGGCGGGGCGGTAATCTCTGTCGCACAAATGAAAAGTGTCTATGATATCGCACAGAAACACAGGATTCCCGTTCATTTAGATGGTGCTCGTCTCTTCAATGCGGCTGTTGCCCAGGGTGTTGCAGTCAGTGAGCTAAGCGCTTTTGCCGATACCGTTCAGATCTGCTTGTCCAAAGGGCTGAGTGCTCCAGTTGGCTCCATTTTGGCTGGAGATCGTTCATTTATCGAAGAAGCGAGATGGTGGAGAAAAAAATTAGGCGGCGGGCTGCGTCAGGCAGGGTATTTGGCAGCACCGGGCATCATCGCTTTGACACAGATGACCGAACGATTGGCAGAAGACCATGAACGGGCTCAGCAATTGGCAAAAGGCTTGCGCCAGCTATCACTTCAGGTCGAGCAAGTCGACACGAATATCGTGCTTGTGAATACAGACTCGATTGGACAAACAGCTGTTGCCTTCTTGGAACGGCTGGAGGAAAAAGGAGTGCTCGCTGTTGATTTTGATGAGTATGTCATTCGCTTTACGACGCATCGACACATTAGCGATCCATGTATCAAGACCGTTGTGGAAGCAGTAGAGGAATTATTGAATACGTTGTAATCGTTTCGTTTCAAGATTTTTAGCCAGTCAAAAAAGGGACTGGCTTTTTCTTTGCTGAAATAACGAATTCAAAATAATTAGACAATTTGTACAAAATATGGGTCTTTACGCGATCAGTTTTTCGCCATACCGTCGGATTTGTTTCGTCTACACTTACGTTATCATGGTAGTGTGATGAAGTGAAAGCGCTTACTTTTGTATGGAATCAAGGGGGATGGACTAGATGAAAAAGAGGATGAGCTTCATTTTGAGCTGTTTCTTGCTGCTTCAAGCTTTAACGGGATGTAGTACAAGTGAAACGGGGGCGAATGATCAGGCATCTCAACCAACGAAGCCAACGGGAAAAGAGATGGTATTGAATTGGAACGCTGACGGTGGAGAGCCTCCGACAGCAGACCCCGGACTAGCTTCCGATGGCACTTCCTTTGATGTCATTACTGCCTGTTTTGAAGGACTGACTCGCTATGGACCGGATGGGAAAATAGCCAACGCAATCGCCGATAGTTATACGGTATCCGAGGACTTGACGACGTACACGTTCAAATTGAAAACGAATGCACTATGGAGCAACGGAGATTCGGTAACCGCCCATGATTTTGAGTTCGCCTGGAAAAGAAATCTCGACCCGAAGACAGCATCCGAATATGCCTATATGCTTTATTTCATTAAAGGGGCAGAGGAATTTAACACAGGAAAAGGATCGCATGAAGACGTAGGGGTCAAGGCACTAGACGATTTTACACTAGAGGTCAAGCTCAATTCGCCAGCTCCGTTTTTTTACGAGCTAACGGCTTTCCCGACATTGTTTCCTTTACATAAAAAGACCTTGGAAGCACACCCGGATTGGGCGGCGTCTCCAGACAACTACGTGGGCAACGGCCCGTTCAAAATGGAACTGTGGGAGCATAAAAACAAAATGGTTCTTGTGAAAAACGAGAAGTATCATGACAAAGATGCCGTGAAGCTCGACAAGATCGTCTGGAGCATGATTACCGATACCAACACTGCTCAAGCATTGTTTGATTCTGGTGAATTGGATTGGGGAGGGCATCCAAGCTACGTGTTGCCTGTCGATGTGATCCCCGCTTTGCAGGACGAAGGAAAAATCGTAATGGCGCCGTATCCGAATACAGTTGCAGTCACCTTTAATACAACCGTGGCCCCTTTTACGAATAAAAAGATTCGACAAGCCTTCTCGTATTCAATACAGCGGCAGCCTCTTGTAGACGGAATCGTACAGACAGGGGTACCTGCGGCTTTTGCATGGGTTCCTCCCTCGATGCAACTCAGCGGAAATAACTATTTCCAAGAGGATGTAAACAAAGCAAAACAGTTATTGGCTGAAGGGTTAAAGGAGCTTGGGCTTTCGACGATGCCTGAAGTGACCTTCACATATGGTTCAGGTGACGATCGTCAAAAAAAGCTGGCTGAAGCTCTTCAGGATCAATGGAAAAGAAGCCTTGGTGTAGATGTGAAAATCAGTGGCTTGGAGGAAAAAGTTTTTTTACAGAACAAGCGCTCCAAAAACTATCAGTTTGCCTACCGAAATTGGGGTGCTGATTTTAACGACCCCATCAATTTCCTGGAAATTTTCAAGGACAAAACAGTGGGCACGAACGACGCTGCTTGGGAAAACGACAGATACCGGGAGCTAATCGTCCAGAGTTACTTGGAAAAAGACCCGGCGAAGCGTAATGCGATCATGCGTGAGGCAGAGACCATCTTAATGGAGGAAATGCCGATTGCCCCTGTGTATTATGGTGCAAGACCGTATATAAAAAATGACAAAGTCAAAGGATTTTTGATCAACCCGTTTGGTGGTAGAGACTTTAAATATACAACCATTGAACAATAAAAAAGAGTCTTGCCGTGTCCGGAAACTTGGAGAGCGGCAAGGCTTTTTTTGGTTCCATTCGGTTGACTCACTTGCGTGTAATTCAGACCCGCCAATGAAATACTATAGCTATCCAACATAGGGGAAAAGAGGGATGGATATGATCTCGGCCAAAGAGCGAGAACGCATTCTCAATCAAATGAAACGGGACGAGAGCAAGATTGTCAACATCGTCCTAAACGATTCCAATCAGGTAGCGGGCGAAATTGAAAAAGCCAACCACCAAGGCATTTTCTTGGTGGATGGCCGGTACTACGGGTACGAGGACATCAAAGAAATCAATGGCTCGTAATGGTTACAGACGGGGAGGCGGGAAGAAGTAGCGCAAGGCGTCAGGCAGCTCTTTTTGCCACAAACCCCAGACGTGATTCCCCGGTTTTTCTCGATAGGACAAGGTTGCTTGCTTGTCCTCGAGAATTTGTTTTGCCTCGCGATTCCATTGCACGAAATCGAAGGTACCCGCACTTGTTTCCACAGCCGTCTCATCGAGGCCAACGACCATCCAGATTCGTAGCCAAGATAGACTAGATTGATTCAAAAGCGGGTCGAGCGTCGTCTGGAAAAACGCCCCGGACAGCGAGAGTACTTGTGGAAAGAGGTCGGGGTGTTCCAATGCGAGATGCAAAGAAACGGTTCCACCTAAAGAGTCTCCAGCCAGTACACGTGAAGCAGGATCACGGCGCACAGGATAGCGCTCCTCAATGTAAGGAATCAGCTCTTCGGTGAAAAAACGCTGATAGGCTGCATTTCTCGACCCCGAAGGAGAATACTCGCTGGTGCGCTTGTTGCGATCGACGGAAACACCTACGACGATGTAGGGTTCGATACCTTCTTCCAGAATCAATTGATTGGAGATGGTAGCGATTCGACCCATCGTAAAAAAGTCGTTTCCATCCTGGCAATACACAACAGGGTAAGAAAGAAGCTCATTGTACCCCGGCGGCAGGTATACTTTGACCGAGCGGGGAGTGTCCACGTGGATGCTGGGCACTTCTTCTTTTATAATGGTTCGCTTTACATAGTCAGACATCGATTACACTCCCTGTATGCTCAAATGAAAAACTAAGCCTTGAAAAAAACTGATACAGCTTATATAGTAAATGATAACAGAGAGGAAATAAACCCTGTAATATCAATACTGTAACACATTAAACAGGTATTTTGACTGCAATATAACAGGGTGTTGCAAACGGCGCTGTAAGCCCTTTCTTGCACCATGCAACTTTCTTCTGGTTTGTATCAGGGTCACTTCCGCCGCGAATTGCTTTTTCGCTTATCGAGCAGATGCTCAGATTAGGCGACAAAGAGCAACGCGGGAAAAGGAAGTCCCTTATTCTAGTGACGAGGTGAATGTGATGAGCGTATCCACTGCTGTTGAACAAACAGAGAACAACGCCCCGCTGCAAATTCTTGCCCCGGATGGTACGGTTGTTCGTCCTGACTTGATGCCTAAGCTCTCCGATGATGAATTGCGTGAACTGATGCGTAAAATGGTATTTACCCGTGTATGGGACCAACGCGCAATCAGCTTGAACCGCCAAGGTCGTCTTGGTTTCTATGCACCAGTCGCTGGTCAAGAAGCAAGCATGATCGGTTCCGAGGCTGCTCTTTCCAAAGAAGACTTTATCCTGCCTAGCTACCGTGATATTCCACAAATGGTATGGCACGGTTACCCAATGCACAAAGCATTCCTGTACTCCCGCGGACATATCGAGGGCGGCAGAATTCCTGAAGGTGTAAATGTATTGATGCCACAAATCATCATCGCGGCTCAATGTACACAAGCAACAGGTATTGCAATGGGTTACAAGCTGCGCGGTGAAAAGAAAGTGGCGATCAACTACTTTGGTGATGGTGCGACCTCCCAAGGTGACTTCTACGAGGGTATGAACTTTGCAGGTGTATACAAGCTGCCTGTTATCTTCTTCTCCCAAAACAACGGTTATGCGATCTCTCTGCCGTTCGAAAAACAAACGGCTTCTGAAAATATCGCAGTCAAAGCAGTTGCGGCTGGTATTGCTAGCGAACGCGTTGACGGTATGGACATTCTCGCCGTTTACTACGCAGTTCAACAAGCAAAAGAGCGCGGCGTGAATGGCGAAGGTGCGACTCTGATCGAAGCAATGACGTACCGTTATGGTCCTCACACTATGGCTGGTGACGACCCAACTCGTTACCGTACAGGTGAAGAGCAAAGCGAGTGGGAACTGCGCGATCCACTGATCCGCTTCCGCAAGTTCCTCGAAGCAAAAGGTCTCTGGAGTGAAAAAGACGAAGAAGCTGTCATCGAAGAAGCGAAAGCTGCTGTTGCGGACGCAATCAAAAAAGCGGACGAAACACCTAAGATGAAAGTTAGCGAACTGATCGATGTAATGTTTGAGACACTGCCGCCTGCACTCGAAGAGCAAAAGGCAGAATTCCTGGCGAAGGAGTCGAAATAAGCCATGGCACAAATGACAATGGTTCAAGCCATTACGGATGCAATGCGCGTAGAGTTGAAGCGCGATGAAACCGTTCTTGTCTTCGGTGAAGACGTAGGTAACAACGGCGGGGTGTTCCGTGCAACAGAAGGTCTGCAAGCTGAGTTCGGCGAGCAACGCGTTTTCGATACGCCGCTCGCTGAGTCCGGAATCGGCGGTTTGGCTGTTGGTCTTTCCGTAAACGGCTTCCGTCCAGTAGCAGAAATTCAGTTCTTTGGTTTCGTATTTGAAACGTTCGATGCAATTGCATCTCAAGCTACTCGTATGCGTTACCGTTCCGGCGGTCGCTTCACGAGCCCAGTTACATTCCGCTCCCCATTTGGTGGCGGTGTGAAAACGCCTGAGCTGCATGCTGACTCTTTGGAAGGCTTGATGATGCAAACTCCGGGACTGAAAGTGGTTATCCCTTCCAACCCTTATGATGCAAAAGGACTGTTGATCTCCGCGATTCGCGACAACGATCCAGTTGTATTCCTCGAGCACATGAAGCTGTACCGTTCCTTCCGTCAAGAAGTTCCTGAAGGCGAGTACACCATTCCACTCGGCAAAGCAAACGTAGTAAAAGAAGGAAGCGATGTTACCATCATCACCTATGGTGCGATGGTGCATACCAGCCTGAAAGCAGCAGAAGAAATTGAGAAAGCGCGTGGAGCAAAAGTAGAAGTAATCGACCTGCGCACCATCAGCCCACTCGATATCGATACGATCGTGGATTCTGTGAAGAAAACAAATCGTGCGATTGTGGTTCAAGAAGCACAAAAAACGTCTGGTGTTGCGGCGGAAATCATCACGCAAATCAACGAACGTGCAATCCTGCACCTCGAAGCGCCAGTGCTGCGTATTACAGCACCAGATACCGTTTACCCGTTTGCACAAGCAGAAGATGTGTGGCTGCCTGACGTAAAACGCGTAGTAGATGGTCTGACTCAAGTCCTCGATTTTTAATTGAGAAACGGACATAATGGCGGAAAAGTTGAAAGCTTTCCGCCTTCTTTTGGGAAATATAGGCTTACTACTATGGCGAAGTGTTATAAGGAGGAGATACTGTGAGTCGTTTTACATTTAGACTCCCGGAGCTCGGCGAGGGTATCCATGAAGGCGAAATCGTCAAATGGCACGTACAGCCCGGAGATTCCGTAGAAGAAGACCAAGTCATCATGGAAGTACAAAATGACAAGGCGGTTGTAGAAGTACCGTCGCCTGTTAAAGGGAAAGTTATCGACCTGAAAGTAACCGAGGGTACGGTTTCTGTAGTCGGCGATCCACTGATCGAGTTTGACGTAGAAGGCGAAATTCCGAATTTGCCAGACCATGGTCATGGCGATTCCCACGCTGCTGAGGCGGCACCAGCGCCTCAAGCTGAGGACAAAATGGAGCCAGGCTGCGACATCGGTTCCCAGGTGAGTGCAAATGCGAACCAAACTTTGGAAACGCCAATGGCACAAGCAACGGCTACAGCAGTAGTTGCACCAATTGACCGTAAGCATGTGTTGGCTACACCTTCCGTTCGTAAATACGCTCGCGAAAAAGGCGTTCAATTGGCTAACGTACCTGGTACAGGCAAATTGGGTCGCATCACACGCGAAGACGTAGATCGCTTCGTATCTGGCGGAGCAGCAGCGCCAACTGCACAAGCGGTTGCAGCTCCAGTAGCAACTGAAACTTCTGCAGCAGCTACAGGTGTAGCACAAGCAGCAGCGGCTCCAACCGTTCACCACACACCTCAAGCAGGCGAGCTGGAAGAGCGCGTTCCGCTGAAAGGTATGCGTAAAGCAATCGCAAAAGCAATGGTGAAATCTGCTTACACAGCACCACACGTAACGATCTTCGACGAAGTGGATGTTACAGCGCTTGTCGCAATGCGTAAAGATGCGAAGCCACTTGCTGAAGAGCGTGGTGTGAAGCTGACTTACCTGCCTATGATCGTGAAAGCAGTTGTAGCTGGTCTGAAGAAATTCCCAGAACTCAACGCTTCTATCGACGATGAAAAACAAGAAATCATCTTTAAAAAGTACTACAACATCGGTATCGCTACCTCGACAGAGGACGGCTTGCTCGTTCCAGTTGTGAAATCCGCTGACAGCAAATCCATCTTCCAGATCGCAGGCGAAATCGGCGAGCTGGCGAAGAAAGCACGCGACCGCAAAGCGACTGCTGACGAGCTGAAAGGTTCTACTTTCAGCATCACAAACATCGGTTCTGCGGGCGGTATGTTCTTCACGCCTATCATTAACTATCCAGAAGTAGCTATTCTGGGTGTTGGCCGCATTAGCGAAAAGCCGATTGTGAAAAATGGTGAAATCGCGGTAGGTCAAATGTTGCATCTGTCTTTGAGCTTTGATCACCGCTTGGTTGATGGCGAACCTGCACAGCGTTTCGTCAACTACGTGAAGCAGCTCCTCGAAAACCCAACGCTGCTCGTCATGGAGGGATAAGAGACAATGGTAGTAGGTGAATTTACTACAGAGGTTGACGTACTCGTAATCGGTGCTGGTCCAGGTGGATATGTTGCAGCGATTCGTGCCGCTCAACTTGGTAAAACAGTAGCTATCGTGGAAAAAGCTGAGCTGGGCGGCGTGTGCCTGAACGTAGGTTGCATCCCTTCCAAAGCAATGATCCACGCTGCACACACATATGAGCACACACAACATACAGAATCCATGGGTATTACCATGGAAAATGTGAAAGTTGATTTTGCTAAAGTACAAGAGTGGAAAAGCGGCATCGTGAAGCAACTGACTGGTGGCGTAGGCTCCCTCTTCAAAGGCCACAAAATCCAGGTAATCCCTGGTGAAGCTCTGTTCGTAAGTGAAAATGAAGTACGCGTATTCCACGGTTATGATGTCAACCGTTATCGCTTCCAGCATTGCATCATTGCAACTGGTTCGCGTCCGATCGAGTTGCCTGCATTCCCGTTTGGCAAACGCGTAATGTCTTCTACTGAAGCGCTGTCCTTGACTGAACTGCCGAAGAGCCTCGTGGTAATCGGCGGCGGATACATCGGTATCGAGCTCGGTACAGTGTTTGCGAAGTTTGGTACAAAAGTAACGATTTTGGAAGGTTCCGATCAAATCTTGCCAGGATTTGAGCCAGACATGCCGCGTTTGGTGGAACGCAAGCTGAAGAAGCTCGACGTTACCATCCATACAAAAGCATTGGCACAAGGAATGGAAGAGACAGAAAACGGCGTGATCGTGACTGCAGAAGTAAAAGGCGAGCAACAAAAAATCGAGGCGGAATACGTACTCGTTACTGTTGGACGTCGTCCGAATACTGATGAGCTCGGTATTCGCGATATCGGCATGAACATGACTGACCGTGGGTTGATCGTTGTTGACAAGCAAGGCCGCACGAGCATTCCTAACGTGTACGCGATCGGGGATATCGTAGCAGGTCCTGCGCTGGCTCACAAAGCTTCCTACGAAGGTAAGGTTGCTGCTGAGGCGATTGCTGGTCATCCAGCAGAAGTAGACTACAAAGCGATTCCAGCGGTTGTATTCTGCGATCCAGAAATCGCAAGCGTTGGAATCAATGAGAAAGAAGCAAAAGAAAAAGGCATTGATTACATTGTAGGTCGTTTCCCATTCGCAGCAAACGGTCGCGCTCTGTCTGTAAATGCAGGCGAAGGCTACGTGAAGCTGATTGCAGAAAAAGAAACGAATCTCGTATTGGGTGCACAAATCGTTGGTCCAGAAGCATCCAACATCATCGCAGAGATCGGATTGGCGATCGAAATGGGCGCAACACTCGAAGACATCGAGCTGACCATTCACGCACATCCAACACTGGGTGAAGTAACAATGGAAGCTGCTGAATTGGCTCTGGGTCGTCCGATCCACGTCATGAAATAGGAAGCGGGAAAAGCCTTGTGCCGGAAATGGGTACAAGGCTTTTTCTTCCACATCTTACCCTTTCCACCAGTTCTTAAATAATGTAAAATAGTGGGAGACAACGTTAGGTGGGGGCCTGCAGCATGGAAACGATGAGTAAGATGATTGATGACTTGCGACTAAAGCTAGAGCGCGCAGCAAAAGATGCAGGTTACAATTTTCTCGACCCTGAAATCGTGAGAATCAGTCAACAATTAGATAAACTAATTGTCGCACATATGCAACATGAAAAACGCCCTTCATGAGGGCGTTTTTGGTTGAGTGGGTCCTTCCGAGATGGAATAAAGCAAATGGGCATTACAGCCTTTTTTCGTAAGTGTGGGTTCTTGAGCATAATAATAGCTCGGATATAGAATGAGATGCTGCGCATCATAGCTAGGACCATTACTCGGACAGGTAAGCCGATGAGTTTCAGTGTCATAGGTAATTACGGGAGAAATGGATTGCAGATAGGCAGTAAGGGATTCGATTCCTTGTAACGAGTAATAAATCCGTTCTGCTTCACGCACAAATTTTGGAGCAATAGCCTCCCAATTCGCCTCAAAAAATAGCTGCCAATAAGATGATACGAACAGGCTGAAACGGCCTTTCACATAATCGGCATCCTCTTCTAAATCGAAGGCAACTTCAGGAGCATCGTGATGCAGTATCCACTCTTCCAAGATCGGTTTTATACTACGCATAAAATGATCGGTGGGGAGTGTTACGAAGTACTCATATTGATCATCGACAGCCATCACGCCTTTTGTATGTAGGGGGTCAAATGAGTCAGGGATCCCATATCGAAAGAGGGGCACAAAATAGCCCCATTCTTTTAAAAGACGGGCAGACTCAAACTGCTCTAACTTTTCTTCGGTCCAATACGCAAATCGCTCGGGAGGTGTTTCTTGGGCGAGTGTATACAAACTGGCAGCCATCTCGTACAGCGGTGAAACACTATAGCTGATCAAATTGGAAAGAGGGCTATGGTTGCCCGGAAGTGGAATGGTGATCATCTTCACTTAACCTCCATCAAGGATACTAAATTTATCATAGTGCATCCTTGTGGGACAATTCAATCTTTTTTGATGTAAAAAAAAGGAAGAGCAAAGACACCCGACTGCAATAGAGCCGGGTGCCATTCATTATCCTTCTCGTGTTCGAATCGCGCGCGAATGATTTTGCTGTTTCACTTTTTTAGAGCCGGACTGGGGTTCGCCAGTCTGTTCCAGCGGTCGAGCTACATTATTGTAAGTTTGATGCGGATTTTCATCAAGAATATGATCCTTTTCCATAAAATCAACTCCTTCTTTACCTAGTTTGGCGTAAACACATGATGACGAATCATAGGAAATGCTGGTATTCTATAATGAGGTTGTTCAAAAAGTCGTCTTTTGATCACGATGTTGTTCTGTAAGAAGCTTACTCGACATCGAAAGTGGCGTTCACCTTCGAAGTCCGGTGCTCATGTAGGTACCCTACACTCCGCTCCTCCTTCATCAGGTTCTCGCCACTTTCTTGGTGCTGAAAAGACGACTTTTGAACTTGTATGGTAAGGAAGCATGTCCACATTTAGAAGGAATTGATATGTTGTCAAAACTACAGAATGGCACGATACTGTTTATAGAACATAATATTTATTATGTAAACAATAAACGAGCTCTGCTGGTCTGGAAGGAGCGAGAACTATGCCGGTCTTAATCGCCCCCGTATTCAATTCAACAACAGCACAGCCCGTTCGGATCGATTTGCCTAATTCGTACACGCTCATATCAGGCGCAAAGAGGCCATATGAGATCGCGTCACGCTTCTTGCGCAATGAGATGGACGAGAACAAGCGAACCTTTGATTTGCGTGTAGATCCCAGCAGTTTATTTTTAGTTGGGGATCACGAAGAGATGAAAGTAACGGATGATCGGGTGTGGATTGAAGAAATCGAAAGTAAGCTGAATCTAGCGTCCACGACAGGGACTTGTTCGATTCCTTACATTATCACAGTCAGTGGAAATATGTATGGCATTACGTATTTGAAGCGATCGCTTGATGGTGATAAGTACACATTTGATGATGGAACGGCGGGCATTTTTACTTCATTAGTCGAACAGAAGCTGCCATCCCTTGCTTTTCGTCGCTATGCGCTTTCGCTGGAGCGGAAAAATTACGAGGATCAGCTGTTGGATTTGTGGATTGCATTGGAATCATTGTTCGTTCCCGATGGCAAAAAAGGCGAGATTACCTATAAATTGCGTGTCCGAATGGCGTACTATTTTGGAGAAACCGCCTTGCAGCGTGAACGGATTGCACAGTTCGTAAAAAAATCGTACAATCATCGCTCAGAGATTGTGCATAGCGGCAAGCTGTTCGATGACAAGCTGGCTACAGAAGTCACTATTCTAAGGGCTATGACACGAGCCGCGATTTTGAACATCGCCGGGGAAAGTGTCAACCTGCAGGATATGCGTGTCCGGCTAGACGAATTGGTATTTACGGGCGAATCTTATGTGGCACGGTACGCCCCTACTTTTTTTGAAAGAATTTTGTTGTAAGCCTCATAGAGGAAACAGATCAGGAGGAAGAATCGAGCATGAGTGTTTTGATTGTAGAGAATTTGTCCCATGGTTTTGGGGACCGTGTTTTGTTTCGCGATGTGTCTTTCCGTTTGCAACCGAATGACCGTGTAGGACTCGTAGGTGCAAATGGTACCGGAAAATCAACGATGATGGGGATTTTGACAGGCCAAAACTTGCCTGATAACGGTCGTGTTGAATGGATGCCCAAAATCGAGTACGGATATTTGGATCAGCATACCAAGCTGCAAGCTGGTAAAACGATTCGTGACGTACTCAAGGACGCCTTCCTGCCGCTTTTGGAGCAAGAGGCTGAACTGATGACGATTGGTGAAAAGATGGCCGAGGCATCTCCAGAGGAACTGGAAGAATTGCTGGAGCGCATGGGCGAAATTCAAGACAAGCTGGAAACAAGCGGCTTTTATTTGATCGATGCAAAAGTAGATGAAATCGCCAACGCTCTGGGTTTGAGTGCAATCGGTTTGGAACGTGACGTTGCCTCCCTCTCTGGTGGTCAGCGTACCAAGGTTCTTTTGGCAAAATTGCTGCTGGAACAACCAACTGTTCTTTTGCTGGATGAGCCGACTAACTACTTGGATGAAGAGCATATCGTGTGGCTGAAAAACTACTTGAAGGAATATCCTTATGCCTTCATGCTGATTTCCCATGATACGACCTTCATGAACGAAGTCGTAAATGTGATTTATCATTTGGAATTTACCAAGCTGAATCGTTACACAGGGAACTACGAATCCTTCCTGGCACAGTCTGAGATGAAACGCAGTCAGCACTTTGACGCATTTGAGAAGCAGCAGGAAGAAATCGCAAAAATGGAAGACTTTATTGCCCGCAATAAAGCACGTGCGTCTACTACTGGTCGCGCGAAGAGCCGTCAAAAGCAGCTCGATAAAATGGATCGCATCGACAAGCCGGAAACAGCTGCGAAACCATCGTTTATTTTTAAAGAATCCCGGGCGAGTAGCCGTTTTGTCATTGAGGCTGAAAACCTGGAGATCGGATATTCCCATCCATTGCTGCCGAAGCTTAGTGTGAAGCTGGAGCGCGGTGAAAAAGTAGCGATTGTCGGCATGAACGGTGTTGGTAAGTCTACTTTGTTGAAAACGTTGCTGGGTGTGATTCCTCCGCTGGGTGGAAAGCTGGAGAAAGGCGATTTCCTCCATCCTGCTTACTTCGAGCAAGAAGTAAAGGCGAAGCCAATTACTGCACTGGATGATGTATGGAATGAATTCCCTTCCATGAATAACCATGAGGTTCGCGGAGCGCTGGCACGTTGTGGCTTGAAAAATGAGCACATCAATCGTAACTTGAATGCTCTGTCCGGGGGCGAGCAAGCAAAAGTTCGTCTCTGTAAATTACTGCAGCGCGAAAGCAACTGGCTGGTATTTGACGAGCCGACGAACCACTTGGATGTCGTCGCCAAGGAAGAGCTTAAACGTTCCTTGAAGGAGTTCAAAGGGACCGTCCTTCTCGTATGCCACGAACCTGAATTTTATGAGGATTGGGTTACACAGACGTGGGATGTTGAGAAATGGAGCTTGGAGCAGGCAAAAACTCCAATTAAATTGTAAAAGCAAAAACAGGCAGCCGCCCATTGAGGGAGACTGCCTGTTTTTTATGTGAGCGACGCATTCCGCATGCGGATCATAGAAAAGTGCAAACTGCTTTGTAGCAATGAATCTCGGAGCGGCAACAGCGAAGGAGTGATTCGCAATTCAACATCTGCTTGGCTAAGGCAGTGTACGAGGTCTCCTAACGGCCTTACGTCTAGTGGCGTAACGGTTTCCTCTGACAAATAGTAGCCTGCACCTTCGTCCCAGCAATAAAAAGATTCTGGAGAGAAGGTATATTCATACAGCGTTGTTTGTGTAAGCGCGGGATACCATTTGCTTTCGATCGCAATAACCATTTTGGCGTTTGTCAAGCCAAGAAAGCGTTCGACGTCTGGCTGCACAGAATCTGCTTTTTTGTAAAAGCAAATCCTCGGGCAATCACGCGGTAAATAATACATCGGCGCTCGTTCTTCATCAATCGCCCATACAACCGGAGCGAGTGTGGCGTGGGAGGGATGTGCCCGAGGCTGAAAAATCGTAATGGCCGGATCTTCACTATAGTGAAACAATTTGTGCAAGAATTTAAAAACCTCCTCTAAATCACCTTAGTCGTTCTTTAAAAAACAGCCCACGCATTTGGCAAATAACGACCTCGATGATACGGAGAAGACGTTTTGGTGATAGCTTCACCATTGTGCAGCATCATGGAGCTGGAACCCCCGTCCATAGCCATTGCCGTAACCACACCACGCTCATCCAATATTTCCGCCATGTCGTTCATGCTTGCGCCGATGGAATGGCCAGGCTGGCGTCCGTCAATGACAGCAAATACGATCGTCCCGTCTTCTTTTTGTCCAATTGCGGTACGCGGTTGAATGCCCCAGCTTTTTGCAGGCTTACCTTCAAACATATTTTTCCCGTTAACAATCAATTGCGGACGGAAGCTGACAGCGTCACGCACACCCATTTTAACGAGTTGTTCAGCCGAGTAGCTGCCCGTAATCAGTTTACCGTCATAGGTAAGCCCTAGTGCAGTTTCTCCGCTTCTCGGATTGTAGCCCTGCAAAATCTTTCCGTCGTGGATGACGACGCCGTAGGCTCGCGCTCCTTTGCCGTAGCCGTCTGGGTCAGCGAATCCGCTCGCATTGACAATTCCGATGGCTCCTGTTTTCTTTACAAACTCATCGAGCAAATCTCCGCGGTCCTTGCGATTCGTGACGACGAGTCGTACTCTGCTCGGGTCGCTAATGTACATGATTTTTCCTTTAAAATAATAACTGCCTTTCGAGACGTCAATTTCCTCGATCTCGATCAGCTCTTTTGGTTTCTCCGGGAGTGTAACAGTTACCAGATTCGTTTTCGCCGGAATCGCAGGTCCTGCCGTGGCTGAGCCTGTATCTTCAGAATTGATAACGGTCGGATGTGTAATTTGCTGCTTTAGTTCTTTTAGTTTTTCATCAGGTAAAAATGTATAAGGAGCCCAGTAATCGTGCTGGGTTGTCAGCAAAGTACCTGCCGCCCACTCACGTAATTCTACTCCGTTTTTCGTTCCAAATAAAAAAATAATTCCCAGTAGCGCTAAGGTTGTGCAGGTCAAGGCAGTACCGAGCATCCACTTCTTAACCCAACGCCATGGTCTTTTACGCTTGGCTCGCTTGCGTGTGCGAGTGCGCGACAACGTCTCCATTCACTATTCACATCCATTTGACAAATTGTACAAGGGTTATCACTCCTATAGGAGAAGACGCATGACCGGGAAAAAGGTTTCAGGAAAATAATATGTGATCACCCTGGTCAAAATAAAGGACAGGGGGTGAAAGGTGTGCGTGACTATGATGAGGCGTTTCAAAAGGAAGTAGAGGAGTACATGGAAAGTCCAAAAGGGACACGTAACCAAACCACCAGCCGGGACCGTCAAGACCAGGGTGAGAAGCAGGAAACCCGTTTCGATTCCAATAACGGGTAGATGGAAGGTCAGGCGAAGTCCAATGCGGATTTCGCCTGTTTTTATCTATCTCTAAATGGACCTTACCTCACGAGGACTGGCTTACCTCTGTATTCTACCTGCAAAGTGTGGTAAGCTTACCCAATGCACGACTTTATGCCAGGAGGGTTTTTGTGAGCACCACGTTTGCAGATTTACAAATTAGCGCACCGCTGTTGACTATATTGCGAGAGCGAAAAATGGAAACACCTACCCCTGTACAGAGTGAAGCCATCCCGTTGATAATGGCTGGTCGAGATGCCTTGATTGAATCACCGACAGGGACAGGCAAGACGTTTGCTTATCTACTGCCGATTTTATCGAAAATCAATATGGAGCAAAAAGATGTACAGGCTATTGTACTCGCGCCGACGCATGAGCTTGTTGTGCAGATTGCGCGGGAAGCTGAAAGCCTTCTGCCAGGCAAGGACACGGCCGTGATGTCCATTATTGGCGGTGTCGATGTGAAACGCCAAATCGAGAGACTGAAAAAGAAGCCTGTATTGATCGTAGCAACACCAGGCAGACTACTGGAGCTGATTGATCAGCGCAAGCTGAAGGTCCACGAAGTGAAGACTGTTGTTGTTGACGAGGCAGACCGTATGCTGGATGCGGGCTTTGGCAAGCCAGTCCAAGAGGTCATGAAAAAAACATTGCGTGATACACAACGACTGTTATTCTCAGCGACTATCGCAGAGGAAGTCGTACATACGGCTGAAATTTTTACCAGAGATGCTGCAGTTATTCGCGCAGCAGCACCAGAAGGCGCTGCGGGAGTAGCTCACATGTATTTGGTCACCGATCCACGCAAAAAGGTGGATACGCTCCGTCGTTTACTGCGCCTCGTCAATGTTCGCTCCTCAATTGTTTTTGTCAATCAAATCGAAAAAGTGGACGAGATTGTATCGAAGCTCAATTACCACCATTTGCCGTGCAGACTCCTGCACCGTGATGCTACGAAAGAAGAGCGTGCCCGCACCTTGCAACAATTTCGGGATGGAGCATTCCCCGTGCTGATTACGACAGACGTATCGGCACGTGGCATTGATATTCCGGGTGTGGAATGTATTGTGCATTACGATCCTGCATCGGATGCAGACACGTACATTCATCGCAGTGGCCGAACTGGGCGAATGGGGCGTGCCGGGCTGGTATTTTCGATCATTACGACACAGGAACGTTTCATCATCCAAAAATTTTCCAAGCAAACAGGCTTGCCGATTGCTGAAAAATTCATGTCGCACGGAGCACTGGAAGATCCGCGTCCTGTACGAAAGCCTGCGCCAGCACAAAAATCAGGCGCTCCAACAAAAAATGCGAGCCCTGCCAAACGGAATCAAAATCGCGCACATAAGAAGGGCAGCTTTGGAACAAAGTAGGACAAGAAGTACACAACTTGTCTGCAGGAGGTTTCCATGCGCAAAGATCGGTTATATGAAGAGGATTTGCTGGTAAATGGCACAGTTGGTGGAGAAGTTCTGACGAAACACGAACGACAAGCGCTGCGCCAGGAAGCAGGGGAACTGAAGGAAAAGATAGAACAGGCGAAACAAGAGCCGATTGCAGAATGAAGGACGAAGAAGAGCAGGGAGAATCCGTGAGGTCTACGGATGCCCTGCTCTTTTTTCTTGGTAGTGGATCAAATAGCGGTCCAACTCTGCTAGCCAATCCTGTACGCTCTCATAAGGGGTGTCCATTTGCAACAAACGCCGAATCATCATGCGAATGGGAGGAGATAAAGAAAGCTCTTCTTCCCAGCTTCTTTCAGGTGCGTCTTGTTCCGGTTCGTATCCGGAATAGAGCAAAAATAGAAAGAAATGTCCCAAAGCGTACAAATCACTGGAAGGAGCAACTTCTCGCTTTAATTGTTTTTCAGACGGGTAGGCTGAAAGAGCATCAGCCGTGTAAGTAGGCCGATCACCAACGAACCGAGCGAGGCCAAAATCAATCAGGTAAGGCTTGTCCTCTTTCCAGATGACGTTTGGGATGCGTACGTCGCGGTGAATGACATTTTGCTCATGGAGGTAGGCCACGAGCTCTCCGATTTGGCGGATCCATTCGGCGCATTTTTGCTCATTAGCCACGATGTTTTGATCAAATAACATGTCTTCGAGTGTCGGGCCTGCTATATAAGTCATGACCATAAACGAGTCTTTCCGATAAGGGAAGGAATCCAGACAGCGAGGGATTTGCGGATGCGAGAGGGACATCAGCACCTTTTTTTCATATGCCTGCATGGCTTCTCCTTTTGGTGTGTGACGCAGGCTTGGTTTCACTTGCTTCAGCACAACCTGATTACCTGTAGGGTTGTGAGTAGCGAGATATGCGATCCCGTAGCTTCCCATCCCTAGTACTTTTGTTATTTCATAGTGGCCTGCCAGGTGACCGGGCCGATATGGTTTATCGCGTATCGTTTCGTTCCACCATGATTTTATACGAGTCCACATTGTCTGATTTTCCCCTCCTCCCTTCATCTTATCATGATTTGAAAAAGCTGACCTTTTTTTCAATAGGTTTGCTATAATCAGTTCGTTACATGCAGACAGGAGCGAAGGGTATGAATTTTACAATTGATTGGTTATCCTTTTATCTAATGGAACAGCCTGAAGAAGAGGATGGCATAAAACAAGTGCGGATGACGCGCTATTTGGGTCATGATGAATATCAGAAAAGCGAGCTGAAAGATTTTCTCGATGGGGAATTCGCCCGGATTGCAAAAAGAAAAGTCGAGATGAATCCGAAGACAGAAGGCACCCCTACAAAACTGGGTCAATTTGTGCTGGAGCCTGGACATCCATTGGACTCGAACCCCAACTATGCCCTCTTGAATCGATTGTTGGCAGCGGAAACGCCAGGGGAGAGCAAGGAGCCTTGTCAGGAGTTGATTCAGTCGTATTTGCGAACCTCTCAGGTGAGAGGCGGGGTCATGATTGTGGTGCGGACGAGGCTTGATCTAATTGATGAGCGCTATGTCTTTATTTTAAAATGCGATTTTGAACAAAAAACAGCGGTCATCACAGATGAGAAGAGCCTCATATCGAATGTACGCATGGCGATCAATGCCAAAAACATGAAATCGCTGATGTACCCGTATATGATCGAATCGGGGATGAATGATCCTTATCACGTGAAAATTCATCAGTTCTCCCACGCGCGGTATTTCGAGGAATTTCTGCGCTTTATCGAGTATCCACAGACGATGACGCAGATCGTTTCTGAAGAAGTCATTTCATTGGCGAGACAGCACATCGAATATACGTATCCCGAAGAGTCGGAAGAGCGGATTCGGGAAGAGGAAGCCATCGAACTCATTGCCGCAAGTCCTAAGCGGGAGCTCGCAGAAAAATGGGAGCATGAGACTGTGATGGAAGCGATGCAAATCATTACAGATCGCCAACCAGAGGTCGAGCTGAAGTTCAAGCTGGATCATATGCAGATCCGCACATTATTGGCCGATTACGGTACCAGCCTGCATATCGCCAAAGTAAACGGGCGATATTTGGTATTATTAGAAGGTGAGCAGCTACAGTTCGAGCGTGGCATGTCCCCCGTTGAGTTTTTAAAGCCAAAGGCATTGACGGACATCGTGAAAGAAATCGAAGAGCGAAGCCAAAACGTAGCGTATACCCCAGTGAGCACGCCAACGGAGGACGACGATAGTCCACCTTGGTAATAAACGAAGAAGGGAGTGATGAAGTTGGATCGACAACTAAAGGTAAACGGTCAAGAACATAACATTTACCCGGTATTGCGTCATGCCTCCATGATCAACAAGTACCCGGAGAGGTGGGTTGTGAAGGAACATACAGCAGATACGTACGTTCTGTATGCGCTAGATCAAGGTGAAGGCTACGCATTGATAGAGAAGCGGATGTTGCAGGAATCAGGCTGGACGACCGAGCAGCTTCATTCATACGCGATGGAAAACTTGCGAAAGCTCCCCTTTTCAGTAAAGTCGCAAGAGGTTGGAGGTCAGCGCATCCATTTTATTAGTCCGACAGACGGCTACGCGGCAAGTCGAATTTTGCTGGATTCATTTCTAGCGGAGATGGATCAGAAAAAGCAAGGAGACGCGCTTGGTGTCGCGATTCCGCATCAGGATGTGCTGATTGTGGCGGATATGGCAGGAGAAGCTGGAGCCCATCTGTTAGCTCGTCTCACGTATGATTTTGCATCCAAAGGGCAAGTCCCGATTTCTGTCTTGCCTTTTTACTGGGAGGAAGGGGAATTGACCCCATTTCTCGTGGTGACGCACGACTCGGGTACGAAAATTGAAAGAAAGTAGAGCAAGCGCGGGGAGAGGCTTCCCGCGTTTTCTATCCCGTGGGAAAATCGGAGGAAACCCTCGAATGAAAAATTTCATGATTGGTCAATATGGAGGTTTTGATCAGGCAAAATACGCACGAGATTTTAAGGAGGGCTTTTACGGAATAGAGGCATGCTTGTTTGATTCGGAGGAGGATATCCAAATCCTCCAGCGTGAATCTCAAGCAAAAGGATTTGCGGTTGGTGTTCATTTTCCGCTGCGTGCGGGCCAATCTGAGCTGCGGGATGCTTTATTCATGGATATTCATGATCAGACAAGAGCCGAGGCATTCGAAAGGATAGAGAGGGAACTGGCGTTTATGGCATTCATTCAGCCAACCTATGTCTTATTCCATTATCCGAAGCCTGTCATTTTGGATGAGCGCGTGGACTGGAATGTATGGCGCTTTCATGATTCTCGAGACTATGTATGGGAGCGTGTCTACACAGAAGCAGAGTTTCAATATCGGAGTGAGCAGATGTTTGCCTGGTTGGCTGAGAAAGGCAAGGAGTTTCACTTCACGCCAGTCCTTGAATTCGATGCACTCAATCGATATGTCTATGAGTCAGAATTTTTAGAGTGCTTGCTGCAAAAATATCCAACGATCAAGCTCTGTCTCGATACCGGTCGATTATTCCTGCAAGAAAAAATCGACCCATTTTTCAATGCGCGTCACGTCATCCAAACGTATACGAAATATGCGTGGAGCATTCATTTGAAGAGTATGAAGGTAACCGCTGATAAGGTTAATTTCATTCATTTTCCCGTTCTTCCCGAATGTAAACCGGAAGAAGGGTGGGCTCCGATTGAAGACTACCTGACGATCATCCGAAAGGAGAACCCACACGTAAAGATCATGTTCGAGCATCGTTCCGACCTGGTAACAGACGAACAACTTGAGCGTTGCTATCATTGGGTGGAGCAACTCTTATCTGAACGTCATGAATCCAAGTTCAGTAATAATTCAATATAGCGTCCGGCATCTTGAATGAGCCAGTACGGGTACCTGGGACCGTGTATGTACAAGTCTGTGGCGGTCACGAGCATGGTCTTCACCCGTGTTTTATCACCCATCAACTGCGCGCATACCCCCATCGTCATCCAAGGATATAAATCACCAGTCTGAAACGTATCAAAATGCGGGAATGTGTCTGTGATCCTTTGGTAGAGCAGCGAGGCCGTGTTGGCATCTGTCATGCTGTAGACAATGGGAAACGCTTGGGAAGTCACGTCCGGGTACCATTTTCGCCAGCCGGGGTACGTACGATCATACATGGCGTACGACTTGCGAATTCGACTGTACATTCCACTGATGCCGAGCTCACAGGCTTTCGCACGTGAAGCCGCTTCCTCAGCAGCCTCCACATCACCGATCAACGAAAATAAATAGGAAGCATCTGCCAGCCCCTTGGCCACCTCGCAATTGTCCATCAAATATTTAACCCGATACGAATGCTTTGCCCAAGTCAAACCCTCCTTCTGTTGAAGGCGGGCAACTGCTCGGAGAAGGGACAAAAGAGTAGCGTGGTTGGCATGCAGCCACTCTATATGCCCTGTCGCTCGTATCCATTCCGCAAGCAGGCTGAAATAAGTGGTGTGGTAGCTATCTTCGCTGTCATTTGTGCCGGTATCGATTTCTTTGCCCTGTTCAAGACGAAAATCATTGATGTAGCCGTCCGCATTCAGGTTTTGCAAATACCAATCGAGATGACCGCGAACAGCCTCTACCTCCTTCATGCGGACGAGGGAAATAATTCCGAGGTTAGTAAAGTACGGATTGATTTGATCACGTTGGGGGCCGAGGCGAAAGGTACCGCTCGGCAATTGGCAGGATAGCAAAAAACGTGTTTGATTCAACGTCATTTCTTGCATCCATTTTTCCATGAGATTGGCCTCCTCTCCAAGCTACGTGATTGCTGAGACGAGTTTGACTCCGTATTCGATCCATTGCAGTGAACGCACATAAGAATTACTGTCGATGGAAGGCAGTGAAGCAGGCTCTTTTACGACCTTGTGCCATTTTTCATCTCGAAACCAATCTACCCCATCTGCCGGATCATGTCCATAATCAGCCCATGCATCTTGAAGACGTGGGCTGTATATCTTCGGACTTCCTTCTAGCAACTCGTGTCCATCCAATCGCAGCTGGTATTCATCGTCTGTGGTAGAAGGAGCATGGTGAGGTGTGAACAAATGCGGCCAATAATCCGCTCGTGAGCCCGTGTGAGGAATACGAGAGCAGTAGGACAGTATTTTCTCGAAGCGAAGACGATCCCCAAACAATTGCTGATACAACGTCTTTCCGACCTGAATGCGGTTTTTGACGTCGGGAAAATGATGGACATTCAACCCGATCAAGCTAAGTCGGCGGTCAGTAGCGTGCGCTTTATAAGGAATGAGTACTTGATTCATCGAGAGAGCAGATTGGGCGACGAAGGCAAACGAAGCAAAAATACGATTCAGTGTAAACGGCTTCTGTACAACACGTTGTTCGATATATTGCTGTTCATTGACGATGAGTGCATGTGTAATGTTCGCACTGTCTTTGGATGCGAGGAACTCTTTCCAATACGATTGCATAAAAACTGAAACACCAAGTGGTACCAAAAGCTTTGTTAAATCTGTACCCGTTCGTTTCATCTCCGCATACAGAAGTAATTGCGGATAGGCATCGTGAAAAATCAGCCAGTTACATCTTTCCAAAAACCAAAAAAACGGCTCGATTGCTTGTGCGTCCATAATAAGCGGTAGCCATTCTCCTTTTAAATCGGTCATGTTCCACCCGCCGTTTCGTGAGACCAGATGGGCCAATAATGCCCAGTGAACCTCTTGGTGCTCGAGATAAAAGGCGAGGTATGCTTGTGTGCGGGTGACATTGTTGCGATTGGCTTTGGCTGTTGCTTGTCTGATTTGAGCAACCAGATGCTGCTCGGCCATTTTCATTGTTGTCGTATCTGTCATGGGTATGGGAAGCTCCTTGTTGTTTTCACATGGAAAAAAGCAGGTCCATTGGGCGACCCGCTTTTTGCTTAACCAATCATTTCTAGTACGAGAAGCCGAACGAGTAGTTTTTCCTTGGCTTCCTCCCACGTGTTCGCAAAAATGACAACGTGCTCCGATTGGAACTCCGTTTCAGCGACAAAAATCCCATCTTGTTCGTAGATGTTCATAGATGATCGTCCTTTCTGCTGCCTTTCAAGCATTGTATGCTATCATGTAAGAGATGATGCATCCAGCATGCTGGAAAATCATGAGAAGGGTGGCACCAAATATGATAGTAAAAGTGACAAAAGAAGCTGTAGAACGCATAGCCAGTACGGACAAGCCCATTCGGATCAACGGGGAGCTAGTCGGTGGCTGCGGGATGAATGTAGAGTATGCGTTGTGGTGGGATACCCAAGGTCCAGAAGATGAAGTCTACCAGGTCGATTCTTTGACGTTTCTGATAGATCGCGAAACGATCGCCTACATCGGGTCTGATGTACTTACGATTGATTATCGTGCGCAGCAAGGCTTCCGTATGGTTACACCACAGCAAATTTTGGCCTATGGCCTTCAGCTGAAAGAGCGCTGGACCTAATCACTTGGGAAGAAATTGCAAAATAAAGGCGAGAATACCTGCCGCAATTAAAGGACCGACTGCAACACCACGGAAAAAAGTGACACCAGCGATTGTACCTAGCAGCAGTCCAGTAACGATCAAAGGATTTTGGGTCATTAAGGCCGTTCCTTTTCCTGCTAGGTAAGCCACAAACATACCGACGGCGACGGCCAGTAACGAATGCCAATTTGTAAAAATCTCCAAGATGGACGAAGGATTGATTTTGCCGCTTGCAAGCGGAGTCATGATGCCAATCGTCAGTATAATGATCCCGAGCTGTAATCCGTGCTGCTCGAGTAGGGGGAAATATCGGTCCAATGACAGGAGCCTCATTAAGAGAAGGATCGCAACTGCAATGGAGACGGTTGCATTGTTGCCAATGACACCGAGCGCCAGTAGTACCAAAAGGATGATAGAAATCCAGTCCATATGCGGGTTGGCTCCCTTTCGTTTTTCTTAGTATATCCATGCTGCAACGGCATGTGCCCGGGCAAGAAAAAAGAGATCAGCATGCACAAGAGTGCGAGTGCCGATCTCTTTTTCTAGTCAAACCACAGTTCCAGCATTCCTACTGGAAAACCTGTCTGTTCATCCGAATCAGGGAAACGTCCCCATGCAAAGACGCCGTTGAAATAATCGATTGTAAACGGCTGATCGTAATCAGGCACGCTGTATTTGCTGCCGATTCGGAACTCACCCGTTCCTAAATAGTACGATTTCGCCATAAAGTACTTTTGTGTAATGATCGCAAGCTGTGAGTGATCACCAAGCTCCTTTTTCTCTTTCGCTTCTACGTGCAGGCGCTCCATTTCCTCCTGCAGCTCGGCGAGTGTCATCTGACTGTACAAACGCAACGGACTGCCCCCTTTCCATACAGGTATATTGTAGCAAAAGACAAGGGAAAAGGCGATGGATGCAGAATCCTCTAAGGAAACGAAAGGGGAGTCGGTTCGAAAATGACACGTTTTGATTTGCATGGAAAGAAAGCAATCATAACAGGTGCTGGAAGAGGGATTGGGAAGGCACTTGCGCTGGGAATCGCAGAAGCGGGGGCGGAGGTTGCGGTAGTCTCGCGAACAGCTTCTGATTTGCAAGAGGTGGTATCAGAGATTGAAGCAAAAGGCGGAGTGGCTTTTCCTGTCGAGGCGGACTTGACTGTGTCTGATGCAGCGGACCGTGTGGTGAAGCAAGCACTTGATGGGCTAGGGGGTGTTCATATCCTGATCAATAATGCAGGAATGAATATCCGCAAGAAGGCTCATGAGGTAACGGAAGAAGAATGGGACAGGGTAGTGGATTTGAATTTGAAAGCAGCGTTTTTCATGAGTCAAGCTGCAGGGAAAATCATGTGCGAGCAGCGCTATGGAAGAATCGTCAATATTGCTTCAGTCGCAGGTGTAGTAGCGCTTCGCACGGGTGTAGCGTATGGTGCCAGCAAAGCAGGGCTGATCCAGATGACGCGGGTGCTGGCATTAGAATGGAGCAAGTTTGGCGTCAACGTAAATGCAATCGCACCGTGGTATTTCCGTACGCCATTAACGGAGAGCTTGCTTAGTGACGAAGCGTTCGTCCAAGAGGTGTTGCAGAGAACGCCGAGTGGTCGAATTGGGGATGTGGAGGACTTGGTAGGACCAGCGATTTTCTTGTCCTCTGATGCTGCTTCATACATATCAGGGCAAACCATTTCGGTTGATGGCGGTATGTCTGTATACGGGTTTTAAAATAAAAAAGGGGCATTCCCAGTTGGGAATGCCTAATTATTGGGGGCGATTGAGAAAAAGTACGACTGATTGTTCTATGACTGATTTGCTCTCACCCAAACCAGTCAATCAATCAAAGCTATTAGCGTAGGCATACTCAGATTGATTGATCGATCTAAACATGCTTACGTTAAAAAGTCATCCAAAGAAGATAATCGAACCTTTTCTCAATGCGTTGAAAAAGTGCTTACATCTACAACATAGCAAGCAAAAGTAAAACATCAATAAAATAAAAATAAAGTATTATTAAATATTTTTCTGTAAGTAGCGCGTTAACGAGCAAAACGATGGTTACCGATCTCAACCGTTACAGGACGTGACCAAATCCACTTGGATGTAGCCGTATCCGGATTGAAGAAGTAGAGGGAGCCGTTGCTCGGATCCTTACCATTCACCGCGTCCCGAACCGCTTTTCTCGTACGCTCATTTGACTTATGTGTCAAATTGCCGTCATGGACAGGCGAAAACGCATTGGGAGCATAAATAACCTCCCGTACCGTATTTGGAAATTTATGTGAAGCAACCCGATTCAATACAACGGCAGCAATCGCTACCTGTCCTTCATATGGTTCTCCCCGGCCTTCCGCATACACCAACCGGGCGAGCAGTTCCATATCCCTCTCCGAAATCTTCACTTTTCCATTGCGAACTACTTTTGGGCGACTATCGCGACTAACCTTCACAGACTCACGCTTTACTGGTGCAGCAGATGTGGCTGTTTTCTTTTCCTTCTTCGAATCATGTTCCAATGGTGCCTGTGCACTACTGAGAACAGGGAGTATTTGTATGGGCTGTGGTGCCATTGCACTTGTCGGTGTGACAAATAAGCATAACAGCATCAAGGCAATACTGTTCAAAAAGAAGAAAAAGCGCGTTGGCGCTTCTCGTCTCAACATGGTGTGAACCACTCCTTTTCGCTTTTTGCGTTTTGATTGCGGAAGCGAATCAGGTCTTTAGCAAGTCTATCGGTCTTATCGGAGTGGTTCAAGAGGTAATTGGTTCCATAGAACTATTTACAAAAATATGAGATTTGTGAAAGTGTTTTCACAAAAGGATGTTTCTTCTATTAAAAAAGCCACTTTCCCATTGAGAAAGTGGCTTTCAAGTGCAGTGTGAGGCTGCTCTTATTTTTCCGTAATCGTAATGGATTTAATGGTAATTGTTTGCTCAGGAACACTTGGTTCACCCGTTTGTGGGTGTTTCTTTACTTTTGTTCCTGCAATTTTTTGAACAATATCCATGCCACCCGTGACTTTTCCGAAAATCGTGTATTTCGGAGAGTTGTCCAAGCCTGTCACGTCAGGTCCAGAACCAATGAAGAATTGGCTACCATTCGTGTTTTTACCGGAATTCGCCATGGCAACCACGCCTGGTTCATATTTATGACCATTTTGCAATTCGTCTTCAAACGTGTAACCAGGGCCACCCATGCCAGATCCTAATGGATCACCTGTTTGAATCATAAAGTCTTTGATAACGCGGTGGAACGTGATGCCGTCATAGAACTTGTCCTTTGCTAGGAAAACAAAGTTATTGACAGCAATTGGGGCATCTTTTTCAAACAGATCGATCGTGATGTCTCCCATGGAAGTAGAGATTTTTGCTTGATAGTCCTTTGCTTTGTCAATCTGCATAGCCGGAGCCTTCTCGTATTTCTTCTCTCCGGTTGGACCCGGTGGGTTAGCTGGCTCTTTGGATGCTGGTTTCTCTGCTGGCGCAGTCGGTTGATTAGGAGCGGCTTCATTGCTTCCTGTAGAACAACCCGTAACCAAGGCGATTGCCGTCAGACATGTGAACAGAGTTGTCATCATCTTTCTCATCTTATGCACCTTCCTTTGTTTCATACTATTGGGTGGTTCGGTTTCGAATTATAACACAAATAGTCGAGCTTTTGCCAATCCGCTAGTTTCCTTTCCAATCTCGCATGGTATGATTGGGAGAAAAGGGTGATCAATGTGGCAGAGCGATTTGAGACTAAAACGGTACATATCGGACATGACCCTTTACGGGGAGTAAAAAGCAAAACGACACCGATTTATCAAACCTCTGTTTTTGCCTTCGAAGGGTTGGAAGAAGTAGAGCAGTACTACGTCGGCGAAGGAGAATACTTGTACACCCGAAATGGGAATCCCAACCAAGCCGAACTGGCTCGAGCGATCGCTGTTTTAGAAGGCGCAGAGGCAGGTGTCAGTGCTGCCTCCGGTATGGGAGCGATCATGGCGGGTTTACTTGCCGTTCTTTCCCCTGGCGATCACGTTCTGGCTTCCCATGAAATTTATGGCGGTACCTATGCTCTCCTGCACAAGGAGCTGTCGCGATTTGGGATCGAGCTTGAGTGCATCCAGCTCGGTCAAATGACAAAGCTTGCTGATCATGTTCGCCCAACGACGCGGCTGTTTTTCGTGGAGACCATCACCAATCCGCTGTTGACTGTTGTGGATTTGCCTTACTGGATCAAGGAAGCAAAAAGTCTTGGCTTAACCGTTATGGTGGATAATACGTTTGCGACCCCGTATTTGGTACAACCCGTTCTATTTGGAGCAGATCTCGTGGTACATAGTGGAACCAAATACATAGGTGGACATAGCGATGTGACTTCAGGTGTTCTGGTTGGATCACAGGCGACAATCAAGCGTGCCACAGAGATCGTAGCCAACTACGGTGCATCTCTCAGTCCCTTTGAGGCCTGGTTGACATCACGCGGTTTGAAAACATTGGCTGTGAGAATGGAGCGTCAATGCGATAATGCCTGCCAGATCGCTTCGTTTCTTCGTGATCATCCTGCAGTTGGACGAGTGTATTACCCAAGTCCTACGGATACCTTCTTTTTTTCAAGGCAAAAACAGGGGGCAATGGTATCCTTTGTTCTGGCAGACGAGACGAAGATTTATGACTTTTACCGGGCACTTGACTGGATCAAGCTGGCTCCGTCTCTTGCAGGTGTGGAGACGAGTGTATCTCATCCAGTTACGACGTCCCATCGTGCTTTTTCTGAAGAGCAGCGCAAGGAAACGGGAATCACGATGGGACTGATACGGTTATCGGTCGGAATCGAGGCTGTGCAAGACATTCAGATAGCATTAGATGCCGCATTAGGGAAATAATTCAAAAAACTTTGCCACATTATGAAACTTTCTTCCTAAGAAATACGTATTACTTAGTTAGAGTAGTCTCAGAATGCAGTGGAGAAAGTCCATTCTGAGAACATGCTTCAGTCTGGAAGAAACCGAGGAAAACGCAAATGGGAATGGCTATGAAGCAACCATCGGGGCCATCATCCGGAGATTATTATGAATCTCGTCCATTTACGGAACTGTATGACGAATATTTTGATCGCGTCAACCGGTATTTACGATGCCGGGTTCAAAGTACGTGGGATGCCGATGATTTGACCACCGTGGTCTTTTTAAAAGCGCTAGAAAAATTCGAGCAATATAGCAGAACAAGTCCTTTCGCATCATGGATTTTTCGTATTGCTCACAATACATATGTGGATTTTATGCGGAAAAACAGGGAGCTACCGGTTGACCAGGAAGATTTTCTTGGAGCAGAACCGGACGACACATGGCAGCCAGAACGACAGGCGCTGACGAATGAAGAGATTCGTCTGCTTCGTGATCGTCTGGACTTGTTGTCTCAGGATCAACGAGACGTGTTGATGCTCCGGTACTTTGCTGACCTCAAAATCAGTCAGGTAGCTGAGGTGCTCGGCAAAACAGAATCGAGTATCAAAATGATTTCTTATCGCGGCTTACAAAAACTTCAGAAGATGTATGAGAGGGGGGACTCCGAATGAGAGAAGAGGAGAAGCACCCCCAGGATCATCAATCGGATGATCAGACCGTAACCCAACTCCTAGCCCATTTAAAGCAGATGCGCGGATCGGTTCCCGTCAATTATCAGTTAAAATCAGATCTCAAAAAGCAATTGCTCCAGAAAATGAGAGATCTCGAAGCCAAACAGGCAAAAGCCCCAAATGTCGCACCCAAAAAGCTTGGGAAGTTGGTTTGGAGCGGAATCGCTGCTGCTGCTCTCACCCTTGCCATAGGCGGATTTGTGTGGTGGAACATTACCTCTCTTGCCGTTCGAGAGCATGAAGTACTTAAGCTGCCAGCACAAGCAGCCGTGGAGCTTGTTGATATTGATCGCAAAGCCACTCAGCTAGCTTATATCAATAACAATACAGAGCTGAAGACCATTCCAATCGACGAAGAATTAAAGCCAGTCACGATCAAGCTGCCGCCAACGGAAGGGAAATACACGGGGGTAGCGTGGTCAAATTATGGAAAGCAAATCGCTGTCGTCGAGCAGGTTAAAAACTTATCGCGGATATGGATTGTGGAGATGCCAACGACTTACAGCATGGGAAGCAGCCGATTGCTGAAGGAAGAAGATGGAGTAGTATACTCTTCACCAAGCTGGTCTGAACATGATGATTCGCTTGCCTTTTCCCGCTCTAAAAATGGCGTCGAAGAGATTTGGGTGAGCAGCACAGTATCGTTCCAAGAATGGAAGCTTGTTGAAGGCTCTCAGCCTGAATGGTCACCAGATGGAAGCTTGCTTGCCTTCAATAAAGCCGGAGAAGTACAGCTAATGGAAATGCGGACGGGGAAAGTTACCTCGCTTGCATTGGGACAGTGGGCATCGTGGAGCTCCGATACGCGATTGACCTTTACACATCCAAATGGAACGCTGATGGAAGTGAACGTGAGTGAAGAGCCTTTTGTGACACGCGAGCTACCATTGCGAAACCAGTCATCTGAAGAGCTGATCAAAGGCAACTGGGCAAACAAAGGTAAGGACTTACTGCTTATCTCACGCCATGATCAGCTGCAACAACTGGTTATCTCTTTGGCGTCACGAAAATGAGCGGAGGAACAAGCATGAGATGGAAATGGGTGTTAATCTTTGTCATCACATGGCTTAGCTTTTCGATACGCCCAGCTATGGCAGAGAGCAACGTAGACATACAATTCGAAATTCCTTTAAGTGGGATCGTCAAGTATGAATCATGGATGAGACTAAACGTAAAGGTAACCAGCCAAGAACAGAATTTCACAGGAGCTGTAGAGTTATCACAGCGAGAAGTCAAAAAAAATAATGAATTTAAGCTTCGGCGTCCAATAAAGCTCGAGCAAGGGAAGAGTACAACCGTATACTTTGATATGCCTTCGCAAATATTGCTCGATGATTGGTACGTCCAGGTGACGCAAAACGGTCAAGTTGTCAAAAGCGAAAAGCTGCGTATCTCATATCCAACAGACGGGCGCACCATTGGGGTAATCAGCGAGGAGGGCAATGCGTTTCATTTCCTTGCCGTTAATCAATCACAATCCAAAATGAATCGCCCCTTGTCCGTACAAAATCTCACGGAACAAATGTTGCCTGACCAATCATGGATTTACGAAAACATAGACATGTTAGCGCTGGCGGGCAATAGTGGTTCCACAATTAATGATCAACAGATGGCAGCGATCAAGGAGTGGATCCAGCTGGGAGGGATCGTGGTTGTTTCCGCAGGTCCCAATCAAGATGGAATGATCCAGCGGTTTGCTGATATTCTCCCAGTGGAAGCCGGAAAAGCTGGTAATATTGAGCTACAGCAAGCATTGCATGAGTATGACATTGCAAAAGTCGCGCCAAATGGCAGTATCGGTGTATACAACCGCGACTTGCCCTTATTTGTGTCAAAATCGTACGGCAGAGGGTTGCTGCTATTTGTCAACTATGATGTGACTGCTGAGCCGTTGGCATCGTGGCAGTTCAATCCACAACTGTGGCAAAATGCAATGACCCAGCATGGCGCCAAGAAGATTTTTGAAGAGAAGCCGTATATGGATCAAATGACCAGACCTTTTCTTGACTTGAGCAAGAAGATTCCTGTAGTACAAACTCCTCCGCCAATCTGGATGGTGACGTTGTGGGGCGGATATGTAATTGTGCTCGCCCCATTGACATACTTCGTTTTAAAAAGAATGAGAAAACCTGAATGGGCGTGGGGAGTCATCCCGGCAGGAGCAATTTTCTTGACCGTCGCTATATTCGCGGTTGGAAAGCCTGCTGTTGTGAAAACGAGTACGAGTTACGCCGTAACCAAGATCGATATATTAGATGAGTCTCTGGCTCATGTTCGCTCAGCCGCAACGTTTTTAGGGGTGGATCAGAACCAATACGATGTTCAGCTTGAGCCTTCAATCGCTGCACTGCCCTTGACAGTCGGGCGAAATGATTATCGACCGGAGGGGCTAATGGGTGGCGATGAGGTTCTCTCTTTCCGCAATGTCCCCTATTTGACACCGAAACAGGCAATCGGTATCGGGGTTAAGCACGACATGGGGGCTTTTGATGCTTCGTTGCAAATCAATGAGAATCGTCTGCAAGGGCACG
Organism: Brevibacillus sp. NRRL NRS-603; assembly: GCF_003013445.1. Classification (NCBI taxonomy): domain Bacteria; kingdom Bacillati; phylum Bacillota; class Bacilli; order Caryophanales; family Paenibacillaceae; genus Brevibacillus; species Brevibacillus sp. NRRL NRS-603. The sequence goes on along the minus strand of NZ_PXZN01000012.1, from coordinate 712,689 downwards.
TGAAAAACAATACGGAGTTTGCCTACGATCAGACTTATATTGAAATTGGTTTTCAGCGAATTCCGCTTGGGCCATTGAAAAAGGGGGAAGAAAAGCAGGTTGACAGTGTGCTTGAGCCCCTGTTTATGCCAAGAAAACCACAAGCACCAAAAGAATTGCAGACGATAGAAGAACGAATCAAAGAAATGCAGGAAAGAGTCGTTGAGTATGAAGAGGGGAATCAAGTAAGTATCATCGGCATAACGACAGAGCCTCTTCCTCTGATGACAATGCAGGTGCCTCACCAAGCGCATTATTGGAATGTTATTCAGCAGCCTATTCAATTCCAGCCGAATGAACAAGGTCTAGTGACTTTTCCTTATGGCCTGCTTGATGCCGAGATGTATGAAATGACTGGAGACTTTGACAGTACCGGGTATATTTGGCAGCTTGGAAAGGGCAGCATTACGTTTGAGCTGCGCACAGACAAAGCCGCGGTCAATATGAAGCGAATAACGGTACCGCTGAATCACAGTTCATTCAAGCCTTTCCGGATAGAATACTTCCACCAAAAGAGCGGCAGGTGGATACCTGTTGCGCGAGGGACGAGACTTGTCCTCGATAAAGAACTTCAGCAAGTATTGACGCCAAATCAATCGTTATTGCTTCGTTTTTCCCACAATGGAACGTCGCGATTAGCTCTACCAGAGCCAATTTTCCAGGTAGAGGGGGTGCGGAAATGGTAATCGAAACCGTTCATTTAGGGAAAAGATACGGTAATTTGCAAGCATTGTCAGATTTGAACCTCTCGATTGAGCAAGGAAAGGTATTCGGCTTTATTGGTCCAAATGGTGCCGGGAAATCTACTACGATGCTCATCTTGTCTACCCTTTTGGAACAGAGTGAAGGAGAAGCGTTTGTCTGTGGCTACAATGTGCGAAAAGACCCTGCAAGTGTGCGCCAGTCTGTTGGCTACATGCCTGATTTTTTTGGGGTATATGACAATTTGACAGCGGTGGAGTATTTGGAGTTTTATGCAGGAGCATACAAAATTCCAGCCTCCAAGAGACGAGCGCTCGTCGGTGATCTTTTAGAACTGGTGAATTTGTCTCACAAAGCAGATGCTTTCGTCGATTCTTTATCTCGAGGCATGCAACAGCGTCTGGGGTTAGCTCGTTGTCTCGTACATGATCCGGCCGTGCTGATTTTGGATGAACCCGCGTCAGGACTGGACCCGCGAGCTCGTATCGAGTTGCGCGAAATTATGAAGCAACTACGCGAAATGGGCAAAACGATTATTATCAGCTCCCATGTTTTGCCTGAGCTAGCCGAGCTGTGTGATGATATTGGTGTCATTGAAAAAGGAAGATTAATTGCGTATGGGTCTGTTCACGAGGTCAGTAATCGGGACACTGGGCAAAGCCGCATGCAACTAAGAGCCCTGCGGAACTTGGACAAAGCGGGACTTCTGTTAGCGAGCTCTCCGTATGTGCATCAATTGTCGGAATATATGGGAGGCTTTCGCTTCTACTTTCAAGGGACGGAGCAACAAAAAGCTGAATTGCTTCAAGAACTGCTGGATGAGCAGGTCGCAGTCGTCTACTATGGCGATTCCAAGAAAGATTTAGAAGACGTCTTCTTAGCGATTACGGAAGGAGTCGGTATGGAGTGAGCGACTTCTTGTTCAATCCACTTTTGGTAAAAGAAATGCGGGAAAGATTCCGCTCGAGAAAGACCATGCTTATATTAGCGATTTACTTATTAGTCATGGGGGGAATACCGATGGGCTTTTTGCTCATGGACCCCCTAAAGGCTGAATCGTTAGGGGATAACCGCGATCTGTTTCTGATATCCGCGGGGATACACTACGCGATGGTTTGCTTTGTGGCACCTGCCCTGACTGCTGGAGCGATCAGTGGGGAGAGAGAACGCCAGACCTTGCATATTTTGCTGACGACCCAGTTGTCGACGCGCACGATTATTTTGAGCAAGCTCATTACGTCTTTGGCTTTCTCCACACTGCTTTTGGTTGCCTCGATGCCTTTGTACAGTATCGTGATGCTGTACGGTAGCGTCTCCCCGGAACAAATGGCCCAGCTCGTGCTTTTTCTCGCAGTGAATATGTTTTTTCTCGGGTCGCTGGGATTGTTCTGCTCTACTTGGATTAAGCGAACATCGATTTCGACGGTCACCACTTACGGCATTGCCTTCTTTTTTGTGGTAGGTACTGGCTTGCTGTTCTTTTTTATCGGTGAGTCCTTGCAACAGGCATATCCGGAACGGTACGTCAATTCAAATGTCTGGAGCATGTATGAGCTACAGATGTTGGCAGGGATGAATCCTATCATCGTGCTGGTGGATATTTTAGGCGAGTCGTTCGATCAATCCAACGACATCACCTTCGCACCGTGGTTGTTTTTCTCATGTGTGTACGTCGTTCTTTCCTTTGTGCTCGTCATCTGGAGCGCTTATTTATTACAACCAATTCGCCGGAAATGGTGGAGTTGGAAGAAACGACCTGTTCGTGTACAATGAGAAAGGTGTATGGGAAAAGGGAGGTTTTTTTGTGAGCGATCAACAAGTGCAGATCATTGATTTTGAAGAACTGCTTCGTGCGATTGAGAGCCGTCTGGCATCCGCTGGAATGTATGTCAAACGCGAAGCGATCGTGACCATTCTTCAGGCAGAAGAAGCATTTTTGCTTGAAAAAGGTGTTCTTGAAGAGTATAGTGAGTAATCAGCTAACAACCTGCCAAACGTGGTAGGTTGTTTTTCATGGACAGGAAAGGCACAGAGTTATTCGCCTGTTTGCTTCTCCCGGAAAAAAACGGTATGATGGAACCGAGTACGAATATCAGCATAAGGACGTGAACACATTGACAGAAGAGAACAAAGACCTCGAGTTGGGCGATATCATTACATTGGATGACGAAAATGGTGAGCCGTTGGGGGATTTTGAAGTATTGGCTATGTTCGACCTGAACGGTAAAGAATATATTGCCTTGGCTGAAGCTGTGGAAGATGAGGAAAGCGAAGAAGATGAAGAAGTGGATATCTTCGTATTCCAAGTGGACGGCGGCGAAATGGTACCATTGGAAGAAGATGAGGAAAGCACTGTTTACGCGAAGCTGAACGAAGTGCTGGAAGGCATCGAACTCATTAAAGAAGACAAGTAATCCCAGTGTATGAATGAAACAAGCCACTGCTGGCGTTAAAACCCAAGCAGTGGCTTTTTCTTGCGGTCGATCAGTCATTCATTTTAATAATGTTATCCTTAAGGTCTCGTACAACGAGAAGGCATGTATAGTCGGTTTCTTGCAGTTCCCGAACCAAAGCAGAGCACTCGTCTTTCGTAAGACCTAGCTTTTCGAGACGGGTACGGAGTTCTTTACCGCCATTGTCAAAGAAATGCGCCATGCTGTCAATGTGACCGACGGCACTTTCAAAGTGGGTACTGTATTTATAAAAATTGTTTCGCTGATTGGAGTGATTTTTATCAGGATTCCATTTCAAAACCCAGATGTCGTCACTGTTGTATCCGGCAGAATTTAACGCGTGAACGTCAGAAGCTAGCTCAGCATCATACTTATGGAATTTGACAAACGGCTTGGTAGCACTGATCAAAAGTATTCCCCCCTTTTTCGCCTCAGGAATCGATGCCTTACTAGGATGCCCAAAGCAAAAACGCGGATGAATGGAAATACCTGAAGCACGGCGATAAATGCTATGTAAGAACAGTTGACATATTTTCCTTGATCGTAGCAGGATTTACGCTGTGGGGGAAGAAATAGAAAAAGGGAAACAAATGTTTTGGTTTTTCGTTTTGACCAATCTTCACCATTAGTGCTACACTAATTAATGGAATATGCATGTCATGTACAGAACGAATGCGAAACGAGGAATACTGAGAAGAATCGGCCATCTCGCTAGGGGCGAGGTGGCTTTTTTGCCCCATTTTGCTACTGGCGTTGAATACTATGGGAACCATACGGTACAATAGCGATTAAGTGTTCGCTTTTATTAGGAAAACGTTCCTCTAATGGGGATTGAATCATCTCGGCGTTTTTCAAAAAAGGTGAATACGACCCTAGCCATCAGTAAAAAAGGCATGATCGTTTTTCTACGTGTCCGAAGAGTAGAGGGGAGAGCGCGATTGAAGGAAACAGAAACACAGCAAACATTAACGTATACGGAAGAAGATATTCAGGTCTTAGAAGGCTTGATTGCCGTTCGAAAGCGCCCTGGAATGTACATAGGCTCCACGGGCTCGCGTGGCCTGCATCATCTGCTGTGGGAAATTGTAGATAACGCCAAAGACGAGGCGCTTGCCGGCGTTAATGATAGCATCATCGTCACTTTGTACAAGGATGGCAGTGTTAGTGTAGAGGACCATGGACGCGGAATTCCAACGGGTATGCACAAGACTGGCCGACCGGTACCAGAGGTTATTTTTACGACGCTCCATGCCGGTGGTAAATTCGGCGGTGGCGGATATAAAAAAAGTGGTGGCTTGCACGGGGTAGGCTCCAGCGTCGTTGTTGCCTTGTCCAAATGGCTTGAGGTCGAAATCCACCGGGAAGGCAAAATTCATAAGCAACGCTTTGAATATGTAGTGGATGCAAATGGAACTGAGCACGTCGGTAAACCCGTTACCGGTCTAGAAATCACAGGGAACACCAAACGCACAGGAACAACGGTACGTTTTCTGCCGGATGACGCGGTGTTTGGCCATGCTCGCTTTGACTATGAGACGATTCGTGATCGTTTTCGTGAGACGGCATTCCTTCTGAAAAAGCTGCGCATGGTTTTGATTGACGAGCGTGGACCTGAAAAGAAACGGGAAGAGTTTTACTTCGAAGATGGCTTGAAATCATACGTTTCTTACTTGAACGAGGGGAAAAATACGCTGCATCCGATCGTTTACTTCGAAGGGGAAAAGGACAATATCTACGTGGAGCTGGCTTTTCAGTACAATGACGGCTATGCAGAGACACTGGTGTCCTATGTCAACTCGATTGTAACCACCGATGGCGGAACCCATGTTACGGGCTTCCGTAACGGGACGACCCGGATCTTTAACGAATTTGCCCGGAAAAAAGGGTACTTGAAAGAAAAGGACCCGAACTTGACTGGAAACGATTTGCGGGAAGGTTTCCTCGGTGTATTGTCATTGCAAATGGCTGACGTCCAGTTTGAGTCCCAAACAAAAGACAAGCTGGGGAACGAAGAAGCACGGGCAATCGTAGAACAGATTGTTTCCGAAAAGCTAGGCTTCTTCCTCGAGGAAAATCCGGAAATAGGCAAGCTGCTGATTGACAAGGCATTGCGCTCTGCTGAGATTCGCGAAGAGCTGCGCAAACAACGCGAGGCCCTGCGCGGCGACAAGAAAGGCAAAACCGCGAAAAAGCGCAAATCGATTTCGGAAAAGTTCACTCCGCCGCAATACAGAGATTCCAAGCGCAATGAGCTCTTCCTCGTTGAGGGGGATTCTGCGGGTGGCTCTGCAAAACAAGCGCGTAATTCAGAGTTCCAAGCCTTGTTCAGCCTCCGCGGAAAGCCGTTGAACACGGAAAAAGCAAAGCTATCCGAGGTATTGGCGAATGAAGAGTTCCGCACGATCCTAGAGGTGCTTGAAACCGATATTGGTGAAGAGTTTTCCATTGAAAACTGTGCATTTGACAAAGTAATCATCATGTCCGACGCGGACGTTGACGGCTCACATATTCAAACGCTGCTGCTGACCTTCTTCTTCCGATACATGCGCCCGATGATTGCAGCTGGTCACTTGTATATTGCCCAACCGCCACTGTATCAGGTGAAAAAGCAAAGTAAGGGCAAGCAAACAGAGGCGATTTACTGTTGGAGCGATTACGAGCTGGAACAGGCGTTGAAAAAGGCTGGACGCGGTGCTGAAGTGCAGCGCTACAAAGGTTTGGGTGAGATGAACGCCGATCAGCTCTGGGAAACAACCATGGACCCTGAGACGCGCAAGCTCATTAAGGTTGAACTGGAAGACCTCGCTCACTGTGAGAAGCTGGTAACGGTTTTGATGGGTGACAAAGTCCCGCCACGGCGTGAGTGGATTGAGAACCACGTCACCTTTGAAGTGGGGGAGGATGAATAAGCATGCTGTCCAATCAAATTATTAATCAGAGCTTCGCGGAGATTATGGGAAAGCGCTTTGGGGACTACGCCAATCTGGTTATTCTCTCACGCGCGATCCCAGATGCTCGCGATGGACTAAAACCGGTACAGCGCCGGATTTTGTATGCGATGTACCAAGAAGGCAACACGAACGATAAACCATACCGTAAATCTGCGAAAACGGTCGGGTACGTGATGGGTACCTATCACCCGCACGGTGACTCGGCGATTTACGAAACGATGGTGCGGATGGCGCAATGGTGGAAAATGCGCCAGGTGCTCATTCAAGGCCATGGAAACTTTGGTAGCTTGGACGCAGACCCGCCAGCCGCTATGCGTTATACCGAATCCAGATTGTCGGCATTGGCCAATGAGCTTTTGCGTGATATTGAAAAGGATACGGTTACATTCATCCCGAACTACGACAACTCCGCTCAACAACCGGCAGTATTGCCTTCACGGTTTCCTAATCTTCTCGTGAATGGAGCTGCCGGGATCGCGGTTGGTTTTGCAACGGACATCCCTACGCACAATTTGGGGGAGGTCATTGATGCAGCTGTTGCACAAATGAAGAACCCGAATATCTCGCTGGATGAGTTGATGCAGCACGTCAAAGGTCCAGATTTTCCGACAGGCGGCATTGTTCAAGGGTTGTCCGGAATTCGCAAGGCGTTTGAGACAGGCCGTGGCCAATTCATCATTCGCGGGAAGACGCATGTAGAGGAGCCAAAAGGCGGCAAGATCAAAAAAATCGTCATTTCCGAAATCCCTTACGAAGTGGTCAAGTCGAAGCTGGTCGGCCAGATCGATGAGCTCGTAATGGAGCGAAAAATCGAAGGGGCACTGGCGGTTCGCGATGAAACCGGTCGCAAAGAGGCCGAGCAGAAAAAAGTCCGTATCGTAGTGGATATTCGCAAGGAAGCGGATGAGCAGGCGATTCTCAACTACCTGTACAAAAATACGGATCTGCAAATCTATTACAATTACAACATGAATGTGATTCATGAGGGGACCATCCGCCAGATGGGACTCAAGGCTTTGCTGGGGGCGTACATTGACCACCAAAAAGAAGTCGTCACGAATCGCTGCCAATATGATCTGAATCGAAAGCAAAGCCGCGAGCATATCGTGGAAGGCTTGATTCGTGCCAAGTCTATTTTGCGTCAGATCGTCGATACGATTATGGATTCGGAAGACCGCGCAGATGCTAAGAAAAACATCATGGAGAAATACGGCTTCACCGAAAACCAAGCAGATGCGATCTTGAGCATTCAGCTCGCTTCTTTGACACGTTTGGATATCGTCAAGCTGGAAAAAGAATTGGCTACACTGGCAAAAGAAATCGAGGAACTGAAATCGATTTTGGCAAGCGAGAAAAAGCTGATTCAAGTCATTACAGGCGAGCTGAACGAGATCAAGAAAAAATACGCAGAAGAGCGTCTGACAGAAATCCAGGGCGAGATCGAGGAAATCAAAATCGATATCGCGATGCAAATCAATGCCGAAGATTGCATTGTTACCCTCACAAACGAAGGATATATCAAGCGGACGAGCCCGCGCTCCTTCAAATCAGTGGGGGGAACGCTGGAGACATGTGGGGTAAAAGAAGGAGACCGTGTCCGTTATTTCATGGAGACGAATACGTCTCACACAGCTCTTTTCTTTACCCAGGACGGTAAATACTTCGCCACACTGGTTAACGCCTTCCCGGACGATAAGTGGAAGGATATCGGTTCGGCCCTCGTCAACATCATCCCGTTGGAGAAGAATCAGCGGATCGTTGGCTTTACGATCGTAGAAAACTTCAAACAACCGCTGTATGTATACCATGTAAGCAAAAATGGTTTGATGAAAAAGACGGCGTTGTCCGAATACGAAACGAATCGTTCCAGTGCGTTGGTAGCTGCAAAGCTAAAAGGCGACGAAGACGAGTTTGTGAATGTATTTGTGGCGGACGAAGCTGGGGCGATACTCGGTGCGACGAAAGATGGCATGGGCATTCGATTCCAGCGCAGTGAAGTCAGCGCTACTGGTAGAGCGTCGAGCGGGGTAAAAGCAATCGCACTTGCTCCTGGCGACGACGTCATCACGATGCTTCCGATTGAAGAAGTCGATTCTCGTGCCTTTAGCTTGTTGACCGCAGAAGGGGTAGTAAAACGCACAGCTATTGCTGCGATCCCACTCCAGGCTCGCGCAGGCAAAGGCGTACAGTTGATTCGCAAACGAAAAAACAATCCGCATGAGCTTGTAGCGATGTTCATCGAGGAAACGGTTTATGCCTGGACGTCCCAGAATGAATGGACCCTTGTTGAGACAGAGCAAGTGATCGTCAACGAGCAAGGTGGCATCGGCCGACAACTTGTTGAGGGTGGGGTAAAAGCAGTTGCTTTTGAAACCGTTTTGCCGACAGATGAACCAAAGGACGAAGCGACTGCAAAAGGCTCAGGAGACGGAACTGGCCCAGCAGGACAACAGAAAACGCCGAATGTCCAGACTAACCTGTTCAATGGAGATCACCGTGAATAAAAGGAATGATGAATAAATGGCTTTTGAAGCCTTTGTTTCACCGCTAAGCTGGCAGCAGGTTTCTCTGCTCCTCGATACTGTGCAATACTTCGAAGATGCGCCGAAACTGCTCTCTCTTCCACAAGAGCAAGGAGCAAGTGTGCCCGTGCCGATAACATCAGACACATTGAAGACGATGCTTGGTTGTCTGGATGAAGAGGAAGCATTTAGCCGCAAATCTTTTTCTTTGAGTTGGGAAGCAGCTGAGGACGAAGGAAGTGGCTATCTCGTTGTCGAGCTCCCGAATGGAGACACCGTGAGACAGCCAGCCGTGCTATCCGCTTTTTCTCCGGTTTAACAAAAAACGCTTTGGTGACGCACTTGCATTCATGACAGGATGTGAGCCGCTTAGCCAAAGCGTTTTTTTGCATACAAAAAGATTGCCAGCGAATTGGAATATGTGGTACATTTTGAACACGGGTTGTTATGTAATAAAGTTAGTAACTTACTAAATTCGCATACTTACTACTGGAGGATGGAATCATGGGAAAAGTTATCGATCAAAAGGCTTTTATGGACGTCATTCGGGAGCGGCGTTCCGTACGTCATTACGATCCAACAGCAAAAATCTCGCGGGATGAAATCAAGGAAATGCTAAAGGAAGCAACCTTGGCACCTTCCAGCTCCAACCTCCAGCCATGGCGGTTTTTGATTATCGATGAACAGCCATTGATGGAGAAGCTTCTCCCCATCGCATTCAACCAAAAGCAGGTGGTAGAGGCTGCGGCGATTATTGCAGTCCTGGCTGATTATGAGGGCTACAAACAAGCCGGAAACATTTACAAAAAAGCGGTAGAAGCAGGCTACATGACAGAGGAAGTAAAAGCTACACTCATCGACAACATCAACAAGCGTTATGAGAATCGGGATCGAGCAACTATCAAGGAAATTGCTTTGGTAGACGGAGGTCTCGTCTCGATGCAATTGATGCTCGTTGCCAAGGCAAGAGGGTATGACACAGTACCAATGGGAGGCTATAACAGCGAGAAATTCAAGGAAGCTTTCCAAATCCCAGATCAATATGAAACGGTTATGTTGATTGCAGTCGGCAAAGCGGCAGAGCCTGGTCATCCGACTACTCGCCTGGATGTGGAAGAGATTACGTTCTGGAATGAGATGCCGAGTAAATAAGCATGGAGATATGGAAAAGCCTTGGCCTGATAAGATTTTTGGGCCTGGGCTTTTTCACGTTTGCAAGCTTTCGAGGGACACACATGCTGGTAATCAGATGAAATGGGGCGTACAATAGAGAGACATGTCGGTAACGAAAGAGAAGCCGCAGACGAGCGAAAGAAGGGTGTAGGATGAAAAGATTGTTGGCAATCAGCGATATTCATGGGGAATTGGAGAAACTGGAATCGTTGATGGAGAAAATTCAGTACGATCCACAAAACGATCAATTGATCCTGCTAGGTGATTATATAGACCGTGGACCAGAGTCGAAGGGGGTCGTCGACAAGGTTAAACAGCTCCATGCAGAAGGGGCAATCGTGTTGATGGGCAACCATGATCATATGATGGTTAAATCATTCGAGCAAGATTCTGTCTTTATCGAACGATGGTTCCGAAACGGCGCACAAAAGACGTTGGCGAGCTATGGTCATGCCGCAGCCGATACGGAGTCTGGCGCACCGGAGGCCTTGGAAATCACCTCGTCAATAAAAGAGCATCTGGAATTTTTGGCTGGCTTGGACTGCTTTTATGAAACCGATGATTATATTTTTGTTCACGGGGGTGTACATCCCGAGACTCCGGTCGCGGAGACTGACCCGTACCTGCTGATGTGGATACGTGATGAATTCCATAAAGGCTACCAGGGGGAAAAGACCGTTGTTTTTGGTCACACGCCGACCAGTTATTTGCACGGTAAACATGATGTGTTTTACGGAGAAAATAAAATCATTGGCATTGACGGAGGTGCTGTATACGGCGGCCGTCTGCATTGCTTGGAGCTGCCCAGCCAAAAGGTTTACTCGGTAGAGTAATAGAACTAGAACGAAAGGCTTTCACCTCTCTTTACAAAGAGTGGGTGAAAGCCTTTTTGATAGGAGTCAAGATAAGTTAAGAGTAATATTGTAATGAAATTTATTTAAATAAATTGCAAAAATTAATAATTAAAGGCTTGTCTTCTAATATTTGGGATAGTAAAATATTCCCAACTCACTCATATTTTTATTCTTTACTATCATATTAGCCCACGTGAATATTTGCTAATCAATGACCAATTTCCCCTGCCATACTCGCTGTAATGTGACCGTTACTCTAATCGTCGACCTTATTCCACTACTAAAAAAGACAAAAGAACTAGCTCATTTTGTCGCTGGTTTCTTACTGCTTGGAACTTCAAAAAAAATCAATTAAAGGGAATATAAGTAAAAGTGTTTATTTGGTCGCTTTTTCTTCCGGGTAAGTGGCGCTATCATTTTTGGTTAAAGGTTCCTAATATTCAGAACGAAAAGCTATTTTCTCAGTATCAGCTTGCGTTACCCGGAAAAAGATAGTGGGAGACAGGCGATTCATGCAACGAGTCACAGCTTGGGGATAATCACTTCTCTTGTATCACGTGGGCAGAGCAACGAAGGGCTCTATGTATTCGGTTTTACAAATGCAAGAGGGAGCATTTTGAGTGGTTATGCTCACCAGACAAGCTAGAAACTATCAAACACGGGACAAGGGAGGAACAACGCTTTGCATTTTGTTCAGACATTAGTAGAAGCGCTGGAATTGCGGAAGAACGAGGACCATAAAGGCGTTACCTTCATTTTGGGAGACCAGAATGAGGTGTTTGTTTCCTATAAAGAATTGTATGAAGAAGCCCTCGGCTATTTATTTGTCCTTCAAAATAATGGAATCAAGCCAGGAGATGAGGTCGTCTTTCAAATTGAGGATAGTAATCTCCGAACATTTGTCTGCCTTTTTTGGGGATGCTTACTCGGTGGAATGATTGCTGTTCCGATCTCTGTAGGGGATAACGAAGAGCATCGTCTTAAGCTGTTAAAGGTTTGGAAGACATTAATCAATCCGTATCTCATTACGACGGACAGCGTCTGGAAACGACTGGAGGATTTCTTTAGCAAGCACAACTACGTAACAGAAATGGAATCATTAAAGTCGAAGTCCTTCCTGCTTAATGAGACCGGGAAAAAAGAAGAGAAGGGCACAATCTATTATCCTACTGCAGATCAAGTGGCCTTTATTCAATTTTCATCCGGTTCTACAGGAGATCCAAAAGGGGTTACCTTGACCCATGAAAACCTTGTCCATAATGTGCTTGCGATTAATAACAGACTTGGAACGACTGAGTCTGACTCATTTCTAAGCTGGATGCCCTTAACTCATGACATGGGGATGATCGCGTTCCATTTATCCCCGTTGTATGCAGGAGTTCAGCATTATTTTATTCATACCTCACTATTTATCAGGCGGCCTACGCTATGGCTGAAGAAAGTAAGCGAGCACAAGGCGACGATTTCTTCTTCCCCGAACTTTGGGTATAAATATGTGTTGTCCAGGTTTAAACCGGAAGTGGCAGAAGAGTGGGATTTGTCTACGCTTCGCACGATTTTAAATGGAGCAGAACCGATTGCTTCAGAATTAATCCATCATTTCTTGGATCAGATGAGCCCTTATGGATTGAAGAAAACGAGCATGCTCCCGTGCTATGGATTAGCAGAAGCCTCTGTGGGAGTATCGATGCCTGATCAGAATCAGCTTTTTACAACGCTTTCTCTAGATCGTAGGTTTATCCAGATAGGGAAGCCAATCAAGATGACGGATCATACAAATCCAGAGGCTCTCACACTGGTAGAAGTCGGTTACCCCATCGATTTTTGCGAGGTAAGAATATGTGATGACGAGGATCATGAGCTGCCAAGCGAAACGGTTGGCCATATCCAGATTAGAGGGAAGAATGTAACCGCTGGATACTACAACAACCCTACTGCCACCGCAAATGTAATGACGGCTGATGGATGGCTCAGAACAGGGGATCTGGGTTTTATGCGAAAGGAACGCCTTGTCATTACGGGGCGTGCGAAAGACATTATTTTCGTGAATGGTCAAAACGTTTATCCGCATGATATTGAGCGGATTGCTGAAGAAGTCGAAGGAGTCGAGCTTGGGAAGGTCGTTGCTTGCGGAGTATTCAACGAGGAAAGCAAAGAAGAAGACATTCTTGTGTTTATCCTTCACCGGAAAAGTGTAGACGAGTTCATTGAGCTTTCCAAGAAAGTGAAAACACATTTGAACGAGCGAACTGGATGGAGAATAAGCGAGGTCTTGCCGATTCAGCGCATCCCCAAAACAACGAGTGGAAAAGTTGAACGTTATAGAGTGGCTAGGGAGTATCAGTCTGGAGCATTTCGCGATGTTTCCGAGGAAATGCAACGCCGAATCACCGAACAGGTAGAAGAAAGAACTGATAAATCACCCCACTTGCGCGAAGAAATAGAAAAACAAATGCTTGCCATTTGTCGCGAGGTGCTTCAATCAGACAAATTGGGACCAAACGACAGTTATTTTGATGTAGGCGTGTCCTCTATGCAGTTGACCCAGTTAGCGGGGCAGATAGAAGAGGAGATGGGGATCACGTTGGCGGTAACAGATTTGTTTGCCTATCCGACAATCTCCAAGCTTGCTCGCAGTCTCTTCCACGACGATCAGGCGACTGAGCGCATAAAAGAGACAGATACGAGCCAACAGAAACAAAAGGATATCGCAATTATCGGGATTTCCTGTCGGTTCCCGCAGGCTGAGGACGTGGATCAATTTTGGCAAAACATCCGGGGTGGAAAGGATTGCATTCATGAGCTTCATGGTCAGAGACGAAAGGACGCAGAACAATATGTTTCGCTGGTAAGAGGCGAGCAGGGTAATCCTAACCTTGTGGAGGGTGGATATTTAGAGGAGATTGACAAGTTTGACTATTCGTTCTTCTCGATCACCCCGAAAGAAGCGAAGCTAATGGACCCCAACCAAAGGCTGTTCCTCCAGAATGCTTGGAATACGCTAGAGGATGCGGGCTATGGCGGGCACAGGCTTTCAGGGGAAAAAGTAGGGGTGTATGTCGGCTTCTCCAAGTTGGGATACGATTACGAACGCCTTTTGTCAGTCGTAAGTCCCAAGGATTTACCCTCTTATGTAGTAGGCAACCTTCCTTCCATTATTGCAAGCCGCATTTCACACCTGCTTGATCTACGCGGCCCTGCAGTCACCGTTGATACAGCTTGCTCTTCTTCCTTGGTTGCGGTTCATATGGCGTGCAAGGCTATCCAAAACGGTGATTGTGAAATGGCATTGGCAGGGGGAGTCAAAACCATTCTGCTGGCGCTGAAGGCTGGAATTGGAATGGAATCCTCTGACAACCGTTCAAGGGCGTTTGACGATCAATCTGATGGAACGGGTTGGGGTGAAGGCGTAGCTTCTGTTCTGTTAAAACCTTTGGACAAAGCCATCGAGGATGGGGATCACATCTATGCCGTGATTAAGGGAAGTGCTGTTAATCAGGACGGTGTTACAGTCGGGATTACCGCACCGAACTCACAGGCCCAGGCAGAATTAATTGTAGATGCTTGGGAGGATGCGCAAGTCGACCCTGAAACGATTAGCTATATAGAGGCTCATGGAACGGGTACGAAGCTGGGGGACCCTGTTGAGCTGGATGGAATTCAGAGAGCATTCCGACAATATACACAGAAGAAACAGTTTTGTGGAATCGGCACTGTCAAAGCGAATATTGGACATTTATATGAAGCGGCGGGAATCGCTGGCTTGATTAAGGCTGCTTTGCAGTTAAAACATAAAGAGCTGCCGGCCCTCGTCCATTTCCAGAAGCCCAATCGGAATTTCGCATTTGAAAAGTCCCCAGTCTATGTGCAGAACAGATTGGAAAAATGGGAAACAGATGGACATCCGAGGAGATGCGGGGTTAGCTCGTTTGGGTTTAGCGGTACTAATAGCCACGTTATCTTGGAAGAGTATGTGCCAGCTAATGAAACGGAGATGACCGTCTCAGACGAGGTGCAAGTGTTTACCTTGTCGGCTAAATCCGAGTCAGCCCTTCAACGTCTGATTCAAAAGTATCGGGAGTTTCTTTCTTCCAGTGGACCGCTTTCTTTGTCTGATGTGTGCTATACGGCAAACACCGGGAGAGAAACGCTTCCCTATCGGATTGCGCTTATTTTGCATAGCCGCAGCGATTTTGAACAAAAGCTCGACCGATTGGCGGTCCGGCTTGAAAATGATCGTGATGTTTTTGTTTACTCACCTGGTAAAAAGCTGGTTCCAGAAGAAACCGTTCATCTATTGAGTCAATCCGCTCGGGATGTACAGGACAAGTACCGAATGGCGAGTACAGAAATGAAGTATTCGTATGCAACGACATTATGCGATTTGTATGTACAGGGCGCTATGGTTGACTGGGATGAGTTCTACAGAGATGGCAAAAAGAGAAAAAGAATGCCATTGCCGGTCTATCCTTTCGATCAGCATCGCTCTTGGATTACAGATGATGTAAGCAGTATCATTCCAGAACAGATGAATACTATAGGCGGAAACAGAGGTGCTACTGTGTCAGAGATAGGAACTGCGCCAATCGCAAAAGTTCTGATAGAGTTGGTTCATCATGCTTCAGGTTTTGCTGTAGAAGAAATTGATCCATCCCTTCATTTTCTGGAGCTAGGCTTAGATTCTATTATGCTTGTACAAATCAATCGTGAAATTCAGGAAAAGTTTGGAGTGGTTATTCCGGCTCAAGAGCTGTTTGAAACCATTACCAGCGTTGATATGCTCGCAGCGCACATCGCTCAGGAGCTATCCAGCAGCCCGGCTGTAGCTTCTGCCAAACAAATGGAATGGATGGCAATCGAGCAACCGAAAGCAAACGAAGTAGTGGAACAAAATGAGGTTCAGAGCATTCAACAATCAGAGCCGAGAGAACAAACTTCGAAAATGCCAGCCTCGATAAACACAGGGGCAGTTGAAACCATTATCGAAAAGCAGATTTCGCTCTTATCTGAACACCAAAACCAAATGGCTACGTTGTTACAAAAGCAATTGGAGCTGTTGAATCAAGAACAAAGCTACGCACCAAAACAACACGTCGAATCTGTGCCAGTTGCTCCAGAGATCAAAAAAACTGAGGCAAAACCACCAGTCAAGGTCAAGGTGAATGAAGAGGAACGCCAGAAGCCATTTATACCGTATCAGCCACTGATGATTGGAGAACGAGGCAATTTTACACCGAAACAAAGAGAGTATCTGAATGCATTTATTCAAAGCTATACGGAAAAGACAAAGCAATCCAAGAAGTATACGCAAGAGCACCGATTTGTTCATGCCAACAATCGCAATGTGTCTGGATTCCGTTCTTATTGGAAGGAAATGGTTTACCCGATCATTACGCAAGCATCAGCTGGTTCCAAAATGTGGGATCTGGATGGGAATGAATATGTCGATCTGACGATGGGTTTCGGTGTAAACCTGCTCGGTCATAATCCCGCATTTATCATGAAAAAGCTGGAGGAGCAGATTCAATCTGATCTGCCTCCACTCGGTCCTATGTCGGATGTAGCTGGAAGAGTTGCGGAATTAATCAGCGAGCTAACCGGCGTGGAGCGTGTCGCCTTCTACAATTCGGGGACAGAGGCAGTAATGGTGGCACTGCGCCTGGCCAGAGCTGTTACAGGCCGTTCAAAAATCGCATTATTCTCCGGTTCCTATCACGGTACATTTGATGGCATTCTGACTGTTGCTGATCCTGAGTCCCAGGACGGGAAGGCCATACCGATGGCACCAGGTATTACCCAGCATACAGTGGATGACGTCCTGGTCCTAAACTACAACCATCCAAAATCAATCGAGCTGATCAAAAAACATGCACATGAACTGGCCGCAGTGTTGGTCGAGCCTGTTCAAAGCCGCCGTCCAGATTTGCAGCCGGTGGAATTCTTGAAGGAAGTCAGAGAGATTACCAGCCAATCAGGCACTGCGCTTATTTTTGACGAGATCATTACGGGATTCCGTATACATCTTGGTGGCGCACAGGCATGGTACGGAATAGAAGCAGACCTCGTTACGTATGGGAAAGTTCCGGGTGGCGGCATGCCGATCGGTGTTGTAGCCGGGAAAGCTGCGTTCATGGATGCAGTAGATGGGGGGATTTGGAATTTTGGAGATCAATCTTACCCGGTAAATGCGGAGAAAAAGACGTTTGTGGGCGGAACGTTTTGCACGCATCCACTGACAATGCATGCTGCGATCGCTACGCTGGAATATTTGAAGGAGCAGGGGCCGAAGCTTCAGGAAGCGTTAACGCAAAAGACTCTCTACTTGGTAGAAACGCTTAACGCGTATTTTAAGAACGAGCAGATTCCAATCCAGATGATTAATTGCGGTTCCTTGTTCCGCTTCGTATCGTTTACCGATATAGAATTGTTCTTCTATCATCTGATCAGCAAGGGAATTTATATATGGGAGGGCAGAAATTGCTTCCTTTCCACTGCTCATTCTGATGAGGATATCGAGCGACTGATCCAAGCGGTGAAGGAAAGCATTGATGATCTGCGTCGAGGAGGCTTTTTGCCGGAGCCACCTCCCACTTCTCCAAATGGAGGGCGCAAACAAAATCAAGTCGTCGAAATGACAAACTTTACGAGACGGGATGGGCAAAAGCCTGAGGCAACGCTTGTGGAAAGGGTGGGGGAAGAACTGAGGCTTCCCCTTAGCCCGGAACAGAAACAAATGTGGTTTGCAGTCAAATATCGCGTGGAAGCATCCGCCGCTTTTAACGAGACCGCCACACTTCAGGTCGAGGGTGAGCTAGATATCCCAGTGTTTGAGCAGGCAGTCCAAGCCATGGTGGATCGCCATGAAGCGTTGCGAACCATCATTGATTCCAACGGTGAGTATCAGGTGGTACTGCCCAAGAGGGACATATGTGTTCGATTCGTGGATTTGAGCCATTTTTCATCTGAGGAGCAGGAAGAAAAAAAGAATCAGCTTTTGGAGGAACAAACAGGCACGCCATTTGAGCTGTCTTCCGAGGACCCACTGTTTCGGGTAAGTGTCATCAAGCTGGCTGCCGCCAAATTCCTAACCTCCTACACCTTCCATCACATGATTGCGGATGGATGGTCCATGGCTGTTTTTATCAAAGAGCTGGATGATATCTACTCGGCTCTTACGCAAAAACGACCAATATCGCTAGAGCCTTCTACACCGTTTTCTGCTTACCGAAACTGGCAAGAAGATCAGATGCAGAAACCAGCGTTTGAGGAAGCGCTCGCGTACTGGAACGAAAAATTAGCTGATCCAATTCCCAAGCTCGTTTTTCCTTTGGAGCAACGGGAAACGGGAAAACCATCTTTTACAGGCGAGAGAATCACTTTCAAGATCGACAGCAGCATCACTAGGAAGGCAAGAAAAAGAAGCATTCAAAACAAGAACAGTCTGTTTATTACCTTACTGGCTTCTTTTAACCTCTTCCTGCATCGTATTTTTGGAAATAAAAAAATGGTGGTTGCGATTCCTACTGCGGGTCAATCCCATATCGGCAAAATGTCCTTGATCGGAAACTGCGTTAATCTTTTGCCGATTTGCACGGAAATTGACGGGAATGATACGGCTGCGGATTATTTGTCCCGAGTGAAACAGGCGGTAGCGGAGATGGAAAAACATCAAGCCTACTCCTTTGCAGCATTAGCTGAGAATTTGCCGCCTCAAAACTTGCCGGAGCTTTCTGTGTTGTTCAATATGGATCGACCGCTTCACAACCTGACTTTCGCTCAAATGAAGGCTACGCTGTTGCCCAATCGGATCATTTACAGCAAGTACGATCTTTTTGTAAACGTGACAGAAGTGGGTGGAGAGCTTGTCGTTGATGTGGATGCACGAAGCGGAGTAGTGACCACGGAGATTCTTCGCCAGTGGGGCGTCTACTTTGCCAATCTTTTGCATCGCATTGCCGAAGACGACCAGGAAAAAATTCGTGCACTATCACTTTTACAGCCCGACGAGATGGAAAAAATGAAACGCGAATCCAGCGGCAACCTGGGCAAATATGCAGCGGATTGGACAGAGCTTTTGCAGGATATGCCAGATGATCAGGTAGGACCAGCTTCCCTCTATGTCCTGGATCAGTATGAGCAATTGGCTCCTGTGGGTGCGGTCGGACAGGTGTATCTGGCTAATGGGGGATTCGAGCATGCAGATCCGTCTCATTGGCAGCGAACTACGAAATCTGCTGTTCCCCTAGGAAATGGAGAAATCCACATTATCCATTCATCCGATGGGCGTGTAGGCCAAAGAAATACGAGCGGCAGAGAAGTAGAGCCGGCTGGAACGGTGACCGAAGAGACCATCAGGGTCATTTGGCAGGAAATCTTAGGAAGCTCCCCGATGTATCTGGATGATAATTTTTTTGAACAAGGCGGGAACTCCTTACAAGCGACTGTCATGCTCAGCAGAATCTACAAGGAATGCCACGTGCAAATTCCTTTGCATCAAATTTTTCAATCGCAGACGATACGTGAATTAGCCAAATATGTAGACTCTTCAAAGCATCAAGCTTTTACACCCATTCGTTCATGCGAGTTGCAGCCATACTATAAATCTTCTTCCGCACAGAAAAGAATGTACATCCTCCAAGGTCTGGATGGGGGAACCGCCTATAACCTATCCGGATACTTACAATTGGATGGGGAACTGGAACTTGATCGTCTGATTCACTCTTTGCGACAAGTTATACAAAGACATGATTCTTTCCGGACCAACTTTGTCATCAAAGATAATGAGGTCGTGCAAGTTTTACATGACGATTTGCCATTGGATATTGAGGTTGAACAGCTGGCCGAAGAGGATGTAAATGAGGCGATTCGGACTTTTATCCAGCCATTTGATCTCAGTAAAGCACCGCTTATTCGGGCGAAAATCTTCCAAATATCAGCCAAACGCTTCATTGTGGCGGTGGACATGCACCACATTATTTCGGACGGCTATTCGGTCTCTCTGTTTATCCGTGAGCTGCTCCATACGTATAGAGGAGAATCTCTGCCGGAGCTCAGCGTGACGTATAAAGATTTCGTGGCATGGGAGCAAGAGAGGGAGCAGTCAGAACAGCTCTTGGCTCAAAAGGAGTACTGGCTGAAGCAATTTAGCCAAGGAGAGCTTCCAGTACTGAAGCTTCCCGTTGATTACCAAAGACCGCCGGTTCAATCCTTTGAAGGAGACCGCTTGACGGTGGGAATCAGTGAGGAAGTCAGAAAGCAGTTGCTCCAATTGGCTAGGGAAACTGACACGACGTTGTATATGGTGTTGCTGGCTGCTTACAATGTATTGCTTTATCGATACACCGGGCAGGAGGAGCTGATTGTCGGTTCTGCTGTGGCGGGAAGACAACACCCTGATTTGGAACGAATGATCGGCATGTTTGTAAATACGTTGGCGATCCGTAACTATCCAACAGGAAGCAAGACCTTTAAGGACTTCCTGAAAGAAGTGAAAAATCAAGCCATCCTTGCCTTTGAAAATCAGGAATACCCATTTGAAAAACTGGTTGATTCTCTGCAACTAAACAAAGATTTAAGCCGCAATCCTCTTTTTGATACGATGTTTGACTACCATTACGAATCCTTTGACGACGTGGCCTCAGATGATTTCAAAGTCACGACGTATGAATATCCAAAGGGCGAGTCCCTCTTTGATCTCAGTCTTGATGTCCATGACGATGGGACAATGCTCACTTGCCAATTTGATTACAGCACTCATCTGTTTAAACGTGATACGGTTGAGCGAATGGCTAATCACTTTGCCAAGATTCTTCACTCCATTGTGCAGTCTAAAGAGAGCTGCCTAGCTGATTTGGAGTACTTGTCCAGCGAAGACGTCAAGCAGGTAGTTTCCGATTTTAATCAAGCGAGAAAGCAAATCCCCGCTCCTCTCCATCCAACGTTCTATGAATGGTTTGAGGCAGAAGCCATACGCCATGCAGAGCAAGCTGCTGTCTCTTACGGGGAAGAGCAGATCAGCTATCAGGAACTCAATGCAAAAGCAAATCGTCTGGCCCGGACGCTGCGTGATCAAGGTGTAAAACCAAACAGCTCCGTTGCGATTTTGGCAGAACGCTCGATTAACATGGTCGTTGCCGTTCTGGCAGTCATGAAGGCGGGTGGAGCCTATGTTCCGATTGATCCTCAGTATCCGAAGGACCGCATTTCGTTCATGCTGGAAGACAGTCAGGCAAAGGTCATGCTGGTCAATCAAAATGGCCAGAGCGGAGTAGACTTCAGCGGCGCCATTATCGATCTGGACGCTGAGGCCAGTTACGGGGAGGATTCGTCCAATCTCGACGCCATCTCTGGACCGAGCGATCTCGCTTATATCATTTATACATCCGGCACTACTGGCAAACCCAAAGGGGTCATGATCGAGCATCGCAACCTGGTGAGTGTAGCCAATACATGGCGGTACGAGTACGGACTTGAACAGATGAATGTGAATCTTTTGCAGATGGCGAGTTTCTCATTTGACGTGTTTGCAGGGGATTTGTGCAGAGCTCTTTTGCATGGTGGGCATTTGGTGATTTGTCCAAGTGATGTAAGGATTGATCTTCCGGCTCTTTATCAGTGGTTGACCCGGTACGAAATTTCCTTGTTTGAATCGACACCCGCTCTTGTTCTTCCTTTTATGGAGTACATTTATCAAAATGGATTGCCGCTCGATCATCTGAAGCTGCTGATTCTTGGTTCAGATACATGCCAAAGCGAAGCGTTTGTCCGCTTGGCCGAGCGTTTCGGGCAGATCAAAATCATCAATAGCTATGGGGTCACGGAGGCTGCTATTGATTCCAGCTACTTCGAAATGGCTGGCGATACCGAGATGACAACCGGAAATGTTCCGATCGGAAAACCGCTGCAAAATACAGAATTTTATGTGCTGGATTCCCAATTGCGGCCACAGCCGGTAGGCGTGTACGGTGAACTATATATCGGGGGAGCAGGTGTTGCGCGGGGGTATCTGAACCGAGAGGAATTAACCCGTGAGCGCTTCATCCAAAATCCTTTCCGTCCTGGTGAGACCATGTATAAGACCGGCGATATTGTGCGCTGGATGGCAGATGGAAATATGGAGTTTGTTGGTCGTTCGGACTACCAATTGAAGATTCGTGGATACCGTGTGGAGCTGGGCGAAGTCGAAAATCAGCTGTTACGTCATGAAAAGGTTCGCAATGCCATTGTGCTCCCGAAGACAAAGGGAGATGAATCCGTTGTGTTGTGCGCTTATTACACGACGGATGAGGGAGTAAGTCCATCCGAAATCAAGGGGTTTTTAGCCGATTCCCTGCCCGAGTTCATGGTTCCGACCTTTATCATCCAATTGGCAGAGTTGCCTGTGACGCCAAACGGCAAAATCGATCGCAATGCGTTGCCTGAACCCGATCTGTCTAAGCTGGTATCAGAGGAATTCGTAGCGCCTGCGACAGAAAATGAAAGAAAACTTGCAGGAATATGGCAAGAGGTTTTGGGGCTCGAACGAGTTGGCGTTCTGGATCGATTCTTTGAAATCGGTGGACATTCCCTGCATGCTGCTATTCTTCTTGCCAAAGTAAACAAGGAGTGGCAGGTAGAAATTCCGCTGCGCGCCGTTTTCCAAAATCCTACCGTCAGGAGCTTTGCCCACGTCATTTCCGAAGCAACTCAAGCAGAAATGCCGTTGATTCAGACGGTTGGAAAACAAGAGCATTATGAGCTCTCTCCTTCACAAAAAAGGATTTTCACGGTTCAATCACTCGATGAAACGAGTGTGGCCTATAATATGGCGGGCGCTCTGGTTCTTTCCGGGCAGTTGGATTCTGTGGCACTGGAAAACGCATTCCAGTCTCTCATCCAAAGGCATGAGGCGTTCCGTACGTCCTTCGACTACGTAAATGGTGAGCCGAAACAATTTGTCCATGACTCTGTCCGTTTTGCCATCGATTATGCTCGCGCAGAGGACAGCCCTCAGCATATAGAAAATCTCATTCGGACGTTCATCCAGCCATTCCAATTGAGCCAGGCACCATTATTGCGCGTCAAGTTAGTAAAACTGATGGAGGACAAGCATTTACTCCTGATTGACATGCACCACATCATTGCAGATGGAACATCTGTGAGCATTGTGATTGATGAGTTGAATCAATTGTATAACGGGCAAAATCCAGAACCACTCACCGTTCAGTACAAGGATTATTCGGCTTGGTTGAAACAGATCAAGACGACGGGGCAGTCGCATAAGCAGGAAAAGTTCTGGATAGATGAATTCAGCGGGGAATTACCTGTTATGAATCTGCCTACGGACTATCAGCGACCCCAGTTTCAGAGTTTTGAAGGGGGTACGGTCGAAAGTGAGATTGAGGCGGATGTATCCCGCAGATTGCACGCCTTGGCGAAGGAAGCAAACGTAACGGTCTTTTCGATTCTATTGGCGGCGTACAACGTTTTGCTGTCCAAATATACCGGGCAAGAGGATATTGTCGTAGGGACCCCAGTGGCAGGACGAAACCACACCGATGTTCAAAATGTAGTGGGAATGTTTGTAAATACGCTTGCCCTGCGAAACTATCCAGCAGGCAGCAAGACGTTCCGCGAGTTTGTCCGAGAGCTAAGTGAGAAGTCGCTATTGGCGTTTGAACATCAGGATTATCCATTGGAAGACCTGGTTGAAAAGCTTCAGGTTCGACGCGACCCAAGCAGGAATCCGTTGTTTGACACCATGTTCTCCTATGACAATGTGGCAGATACGGCCTTTGACTGGAACGGGGTAGACGTGAGCCTTTATCCATTCCAAACGAAAATATCCAAGTTAGACATCGTCATGAATGTCGAGACGAGAAATGATAGATTTTTTGTGGAGTGCGAATATAGCACCAGTCTATTTACGCCTGAAACGATGGAGCGTTTTATCAACCATTTTACAAACGTACTGCGTCAGGTAGCGGCGAACATGGATATTCTTGTGGGTGAGATTGACCTCATGTCTTCGGAAGAAGTGCAGTTTTTGGAGAAGCTCAGTAATGATACAAGGCGAGAGTATTCGGTGGTACAACCGATCCATGTTGCCATCGAGGAATCAGCCAAGCTTTATCCGAATCGAATTGCCGTTTCCTATCAAGGCTCGACAATCACTTACCAACAACTGAACGAGAAAGCCAACGCAGTCGCATCCGATCTTTTGAAGCGCGGTGTAGGAAAAGGCAAGTATGTACCTGTGCTTATGGAAAGAAGTCTGGAATTGGTCGTATCGTTATTGGGTGTAATGAAGACGGGAGCAGCCTTTTCACCACTGGACATTCAGTGGCCTGTCGATCGACTCCAGTCTGTCATTGCCGAGCTGGGTAGCGAGTTTGTATTCGTTGAATCTGACCATTCCTTTACGGAAACGGATCTGGGAGCCAAATGTGTCACTATTGATCTCGGGAACCTGACAACGGAAGCCGAAAATCCTAATCTGTCGGTATCGCTGGAAGACCCCATCTATGTCATTTTTACTTCCGGCTCAACAGGCAAACCAAAAGGAGTCGTCGTACCGCATAGAGGGATCGTCAACCGTTTTCTCTGGATGGATGATTACTTTGGACAAGACGCAGCGCAATCTGTCCTTCAGACCACCAACCATGTATATGACAGTGCCATTTGGCAATTCTTCTGGCCGCTGACCAATGGCGGAAAAACGGTCTTGCCTACTACGGGGATGACTGTATCGGCTGATTACATGGCTGGAATCATTGAAGACGAACAAATTACCTTAACTGATTTCGTCCCATCTGTTTTTAACGTGATCGTTAATCAGTTAGCTGAAAATCTCGAACTGCAGGGCAAATTACAATCACTTAAAAAGATCATTATCGGCGGCGAAGAAATTGTTCCGTCCGCAGTTTCCAAATTCCTGAAAATATTCCAATATGTATCGCCAACGAATTTGTATGGTCCGACTGAAGCAAGTATCGGATGCATTGCCTATCAAATTACGGGAGAAGAAGATCGCATCCCGATTGGAAAACCGATATACAACACGAAAATCCTTCTACTCGATGCCTACGGAAAACGAGTGCCGATAGGTGTCCCAGGAGAAATCTACATCTCAGGCATGCCGCTTGGATTAGGTTATTTGCATAACGAGCAGCTAACGAGACAGAGCTTTGTCGATAATCCATATGCGGAACCGGGCTACGAAAAAATGTATAAGACTGGGGATTTGGCTGTCTATTTACCGGACGGGAACATCCACTTCCTGGGCAGGAAGGATTTCCAAATCAAAATCAGGGGATATCGAATCGAGCCAGGGGAAATTGAAAGCAAGCTGCTTTCGCTGGAACAGGTAAAAGAAGCAATCGTGATCGCCAGAGAAGAAGAAAATGGAAGCAAGTACTTATGCGCGTATATTGTGACAGAGCATGAGCTTGCGGCTGACGAGTGGAGAGACCTGCTCGCTAAAGATTTGCCCGATTACATGATCCCGTCTTTCTTCGTTCGACTAGACGCTATGCCGATTACCGCTGTTGGAAAAGTGGATCGGAAAAAACTCCCTCTTCCTGATCGCTCTCTCTTGGTAGAGGAACACATCGTCGAGCCGTCCGATGAACAGGAACAAATCATGGTCACCATCTGGAAGGATGTGCTGGGGCTCGCGCAAGTAAGTGTGACCCACAACTTCTTTGAGCTTGGGGGAGACTCCATTAAAGCTCTTCAGATGATAGCGAGATTGAGAAGTCATGGATATGAGCTCCGATTGAAAGACTTGTTCCAAAACCCGCGTATTCGCAGTGCAGCCAGATATCTCCAGCCGCTGACCAGACAAATTGAGCAAGGGCCTGTAATGGGAGCAGTAGCGTTGACACCGATCCAGATGAACTTCTTTGAACAAAACCATCAGAACCCTCATCATTACAATCAATCTGTCATGCTGTACAGAAAAGCTGGCTTCGATCCAGAACTGGTTCAACAAGCATTTGCGAAGCTGATTGAGCATCATGATGCTTTGCGAATGAAATTCCAAATGAATGAGTCAGACATTGTCCAGGAACATCGGAAACCGGACGAGTGCCTGGTTCCCATTATGATCAAGGAGTTTTCGGCGCAAAACGTAGAGGAGATGGAGCAAGCTGCTCAGCTAATACAGGAAGGGATCCATTTGACGGATACTGCGTTGATAAATCTCGGTCTTTTCCGAACAGAAAATGGAGATCACCTGTTAATCGTGATTCATCATCTCGTTGTCGATGGTGTCTCTTGGCGGATTCTTCTGGAAGATTTCCATACCGTGTATGACTCCTTGCTGCAAAGAGAAGAGCCTGCTTTGCCTATGAAAACCGATTCTTATCAAACATGGTCAGAAGAATTGCAAAAATATGCGCAGGGAAGCGAAATTCAACAGGAAATCGGATATTGGAAGCAGGTAGAGGAAATCCCATTCTCTCCTCTGGTAAAGAAGGAAGTGATTGGGGCACCGCTCATGCAAGATACAACAGATGTCACCATCGAGCTTGATGAAGCCTACACAGAAAAGCTGCTGAAGCAGAGCCACCAAGCTTATAACACGGAAGTGAACGATCTGTTGCTTACGGCGTTGGGTTTGGCGGTAAAAGAGTGGGCGGGGATAGAGCATGTACTCGTCAATCTGGAGGGACATGGCAGGGAAGAGATCGTGAAGGGCATCGATATTTCACGCACGGTCGGATGGTTTACAGCCCAGTATCCATTCGTTCTGGATATGAGCCGATCGGAATCCCTTGGCTACCAGATCAAAATGGTGAAAGACAGCCTGCGACGTGTGCCGAACAAAGGTATTGGATACAGCATTTTACAATATCTGTCTGCGAGACAAGCCGATGTTGCGTTAACGTTCCAGATAAAGCCCGAGATCAGTTTTAACTACTTGGGCCAATTCGATACAGATTTGGAATCAGGAAGCATGACGACTTCCTCCCTGTCACCGGGCCGAGAAATCAGTCCGACCGCCATCCGATCCTTTGCGCTTGATGTGAATGGAATGGTCGTGAATCGCAAGCTGACACTTACTTTTACGTATCATCGTGAAGAGTTTGAAGAAGGAACCATTCAGCGCCTCGTGAATGCCTACCGAGATAAGATCGTAGAAATCATTACGCACTGCTTATCGAAAGAGTCAGTCGAGCAAAGCCCAACAGATTTCACATATGATGAGCTGTCCATTGAGGAATTAGATCATCTTTCTCAACTGCTGGGTGAAAAAATTCAATGATAGATGGTGATGAGGTTTGAATGGTGTTCAGATAAAAAATATATACCGCTTGACACCTATGCAAGAAGGCATGCTGTATCACTTTATCCTTCATCCTGAATCAGAGGTTCACTTTGAACAAACGGTGATTACGATGGAGGAGGCATTGCGGCTTGATCTCCTTGATCAGAGCTTTCGCGACCTCGTCGAGAGATTCGATATCCTGCGAACAGTCTTTCACTATAAAGAAAGCAAAAAGCCTCTGCAAATCGTGTTGAAGCAAAGAGAGGCAGCTATTCAGACCGAGGACATCTCTGACCTGACTCAAGATGAACAAGAAGCATTTATAGAGCAATTTCTTGTAAGGGATCGGCGCAAGAGATTTGATCTGGAGAAAGATCTGTTGTTTCGGATGACCGTTATGAAATTGAGTGAATCAAAATACAAGATGGTGTGGAGCTTTCACCATATTATTATGGATGGCTGGTGCTTGGGGATTGTCGCAAAAGACTTTTTCCATATCTACCGTTCGTATCTTCAAAATAAGAAGGCTGAGCTGGCTCCACCGTATTCCTTCAGTAGCTATATCACGTGGCTTGGCAAGCAAAATAAACAAGAAGGACTCTCGTTCTGGCGAGATAGTCTGGATGGGTTTGATCAGCAATCTCCTTTACCGGTTGAATACATTTCAACCGGTAAGGGGTACCAACGAGAATCGATCGTGTTCCGCATTGATCAAGTAACAACTGCCCGTCTAGAGCAAATAGCGAGATCAAATGATGTAACACTGAGCATCGTTTTTCATTCCCTCTGGGGATTGTTGCTGCAACGATACAATTATGCCAATGATGTTGTCTTCGGATCAGTTGTTTCGGGACGTCCTTCAGAGCTCGTTGGCGTAGAAGAAATGGTTGGGTTGTTTGTCAATACGATCCCCATGCGAATTCGCAGTGAAGGTAAACAGACATTTTCCGAGTTGCTCAGGCAGGTGCAACAATTCTTCGCAGCTACAAGCAGCTATCAATACTTGTCTCTGGCGGATATTCAGTCCGAAACCGCATTAAAACAAAACCTGATTCAGCACCTCATGGTCTTTGAAAATTATCCATTGACGGAGGAGGCATTCGAGGAAGATGGAAAAGGCGGTTTATTTGGAATCACGGATGTCCAAGGATATGAGCAAACCAGCTACGACTTCAACTTGTGCATCATTCCCGGAAAGGAATTAGAAATTCACTTTATCTATAATGGACTTGCCTACAGCGATGCCTATCTGCAAAAAGTCCGAGCGCATCTGAATCAGTTGATTGAGAGTGTCATCCGCAATCCTGACCAGCCAATTGCAAGCATGCAAATGGTCACGGACGAGGAGCAGGCTCTCATTCTACAACAATGGAATGACACGGAGATGCTGGTTGACCAAACGCGAACCATTGACCAGCTATTTAAGGAACAGGTCAAAAAGGGGCCGCATCACATTGCCGTGGTCGATCAGGAACGCACCTTCACGTATCAGGAATTGGATGAGAAATCCGATGCGCTGGCCCACGTGCTGCGTGAGAAAGGGGTAAAACCAGGCAGCATTGTTGGTGTGATGGTGGAGCGCTCTACCGCTTACAGCCTCGCCATCTTGGCTGTTCTGAAAGCGGGCGGTGCCTTTCTCCCTATTAGCACCGACCATCCGAGCGAACGGATCAGCTATATGATCGAAGATAGCGGGGCCAGCATTGTTTTGATCCATGATCCGACTGTAGCGTATGCAGAGCGTATTCTCCCATCAGCAATGTTGATCAATCTTGATGATAGGAGCGTATACAACGGCGCTGCATCTGATGTACAGAGCCTTCATCGTTCCAGTGATCTGGCCTATGTCATTTATACATCCGGGTCAACGGGGAAGCCAAAGGGGGTAAGGCTGCACCACGTCGGGATTGCCAACCTCCAGCAGTTTTTCATCAACGATCTAGGTATTACCCAAAATGACAAGGTGTTGCAGTTTGCCAGCATCTCTTTTGATGCCTCAGTCTGGGAGTTTACGATGGGGGTATTGACGGGGGCGAGACTGGTCGTAGTTTCAAAGGATGTCGTACTCGATTCGCAGGCTTTCAGTGAGTATCTGCTCCGGCATGAAGTAACAGTCGCGACGCTCCCGCCTACCTTTGTGACGTATTTGGAGCCGGAGAATTTTCCGAAATTGCAAACGTTAATCACCGCAGGTTCCGCAGCCAACTGGGAGCTCGTCCATAAATGGAGTGCGCATTGCCGCTACATCAATGCATACGGTCCCACCGAAACAACCATTTGTGCAACGACTTGGACGTATGAAGGACAAGAGGAGCTGCCGCAGCAAGTGCCAATCGGAAAGCCCATTGCCAACACAAAAGTATACGTGCTAGATGCGCATGGTCATTTGCAGCCCCAGGGACTTCCTGGTGAGTTAGCTATCGCGGGCATTAGCGTCGCTGATGGCTACATCAATCGCGAGGAATTGACGAACGAGAAATTTGTGGCAGATCCGTTTATTTCCGGTTCGAGGCTCTACAAGACGGGAGATATGGTGAAGTGGCTTGCGGATGGAAGTCTGGAATATTTGGGGCGAATGGACAACCAGGTCAAGATACGCGGTTTCCGTATCGAGCTTGATGAGGTTGAAAACGTGATCCTCTCCCAGGCAGGAGTAAAGGAAGCGGTCGTATTGGCAAAAAAAGAGCAGGGAGGAGATGCCTGCCTGATCGCTTATCTGGTCTGGGAGCAGCCTGATTGGAACAGAGATTTGCGTCAGGAGCTTTTGGCCACCCTTCCGGCCTATATGGTACCAACGTATATCCATGTACTTGAGAGAATGCCTGTAACACCGAATGGAAAAATAGATCGGAAAGCATTACCTGAGCCTGTCATGAACCGGGAGGCGAATAAGCAACTGAATCCCCCTGTTACAGAGCAGGAGATCAAGCTGGCGGATATCTGGAAAGAAGTGCTCGATCTGCAGGAAATCAGTGTGGATGACCATTTTTATGATCTGGGCGGGCATTCTATCAAAGCGATCCAACTGGTAGCACGGCTTCATAAGGAAGGAATAGAAGTAAAGATTCAAACGATCTTCCAATATGACACAGTAAGAGCGCTAGCAGGATATTTAGATACCGTTAACCGGATTCGCACCACTAAAGCGCAGGATAAAAAAGAGCTGGAAACCTTGATCTACGCTCATTTTCAAGTATGGAGCAATTATGTAGAGGTGCCCTATGGCAGCAAGCACCGAGCTGTTCTGTACGTAGAGGAAAATGCGCGGGACAAACATCAAGAGATCCTGTCCTTATTGCGTAGGTCTTGTGATCCTGCGATGCAGCCGCACGCTATTGAATATCTGGATCTCTCGCAAAAAGCATGGGAAAAAGAGAAGAATCATTTGCAAGAGGCTGCGCTTAATGAGAAGGAATCGTTGCCATGGCAGGAGCATCTCGTCAACGACTTGGATCAGAAGCTCCTTCGTTATTCGGAGGCGATCATTAATCAGCAGACTTTTATCAGGCAGCCACTGTCACCTTCACAGCGCTATCATGTACAGGAAAAGGATATTTCTGGAACAGTGATTCGCTTTGAGCGGATGATCGATCCTAAGACGCTGGAAAAGGCCTTTCTTGACGTTTTGAAGCGGCATCATTTACTGCGTTGCACGTTGGCTTTTGAAGAAGAAGAGCCATATTGGAAAGAGTATCCTTGCCCTAATGAGATTGCGCTCCCTATTGTTGATGTATCGGGCGATTCGGATGAAAGAAAAGAAGCAGTGCGCCATCTTTTACTGAGAGAATATTTTTATAAGCAGCATGACTCGATCGGCTCTTTGTCATACAAAGTGATTTTGCTGAAAGAAAGCGAGAAAGAGTACTCGTTCATATTCCCGGCCTCGCATCTCATTTTTGATTTGATCAGCAGTGAGGTTCTGCAAAACGACATGAACCTGTATTACGAAGCGTTGGAAAATGGCACAGACCTCTCGGAAACTGATCGAAATACGTATTGGGATTTCGTCCGGCAAATTACCAAGGGTCCAGTCGGAATCGAAGATCAGCAGCTTGTGGAGGAATTTGATCTTCACGGATTTGAGAATAGTCTTTTGTCCATAGAAAGACAGCTTCCCTCCTCATCCATTTTGGACGGATTCACGATTGTTACCTGCGAAGTAGATATGGACAACCCGCAGGAGACAGAAAATGCGCGTATTCCGATTGCTCTTTTAGCCAGATTTTGTGAAAGAAGTTATGGAGTCCAAAAGGCCCCCATCTTCCTTATGAACTTTGGCAGATCCTTTATGGGGAACCATTTCTTCGATGTGCTTGGTGAGTGCATCGATCATATTCCGCTTCATATTGATCCGGCGTGGAGTTTGGATGAGTTGGAAAGTTATGTGAAAGTTCGGTTGGATCTCGCAAAGGAGAGGAACATCCATTTTACCAATCTCGTGCAAAATCCTGACGCAGCGGAAAACTATCCTCTTTCCCAGCACTCCCTCATCCAATCCTTGCAGATGACACCTATTATTTGCAACTTTTTGGGTGAGCAGAACAAGAGTCAACCAAGTGAATACGATCACCTGTTTATCAAAGGAAAGAAGCGTATTCTCTTTGAGGCTTCCTATACATCCATGGGCAAAATGACTATTTTTATGGCTCTGCCATTTCGAGAGGATGAAAGGAAGCTGCGAGTGATCTTGGAGGAGGAAGCGAAAAAATTGATAGGGATGCCTCTAGTCATACGTTAAAGGTCGCCTAGGCATCGTATTGGAAATCGGCAGATGAATTCCGCTCTATTCCGGGTTTCTTGTCCGTGAAGTGTAGCGGATCATCTTGCCGAAATAAATCGTCAGCTAGAGGGATTACTATTCAGGGAGGTTAAGATGGGCAACCAATCATACGGATTAAATATTTTTCTCTTTTCTTTTACTCGTTTCATCACGGAATTAGGTAGCGGTGTCTACAAATTTGCTCTTGCCCTGTACATTGCGGATGTGACGGGTTCTTCCGCTGCATTTGCAACTGTTTTGGGCTTTTCGTACTTGCCAGGGGTGCTGATTAATATTTTTGCAGGCGCCTATATTGATAGACACAACAAGAAAACAATCATGGTTGTCACCGAGCTGCTAAGCGGTGCGCTCGTTCTTTTGTTTTTACTGTTTTTCCTCCAGTTTCCGACGAATCTATGGCTGTTTGTCGGATACGCCTTTGTGATCAGTACCATTCAGGCTTTTACGTATCTCGCTTTGCAAGCATCCATTCCTGAGCTGGTAGATGAGGACAGAGTGGGAAGTATGAACTCTATTTACCAAGCGATCAGCGCCATTCTCAATGTAGCGGGTCCTTTGGTAGGGGCGGTTGCCTATGGTTTACTGGGGATGAAAATGATCTTGCTGATTGATGGCCTTTCTTTTATCGGAGCAGGCATCTTGCAGATGTTCCTCCGTTTCCGCAAGACCGAGGCAGTACAGGAGACAACGCAAAGCTATACAGATACTATCAAGGAAGTCTTCCAATATATTCGTGAACAGGTTGTCATCAAGTACTTGTTCCTGATTTTCCTTGTGCTCAACTTTATTTTCCCTCCGCTCATGTATGTGGGGCTGCTGCATATTGCCTATCGAGTCGAAAAAGTATCGATGGAGCAATTCTCCTTTATTCAGTCCTCCTGGTTT
Source organism: Brevibacillus sp. NRRL NRS-603 (assembly GCF_003013445.1). NCBI lineage: Bacteria > Bacillati > Bacillota > Bacilli > Caryophanales > Paenibacillaceae > Brevibacillus > Brevibacillus sp. NRRL NRS-603. Next base: position 680,081 of record NZ_PXZN01000012.1, on the reverse strand, counting down.
ATCGGGATTATTATCGGAGCGGCTGTTGTCTCTATGAAAAAAGTGAGCAAATACGTTGAGAATAAAATCTTCCTTTTGATTCAAGTGCAAGGGCTTCTCTTGCTGTCATGGGTATTTCCGATTTTTGTTCCAGAAACGAGTAACTCCTCATGGATCATTACCGGCGTATTTGTCGCGATTTTATTGGTCTCCGCCATCTTCAACTCCATGGGGAACATCCCGATCTTTACCTTTGTTCAATTAAACACGCCTGAGCATTTGCGTGCCAGCATGTTTGGAGTGGTCGGCACTTTTACTGGAGTGGCCGTACCTTTTGGGATCTGGTTGTACGGTATTTTACTGGAGGCCGTGCATTGGACGTATCTCGTGTTGGCATCGGGTGCCATCATTTTCGTGATCGCCTTGATCGCTCATCTGAACAAGCAAGTAAGTCAATACTTTAAGAAAAAAGAAGAACACGTGGTTGCAGACAAGTCTGCTTGAGCAAGGTCACGATAACGAGAGAGAATGGGATGTCAGTTTCATTCAAAAAGACAATGACAAAACTACTGGAGGACTCTACGTGAAGAGTATGCACTATGTCGTTTTGACAATTGTACTGATGTTCATCGCGGGATGTGGAGAGGAAGCGAAACAGGAAACGGAGCAAGCCAAACAAAAGATCGTACAAGTGCACACCGTAAAACAGACGGATTCCTTGCCGATACCACTTACTGCTTTCGTTGAATACAAACAGGAGAGCCATTTAGCCTTTGGGGCTTCTGGTACGATTGAAAGAATGAACGTAACAAAAGGGGCAAAGGTGACACAAGGCCAGGTGTTAAGTTCACTAAATACAAACTATTATCAAAAAGGGCTGGAAGCAGCACAAAGCCAGGTTCAAAGTGCATCGGCGTTGCGTTCAAAAACGTTGCAAGGAGTAAGCCCAGATCTCATCAGCAAACAACGCCTGGCAGTGGACAGCCAGGAAAAGCGCTTGAAGGATGCGCTACGGAAATGGGAGACAGCCCAGGAGCTGTTTAAGGGTGGCGCTATTTCACAGAGTGAGCTGGATAGTGCGCAGTCGGAAAAAGAGCAAGTCGAGATTTCGCTACAAGAGGCGAGAATTACACTGGATAAGTTGCTAAAGGGTGCAGAAATAAACGAGATTGCCAGTGCAGATGCCGAGTTGAAGCAAGCGGCCAGTGAAGTAGAGCTGGCAAAGAAAACCCTTCAAGAAACAAAACTCGTCGCCCCGTTTAGCGGTACGGTCATCGATGTAACCAAAAAGGCAGGCAGTCTTGCCCAGCCAGGTGAAAGTATCATTCACCTGGTTGATAGCTCGGAAGTGAAGCTGAAGGTCGATGTCCCATTGGATGTGATGGGAAACTACAAGCAAGGGGACACGGTGCCTGTGGCAGTGGAGGGAAAGGCTAAGAGTACAGGGACCATAACATTTATCTCCCCCGTTCTCAACGCGGAAACGGGAAAGTATCTTGTAGAGATAGCTGTTCCCAATAAAGACAGCGTGTTGATCGAGGGGATGGTCGCGACTGTAGAGATGTCACGTAAAGTAAACGGGATGCTCGTTCCCGTCCAAAGCGTGGGCGTTAAAGAATCGCAGCGCTTCGTCATGGTTGTCGAGAATGGTGTAATCAAGAGACGTGATGTGGAAGTGGGGCAAATCATTGGAAATAACGTCGAGATTTTATCTGGCCTACAGCCAGGCAATCAAATCTTAATCTCCGGCATAACGTACTATGCCGAAGGAGAAGTCGTTACGGTGAAAGGGGAGTAACCGGTGGACAAGGTCATTCTCTTTTTGCTGAAACGAAAAGTGATCCTCTATTTGTGCACATTCCTCATCGTGCTTACCGGAATCGGTGCTCTCTTTTCCTTCCACGTGGAGCTTGTACCGAAAACAAATTTGCCTTGGATTGAAGTGAATATTTCAGGGGGAGCGCTACCGCCTGAAGAGATGGTGGAAAAAGTCACAAAAAAAATAGAGCAGGAATTAAAATCTGTGACTGGGATTAAAAATTTCTCATCGAAAACAGGGACGGGGTTTTCTGGCATCTCGATCCTTGCAGAGGATGGGGAAGGTGAAAAGGTCAAGCAAGAGACACAAAATATTGTGAATCGGCTGCGCAACGAATTTCCTAAAGTAGTGGATACCGTAACCGTCACTCAAACGAATCTAGGTGATGAGGACTTAATCGACTACGCAATGGTTGGTGCCGATACACAGACCATGCTCACCTTGCTGAAGACGACCATTAAGGATCGAATAGAATCCATCCCGGGTGTGAAGGAAGTAGTCGTATCCGAGGACGGTTTTGAAAATAAGGTTGCGATAACATTTCGTCCTGAACGGCTTACTGCCTATCGAACAACAGCAGCGGATGTTGTGGGTCAGCTTCAGGGTGCCAATTGGAAAAAAGCCGTGGGGATATTGGAAAATCCCGGGTTTGACACCGTTGTCATGATTGACAACAGCTTGAAAAATGTAGAAGAGTTCAAAGCCATTTTGATCAAGACACCCAAGGGCAAGGTGGCACTCGAACAACTGGCAACGGTGAGTGACCTGCGCGGTAGCGTGAAGGACGCTATTTCCATGACAGAAGGAGACCTCTTTGTACAAATCAGTGTAAAGCGCGCTGCGGGGAGTGACTTGATCACCACACAGAAAAAAGTAGAGGATGTCGTGAGGCAAATCAATGATGAAGCGGGCGGAAATTACGAGCTAAGAGTCATGTTTGAATCTGTCTCCTTTATTAAAAAAGCGATCACCAATTTGAGTCGAGATGTTATCATCGGGGGAATATTGGCAATCCTCGTACTCTGGATATTCCTGCGAAATTGGCGTGTAACAATGGTCATTGCAACTACGCTACCTCTGTCTATCCTGATGACTTTCATCGCTCTGAAAGCTGCTGGTTATAACATTGACATGGTGGTATTGATATCACTGAGTTTGTCAATCGGATTGATTGTCGATGCCGCGATCGTTGTTTTGGAAAGTATTTATCATTTGAGAGAAAAGGGAATGCAACTGAAACAGGCCATCGTTCAGGGCTCAAAAGAGGTAATAGCACCTGTATTTGCTTCCCAATTAACCTTGATCGTTGTGTTTTTACCGCTAGTGGTCGCGGATTTTGAACAGTGGCTGAAGCCTATTCTTCATACCATTGCGTTTACCGTTACCTCTACGATTCTTGCATCAACGATTGCAGCTTTTCTGTTTGTTCCGATTTTTTCCGAACGTTTTCTCCAACATGATAAACAGTTGCAGCCCCGTACCGAGAAAGGGAAAAATGGGATTATTTCTCTCTTTCAGCGATTACTGCTGTTAACCCTTCGTCATCGAATTCTCACATTGCTGGTAGCTCTTGCGGTGTTTGTAGGAGCCTTGACTCTCTTCCCATTGATTAAAATGGGAAATGGCTTGAATGCCAATGAGAATCAAATTTTTGCCACGTTAACGATGCCAGATGGCACTAGCTTGGAACAGGCGCAAACAGTGGCAGTTGAAGCGGAAAAAGCGTTAAGAGAGCTGTCCGACGTGAATCAAGTCTTTTTTACGGCAAAGAAAGAGACTGTGGAGTTAAATATTACATTAGTAACCAAGTCGCAACGAACACAAGAGAAAGAAGCGTTTATGCAAGAAGTAAACGGTCGCTTGAATGCAATTGACGGTGTGGAACAAACAAGTATGACTTTTGGATTCTCTGGTCAATCGGCACCCATTGAGTTGCAGGTTGCTGGTGAAGATTTGGAGGTTTCGCGGTCGATTTCCGCAAAAGTAGAAGAAATGCTGGCGAGTATCCCAGGTGTAGTCAATATTCGGAATGACTTCGAAAGAGGGAAGGAAAAAGTAACACTGATACCGAATCAGGAGGCAATGTCTCAATTACAGGTTGACTCAGAATCATTGGACAGCCAAATCAGCCTGCTGCTTGGGGAGCAGCCCCTATCCACAATCAGTCAAAATGGTATCGAAACCTCGATTGTGGCCAGGTTTCCGGAGACATGGGTGACACATCCTGACCAGCTCCAGCAGATTATGATACGAACAGAAACAGGCTCGCAGGTGCCGTTACATGAGCTGGTCGATTTCCATTTCAGCAAATCTCCGATTACGATCAAACATGAAAAAGGAGAACAAATCATCACGGTATCAGCAGAAGTGCTGGGCACGGATATTGGTACGGCGGGCAGAGAAATAAATGAGAAGCTGGGTACAGTGGAATTGCCCGCTGGTTACAAGATCGAGATCGCTGGCGATTTGAAGGAACAGAATAACACCTTTACGCAAGGAATTATCGTCCTGGTAGCGGTCGTCTCCCTCATCTACGTGATTATGGTGGCACAGTTTGGGAGGTTATCTCAGCCATTCATTATCATGCTGTCGTTGCCAATGGCCTTGGTGGGAGTCATTCTCGGATTCGTGGTCACGCAGCGAACCTTTGGTGAGATGGCGATGATTGGGCTCATCATGCTGATAGGCATTGTTGTTTCCAATGCGATTTTGTTAATTGACAGAATTAATCTGCTCCGCTCACGAGGGATGGGGTTGGAAGAAGCGATTGTACAGGGCACGCGAGATCGTGTTCGTCCGGTGATCATGACCAAGCTGACAGCGATACTCGGTATGCTACCGATGGGACTCGCTGTTGCGGAAGGAGCGGAACTAGAAGCACCGCTTGCTACCGGGGTAATTGCGGGGTTGATTTTTCACACGCTCGTAACGCTTGTATTGGTTCCCGTGCTTTATTCGATTTTTGAGGGAATTCGCGAAAAGAGGTTAGCGCGAAAAAAAGCACATCGCACTGCTGATTTGTAGAAAAGGGAAATGGGGTACGGCGCTGGAGAACCAGCGTTGTGCCCTCTAACCACTTCATTGAGCGAATCACATTACGACAGGTGATTCGGCAAGGGTTAAACACAAGGGAGGAGCAATCATGAGCATAAAAGTAGGCATTATTGGCTGCGGTTCCATTGCAAACGAACGGCATGCGCCGGAGTATCACCATCATCCAAATGTCGAGCTTTTCCTTGTGTATGACCCGAATCCAGATCGTGCTCAGAAGCTGGTTGCCAAGCATGGGGGCACGGTAGCTGCTAGCTGGCAAGAGGTCGTTCATCATCCTGAGGTCCAAGCGATCAGCGACTGCTCGACGAACGAAATGCACCATATCATCTCGACAGAAGCATTATTGGCGGGAAAACATGTCTTGTGTGAAAAGCCGATCGCGACGACAAGCGAAGGTGCACAGGCTATGCTTGCAGCTGCCAAGGCTACGGGAGCGATTCTCATGGTCGACCACAATCAACGGCTGGTTATCGCCCATCAAAAAGCGCGTCAGATCATTGATTCAGGTGAGCTGGGGCGCATCTTATCCTTTAAAACAAGCTTTGGACATAAAGGGCCTGAGCATTGGAGTATCAATAAAACAAACGCCACATGGTTTTTTAAAAAGAACCGTTCTGCACTCGGTGTTGCTGGAGACTTGGGCATCCATAAAGTAGATCTGCTGCGTTATTTGCTTCAGGATGAAATCGTGCAGGTCAGTGCCTTAACAGCTGTTTTGGACAAAAAAGACGAGGACGGCCTACCAATTGAGGTATGCGATCATATGGTATGCCTTTTACGAACACAATCGGGTGCGGTGGGGACTGCTTCCTTTAGCTGGAGCTACTACGGTGAGGAGGACAATAGTACAATTCTTTACGGCGAGCGTGGGATCATGAAGATTTTTGCTGATCCAGAAAAGGATATCGAAATCATAGCAGCTACGGGCGAAAGAAGAGTAGAGCGAACTGGAGCGATACAGACCAACGATCATCAGACGAACAGTGGGGTAATCGATGCCTTTATAGACGCGATCCAAAATCAAAAAACGCCAATCGTCACAGGAAAAGATGGGCTTATCGCTCTTTTGATTATCGAAGCGGCCATGGAGTCAGCTGCAACGGGGAAAACGATTTCTTTGCAACAAAATATTGGATGATTGCCATGTTGCTTGGTCACACTAAGGTGGGAGGTGTAACCATGGAACGAACCATTCAGGTCAATGGTGAGGATTATCATTTCGAATCAACGTATGATGGGGATTCCCAGTATAATGTACAAGTGCGATGCGGCAAGAAAGTCGTATCGAGTTTCAAAATCTCGGTCGGATCGGAAAGTGAAGTGTTTGAGGCTGCCCGTGCTCATTTCAGTGCGGATAAGGAATTGGGCAATCTAAATGGATAGAGACCGATCTCGGAACGCAGCTTGCGAATGCAGGGCTGCGGTTTTTTCTTGCACAAAAGGAAAACTCATGATAAAGTGATTTCGTTTCCAAGGAAACAAAAGTCGAACTAGATGAGGAGCTGATGCTGCATTGGACCCGAAAAAGAAGCTTTGGAATCGATGGATCACCTTTCTGCATAAACAGGAGGAGCGCAGCAAGCTACGTGAAGAAATGCTATTGCGCCAGATTAAAATCAGCGTACCAGATTACGATAAAGTTGGAAGGTTATCCGTAACAGAGCTGCACGTCCTTCAAGAGGTAGGGAGGAAGGATCGAGTCAATGTTACGACAATTGCACAGCATATTGGGGTAACAAAGAGTGCGATATCCAAAATAACAGTCAAACTTTTGAAGAAAGGATTACTCGAGCGCTATCAGCTCGAAGACAATCAGAAAGAAGTTTTTTTCAGGCTGACATCAGCAGGAGAAATGGTAAACGAGATTCACGAACACTACCATCAACGCCTGGAGAATGACGTGTACCGATTCTTGGATAGGTATACTCCTGCTGAATTGGCATTTTTGGAAAAGGTCATAAGAGAAGCAACAGAAGATTAGGGGAAACAAACAACTGGTGTTCATTATTTTTTTTATGAAAATTGTTTCCAAGGACACAATATTAAAGAGATAAGAGGAGAGCAACCATGAATCCAAAAAAAGTACTATACCTACTTGGGATAACGCTAATGCTAGGTATGTTCGCGCAAAATTTGTTCATGCCTATTTTACCAGCCATGCAAAAAGAGTTTCAGACGAGTGCAACCATGATTAACTGGACGGTTTCAATCTTTACTGTCATGCTCGCGATTATGCAAATCATCTACGGACCATTTATCGATCGGTTCGGCCGAAAACGTGTCATGATACCTGCCCTGATCCTGTTTGCGATCGCGTCGATCGGATGCTATCTGGTCGATTCTATTTATGGGCTACTATTTTTCCGGGCTTTACAAGGAGCAGGGTTTGCTGCCATTCCGATCGTAGCCGCAACGATCATTGGAGACTTATTTACAGGAATCCAACGTGCATCTGCGATGGGTACTTATCAGATGCTGCTTGCGCTCAGTCCGGCAATTGGTCCATTGTTGGGAGGCTGGATTGGCGGTATCGGCGGACATTCAGCGGTCTTTTTGTTTTTGGCAGTCTGCGCAGTCTTTCTCGTCGGCATCAATGCTACGCTGCTACCCGAAACGAAAAAGGCTCAAGCTACATCATCAGGCGGTTTTACACGAGGGTCTTTCCGTAATATATTACTCCACCCAGTTGGTGGATCTGTCATTTTGATCGGTTTTAGCCAAATGTACGCCTATTATTGCTTTCTGCTGTTTCTCCCGGTCCAATTAACGAACCACTACGCAGTCTCCGTTGAAAGAATCGGATTGGTTTTCTTGCTCGTGTCAGTTGTCTTTATTATCAGCAGCAAGCTGTCTGCTTTCCTGCAAAATAGATGGGGAGCACGTAAAACATTACTGGTGACGACCGGTTCAAATGCTTTGGCGATGTTTCTTTTTATGACTGCGGCTGATGTTTCTTTTCTTCTGCTTGTCATAACAAGTACGCTGTTTGCCTTAACCTTGGGGGTGGGTATGCCTGCACATACGATTTTGCTATCCGAAGTATTTGAAGCAGAGCGTGCAACGTCCATTGGTGTGTACAATTTCATCCGCTATACGGGGATGGCTGCAGGTCCAGTTGTAGGTGCGATGCTGTTAGAATGGGGAGGGGTCTGGTTTGAATTTGGTATGGCCGGTATCCTCATTTCTTTGGCGGCTTTATTCGCACGACAAAAGGTGAAAAGAACCGCAGTGAATATGCAAGGGGAGCTCTAATGTTCGGACAGACTTTTCATGTTCGGCTAAATATGCTACAACAGGGATGAAACAATGGAGCGGGAGGAGCAATATAAAGATGCAGCATCAAGAAGAACGGGACCCGAGGGTACTGATTGCAGGTTTTAGCGAAAATCCGTCCAGCATCCAGTCACTATCCGAAGGCGAATGCCTGACATTCCTGCAAATGCTCCAACAGTATCGCCAAGAACATCCAGGCGAAGAGCTTGATTTGATGGAAGCGATGGTGTTGACGCGGATGTCTGCTTTGCGGATACACAAAACAGGAGGTCATACGCTTGCAGCTGAATGGGTAGATCGTGCGCTTCAAATAGCCCCTGATTATCCCTACGCTGGGGAAGTTAAGCTCGAGCTATACTTTACACAGTTGCGATCCCATGCCTTTCTCACTGAATTCAAGTCCGTGCGTGAAACGGATAATGTCGTCATGCGCAGGAGAACAGTAGAGGTGCTGGAAGAGCAGGCAACCAATGAACTGGCTGAAATTACAAAGTGGCGCTCTCTTGCGGAGGAAACGCTACTGGCAGCGCGACAGTGGAACGATTCGGAGGCGGAAGCTACAGCTGCTGGCCTCGTGGTGTTATACACGGAACGAGAAAACTTATTAATACAATTGCAAGAACGTGTTCAAGCATATGGAGCGTCTTTATCTGGGGTCTTTTACTCCAGTGAAATGCTCGTCCAATTGCAAGAGACGATTCGCGCTTTAACGAACCAGCAAGAGCAGAAAGAAAAGCTCCTGCCGCAAAGGAACGAAAGGGTAGAAGATCGCGAGAAAGCGCCTCAGCAAGATAGGAGTGCTTTAGAGCAATTGGAGCAGTTGATCGGCTTGGACGAGATCAAACATCGGGTTCGGCAGTTGGCGCAATTTCTTCACTACCGCCAGCTGCGGGAAGAAAAGGGCTGGCATATGAAAGACCAGCTCCCCCTTCATCTCGTACTAATGGGGAACCCAGGCACGGGGAAGACGACTTTGGCTCGCTTGATTGCCAAGCTGTATCATGAGCTCGGGTTGTTGGCAAAAGGACAGCTCATCGAGATGGATCGTTCTCAGCTGGTCGGCGCTTACGTGGGACAGACCGAGCAGCGCGTCATGGAAGCGATCAAGCAGGCAGACGGCGGTGTCCTGTTTATCGATGAAGCATACAGCTTGAAGCGTCCAGATAGCTCCGGCAGTGATTACGGGCAAGTGGCGATAGACACGCTTGTATCCGCTATGACGAGTGGAGAGTATGCAGGACGCTTCGTCGTGATGCTGGCGGGCTATCCCGAAGAAATGCGTCATTTTTTGTACGCCAACCCTGGGCTTAATAGCCGTTTTCCAGAGACAGGCCACTTTTTGCTGCCGGACTATCAGGCAGACGAGCTGGTACAAATCGCAGAAGAAGTAGCCGTACGGAACGATTTTACTCTGACAGAGGCGGCAAAAGTTACGCTACGCCAGCGCATTGAAAAAGCACAAGTAGATGAGACGTTTGGCAATGCACGGGCAGTCACGAATATCGTGCTCGATGCTATCTTTGCCAAAGGACGCGAGACAGACGGTAAGGAACTGAAATGGGATGACTTTACGATTCTGAAACCCGAGGATGTACGTAGCTTCGATCCGCCACAAAAAGAAAGAAATGCGGAAGCTCGACTGCAAGCGTTGATTGGTCTTGCCCAAGTGAAGACGGAGCTGAAAAAAATCGCTGCGTATGTGTCCGTCCAGCAAGAACGCGCAGCAAGAGGAATGCCGAAAAGTCCGATTGAGCTGCATGCCGTCTTTACGGGAAATCCAGGCACAGGGAAGACGACAGTTGCCCAGCTGTATGCGCAGATTTTGCAAGAAATCGGCTATTTGAAACGCGGTCATCTTGTTACGGCGAGTAGAGCCGACTTGGTAGCAGGGTATGTCGGTCAGACCGCAGCGCTTACTCGCAGAAAAGTTCGAGAAGCATTGGGTGGCGTTTTATTTATCGATGAAGCGTATTCCCTGCTCGGTGGGGGAGAGAGGGATTTTGGGCAGGAAGCGGTTGACACGCTCGTAGAGGAGATGACCAAACACGAAGAGAATCTGGTCGTGGTCCTCGCAGGCTACCCACTCGAAATGAATTCATTACTAATGAGCAACCCTGGACTTTTGTCACGGTTTAAAAAATATATTGCGTTCCCCGATTACACGGTGCAGGAACTCGTGCACATTCTTGAGCAGGCTGCATGTCATGTGGGGTATGTGATTGAGAAAAACGTGCTGGAAATGATCTCACTGTCCTTGGATAAAGCAGCCAGTGATCATCGATTGAATGGCAACGGTCGTTTTAGCCATAACCTTTTGCAAGAGGCGATCCAAAACCAGGCTGTGCGACTAATGGATATTCCGAAGCAGGAATGGAATCAGGAAATGCTAATGCAGTTGGCATGGACCGATTTTCAACCGCTATTACAGTGGACGGTAGAAGAGGATGGGACAAAAAATTAGTTTTTGTCCCATGTCTATGCCATCTTACTCTTTTGACAATTCACCCTTTCTCTTATAATGGATAGAAATGGTTTTATTATGCCATGGGGGGAAGGGTGTTTGGTTTGCGAAAAAAATGGCAGGCAGCTTTATGCACGACACTTGTTCTGACACTTTCGCTGGAGGGCATTCCGGCGGATGCCAAGCAGGAGGGAGAGCGTCGGGGCAATATCCAGATCGAAGCAGATAAGGGTCTTGCACTGGACAAGCTATCGTCGAAAAAGAGAGAGTCTGAGCTCGTCGTTATTCAGTTATCTGGTCCTGTTCGTGAGGAGTGGAAAGAAGAACTGGAAGATATCGGCGTCACGCTTGGTGATTACATACCGGATTATGCATTCATCGCAAAAATAGAGGATGAACAGGTAAGAAGGGAAGTCGAGGAGCTTACCTTTGTCGAAGATGTGATGGCCTTTACACCGAAGTCCAAGGTATCGTCCGAGCTTCGCTTTGAAGGAGGAAACAGAGAGCGGGTCGATGTTGCCGTCATTGGTTTCAATCAACGGGTTGACATGTATCGAACAATGACGAAAATGACGGAGGATCAAGATATACGAGACATTCAATCACCAGAGGATGCTCCGCATATATCAATCGCTAAGATGGATCAGGAAACGATTGAACAAGTGATCGAATCAGATGATGTCATTGCGGTTGTCCCCGTTCCAGAAAACAAGCTGCACAATGATGTGGCAGCTACCATCATTCATTCGGACAAGCTGGCTTCGACAGGGTACACGGGCAAGGGACAAATCGTCGGAGTCGCCGATACCGGACTTGATACTGGGAAGCTCCAAACGATGCATCCAGATTTTAAGGGCCAGATTGAGAAGCTCATTTCACTTGGCCGACCGAATGATGCAAGCGATGTCCATGGTCATGGTACGCATGTAGCAGGGTCCCTTGTAGGTACAGGTGAAGCATCAGATGGACAGTATAAAGGAACGGCACCGGGTGCCAAGCTCATATTTCATTCCATAGAGAACGCGAAAGGGAAGCTCGTTACGGATGTCGAGACCATTTTGCAGGAAGCATACGAAGAGGGAGCCCGCATTCACTCTAATTCATGGGGGGCGGATGATAAGGGAGAGTACAGCCTGTCATCGCTGCTGTTTGATCGCTTTTTATGGGAGCATCCAGATATGACGGTGCTTGTTGCGGCTGGAAACGACGGCGAGAAAGGCTATAAAACGATCGGGAGCCCAGCCACGGCTAAAAACGTCATTGCCGTTGGCGCTACGGAAAATGTTCGTCCCAACTTGGGGAAGAACTCCGATAAAGCGGACGATGTGTGGGTATCGAGCAGTCGCGGTTTAACAGGCGACGGGCGTTTAAAGCCCGATATTGTCGCGCCTGGTACAGCGATCTTGTCCACGCGCTCTTCACTGGCACCGAGCAAAAATTTCTACAAGCGTTTTAATGAACATTACGCCTATATGAGCGGCACGAGCATGGCGACACCGATTTTAGCGGGTGGTGTGGCACAAATCCGAGAATTTTTGCAAGAAGAAGGGGAAAAAAATCCGAGCGGTGCATTGGTAAAAGCTATGCTGTTGACGAGTGCAGACAACTTGGATGAAGACATACGAGAGCAAGGCTTCGGGCGAGCCAATCTGGCGAATGCGATTGAAACGAGCTACAAGGACGAGAAGGATGGTATACGCACGCGTGAAAAAGTTACGTATAAGGTCAAGGTCTCAGATGATTCCAAGCCTTTGGCCATTACGCTTGCGTGGACGGATTATCCGGCTGCCATTGTCGCAAAGCGTGCACTCGTCAACGATTTGAATCTGAAGGTGACGACACCGAGTGGAGAAAAACTGAATGGCAACGACTTTTTTGAGGCCCCGTACAACGACGAAGTGGACAACCTCAACAACGTCGAGCAAGTATGGATTACCGAGCCGGAAGAGGGGACCTACACCGTGATGGTCGAGGGCTATAACATCCCAAAAGGACCTCAGCCGTATGCGCTGGCAACAACGGGAAAATGGCAAAAGACCGATGACGAGGAAGAGGAGGAGCCACCGGTTGAAGAGGAGCCTTTCCGAACAGGAAAGCTGACTAAAAAGAAGAAATACATGGACTATTCCATTCGCGTCAATGAGCCTGGGGATTTGGAATTGTCCGTAGACTGGAAAGAGGATGCAGATGTTGATTTGTACGTGTATAACAGTCGTTCAAAAGAGCTTGCGTCTGCCACAACGTCCGACAATCCTGAGCAACTAACCGTGAATATCGAACAAACCGGCCTGTACAAAATTCGTGTCATGCTAAAGGAAGGCAAAGAAGCGAAGTATCGCTTGTATATGAATAAGCCACAAAAATAAATCAAAGACACAACCTCCATCTTCTGAACAGATGAAAGGTTGTGTCTTTTTTTAGTGCTGCTCTTCCTTGCTTAACCAGTCCCGCGCTCGCATGGCGATTTCCAAGCAAATCCTGTTTTGCGTTGCCGTGAAATCCTTACCGAGAATTTCTTCGATTTTTTCCAAGCGATGATAGAGCGTTTGACGATGAATGAACAGTATTTCCGCAGCTTCCTGCTTGGACAGGTTACTATCCAAATAGACACGCAGCGTATGAACGAGCGAGGAGCCATGTGCTTGGTCATGGGCTAACAGCGGGCCGAGGTAATCGCTTATGAAGGTCTTTAGCACTGGCTCACTAGGGATGTGGAACAGGAGTCGGAACAACCCGAGATCAGCGAAAAACGGACTCGATGATTCCTGACAAAAAGCCAGTGCCTGTTCCGCCTCGGCGAGGTGCCGTCCAGCGTCTGACAACCGTTTTCCGGCTCGACTGATGCCCATCCTGATTTGAGCATCTGCTCCTAGCATTTGCGTCATGATTCTTTTGACATCGCAAAAAGCTTTTTCCAGGGTGTGCCGGGAATCTGTAAGCGGCCGTTGCTCGATCAGCAAAAAGTAAAAGCGATGGCCCATGCAACGTATGAAAGGACGAAAGTGATGACGGGTCAAAAGTGAACGGAAGATAGCGGTCAGATCGTGCGGCGGAAGCGAGTCCTCGGCCACGTTCTTCCGCTTCTCAAACGATAAAATGATGATGTGATAGGCAGAGGTTTTACCGCTGCCCGTGATACCGAGCAAGGAACGCATTTGTTCCTCTGTTATGGAGCGGTTGGCGATCAGATCATCAAACAGCCGATTTTCGGTAGCAAGCGCCTGTTCTTCCACAAACATTTTCCGCATTAAAATTTGGGCCATCGCGCTGACCGTATTGTCTAAGGTCAGGAGCAAATACTCATCCGGACTGCGTTCATACAAAACAATGCCGACATAAGCGAGCACGTGTCCCATTGCCATCACGGGTTGATAGGCAAGCTGCCTGGTCGCAGATAGAGAAAGGAAGCGGACGCCAGCTTCACTACTGTCCAGTCGCGAAAAATGAGAGCGCATCAAATCGCTCATCTCCACTGCCACATCATGCGGTACCACTGGAGCAAATTGTGTCGAGCCATCTGGTGAGTAATAGAAGACCTGCGTCTGAACTGCCACCTGAAAATGCTGCAATAGCTTGAGTATGCCCGCTGCCTGCAAGCTGAGCTGTTGCAAACTGCGAGAGTAGGCTTCGAGATTGCGGAGTGCTTGCATCTGTGCATGGATCAAATGCTCGTGCAAATCTTGCGTGATGTCCACAAAGCGGACAGGCTGATGAAAAACGAGCAATGGAAACTGGTGGTGGTTCGCCAACTCAATCATATCTTCAGGGATGGAGGGGATGTAACGTCCCAGCTCGATGCACAGCCCGACTGCTTTTCGCCGAATCAGCTCTGTTAAATACGCAAGTCGCTTTTCCTTTTCTTCGCCAAATCCTAGTCCGGTTGAAAGGATCAGCTCGCCGCCATTTAAAAACTGTCCCGTATCGGCAGTCTCCAAGACGTGAACCCAGCGAACAGGACGGGACAGGCCACGATGCCCCGCCACGACTTGGGCATGCTGAAACAATGGACGCTTGATGATTTCTGCAATGGTCAGGCGCAAATCGTTGCTCATCAGGATCACCTCTTCTATTTACACTCTGTAAGATTAACCCTACGTAATGCGTTACGCTTTGTCTAGTGCTGACAGGCATTATTTTTGGATAAAATGGAATTGTCAATCAATTGAACGTGAGGAGTTGAAGGGATGAACATAGCTATCGTTGGAAATCCATTGAAAAACTACATTGGGGGACAGTGGGTAGATTCACTAACGACACGTTTTGAGGATGTACCCAATCCGGCAACAGGAGAATTGTTGTCGCGCGTGCCACTGTCGACAAAAGAAGATGTGGACAAGGCTGTTGCTGCTGCAAAGGAAGCGTTTGTGAGCTGGAGTGCTACCCCTGTTGTGGATCGTGCGCGCATTATGTTTCGTTTTCATAGTCTTCTCGTAAAGCACGAGGATGAACTCGCCCGGATGATCACCATGGAGAACGGGAAAAATCTGCCTGAGGCACAGGCGGAGCTATTGCGCGGGTTGGAAATGGTAGAGTTCGCTTGTGGGATGCCGACATTGATGATGGGAGAAACATTGCCTAATATCGCAAACAGCATCGACAGTCAGGTGATCCGCTTTCCTTTGGGGGTAGTCGGCGGGATTACACCGTTTAACTTCCCTGTGATGGTCCCGATGTGGATGTACCCGATAGCGATTACCGCAGGAAATACGTTTGTTCTGAAGCCCTCGGAGCGTACACCGCTGTCTTCGATCCGGATTGCCGAACTGCTAAAGGAAGCAGGGCTGCCAGACGGTGTATTCAACGTCGTAAACGGAGCGCATGATGTCGTCAATGGTCTGTTGGAGCATCCTGACGTAAAAGCGATCTCGTTTGTCGGCTCGCAGCCGGTTGCAGAATACGTGTACAAGACAGCAGCGGCGAATGGGAAGCGCGTGCAAGCACTGGCTGGGGCGAAAAATCACCATTTGGTCATGCCTGACACGGATTTGAAGCGCGCGGCAAAAACAATTACGAGTTCAGCATTCGGCTGTGCAGGAGAGCGGTGTATGGCAGCCAGCGCTGTAGTAGCTGTCGAGGAGATTGCCGATGAGCTGATCGCTCATCTGATCGAGGAAGCGAATATTCTCGCGATGGGGAATGGATTGGAGGAAGGCGTCGATCTCGGTCCTGTCATCCGTGATTCGCATTTGTCCAAAGTACATGACTATATCAAAAAAGGTGTCGAGTCTGGTGCCGTGCTGGTACGGGATGGTCGCGAGGATGCGAAAAAGCTGCCAGATGGCTACTTCCTCGGGCCAACGATTTTTGACAAAGCAGATGCAGAGATGGTCATTGTCCGCGACGAGATTTTCGCGCCTGTCCTGAGTGTCATGCGTGTGAAGGACTTTGAAGAGGGCTTGGAGACGATTAGCCGCTCGCGTTTTGGCAATGGGGCGACCATCTACACGAACAACGGAAAATGGGGAAGAGAATTCGTTCAGCAAGTGGAAGCGGGGATGGTCGGTGTCAATGTGGGGGTGCCTGCTCCGATGGGCTTCTTTGCTTTCTCGGGTTGGAAACAGTCCTTTTACGGTGATTTGCATGCAAATGGAAAAGATGGCGTCCTCTTTTTCACGAAGAAAAAAACGGTCACATCTAGATGGTTTGAAGATGGCGATACCAGCATAGGCTCGCAAAAAGTGTTTGTAAAATAACCACTTACGAAAAAAGAAGGAGGATTGCGCGATGGAGCACGAACAAGTGACAAAAGATTTCGATAAAGAGAGCTTGCTGGATGCCGACCGTTCGCATATGTGGCACCATATGTCCCCCTACAACCCCAATCCGATGATCGTAACGGAAGCGAGCGGATCATGGATCACCGATATCGACGGGAACCGCTATCTGGATGGGATGTCTGGCTTGTGGTGCGTCAACGTTGGCTATGGCCGTCAGGAGCTCGCAGAAGCCGCTTACGAGCAGTTGAAGCAATTGGCATATTTTCCACTCACCCAAAGCCACGTACCCGCTATTCGTCTATCCGAGAAGATCAGCGAATGGCTTGGGGAGGAGTATCGGGTTTTCTTTTCTAACAGCGGCTCGGAAGCGAACGAGGTCGCATTCAAGATTGCCCGACAATATCATCACCAGAACGGGGAGCCAGGCCGTTACAAATTCATTTCGCGCCATCGCGCTTACCACGGGAATACGATGGGGGCTCTCGCTGCAACTGGTCAATCCATACGAAAGGAAAAATACGAGCCATTGGCACCTGGCTTCCTTCATGTGCCGCCGCCTTACTGCTATCGCTGTCCAGCTGGAAAATCGTACGGCAAATGCAATCTGGAGTGCGCCGAATACTACGATCAAGTGATCAATTGGGAAGGCGAAAGGACAGTGGCTGCCGTCATCATGGAGCCGACCATTACCGGGGGAGGCGTCCTCGTTCCTTCGCCGGAATACATGCCAAAAGTGCGGGAAATCTGCGATAAGTACGGTGTGTTGATGATTGTAGATGAGGTCATCTGCGGATTTGGCCGCTCCGGTCAAAAATTCGGGCACCAAAACTTCGGAATCAAGCCAGACATTGTGACCATGGCCAAAGGTATTACGAGCGCCTACTTGCCACTTTCCGCAACAGCTGTGCGGGCTGAAATCGCAGACAAATTCAATGAGCAGGGGAATAATCTGCATTTTCGTCATGTCAATACGTTCGGCGGCAATCCGGCGGCATGCGCACTGGCCCTGAAAAATCTCGAAATTTTAGAAGAGGAAAAACTGGTGGAGAGAGCTGAGGAGCTCGGTGCAGAATTGCGTGTCAAGCTGGCGTTTCTCGCAGATCATCCATACGTTGGAGACATCCGCAGCTTCGGCTTCCTGATGGGGATTGAGATGGTAGAGGATCGTAAAACGAAGGAACCTGCGGCGCCAGCGAAATTGACACAGGTGATTGCCGAGTGCAAGAAGCGTGGGCTGATCATCGGGCGTAATGGCGACACCATTCCGAGCTTCAACAATGTGCTGACACTGTCGCCACCGTTTACGACGACGAGCGATGATATCGATTTTATTGCGCAGGTTATGAAGGAAGCCTTTGACACACTGGAGTAGGGGTAGCTTGGACGAAAAGAACGAATAGATGAAAGCAGCGGCAGACTAGGAGATGCGAAAATCCTAGTCTGCCGCTGTATTTATTCAACGATGGAGCTGATAGCGCTTTTGCAGCTTTGCTCGATGAGCTTCCAAAATCTCTTCAAAAGGAACCTCGTATTGATTGGCCAGCAAGATTAAATTCCCGAGTACATCGCCCAGCTCTTCCACCAGCTCCTGCCGAGCTTCCCCAGCGAGTTTTTCCCCTTCATCAGGACGATCTCGCCCAATTTCAATGGTTCGAACAGCTCTTGCCAACTCGCCAGCCTCTTCCATCAGAAAACCTACACGAATAAACGGGCCGTACTCTGTCCATCCGCGTTCTTGATAAAAATCTCCAACCCATTTTTGAAACTCGGTTATATTCACATATATCTGTCCCTTCCTGATTTTAGTATAATTATATTACACGCAAAGAAATTCAGGGAAACATTCTACTTCAACAAGTTTTGGGAGGATGACATGAAACGTATTTGTGTTTATGCAGGTTCCAATCCGGGTGTAAACCCACTTTTTGAGCAGTATGCACAGGAGTTGGGAAAAGAACTGGTCGCTCGTGGTCTTGAATTGGTCTATGGTGGTTCCAGCATGGGACTGATGGGGCGCGTTGCAAATGCAGTACTGGAAGGCGATGGAAAAGCGATCGGTGTCATGCCGACAGGACTGTTCCGTGGAGAAATCGTACATAAAGGGCTGACAGAATTGCATGAGGTCCTGACGATGCACGAGCGAAAAGCGAAAATGATCGATCTGTCTGATGGCTTCATTGCTTTGCCGGGCGGATTAGGTACCTTTGAAGAAATTTTTGAAGTCGTGAGCTGGGGCCAAATTGGTATTCACCAAAAGCCAATCGGACTGTTGAACGTGGACGGCTACTATACGCCATTGATGCAAATGGTGGAGCATGCGACTGAAGCCGGATTTATTCCCGCTATGCAGGGAGAATTGATCCTGTGCGAAAGTGATCCCGCTGTTTTGCTAGATCGGATGAGAGATTACACACCGCCAGTGAAAGTGAACAAGTGGTCGGAACTGGATAAATAAGAACGTGAAAAATAACCCGAAGCTCTCCATTTCTAGGAGGATTTCGGGTTATTCTAGTTATTGACAGGATGAATGCAGGAGTGTTAATGTAGTTGATTATATACCTAGTAAACATATAGGAATAATATTAATATGACTCATCTTCATACGTCAGGAGGATTCTTCATGAACAGATCAGCGAAATGGCTACAACTCTCCACTTCAGCAGCCGTACTCTCTGCGGCGCTCGTTTTTCCAACCGCAGTCGGTGCAACAACGAAAACAACGGTAGAAGCGCATGTAGAGTGGAACAGCTTTTTGCAGCAGCAATACGGTGTGACTTTTGACAAGACGGTAACTCGCGAGCAATTTGAAAAAGCATTGGTCAAGATCGTATCTACTTCCACAAGTATATCGGAAAAAGACTTGTCAGCCAAAACTTTCTTGCCTGCAACCAAAGATGCCTCCAAGCTGGTTGTATGGGAAGCAGTCAGTGCTGCCGCAAAAGCTGCTGAGTTAAAAGAGCTCGGGTATACATATAGCGAGGAAAAAGTAGCGGCTGCCTTGAAGAAAGCAGGGATTTCGTACAAAAAAGGCGGCGCGCTTACCTTGCAGGCTGCGCAAGAACTGGCTGTAGCCATTGACACGGGACTTGTGTCCGCTAATGCGTTGAAGTCTGCTTCTGTAGAAGGGGCCGTATCCGCAGAGCTTGCGAGTCAATTGCTAGCCAAAGTAGCAGAGTTCCATGGCTCTGCCAAAAACTATTTGGGCACAATCGCCGATGAAGAGATTTTTGGCAAGCTCGTACAGGCGTGGAACGAATCGCAAATCATCAAAGCCGGTGAGTTGCAAGAGCTCGTAGACAAAGGTTTGAAGCAAAACCTGATTACTGGCTACAATCTGAAGGATGCCGCATTCGATCCTCATTTTGATCCACAGCGCACGATTACGTATGGGCATAGTGATATCGCTCACGCCATTCAATTAGTCGGCCTGTTAAAAAGTGAAGGCGTCAATGCCAAGGTTCAATTTGAGCCAAAAACATCTGCCTTCATTTACTTGAAGGAATGGGGAGAGCCCGTTCAAACAGCCGATTATGAGGTCGTTCAGATTGAAAACGGCAACTACATTGCGTATGCCAAGGAATATGATCTCAGCCTGGAATTCGACAGCGTAAAAGAGAAAGAGAAGTTCCAGCCACTTGTTTTGAAATATGCCAAACGAGATCAAGAGGACATGACTGGGTTGCTCAAGGCTTCTTGGTGGCAGCCGCTTTATCATTCCCGTACGGAGCTGGTTGATTATGCTGTCATTACGAACAACGTGTTGAAAGATGGTCGTTATGTCGTGCAGTCGTTCTCCCTGAATGAAGAATCACCAAAAGTCGTGGAAGGCTTTCACAAGCTGAATGACAAAGTAAAAGTAGAGACATACAAATTTTGGGTAGATCAACCGTTCTTCAATTATCTCAACGGTGAATCGAAGTAAATATCGTGCATCGAAAAGCGTCCTTCCCTTCACAACTTCAGGGTAAGGACGCTTTACTCTTTTATATTGATCATGGATGAAAAATTCCGTTTAGCGGATTTTGTCTATTTCTGGTATAATTTAGGGATAACCGTTGTTTTATGGCGATGGTTGTATAGTTATGCTGATAGTTTGGGAGGGAATGAAGTGGAAAAGAAAGCGATAATGCTACTGTTGTCCTGCTGTTTGTTCGCTTCGACAGCATTCGCAGCAAGCGCATCAACGACAATGCCAATCAAGCCGCAAAGCGGTACTGGAACATCCGTGCAGGCACCAGCAGATTTGTCAAAAGAGCTGCTCGTGAATACCTTCACTTCCCATCAGTGGAAACAAGATTCGCTTACGAAGCTCCTGGGGAAATCCGTGAAAGAATTTGATGATTATGTGTATTATCCATCGGGAATCAGTTTGAAGTGGGACGAAAACAACCAAGCGTTTGCCGTTCTCCTTGAACCTTCCTATAAAGGCGAAATAGTAAAAGGGATTACGACCTCCAAAAGTAAAGAGGAGATCATCCGAGTCTTGGGGAAGCCACATTTTACTGATGACAAGCTTTCGGTGATTGGCTATGCAGAACAGGGCTATCACATGTTTTTCACGTTTGCGCAGGATAAAGTAAAAGCCATTTCTATTTATCGTCGTGATCAGATCGCCGATACAAAAGCACTTGTTGATATGGCTAAAAATTTACAAGACTATGGTGAAAAATTAGGGGCACCCGCAGAATATGCTGATTTCTCTATCTTTGGTGCTTGGGGTAAGCCGGATTTTTCGTACCACCTCAGAGGAATCGGTACATACGCCTGGGAGTATCCATCCAGAGGCATCGCCTACGATGGTATGCCCGATGACGCAACGCTAACCATCTACAGTAATTTTCCGAGCAAAGACAAGCTCGCAGATTTGAAAAACGTAAAGAACATCGTCTTTTCCAAAGAAGATTCCCTGTTTTTGATTGAAAAACTGAGGATCGAAAACGAAAAAGAAAAAATCGAATTGGCGAAAAAAACTGGAATCCCATCACCAGACAAGAAAAAAATCGCAGTGATTGATTCAGACAATTTGTACAATAACGCGAATATTCGTTTCTACCAGCCAGATTACACACCACAAGCCCAACTGTTTCCAGGTTATTTTATCGATGAAGTAACATGGCTGGACAACAACTGGATCTTGTATCAGACAATGATGGGGGTGGGAGTTTATCACGTCGCTACCCATAAAAAGATAGAAATTGTAGGGATGGAGAAAAAGGCAAACGAGCCGTTTGATATGCTGGATGTCAATACAGTCAAGCCTGATCTGACGAAAAAAGCAATTGTGTTTGAAATCATCGCGAAAGAGAAGAAACAGACTTACACGGTACGCTATCAAATCACGGGCGACAAAATCACGTTTACTTGGTAAAGAGCACGGATTATCGTTCTTTTTTGGTGCTGATGGGCGAGCTGGCTGCTTCCTTCTCAGCCAGATACGATCGCATGCCTCGAACGAACAACTCGCGAAGGACTTCCTGCTGCGTTTTGCTGCTGACGAGAGAGCGAATGAGCTCCAGCTCAGCTGCCAATTCTGAATCAAGGTGAAGGTTGACAGTCTTCCCTTTGATTCGAGGGTGCAGCTCGTAGTACCCCGTTGATTTTTTTACGATTCCTTCGAAGCCAACAGCTTCGTCCAGCCACTCCCGGTCGGGGATATACAAGCATGGTGCTTCTAAAATAATATGGGTCAGTTCTTCGCTAAATCGAATGGCGAGGGTCTGGCCCTTTTTTTTATGCAAGTCGCGGATTTGTCTTGATCTCTCTTGATTGGCAACTGTATTTTCCAGCGTGATTACGGCCAGTTCCATAGTGCCTCCTTATGGGATAAGCAGTTCTTCTTCTGGTACCTCCAACAATACTTCTCCCGTTTTTTCCAATTGAACTTGGTAGATGAAGTGCTGATCGCTTCGTTCGATGGAGGTGATGATCCCCCAGCAGCAAGTGCTCTCTCTTGTGAGCTGGACACGATCCAATACCTCGTAGCTCGGGCGAAGATACCCTTTTTTATATAGATAAGTGAGTACGGATTCTCGAGGAAAAAGAAATCGTTTGTTCCCTTGTTTACTGACCAAAAGGGGGAAGGTCTCCCGTTCGTCTATCCAATCCCCTAAATAGCCTTGATCTGCCCAGCGTTTGACGGTAGCCATACTGCCGACACGGCCAGCTTTTGTCTCCAGGATTTCGAGTATTTCGCGCGAAGAGAGAAACGCTTTGCGCCTTTCGAGTTGCGTCAGGTAGTTTTTGCGCTCAGTTTCCAATTGTCTGAGAAGCGCATGTGCTTCCACGATTTTTTGTTTCAATACCCTGATCTCCAGGTCGTAATCCTTCATACGGAACGGCCCTTTCTTCCTTGTTTGTTTTTATCCTATTCGAATATGAAATCATTCATGTCAATCCAAGTAGATTGATTTCGTTTCCTCACTAGCCAAATACGAAATGTAACAATCATAAAAAAGCGATTTCACACATTGATTAATAGCAAGCATGTTTAGATCTGGTGAGGAGGTTATGGACAGATGAGCATTCCCAATGAGCTCGCGAAAAAATTCGCGGAAGTCGTGCCTGCCCTAAAACCGATGGAAGCCATCCATGAGGCGAATCGTTGCTTGTATTGCTACGACGCACCCTGTATTAAGGCTTGTCCCACGTCGATTGACATCCCTTCCTTCATCAAAAAAATTGCAACCGGGAACTTGTTCGGATCAGCCCGGACCATCATGGAATCGAATCCCGTTGGGGCGAGCTGCGCGCGCGTATGTCCAACTGAGGAGCTGTGTGAGGGTGCCTGTGTGCTAAATTCAGCTTCCAAGCCAATCATGATCGGGCTTCTCCAGCGTCACGCGACAGACTGGGCAATCCAAAATCAAGCAACGCTTTTTTCAAGAGGCGAAGCAAATGGAAAACGGGTAGCCATCGTCGGAGCGGGCCCGGCGGGATTATCAGCAGCGCGTGAGCTTGCACGTCTCGGCTACGCGGTTACGGTTTTTGAAGCCAAAGAAAAGGCGGGAGGATTGAACACGTACGGCATCGTCTCGTTCCGTCTGCCGCAGGAAATTTCGCTATGGGAAGTAGAGCAAGTAGAGGCTTTGGGGGTAGAGATACGTACCAATACGCGAATCGGCGTGGATGTAGCGTCAGAAGAGCTATTGGACCAGTATGATTCCGTCCTGTTGGCAGCCGGTATGGGCAATGTCCCTCAGCTGAATATCCCGGGAGAAGAACTGGAAGGTGTCCTCGATGCGATTGCTCTCGTGGAGGAGACCAAGACCAAGCCACTGTCAGACGAAATGCTCGGCAAAAAAGTCGTCATCATTGGTGCGGGGAATACGGCGATTGACGCTGCCACCTGTTCCAAACGGCTGGGTGCTGACAACGTCCAGATTTTGTACCGCCGGACGGTTCAGGAGATGTCCTGTTATCAGTTTGAGTACGAATTCGCCAAACAAGATGGCGTTGAATTTCGCTGGCTCGTTGCCCCAACCCGTGTACTCGAGGAAAACGGTCGGGTGAAGGGATTGGAACTGGTACGTATGGAGCTGGGTGAGCCGGATGAGAAAGGAAGAAAGCGTCCAGTAGAAATTCCGGGCAGTCATTTTGTCATCGAGGTAGATTATGTCGTCAAAGCGATCGGACAAAACAGACATCTGTCTTTGATTGAAGCGTTTGGGCTCCAGCATCGCAATGGGATTGTTGAGGTCGAGGAGGGCACCTATCGAACCTCGCATGTCAAAGTTTATGCGGCGGGCGATGTGATTTTTGGTGGAGGCAAGACTGATGCGATGGTAGTCGATGCAGCCAATCACGGGAAACGAGCGGCTCATGCTATCCACCAATCGCTCCGTGATCAAAAACAGCCAGTATAAAGGAGGAGACCTATCATGGCAGATCTCAGCATTAATCTGGCGGGGATCCAATCCCCGAATCCATTCTGGTTGGCCTCTGCGCCGCCGACCAATTCAGGCTACCAAGTACAGCGTGCTTTTGAAGCGGGCTGGGGTGGCGCGGTCTGGAAGACACTCGGAGAGCCGATCATCAACGTCACCTCTCGCTTTGCTGGTCTGAACTTCGGGGGACAGCGCGTCTTTGGTTTCAACAACATTGAACTGATTACGGACAAACCGCTTGAGGTCAATCTGAAGGAAATGGATGAAACAAAGCGCCGTTTTCCAAAGCACACTTTGATTGCTTCGCTCATGGTTGAACATAAACGGGAAGCTTGGCACGAGATTGTCAAAAAAGTGGAGGCAATCGGTGTGGATGGTCTGGAACTGAATTTCGGCTGTCCGCACGGCATGGCAGAACGCGGGATGGGCTCTGCGGTCGGTCAGCATCCAGATTTAATCCGGCAACAGGTCGAATGGGTAAAAGAAGTCGCCCAAACTCCGGTCATCGTCAAGCTCACCCCAAACATTACGGACATTCGCTTTACTGCACGCGCTGCGAGTCAGGGGGGAGCCGATGCCATCAGCATGATCAACACGATAAATAGCTTGATGGGGGTTGATCTCGACAAATGGCTGCCGATCCCACACGTGGATGGAAAAGGGGCGCACGGCGGCTATTGTGGACCAGCAGTCAAACCAATCGCCCTGAACATGGTTGCAGAATGTGCACGCGATCCCAAGGTTGGTCTCCCGATCTCTGGCATTGGAGGAATCTCTGATTGGCGCGATGCCGTTGAATTTTTGCTGATGGGAACAACGGGTGTTCAAGTATGCACAGCCGCCATGCATCATGGATTCCGGATCGTGGAAGACATGATTGATGGGCTTACCAATTACCTGAATCAGCGCGGAATTGCCTCCGTGATGGACATTGTCGGAAAAGCGGTGCATACGTACTCGGATTGGGGCCATCTGAATCTGAATTACAAGGTCGTGGCGCGTATCCATGAAGAGACCTGTATCAATTGCAACAAGTGTCATATCGCTTGTGAGGACACCTCGCATCAATGCATTGATATTGTTCCTGATGCAGCAACTGGCAAAGAGCGCTTGGTCGTAAGAGAAGAAGATTGTGTAGGCTGTAATTTGTGCTCTATCGTTTGTCCAGTGGAAGGAACAATTGAGATGGTCGAAATCCCGAGCAACAAAGCCCCTCTTAGCTGGAATCAGCGGCAGGCTGCTTTGGCTGCGGGTGGCAGTTGCGAGCTGTAAACCAGTCATGTTTACGGCGTGGGGAGCATAGCGTGTACAAGAGAAGGCATGTCTACTCGGTGACGGGTTGAAGGGGAGATGATCATCGGATGAAAAAATGGATTCGAAATGGCACAGTCGTGACAGCGTCAGACACGTATCAGGCGGACATTTTGATCGAAGGGGAGAAGGTAGTCGCAATCGGCTCCAATCTGGATGTGAAAGATGCCGAAATGATCGATGCTACCGGATACTATGTTTTCCCAGGTGGGATTGACCCACATACCCATCTCGATATGCCTTTTGGCGGAACGGTTACTTCCGATAACTTTTATACTGGCACGAAGGCCGCGGCATTTGGAGGGACGACGAGCATCATCGATTTTTGCCTGACGAATAAAGGGGAGCCATTGCATTCATCCATTTCCACCTGGCACGAAAAGGCAAGGGGCAAAGCGGTCATTGACTACGGCTTCCACCTGATGGTTTCGGATGCGAACGATCAAGTGCTCGAGGAATTAGGAGCAGTTGTACGAAATGAAGGAATTACTTCGCTCAAAGTATTCATGGCCTACAAAAATGTGCTGATGGCCGATGATGAGACGCTATTTAAAACGTTGGTTCGGGCTAAGGAACTAGGTGCCCTTGTACAGGTCCATGCAGAAAATGGAGACGTTCTAGATTATCTGATTAAGCAGGCGATTGCAAAAGGGCAGACAGACCCCGTGTACCACGCCTACACTCGTCCACCTGAAGCAGAAGGAGAAGCGACGGGACGTGCGATTGCACTTACTGCACTGGCAGATGCCCAGTTGTATGTCGTGCATGTATCGTGTGCAGAGGCAGTGCGCCGGATCGCAGAGGCTCGCGAAAAAGGATGGAATGTGTACGGGGAGACATGCCCGCAATATTTGGTGCTCGATATTACGGACCTACAGAAGCCGGGCTTCGAAGGGGCGAAGTACGTCTGGTCCCCCCCTCTCCGGGAAAAGTGGAATCAGGACGTCCTGTGGAGCGCGTTGAAAAACGGCATCTTGCAAACGGTTGGCTCTGATCATTGCTCCTTTAATTTTTCCGGACAAAAAGAATTGGGGTTAGGGGATTTCACGAAAATCCCGAATGGCGGACCAATCATTGAGGACCGGATGCGCCTCCTCTTCTCGGAAGGGGTAGCAAAGGACAAGATCAGCCTCAATCAGTTCGTCGATATGACCTCAACAAAAGTAGCCAAACTGTTCGGGATGTTCCCGCAAAAAGGAACGATTGCGGTAGGCTCGGACGCAGATATCGTATTGTTTGATCCAACGGTGAAGCGTACGATTTCCGTTGAAACTCACCATATGAATGTCGACTACAATCCATTTGAAGGGATGGTGGTGAATGGCGATATCATCTCGGTGCTTTCGCGCGGCTCGTTTGTCATTCGCGATCAGCAATTCGTCGGTCAAGCCGGGGCTGGGCGCTTTGTAAAACGATCAACCTTTGCAAGACCGTAATAAGGGAGAGCGTAAAAAGGCGAGGAGGGCGTTTATGGCAGATATCATTCGCATCGGCTTGATTCAGGCGAAAAACGATGTCCACGGAGACGAACCGGTTCATTTGCACAAAGAAAAAGCCATTGAAAAGCATGAGAGGATGGTGCGGGAGGCGGCAGCCAATGGGGCACAAATCATCTGTCTGCAAGAAATTTTCTATGGCCCGTATTTTTGTGCCGAACAGCAACCGAAATGGTATGAGTCAGCGGAAGAAGTTCCAAATGGACCAACTGTGCAACTGTTCTCTTCCCTTGCGCGTGAGTTAGGAACCGTACTCATTTTGCCTGTATACGAACGCGTCGGGATTGGTACGTATTACAACACTGCCGCTGTGATTGATGCGGATGGCACGTATTTGGGCAAATATCGCAAGCAGCATATTCCGCATGTTGGTGTGGGCAGCAGCGGGTGCGGATTCTGGGAGAAATATTACTTTAAGCCCGGCAATCTCGGGTATCCCGTTTTTGAAACCGCTTATGCCAAGGTCGGGGTCTATATATGCTATGACCGCCATTTTCCGGAAGGCGCACGATTGCTTGGCTTGAACGGAGCAGAGATTGTATTCAATCCGTCTGCAACGGTAGCTGGTTTATCCGAATACTTGTGGAAGCTCGAGCAGCCTGCTCATGCCGTAGCCAACGGTTACTATGTGGCTGCGATCAATCGGGTAGGGACAGAAGCACCGTGGAACATGGGAGAGTTTTACGGACAATCGTACTTGGTCGATCCGCGCGGGCAATTTGTCGCTATGGGGAGCCGGGATCAAGACGAGGTCATTCTCGCTGAAATGGACCGCAACAAAATTCATGAGGTGCGGGATACGTGGCAATTTTATCGGGATCGCCGACCGGAGACCTACGAAGATATGGTAAAGCTTTTACCTTAATACAAGAGTGAGGGAGGTGCCGGAAACGCGCCTTCCTCCTTTTCACATCATAGGAAGAATTCCATCAGAGTCAAAAGGAGCGTTCAGGGATGAGGCAGATTGTATACCGAGGGGTCGAATACGGCGAGGGACTTCGCGTCGTGAAAGCGCAAAAGTATGAAAGGGCAGAACGGCGTCATTTTACAAACGGTGCCAGTGCAAAGGCAGTGTT
This sequence comes from Brevibacillus sp. NRRL NRS-603, assembly GCF_003013445.1. Classification (NCBI taxonomy): domain Bacteria; kingdom Bacillati; phylum Bacillota; class Bacilli; order Caryophanales; family Paenibacillaceae; genus Brevibacillus; species Brevibacillus sp. NRRL NRS-603. Next base: position 652,012 of record NZ_PXZN01000012.1, on the reverse strand, counting down.
TGGCGCTGGTGTTTACCTGGTGAGCAATCCGGAAATCGCCGCACAATATGCGATTTGTCATGCAGAGACCAATGGGGAGAAGGCAGTCGTGCTGAGCCAGCAGCTACAATTGCAGGGTCTCGTTTGTTTGGACGAGCGCTACGGGGAAAATGAACTCCGCATCGATGCATTGCGTGCTGCTTTTTCCGAAGAGGAACTCGAACAGAGACAAAACGAAATGGGCTATGAAGAGTGGCTGGAATGGACAGGGGATAAGGTTCGAGCGTATTTGATTGCCTGTGGATACCGGGGGATTCGGTATCGGATCAGCCCGGAGCTAACGTATTACATTTGCTATGAGCCTGACGTTCAAATTGAAGAGATTGCGATTTTATCTGTGCTCGATGTGTGAGAAAGAGACACCAAAAGTTGACGTGATTACTGGAATTGCTCCCCAAACGAATATGCTGGCGCAAAACGCAAACGAAAGACTGGCTGCCCCGTTGGGTTTGCCAGTCTTTTTTGGTAGCTTGCTATTAGGAAGCAATCGTTTGTTTGTTGTTTGCCGTGATTTTCTCGTAATCATTGGCACTCAAGATCGAGCCATCATTTTTCATCATCCACGTGTAAATCACGAGTGAAATCAATAGTCCGACAGTCCAAGCGTTGTCCCAAATAATGGTTAAGCCCGGAATGTATTTGCTTATAAAAGGAATCGCAATCCCGATTAGCATCGCCCAGATGGCTCTGCCATTAAAGCCCGTTTTGTAGGTGTAAATTCCGTTTGTTTTGTACAACTCTGTTAGATGAATGCGCCGCTTGCGCACGAGCCAATTGCAGCGATGGCTATTCCATCGATCGGGCCTAGCAAGGCTCCGTAAGTTCCGAGCCATAAAAAGATGTAGTTGCCGAAGTTCTCTAAAATGTACCATGGCTGCATCAAGAGTGACACGACCCCGGCGATGATGGCGCCAGCTTCATACGAGAGACGGCGAGGGGCCAGATTCTCCACTGCTCGGGCGGGAGCAACGATATTGGCCGCTACGTTGGTCGTCAATGTGGCAAGAATAATTCCAATCGTTCCAAGGAAAATGGCGAAAGGCGAGAATTTGGCCAAGACGGCGGCAGGGTCCCACAACGCTTCTCCGTAAATAACAACGGTTGCAGAGGCGACGGCAACTCCTATGAACGAGAAGAAACCCATCGTGGTCGGCAGCGAAGAGGATTGTCCGATGACTTGGGCTTTTTGACTTTTGGCATACCGACAGAAATCCGGAATGTTGAGGGCCATCGTTGCCCAAAACGCAATGGCTCCCGTCAATGCTGGGAAGAAAACCTTCAGGAAATCTGCAGTGGAAGTAAATTTTGAAGGTGCCGAGAGCATCGGTCCCCAACCGCCTGCTTTCGTAAGCGCCCAAACGAGGAGAGCCAAGCTCATAATGATTAGGACGGGAGCAGCCCAAGCCTCCATTTTTTTGATCGTTTCTGGACCGCGGTAAGCGACCCATACGTTTAACAGCCAAAAGCCGAAGAAGGATATCCAGAGATGTCCGGGAACATTTGCCCAGCCTGTCATCGACATGAGGAGTGTATCGATGGCAGCACCTCCGAACCAACAGTTGATGCCAAACCAGCCAGCACCAATCAAACCGCGTGCGACAGCGGGGATGTGCGCTCCTTTGGAGCCGAACCAGAGGCGCGCAAAAACTGGATACGGAATGCCAAATTTCGTCCCGGCATGAGAGTTGAGAAGAATGGGAATAAGGACAATACAGTTACCGAGGATGATCGTCAAAATGGCCTGCCACCAGTTCATACCCAAGGAAATTAACCCTGCCGCCATCGCATACGTCGGCAAACAAATCGACATACCGATCCACAAGCTGGCGAAGTTGTAAGATGTCCAGGTGTGTTCTGCTGTCCTCGTCGGCCGAAGACCTTCATTATAAAGCGGACTGTTCTTGATTGTTTCTTCGCCTTCTTTCGTCAGGGTAACAATTCCATTTGATACCGTCTGCGTCTTCACTTCTTTCCCTCCTTTGCTTTTCAAGATGTCTCGTATTCGGACAAGCGCCCTAGTTTGTCTTGAATACAAGTTGTAACATTATATTGGGGGAAAGAAGGCCTAATACCTGATTTTTCGTCGTAAAAAGACAGCCTGCAACGACAAGCTTCGCCATTGACATTGGGAATGATTCTACCTTTTTACCTAAGTGGGATGGTAAGATGAAGCAAGGGGGGAGCCAGCTGTGACGACAAGAAAAATCCAAATGTCTTTGCAAACGAGAATGATCTTATTGATTACTATCGTCATTATTCTGATTGTTTCGTCAATTGGAGCGGTGTTTTCTTCCATTGTTGCGTCTTCAATTGAAGAGCAGGTGGGCAAAAAAGCATTAAGTGTGGCGAAGGTTGTTGCCAGTGATCCTGAGCTGCGCAGTGCTTTTTCAAGCGATTACCCTCCTGCGCTCATTCAACCTATCGCTGAAAACGTCCGTGTGCAAACCGGAGCAGAGTTTGTGGTCGTGGGAAACCATGAGGGAATTCGGTATGCGCATCCGATTCCGGATCGGATTGGAAAGGAAATGGTCGGAGGAGATAACGAGCCGGGACTCTCGCATGGTCAATCTTACATATCAAAGGCGGTCGGCAGCATGGGACCATCATTGCGAGGGAAGGTGCCGATCAAAAATGATAAAGGGGAAATCATCGGGATCGTTTCCGTTGGGTTCCTGCTCGAAGATATCGAGGAGGCTATTGACCTCTACCAAGACCGCATATTAATTTTGACTCTTCTCGCCTTATTATGTGGTGTTGCTGGTGCCATTGCACTCAGTCGTTATTTAAAGCGCTTAATTTTGGGATTAGAGCCTGAAGAGATTGCATCTTTGTACGTAGAGAGAAATGCAGTACTGGAGTCAGTTCGCGAAGGTATTGTGGCGATTGACCGCAATAAACGGATCACGATGATGAACAAGGCTGCTATTCGTATTTTGAACTTACCGGAAGAAGAGTTTCATCGCAAAGAAATCGTTGAAGTGCTTCCAGACAGCCGCATGCCCGAAGTGCTGGAGTCAGGTGAGCATCAATTAGATCGCGAGTCCATCATGAGCGGAAAAGAAATTATTGTGAATCGACTTCCAATCAAGCTCGGAGGGAAGGTCGTAGGAGTAGTCAGCAGCTTTCGTCCCAAATCGGAAATTGACCAGCTAGCTTCTGAATTGTCCCAAGCGAGGCGTTATGCAGATGTACTTCGCGCCCAAACACATGAATTTCACAATTTGTTGTATACCATTTCCGGTTTGTTGCAGCTTGGCTCTATTCAGGAAGCAGTCGAGTTGATAACGAGTGAAACGTCCGCACAGCAAGAGATGATTTTGTTTTTGGCGAAGCAAATTCCCGATCCGTTAATAGGTGCTTTGTTGTTAGGCATGCACAATCGAGCCAAGGAGCTGAAAATTCAATTTGTCATCCATCACGACAGTCACTTGAAGGAGCTCCCCCCGACTATCAACCGACAGCAGATCGTGGTTTTATTGGGGACCCTTATCCAAAATGCATTGGAAGCTGTTAATGAACCAAGTGTCGAGCACAAAAGAGTGGAGTGTTATTTGTCTGACACGGGTGATGAGATCATGTTCGAAATTGAGGACTCAGGACCGGGAGTTGGGGAAGAACTGCGAGAAAAAATATTCGAGCACGGTTTCTCAACGAAAAAAGGCGAAGATCGTGGAATTGGTCTGGCCAAGGCGCATGGAATTATTAACGAATTGGACGGCTATATTCTCGTTGGCAAAAGCGAGCTAGGAGGCGCGCTTTTCACAGTATCCCTACGCAAAAGAATGGAGGTGGCGTCTTGAGGAAGCTGGAGGTTCTCATCGTAGAGGACGATATGCGGATTATCGATATCAACAAGCGATTTGTCAGCAAGATTGAAGGTTTTGAAGTCATTGCTACAGCAACGAATGGGACGGATGCCAAAGAATTACTGTCTTGTACCCGCCCTCATCTCGTTTTGTTGGATGTGTACTTGCCAGACATGCTGGGAACGGAGCTGGTCTGGTATATTCGTCAACATTACCGTGAAGTAGACGTGATCATGATCACTGCAGCCAAGGAAATGGAAATGGTCCAGGAAGCGCTGCGCGGCGGAGTATTCGATTATATCGTCAAGCCGCTGGTTTTCGAGCGCTTTCGTGAACGGTTGGAAAGCTATCGCAAGCATGTCATCCAGACGAGAGAAGCTGTCGAGGTAGACCAGGAAGTCATTGACCAAATGCTGACCAGAAGATTAGTCGCGCCGAGAAATCGGGATGTGCTTGCACCAAAAGGAATTGATCTTTTAACGCTGGAAAAAGTAATCGAAGCGATCAGACAGACGGGAGACAAGGGGGTCTCGGCGGAGGAGATTGGCCGCGAGATTGGAACCAGTCGAACAACGGCCCGAAGGTATTTAGAATACTTGGTCTTGGAAAAAAAGGCGCGTGCTGACTTGATTTATGGCACCGTTGGCAGACCGGAAAGAAAATATCGCTATCTTCCGTAATGTTCCATGAACAATATGAACAAAACGTGATTAATTTTCAAAATAGACCTTATGCACGAAAACTATTCCCCCTACCTTCCGCGATGGTACATTATGTGCAAGCGTGATAGCGCTTACAAACAAGCGGGTTAAGGGGGATATTTGTTTGATGAAAAGAAAAAAAGTGCTAATTACAGTGTCTACTTTTCTTACACTAGCATTGGCTGCTTGTGGTGGAGGTGCTGGAAATACGGGAACGGCAAGTCCAGGAGCGCAACCAGCTCCATCGACGCAGCCTGCCGCAGAGGCATCCAAATACCCAGAAAAGCCGATTGTGTATGTAGCTCCATCCGGTGCAGGTGGGGGCTGGGATAAGACAGCTCGCTCGGTAGCAAAGGTGTTGGCGGAAAGCAAGCTGGTGACAGAAACCATCACAGTAGAAAATAAGCCGGGTGGCGGGGGAACCGTGTTCTTGGCTGAGTATGTAAGCAAAGACAAGGGCAATCCTTATAAATTATTTGTTAGCTCTCCTCCTATCTTGATTAACAATAACAAAAAAGAAGGGAACAGCCCATTTGGCTACAAAGATGTCACACCATTGGCGCAAATGACGAAAGATTTCGGCACGCTCGTTGTGAAAGCGGATTCATCACATAAGGATATCAAGAGCGTGCTGGACGCGATCAAGGCTGACCCAAGCAAAATTACGCTGGCAGGTGGCTCTGCTCCAGGATCGATGGACCATCTGATCGGCGTATTGCCAGCAGCTAAATACGGAATTGATCCGAAAAGCGTCAAATACGTTTCGTATGACGGCGGCGGGGAAGCAATGGCCGCCTTGTTGGGCGGCAATGCGGACATCATTGCAACGGATGCTTCCAGCGTGGGGGAATATTTGAAAGCAGGGAAAATCCGCGTACTGGGCGTTACTTCTGATGAGCGTCTCGGTGGCGATCTGAAAGATATTCCGACGTTAAAAGAGCAAGGTATTGATGCGACGTTCACGATTTGGCGCGGTGTTTTCGGACCAGCTGATATGCCAGCAGACGCAAAGGCTTACTGGGATGCAAAGCTGAAAGAACTTTCCACGCACGAGGCATGGACAAAAGAATTAGCTGCAAACGGTTGGGAAAGCGAGTACAAGGACGCGGCTGCTTTCTCAGCATTCTTGGACGAACAAGATAAGCAGGTCAAAGAACTGTTGACATCACTTGGGATGTCGAAGTAGGGAGAGGAGGGGCATCCCCTCCTTTTTCCACACCTTAGGAGGTATACATGAACCTGATGTTTGATCGTATCGGCAGCCTGATTTTTGCGCTAGTAGGTGCACTCTTTATCGCTGAAAGCCAAAATATTTCGTCTAGTGCATACGGAAGCCAGGTTGGGCCAAATATGTTTCCACTCGGACTTGGTGCCATCCTGATCTTATTGAGCTTGCGACTGTTATGGGAGACCTATAAGAAAGGCGTGGGTGCTTCCTCATCCGAGTCACAGAGTCCACTGCGATACAAGCGGTTTTTATTTATTTTGGCTGCGACAGTCTTGTATGTTTTGTTGTTAGAGAAACTCGGTTATGTCATCTCGAGCTTCGCTTTTCTTTTGTACGCCTTCACCATGATGGGAAGTAAAAGCGTCCTGAAATCGGGAATCGTTGCCCTGCTGTTTTCAGTAGGCGTTTATGTCATCTATGTGCATGTACTAAAAGGTACGCTTCCAGGACTACCTGCCTGGCTAGGCGTCTAGGGAGGGGGATAGATTAGCATGAGTGCCTTGCAATTTTTGGCGGATGGTTTTCTCGTTGCCTTACAGTGGCATAATCTTGTCTTTGCCTTTATTGGCGTCCTGATCGGTACTGCGGTAGGGGTTCTTCCCGGCATCGGTCCAATGAGCGGCGTCGCGTTATTGATGCCCGTTACGGCTTCCTTGACCTCTGGCTTACCTCCTGAAAGTGCGGCGGCTAGCGCACTGATTTTGTTGGCAGGCGTTTACTATGGTGCGATGTACGGTGGTTCCACAACGTCTATTTTGTTAAATACGCCGGGGGAATCCTCATCTGTCGTTACGACATTGGACGGTTATCAAATGGCCAAACAAGGACGTGCTGGTGCAGCGCTGTCGATTGCGGCTATCGGATCTTTTGTTGCAGGGCTCGTAGCATTGATTGCCCTCGTGTTTTTGGCTGATCCATTATCAGATCTGGCTTTGAAGTTCGGCCCTGCTGAGTATTTCTCTCTCATGCTGCTGGGCTTGTGTGCCGTAAGCGGACTTGGTGGAAAATCCATGACCAAAGCCCTCATTATGACAGTCATGGGGCTCTTGCTTGCGACCATAGGGATGGATACCGTATCGGGCGTGGCGCGATTCACCTACGATATTCCTGATTTGTATCAAGGCCTAGAGTTCCTTACGATAGCGGTTGGTTTGTTCGCTCTAGGAGAAGTGTTCAAGACAATTTTAGAAGACGATCAATCGACCAAGGAGATTATTAAAGTGGGGCGAGTACTCCCTACCAAGAAAGATTTGAAAGAAAGTGCCGGACCGATTACACGCGGCTCGTTACTCGGATTTTTCATTGGTGTTTTGCCTGGTGCTGGCGCTACCCTCGCATCCTTCTTTTCGTATATTTTTGAGAAAAAACTGAGCAAAGATCCTAGTCGTTTTGGAAAAGGAGCGATCGCAGGTGTAGCAGCTCCGGAGTCTGCAAACAATGCTGCTTCTGGCGGTGCGATGATTCCACTGTTGACGTTGGGCATTCCTGGCTCCGGTACCACTGCGATTTTGATGGGGGCATTATTGATGTATAACGTACAGCCGGGGCCACTATTGTTTAGTGATCATCCGCAGATTGCTTGGGGATTGATTGCAAGTATGTTTATCGGCAATGTCATGCTGTTGATTTTGAACATGCCATTGGTAAAAGTATTTGCCAAAATTATTGAAACACCATCCCATTTCCTGCTTCCTCTCATTATCGCGATATCCGTTTTCGGTGTGTACGCTGTGCAAATCAGTACGTTTGACTTGATTTTGCTTCTGATTTGTGGAGTAGCTGGCTATTACCTGACGAAAAACGATTTTCCGCTGGCACCGCTCGTCCTCGGCCTTGTGTTGGGACCGATGATTGAAAATAACATGAGAAGAGCGTTGACCACCTCGAATGGTGACTTTTCCATCTTTTTGACAAAGCCGCTTTCCGCTGCTTTTCTGGTTTGTGCGCTTCTGTGGCTGCTAATTCCTATCTTCTTAAAGCGCAGAGGGAAGCAAGTCATTATTAGTGAAGAAGCGTAACATCCTGTTATTTGTCTTGACAGTGTCCTCGCGAGCCCGTATCATTGGAAAAATTTCGGGAAGCTGTTCTGCTTGATAGATGAAGCAGAACAGTAGAGGAGAGACAGACATGTTAAATATTGAACCTGTAATCTTGGAAGGCAAGCTGGTCCGATTGGAGCCGCTTAGAATGGCCCATGTGGACAGTATCTGGAAAGCAGGCGCCTATGAAGAGATTTGGCCGTATATGTCCGTTACCATTCGAACAAGAGAAGATGCTCAGGCTTTTATCCTGCAGGCTTTAAAAAATGAACAAGCCCAAGTGGAATTGCCATTCGTTATTATTCGCCAAACAGATGAGCAGGTTATCGGGAGCACGAGATTTTTAGGAATAGCGAAAAAGGATCGCGGATTGGAAATCGGGTTTACATGGCTGACCCCATCCGTCTGGAAAACGGGCGTCAATACGGAATGTAAATGGCTTCTCCTGCACCACTGCTTCGAACAGCTAGGGTGTATTCGCGTACAGCTCAAGACAGATTCGCGAAATTTGAATTCGCAACGTGCCATCGCTCGAATCGGTGGCATTAGAGAAGGAGTCCTGCGCAATCATATGGTGATGCCAGACGGATACATTCGCGACTCGGTATACTTCAGCATACTCGATCGTGAATGGCCAGAAGCCAAGCAAAAGCTGCAATTGTTGCTGTTTGGTGAATAAAGGCTTGGATTGATTGAAGGGCGTTCAGAGCATGTGTACAATAGGGGTGAACCAAGAGGGTTTACTCTGACAAGACCCGGAAAAGAGGGTATACATGAGACTGCGTTTGTCGACACCGGGCTATTTATTGTTGCTCGGGGATCTGATCGCCTTTGTGTTTTTTGTTTATTACGGAAAAATCATTCATAACTACCCTGTCACGGTCATGGGGATTATCGAAACATTAGCACCTTTCCTCGTGGGATGGATCATCGCGATTCTGCTTTTCAAGAGCTACGGACAGCGAACGTATGAATCTGCGGGTCGACAATTATTGTCGGCGCTGCTTACGTGGACGCTAGCAGCACCGATTGGCTTGCTGATTCGCTCTTGGTGGACTGGTGTACCGACTACGCTTATTTTTGCAGGTGTGACTTATTTCATTACCCTGGCGTTTTTGCTCGGGTGGCGTGTACCGTTCGCCATCGGCTACGCGATCTACAAACGAAAGAGACTACTCCCAACCAGCTAATAAAGTGACCCGAATTGGTTACGCTATCCTATGAATGACCTAGGAGGTGAATCAATTGGGAAAGAACAACAACAGCAAAGACCTCGGGAAAAATCGTGGTAAAACGCTGGATGAAAATGATCGCAACACAAATTTGCGACAATCGAACCATAATGATCGAAATGAAGGAACTGCAAAAGACCGCTGAGCAATCAGCGGTTTTCTTAATGGATACAGGTCATGATGTGATATAATAGATTTTGTTTTTCTAGCGAGTGGAGGGAAACGTATGACGGAACCGATGCAGAATGTACAGCCGGTGACCTTGTCGTCACAGGCGTTTTTACTTTTGTGTAGACTATATGATGGCTGCTATGACGAATTGAAGCAAAATGAGCAGGTTCGCGAACTCGTGGAGTCCATCGGTGATATTTTGTTGGCGGGTGTAGAGACATTGGAGAAACAGGAAACCAAGCCGAAAAATATTACTTTTCCACTTACCGTGCAACAAGCTTTTTTCTTGCGTCGGCTCGTGATTGAGCTGTTGGCTCAGTCGCCGACGGACAAAGAAGACCGAACGACTCAATGGCTGCAGGAATGTGTGACAGCACTCGCTGGGGGCGGTGTCCAACCTGATGTCAAGCACTCGTGAGCTGCATGTGATTACGAGCGGTCGGCATTCGCTTGATGATGTATTGCGAATGGCAGAAGCTGCTTTTGCAGGTGGTATGAACTTTTTACACATACGGGAAAAACAGCGTACCGCAAAGGAATGCATGGACTGGGTAAAGGCATTGGCGAATGTCATCCCCCTTTCGTCCTTGATCGTGAATGATCGGGTGGACGTGGCAGCTGCGTCGGGTTGTGCTGGTGCTCACCTGGCATACCATAGTCTGTCTCCTATGGAGGCGAGAATGGTGCTGAAGACTGGTCAAAAAATAGGGCGTTCCGTCCATTCCGTGGAGGAAGCACAGCAAGCCATTGCCGCAAAAGTCGATTATTTGCTCTACGGGCATATTTTTGCGAGTGGTTCGAAGCCTGGTCTTGCACCAAGAGGGACAATTGAACTCGCGCAATTGACGGCAAAATGGCAAGTGCCGATTATCGGACTCGGCGGAGTTACTCCGGATCGGACTGCGCAAGTTTTGGAAGCAGGTTGTGCGGGCATTGCTGTCTTATCGGGGATCACCGATGCAACTGATGCCAAGTCAGCAGCCAGCGCTTATCGAGAGGCATTGGATCGTTGGGAGGGAAAATAAAGCATGCGAAATATACAAAGACTTCGGGAAAAGATGGGTGTCTACTTTGTCGTTGGTACGCAGGATTGCGGGTATTCCAGCGAAAAGACCGTGCAAATTGTGGAAGCAGCATTACGCGGAGGAGTGGGCACGCTTCAGCTACGTGATAAAGGAAGCAAGCTGACTGCTCGGGAACAATATGAGCTGGGCAGACAGCTGCAACAGCTATGTCGTGACCATGACACTTTATTTTTTGTGAATGACGATGTGGATCTGGCGATTCGCTTGCAGGCAGATGGCGTCCATGTCGGGCAAGATGACATGGCGTTGGCAGATGTAAGAGCCAAAGTTGGTTCCGAGATGTACATCGGTGTTTCTGCAGGTACGGTCGATGAGGCGCTCGCTGCCCAAAACGGTGGCGTCGATTGTATCGGTGTAGGGGCGATGTTCGCGACACGTTCCAAGGCAGATGCTGGAGAGCCTATCGGACCAGCGGGGCTAGCGGAGATCCGTAAGGCAGTCGGGAATGATTTGCCTATCGTCGGGATTGGTGGCATTACACTGGAAAATGCTGCTGAAGTGCTTGCTGTTGGAGCGGATGGGGTCGCGATTATCAGTGCGATCAGCCAGGCCGAATCACCTGAAGAAGCATCGCAAGCGCTTCAGCGGATTGTACGATCCCGTTAGCACGGACAAGGCGACGATTACATATGGTAGGGTAATAGAAACAAACCAGTGATGCAATAATGGCCAACAAAAGGAGGTGAAGCCGATGAAAAATCGGATTTACCGCATCGGATATGAATGGGTGAGCAAGCGGGAATTGCTCGAGCGATTGCTCATGACCGACTGTATTCTTATCGAACACAAGCGAATGCATCCTCCACAGGAGGATCAAGATACGGAATTGCCACCAGAGAAGGAAATTCATGCTGTTTTGGTTCGCAGCCAGCGCCGCCCGGGCGAATGGGTGACGTTTAACGGACTATACGAAATACAGACGAGAGAGCCCATTCCCTGGATAGATTCACCGCTGGAGTACCATCAATTCGGAGTAGAATTGGTTCCTGGTAATATTCGCAGGGAAAAGGCGCCTCAAGGGAGGATACCAGCGCGAACCAAGCTGCAAATCGCAGCCGTGCGACAAGATACAGTCTTTGTCACGGTTCCTGGGCATCCATCTCGGCGTTACGAAATGTCGTTGGCTCACGCGCGTTTTGCCAAGGATAACCCGACAGAATTGGAAATGAAGCTGCAAGTATACGCTTTTCCTCCACGTAACGATATTTTTGTGGATTGGTTATTGAAAGAAGGGCGCAAAACAGGAATCATTACGCGCCCTAATCAGGAAAGGGTAGAAAAATCAGCTTTTCAGGTGTGGGAAGATCTACGCCAAGAATACGGCATTAGTGTCAGCGCGGCATTGATTGCGATTAAACAGGCACTCATAGTTCTGGATCGTGCTGGTGTCGAGACAGACTTCCCTTACCCGCCTCAAGAGCGATCGGATATATCTTTGTTCAGCGAATCGGAGCGAGATGCCTTTTATTCCTACCAATCCGTTCGATGTGCGATGGCTGCTGTCGCTGCCCTGCTGACGGTAGACCCGAAAGATCCGTTGCAGGATACACTTTTGATGGATATCATGCTCGAGCAACAAATTAACCGCAGGCGCGAATAGCGTTTGCGGTTTTTAGGTTTTTCGGCAAAGTAGTAGTATAATGGGAGATGGTAGATAAACCCAATGAAAAGGACGTGTGACCATCATGTATGTATCCATGAACAGACTGACTGTACCAGCAGACTACCAATCCCATTTGGAACGTGCATTTGGTAATGGAGGAGAACGGATGAAGGAGGTTCCTGGTTTTTTGGAGTTCCTTTTCCTGGCACCTACGGAAGGTGACGAATACATCGTCTTTACGAAATGGACAGATGAAGAATCGTTTAAAAATTGGACAGAAAGCGAGGCTTTCAAGCGCGCGCATACAGGAACCAACCCTAATAGTCCGGTTAAATCGGATTTGCGCAACTACGCTGTCAAAGCCCATTCATAAAGTGAAAGCATTTGTCTCTACGGGGGCAAATGCTTTTTGGATGGTTGAATAATAAACATCCTTGACCTTTTTATGCTCGATCGTGATATGATAGAAAATGTTGGGAAAGCGGTTTCAGTCAAACACGTTCAGGAGGTGAGGGTGTCCGAAAAAGGAGATAAAAAGCGCGTGATCATAGGATGCTAGCCGAGATTGTTTGTCTGTAAGGATAAGAAGAGAACCTGATTGGATGGTGTCATTCCCTGCACCAGGATATCATCAAGCCGCTTTACATCTTGTCTCATTTACGTCCATAATAGAGCCTATACATACTTGGAAAAATAGCCTCAATGAAGCACGGAGAAAAGGAGCCAGAGTGTTTTGAAAAATCGAATAAGTAAGTATCTTACTCATTTGGTCCCTGCGGCGGTGGCCAAGACGTTTTCCTTTCTTTCAGATCATCATTACTCTGCTTTGCTTCTAGAAGACCGCGAAAATACAGAGGCTTTGTTTGTTCAACAAATCACGAAATGGATTGAAGTAGTAAAAGTAGTCGACACGTATGCATTCGAGCGAGAATGGAGTGAAATTGCGTACAAATTTTCGTTGGTCGGAATGAACCTTACGTATATGCAGCAATTTCTGCGCAAGTGTCGAGACGTTATTATTGAAGAAATGAATAACAACGCATTTTCTCTTGCCTCGACGGATATGGAGCGAGTAGAGCTTTTACAGGCACAGATTCGTCTCTATCAATCGATGGACTATATTTTGCATCAAATGGACGATGTCTTCAACAAAAACTCACATCAATTTCCGGTTGAGAAAACAGCATCTTCTCTTACAAGTTCGGCTAAAGGAGAAGATGTTACAATGCTCGCTGAACAGGAGCTTGTCCAATTGGTTTTGCAGTCCAGTGACATTGCCGTCTTGATGATCGACCGCCAGTTCAGGGTCATTGAAGCGAATTACGCTGTCTGTCATTTATTTGGCGTAGATCGGGATCAACTCATTGGTCAAAACATTGATCATGCCCTTCGTCCTCATGTAAGCGAGCGTTTTGTCCAGTGGGTGATTGAACGCGGGCAGTCTGGCCATTATGTTGCGGAATACAGAGGCAAATGGACGACAGTGAGTACGAGTCCCATTTATTACGGCACAGAGATGTGGGGAGCAATCGCCGTTCTTCGGAATGTTACGGAAAGCAAAAAGTACGAAGAAGAATTGAGCAAGCGTGAAGCGCTGGCAGCAGTTGGACAACTTGCTGCTGGGATGGCACATGAGATTCGCAATCCACTGACAGCCATCAAGGGCTTCATCCAGTTGTTGAGGGAGCAAGGAGAAGCAAATCGCAGTGAATCTTATTTTTCTGTTATCTTAACGGAAATTGAACGCATTGATGGGCTATTGAACGATGTCCTTGTTTTGGCCCGGTACAGGGATGATAAAATCGTATCGGAACGTTTCTTAGTGATGGACGAATTATATGGCGTCATTCGTTTACTGGAGCCAGAAGCAAATCGAAGAGGAATCAAGCTGGAGCTGGACATTGCACAAGGCGAGTGGCATGTGTTTGGTCATCGTTCACGAATCAAGCAAGCCATCCTGAACATCTTGAAAAATGCGCTTGAAGCATTGATGACCCAAGGCAACCTCGTTCATGTGAAAGTATACTCATCTCTCAATCAAGTAATCATTGTTGTGGAAGACAACGGACCTGGTCTGTCAGATTCTTGCCTGCAAAATTTGTTCGTTCCTTTTTATACGACCAAACAAGAAGGAACGGGGTTGGGTTTGTCTACGACACAACGCATCATCGCGGATCACGGTGGCGAACTCTATGCGGAAAACTCTCCGAAACTGAAAGGAGCCCGCTTTGAGATTCGTTTACCTCTTTCCATTTCCTAAAAAATACAATAGGGAATGTGACTGTAGACGGATCGAATATCCGTCTTTTTTTATGTTCGAATGAGTGAATAGTCCTATTCTCGAAAAAGTTGCAAGTCTTTCGAATCAATCTTTTTGTAAGCTGTTGTCAAGGTCTGTCGATCAGTGGAATAATTTACAAAACGGTTACAATTTGAACGGAGTTGAACAACGGTGATTCGGATGCTGAAAAAAAACGAAACGAGGTGGAGCTACTGGGAGGTTTGGTATGAGGAATCAGAGCACCTTTATACCGTTCATTACGGAAATGTAGGGGAAATTGGCGACTATTTTGCTGTAGTAGCGGAGCAGATCGAGGGAAGGCCTGATGAGGTTTTTCAGAGCTGGGCAGAAGAGATGAAAGAACAAGGATATCAAGTTATGAAAGAGAACGATTTCCACCCAATGATCATTCGCTTTCCCCATTTGTGTGAATCAGAGATTGAACTGCGCTATTTGATTGAACAGCTGTTGGACGAATGCTTGGGAAAGACAGGAAACGGTCACAGCGACGGTGGGGAAGACAGTGAGAGGACGTTGGCAGTGATTTGCCGGGTGATCGATGCGAAGAAAGCGGCTGCTGCCGTATTTGAAGCGATGTCCAGCGCACAGCTGGGCGAAGAGGTTTTCATCAGCATAAAGCAGGAGGATGGAAACTTGATTCCACTTAATCCTCCTGCCTAAAACTGTCTGATTTATTTCACGATTTTGTGCCGCAGAGCTTTTGCCACTGCCTGGGTACGATCCTCGACGCCCATTTTTTGCAAGATCCGATGCACGTGCGTTTTTACAGTGCCTTCGGATATGAACAAGTTTTGCGCAATCTGATCATTTCGATAGCCGTCTGCGATCTGTTGAAGTACATCCAGCTCTCGATCCGTGAGCTCATCTAGCAAGACTGATGGGGAGGTGGTAGTCGAATCAGGTGTCTCACGTTGACCTTGCAGAGCTTCGGCAAGGGCTTTTGCAGCGGTAACGGTATGGAAGAGGGCTTCTCCCTGGTGTGCTCTGCGTATTAGATCAAGCATTTCCTGAGAGTCAGCATCCTTTAGCATATAGCCAACGGCTCCAGCACGAATTCCTTCCACCACATAATTGTGATTGTCAAAAGTGGTAAGAATCAATACCTTCGTGCGAGGATGCTGCTGCATGATTTCTCTTGTGGCCTCAATACCCGACTTGTTGGGCATTTGAACATCCATCAAAACGACGTCGGGTGCAAGGGCGCCAATCAGTTCGACAGCTTCTACGCCATCAGAAGCTTCCCCAATTACTTCCATATCAGATTGCATTTGAATGACATAACCTAACCCTTGGCGAATCATGGTTTGGTCATCTACTAGGACCACGCGAATGGCTCCTTCTTTTTGTTTACCGGTCATGTTCGCATGCTCCTTTCAGGTTCAGTCTGGCGAATCGGAAAGCTGAAATCGAGTTGGAATCCGTGGGGCTCTCGAATGCGATACGCGAGAGTTCCGTTTAATAATTGAATCCGTTCAGATATGCCAGTTAGGCCAAAGCCAGGTTTGATTTTTTGGTCACTCGTGATGCTTCCATCGTCTCGGATGGACAACAAAAGGATGTCCTTCTTTTGTTCGATGATGACGAGAATTTCTTTTGCATCAGAATGACGTAGGGAATTGGTAATCGCTTCTTGCAAAATTCGATAAAACGTTATCGTCATTTCCTGAGAGAGCGGGACGTCCAGATCGGAGCATATTAGCTCCATCTTTATTCCTGTATGCTTTTGAGCCTGAGACAATAGTGCTCGCAGAGGCGTAAGCCCCAAGGAGGTTTTATCCAAAGCCAGAGTATGGACAGACGTGCGAATATCCTCCAGACTTTGCTTGGCAACACCGAGCATGTTGCGCACGGCTTCTTGGGCGTTGTCAGGTCCATCCTGCAACATATACTTCAGGGCATGCAGCTGGACAATGAGTGAAGTCAAACTGTGACCCAATGCATCGTGGATATCACGGGCAATTCTCGTTCGTTCCTCAAGAACCGCTACTTGAAGGGAATGGAGCGCCGCTTCTTGAAGTTGTAAGTGTGCCTCTTGCAACTCTGTATGAGCTTTTTGCAGCTGCTCCAGGTGCTGTTGGTTGGTTTCATATGCTTCTGTTTGAATCCGATAGCCACGTGCGCCGATATAGCACCCCACATACGTAAGAATATAAGAGATAATGTGCGTGAATTTCAGGTTTTCTTCAAAATATAAAAAAAGCGTACTACACGTACCAAAAAAAGTAGCATAAGCCAACGCACGGCGTCCATGAACGTGAAAACCGATAAAAACAGCGAGTGGGAGCATCAAGCCGAAACCCTCTCCCCCCAAGATGAGGGACTTTAGTATGGAAACGATCCCAAGCACAACTGTCACTAATTCGAATTGGAAAGGCTTCCATTTTTTCTTGGAAGTCCAAAATACCACAAGGTAACAAATAAATAGTACAATGGTAAGGGAAAATTGCAACGGAGTTTCCCTTTTAAATGAATCAGGAAGCAAAGCTAATACAATTAAGATGGAAAACCACATGATCAGTAAACGTTTTTGTATGGCTTTCATCATTATCTTCAACAATGAGAAGTCCTTCTTTCTCTGCCGGATAATCACTTAACTTCATTCTAGCATGCGTTGTCGTCTATCTCCAGATAGATAAATCCTTGTCAGAAATCTACCCCTGGGTAGACTTCACTACATATACATTTCAGTAGAATTATTTTTGGGAAATAAACGATTAGTATGGGTGTGAAGTGGTTAAGTAAGGATGGCAAGGGAGGTTCTTATGAAAGAACTGATTCAGTTGGCAAAACTCCTGCAAGAAGCCAGTGTTTTGTTTACCACGATTTCTGAGCAAGAACTGGATACAAGTGATGTAACCTGGCAACAGGTCTTGATTCTAGAGCAGCTTGGAAACGGGCCAAAAACGATGGGGGACATAAGTAAGACTGTCGGTCTTTCATACAGCACAACTTCCGGTCTTATTAACCGGTTGGAGCAGGAAAACCTGGTACGCAGGTTCCGAGACCAAGCAGATCGACGAGTTGTGTGGGTGTCACTGACAGAGCGTGTATACCAACAGCAAGATGTGAAATGGGGAAATTCACAAACCGTTTAAAAATGGTTTCACCCCTTTATATTTCGTTAAACGAAATGTTACTGTGAGTTTCATCTTATTCATTTCGTTATGCGAACTATTTCTCACAAAAATTAGCAGATATATAAAGAAGAGGTGAGTGGATTGAATCTTTCTGAACTATCGATTAAACGCCCGGTCACCATGATCATGTTGACTCTGGCCATGCTGATTTTTGGTTTCGTCTCACTGCCTCGCTTGGCGATTGATCTCATGCCGGATCTTAACTTCCCGGTTGCTGTCGTGGTTACATCTGTTGATGGCGGATCTCCGAGTGAGGTAGAAAAACTGGTAACGAAGCCGATCGAAGACGCACTTGCAACGGTATCCGATTTAGATAATATACAATCGGTATCGATGGAAGGCGCTTCGCAGGTTATTCTCATGTTTAACTGGGGGACAGACCTTGATCAGGCGACTCTCGACATGCGGGAGAAGGTAGATCAGGTTCGTGGCTCTTTGCCTGACTCAGCTAGAGCGCCACGCGTACTGCGCATTGACCCGAACAGTACACCGATTATTGAGTTTGCGGTGACGGGTGAGCAAGATATCAACAAATTGAAAAAGATGGCAGAGGATATGATCCAATCACGCCTGGAGCGTATTGATGGGGTCGCATCTGCTTCCATCAGCGGCGGACAAAGCCGGATCATCGATGTTACAGTCGACCCAGCCAAACTGGCGGCATATGGATTGTCACTTGACCAAGTTCAGCAAGCTCTACAGGGCAGCAACTTGTCAGGTTCTGGTGGAGCGGTACGCGAGGGTGATGCCAAGCTCAACATCCGTGTACAAGGTGAGTTTGCCGATGTCGAACAAATCGCGCTGACACCAATCTCTGTTGGAGGAAACTCCATCAGGCTAAGCGATATTGCCGAAGTAAAAGACACGCATCAAGATGTAACACAATTGAGCTACGTCAATGGAACACCAAGCTTGGGTATTAAAGTGACAAAAGCTTCTGGCGGAAACACCATTGAGGTAGCAGATGATGTAAAAGCTGAGCTGGAGAAAATCAAAAGCGAGCTGCCAGAAGGCGTAAAAATCATTACGACTCTGGATACATCCACTTACATCAAGGATTCTGTTTACACGACCGCTGAACATGCCCTGTTGGGTGGCGGTATCGGTATGATCTTGCTGTTCTTCTTCTTGGGCAGCTTGCGATCCATGGTAATTGCGGTCATCGTTCTCCCTGTATCGATCGTTGCTACGTTCTTGCTGATGTACATGTCTGGACAGACGATCAACCTGATCTCCCTTTCTGGTTTGACATTGGGATTGGGATCATTGATTGACTTTGCGGTTGTTATGCTCGAGAATGTTTTCCGTCATCGAGAACAGGGAAAAGGTATGATGGAAGCCGCATTGGATGGTTCCAAAGAAGTAGGTACGGCAGTAATGGCTTCGGCTTTGGCGCAAATTTGCGTATTCTTGCCGATTGCCCTCACGGAAGGTATTGCTTCTGAGTTGTTTGGACCACTTGCATTGACGGTTGTTTACTCACATATTGCAGCGCTTGTATTCTCTATTTTGCTCGTGCCGATGCTGAGTTCGAGAATTTTAAACAAAATTCCGTCGCATACGCATCATGAGAACTATCGTGGAATTAATCCAGTTACTTGGTTCAACATTGGATTTAGCAAAGTAGAAAAAGGCTACCAAGGATTGTTAAAATGGTCATTGGGCCATCGTAAAACAGTCATGATTTCTTCGGTTGTCCTGATGGTGGGCTCTCTCGCATTAACGCCGATGATCGGGGCAGAGTTTATCCCGGCCATGGACCAGGGTCAGGTGAATATCTCCATCAAAATGCCGAATGGTACTGTTCTGGCTGAAACAGAAAAAGTAACGAAACAAGTAGAAGAAATTGTCAACACTATTCCGGAGAAAGATATTGTTGCGACTTCGGTTGGTAGCAATGTTTCACCAATCGCTAGTACCTTGTCTTCCAATCAAGGAACGATCACCCTGATGCTTGTAGACCTCAAGCAGCGAACTCGTTCCTCCAATGAAATTGTGATGGATCTCCAGGAAAAACTGAAGCATATTGCTGGACCGGAAATTAAGGTAAGCGCACCATCCGGTATGTCTACTGGTTCCCCCATTCAACTGAAGGTTAGAGGGGATGACTTGACCGTACTGAAAGACATCAGTGGTATCATTAAAGGTGAAATTGAGAAGGTACCTGGTACGAGTAACGTAACAACCAGCTTGGAAGAATCAAGACAAGAGCTGGAAGTGAAGATCGATGCTGAGAAAGCGAGCCTGTACGGATTGACGACAGGACAAATTCTCTCCAGTGTTCGCACTTCCTTCCAAGGTCAAACCGTAACGTACTATCGCACGGGTGATGATGAGATTGACGTCAACCTGAAGCTGCCGAAAACGTATCAGGAAGATATCAACTTCTTGAACAATATGCGAATTTCTGCTCCTGGTGGGGCACAGATCGCACTCACCTCGGTTGCGACTATCAGTAAGGTAGATGTGCCAGTGTCGATTAACCGTGCCGACTCAAGCCGTGAAGTTCAAGTAACGAGTGATTTGGCAGGGCGTGACCTGAGCTCTGTTACACGGGAAGTGCAAGAGAAAATTGCGAAGCTGAATCTCCCGGATGGTTACACAGTCGATTTTGGCGGGCAAAGTGAAGAAATGATGGAATCATTCGGTAGCCTTGCTCTCGCGATTGTACTGTCAGTCGTGTTGCTTTATATGGTAATGGCAGCGCAGTTTGAATCGTTATACACTCCATTTATCATCATGTTTTCCGTGCCGCCAACCGTTACAGGCGTTCTGCTTGGACTATTGGCGACAGGCACAACGATCAGCGTTGGGGTTTTGATCGGGTACATCTTGTTGATCGGTCTGGTCGTGAACAACGCGATTGTATTGATCGACTACGTGAACCAACTGCGTGCAAAAGGTATGGAGCTGTATGATGCGATCCTGCACGCTGGGCCGATTCGTCTTCGTCCGATTTTGATGACGACACTCACCACCATTCTGGCGATTGGACCGCTCGCATTCTCTGGCGGTGCCGGTTCTGAGACGAACGCACCAATGGCCGTGACGGTTATTTTCGGTCTTGGATTCTCTACATTGATTACCCTGGTTCTGGTTCCTGTCGTTGCTTCTTGGTTTGATGATGCAGGGAAAAAGAGACGCTTGAAGCGCAAGTTGAAACTGGAAAAGAAGCTTGAAAAGAAACAAAAGAAAATCAATCCCGCTTTGGAATCGTAAGACGTTTGTGGGAAGAGGAGGGACATACATGAAACTAAGTAAAAAACCCGTCATTTTGGCATTGCTGGCCATCACGCTAGTGGCAGGGTGCTCCAGCCCGCAAGCAGAAACGCCGCCTACGGAAACGGTGGAAGCGGCAACCCCTGTACAGGTTGAAACGGTTGCTACGGGCACAGTAGTATCAGATTCTGGTCTCACGGCAAAGCTGGCGCCGAGTGAGGAAGTCCAAGTCTCCCCGAAAATGGGTGGGAAAATTTCTTCCCTGCCAGTGAAACTGGGCCAATACGTGACAAAAGGTCAAGTATTGTTTAAGCTCGATGAAAAAGATCTGGTGAACAGTGTCAAGCAAGCAGAAGCAGCCTACAACGTATCAAAAGCCAGCTTAAACCAAGCAGGCAGCAGCTCTGATCAAGGCTTGGTTCAAGCAAAAAATAGCCTGAAGCAGGCAGAAACTGCCCTTCAGGATGCAAAAGTAAACCAGCAGCGGATGCAACAGCTCTTTTCACAAGGAGCGATCTCCGCACAGCAGATGGAACAGGCAAACTCCCAACTGACAACGGCACAGACTTCTTATGATAACGCGCAGCAGGCATTGCAATCTGCTGGGCAAAAAACAAGTGTGCAAGTGTCCGAAGCATCTGTGCAGCAAGCACAAGTAAGTCTGCAAAATGCTCGTGAGCAATTGGCGAACGCGACTGTGACGTCTCCGATCAATGGTTATATTTCCAGCGTAAACGGCGCAGTTGGTCAAATGACAGGTCAGCAACCGGTTGTGGTTGTCGTTAACACGAACCCACTTCTGGTAAAAGCAAATCTGTCAGAAGCAGATATTACAAAAGTAAAAGTAGGAACGGTCGTAAAAGTAAACGTACAATCGACTGGAAAAACAATTGATGCCAAGGTAACGGCGATGAGTCCAGTCATGGATACACAGCTGAAGGCATACCCAGTGGAGATTACGATTCCAAACCCATCCAATGAGCTGAAGTCCGATATGGTTGTGAACGTAACCTTCCCATCGGTTGGGGAAAGTGGAGCAAAATCAATCGTTGTAACGCGCGGTGCCGTTTTTGATCGCGATGGTAAGCAGTATGTATTCAAGCTGGAAGGTGACATTGCAAAACAAGTCGAGGTCACTACAGGCAAATCCTCCAGTGATCAGATCGAAATTTTGACAGGCTTGTCTGCCGGCGATAAGATCGTGGTAAAAGGGCAAACACTGCTTCAAGATGGCGGCAAAGTTACTATTCAATAAGAAGAGAATAGCTGGAAGGGGCGGAGTACATCCGCCTCTTTTTTTTGTGTACAATGGAAGTATTCGTGAAGGTGATCTGAATGAGCTATTATCTAAAGTAAAATGTCACGGATTTAAGACAAAGTGTCATTGCTACTTTTGAAGGGGGAAAAGATTCGATACAATGAGAAGATAGTGGAAAAAATACCCACCGGAGGTACATATGACTGGCGATATTACTGTGTTTTTGGCTTTTGCAGCAGGTTTTCTCTCGTTTATTTCCCCTTGCTGCCTGCCGCTTTATCCGTCCTTTTTGTCTTACATAACTGGGGTTACAATTGATGAAGTAAAGAAAGGGAGAGCGGTTTTTCGCAAGGAAGCCTTCTTGCATACCTTTTTCTTCATTGTCGGGTTTTCGATCATTTTCATTGCGCTGGGGTTGTCTACATCTTGGATCGGAAGCTTGTTCACTGACCAGCAGGACTTGATTCGTCAACTAGGCGGTATTTTGCTTGCTGTTATTGGTTTGGTTATGCTTGGCGTGTTTAAAATGGATTGGATGATGCGTTCTTTTAAAATCGATTTAAAATCGAGGCCATTGGGGTATACTGGGTCCATACTGGTGGGAATGACGTATGCGGCTGGATGGACACCTTGTGTGGGACCTATTCTTTCAGGCATTATCGTCATGGGCGTATCCAATCCTTCAAGCGCCTTGGCTTACACATTGGCGTATACACTCGGTTTCGCCATTCCATTTTTTGTCATGACGTTCTTCATCAGTAAGGTGAAAGCGATTGTGAAGTATTCCGACCTGTTTATGAAAATCGGAGGAGCCATTATGATTTTGTTCGGTGTTCTTCTGTATACAGATAAACTGACGGATATTACACGCGTTCTCATTCAAATGTACGGAGGCTTTACGGGATTCTAACTCAGTAGGGCAGAGGTGACAAAATGAAAAAGTTGTTGCTCGCGGTGATCGTATTGTTGGGGGTCGGACTTGCTGTTTGGGAAAAGCCTCAAGAAACAGCCGCAATCGTAGCAGAGGTTCAAAAACCGGAAGTTGGCTTTGCGGCTCCTCATTTTACACTGACCGGATTGGACCAGCAGACGTACAAGGTAGAAGGAAAAAGGGCCAAACCATTGGTCTTGAATTTTTGGGCTTCGTGGTGTGGACCATGCAAGATGGAGGCACCTGATTTACAAAAAGTCTATGAAAAATATGGCGGACAGGTTGATCTGTATGGTGTGAACGTTACGAGCAATGACAGCCCGGAAGCAGCCATGGCCTTCGTCACCAACTACAAGCTGACATTTCCGATACCGATGGACGTAGCTGGAACTGTGTCGAACCGTTACAAGGTGTTGGCATTCCCGACTACTTACTTGATTGACGCGGATGGGATCGTACGAAAGAAGATAATTGGCATGGTAGATGCTCCTACACTAGAGCTGGAACTGCGCCAGTTGTTAAGTCCAAAACCATAATGAAGACATGTAAGTCGCTGGGGTAGAATTCTCCCGCGGCTTTTTCTATGTATTGACACGTATGACAAGGCCCATTTTGCAGGTACATATCTTGATTTTGTATGCTTGCCTAAAGAGCGGGGCTGTTCTCCTTCATAGACTGGAGTGATCTAGGGCAAAGGGAGGCAAACGGATGGCCAAGGGTAAAAAGATCAAGAAGAAGGACACGCGGCAGCACCCGAATCAAATGCAGCTGAAAATCGTAACGTCCCATACATGTCAAATTTGCAAGCAGCAATGCGCGCGAGGATTGGCATATCTGGAACAGATGTCTCGGCCCGGTGCGATCGGCTTTGGTGTACCGTGCATTCTCACAAGGCAGAAGCCATAGTCCGTCCTTTCCATGTGCGGAATATTCTGTTCACGAGAGATAGCGCTCCGCGTGCAGTGAGAAGGGAGCCACTGCCAGACTCTATTTTGGAGCTGCCTACCGGTGGCTCTTTTTTAAATTTTCATTAAGAATGTAGCCGGAGTACATGTGAAAGAAGGAGATCACTAGAGCCAACATGCTACAAAGTTCCAAGGCTACCCAGTGCCAGGCTTGTTTGCTGGCAGGTTTAACGGCTGTGTATTATACTGAAGAGACTGATGAAAGCAAGGGAAAGGAGCAAAAATGACATGCGTCCATTACAAATATCACCGGAGACGGCTGTCAAGCTGGCGGAAGCGCTTCAGGTACCCTTGGAGCGTCTCATGCACATGCCGCAGCACATCTTGTTGCAAAAAATGATGGAGTTGGCTAATCAAGAAAAGGAAGCAAACGAAGTAGCGCATAAAAACCAAGAATAGGCGAGCGATACAAAAGGAGGAGAAAAGATGGGGGCAAATGTAGCACATAAATTCCGTACGGGGCTCAAGCCACAAGCGTTTGTGGAAAGCATGACGAAAAATCAGGATACATACCAAAACTGGTCGGATGCATTTTCATGGGAGGATGAACAAGACCGTGCGTTTTTTGCCTCTCTCCAGCATCGTGATGACCTTAGATGCTTGATTTTGGCTGCGGACTGGTGTGGCGACGTCGTTCGCAACTTGCCAGTCGTCTTGCATGCCCTGAAAGAAACAGACATGCCAGTGGAAATTATGGTAATGGAAGAGCACCTCGATCTCATGGATGAGTTTCTTACTATGGGCGGTCGGGCGATCCCTGTTGTTATCTTCGCGGACACGGGTGGACATGTTCTTGCCAAATGGGGTCCAAGACCAAAGCATGTCCAAGCTGTCATGACGGCATTCAAACAACAAAACCCGGACCGAAACGCACCAGAATATGAAGACAAAATCAAAGTGGCGCGTGCCGAAATGCTCGAGCAGTATGGAGATGGCACTGGCTACCAGCAAGTGATTGTCAAAGAACTGAGAGAGCTGCTTTCCTCGATCTAATCTATCACATCAATAACAGGGCGGAGTCACGGCTCCGTCCATTTTCATGCAGAAGGGCTGAATAACATGTATTACTACGGGAATGAAACGATCATGTCTTTGGAGCAGGTGCTTCGCTTAAAAGCATCGGAAGTTCGAATTTTGGAGTGGGTACGTACCTACGAGTTTTTAGAAAACAGTTATGGGATAGATGAAGCTGTTCCCTACTTCTTGGAAATAAAATGCGAAGAAGGGCAAGTGAAGATTCGCAAAAACCGCATATTAGACTTCCCAGAATACTCCTGTGAGGGAGAAGCAACCTATCAAGAAGTAGACGAAGCCCTGCGCGTTTTTCACGAGTGGGCACAGGAGATCTTGGCAAAAAAAGAGAGTCAATCTAAATGAATATATTGACGTCAAACGAAGTTCATGATAGATTAATAAATGTCGCTTCTGCTTGAAGATAGTAGACACAGAAGATCGACAGCACATATTGTGGGGAGATAGTGAAGTGGCTAAACACGGCAGACTGTAAATCTGCTCCCTCCGGGTTCGGCGGTTCGAATCCGTCTCTCCCCACCATTGATTTTATATCGATGATGTGCTATTGTATTCATAGTTTTACTTGCCGGTGTGGCGGAATGGCAGACGCGCGCGACTCAAAATCGTGAGGGAAACCGTGGGGGTTCAAGTCCCTTCACCGGCACCATATCAAAAACGAATGCACACTAACCATGTTGTTTACAGATACATGGGAGGTGTGCTTTTTTAATTTACGGGAAAATAATTCAAACAGCGGCGACCTAAGACTTGATATTCATGTCTTAGGTCGCCGCTGTTTCATTTTTGGGTAACGAAAATTCGCTTAAAAGTTCAATTCGGCAATCGTCTCGCCAAACAGAACCATACCATTTTTTTGGAATCCGAGTGAAGCGTAAAGGTTTTCAGCTGCGACGTTTGCCGGGGCATAACCAATGACAATTTTTTGACAATCTTCCTTTGCTTTCAGGATATCAATAACTTGCGCAATCGCAGCACGTCCGTAGCCTAGTCGTTGGTACTTCGCATCAATTAAGAGTCTGTAAATCCAGTAGTTGCCATCGTCAGGGTCAAGCCCATACATGACAAAGCCAACCATTGTGTCATCATGGTATATGGCCAAAGGAACAAATGTAGTTTGAAACTTTGATTCAGCGATGGAGTAGAGGTTCGGGGCAACAAACTCGCTCTGTTCGGGAGTAGGCTCCAGTTCAATACACTCTTCCCAGTTTTCCAAAGTTACTTCACGAAGTGTCACAGACATCTAATCACATTCATCCTTCCGGGTGCTTGTTTTTACCAATATATTACATTCATCCTACGTGAAAAGACAGCCAAAATCAATAGAGTTCATAAATTTTTTTCTGTTCTAAGCAACGCTCGAGAAAGGGGGGAGAAATAGAATTCATTAAATTTTCATAAATAACATTTTATGGAAAATTCATTTGACACTATAGAAGATACATCTATATAGTTGGTGATGGAAGTATTTGTCATCAAGAATATTTTTTACCATGCACGAGTTGTGATTACATCTGCACAATTCCGAAAGGGGGGATATGCATTGCGCCAGGATAAGAAGCAATCGAAGGTCGGATACCCTTTAAGTCATCCACAAAAGCGTATCTGGTATACGGAAAAATTGCATCCACAGCTTCCTATCCATACGTTAGGTGGGGTGGTGCGGATTCAAGGAAAGGTAAAACTGGATGTATTGGAAGCGGCCATTCACCTGTTCATTCAAAAGAACGATGCTTTGCGACTCAACTATCGAGAGGAAGAGACAGTCCTTCAGTTTGTTGGAGAGTATGAACCGCAGCCATTGCAGGTGTTTGATTTCAGCCAGGAACCGAATGCCCCTGATCGGTGCAGACAATTCCTGCAAGCTTTGTTTGCAAAGCCATTTTCGATCGGACAAGAGCCTCTGTTCTACTTTTGTCTGATTCAACTGAGTGAGGAAGAAGCAGGGTATTTTGTAAAGCTGCACCATTTGATTGCTGATGGTTGGTCCATCTCAATCATGACAGAGCAAATTGCTCACTATTATGACACGTTGCTGGCTGGCGGTACCGTTCATGTTGGAGATGAACACCCTTATCAAGCTTTTGTCGAAAGGGAGCATGCCTATTCTCTGTCTGAGAGATTTGAAAAGGACAAGCGGTACTGGCGGGACAAGTTTCAGAGCTTGCCTGTGATTACGACATTACAAAAGGCAACAGATACTACCGAAGGCAAGCGCAAAGTTTATGCATTTAACCGGGAAGATTCGATAAGAATACGCCAGTTTGCAGACCAGATGAAATGCTCGCTAAATTCCTTGTTTGTGGCTCTCGTCAGTCTTTACCTTCAGCGCTGTACGAGGCAAGAAGAAATTGTGATCGGTACTCCGCTTTTAAACCGTTCAGGAAAAGTGGAGCGCAAAATATTCGGGATGTTCACCAGCACTATGCCATTTCGTCTGGCAGTTCCGATGGAAATGGATGCCTTCGATTATGTTAAATATGTCAACAGGGAACTCACCTCCTGTTTTTTTCATCAGAAATATCCGTACGATTTGCTGGCTCAAGAGTTAGAGCTGAAGAAACATGGCTATGACAGCCTGTTTCAGATTTGTGTGAATTATTACAGCACGCAGCTGCCCTTCACCCTCGGCGGGTACTCCGTGACCAATGAGGAGTTTTACAACGGTCACCAATTGTATTCGCTCCAAGTGATTATCAGAGAATGGGCAACAGATGAACGATTGACGCTGGAATTGGACTATAAGATAGCCGAGTACACGGGAGAGGATATTGACCGAATAGCGGATCATCTCATAAGGCTGCTCAATCAGATGATTTCGAATCCAAAAGTTCCGCTCTCCAATCTGAACTTCCTAGCTGACGAAGAGCTGGCACTACAACTCCATACGTGGAACGATACAGCGGCTTCCTATCCTAGGGAGAAGACAGTTGTCCAGTTGTTTGAAGAGCAAGTAATACGGTCGCCACACGGGGTGGCATTGGAGTCAGAGGGGCGTACGCTGACATTTCAGGAACTGCATGATCAAGTGAATCGACTCGCTCAATCGTTGCGAAACCGAGGAGTTGGCCCTGACGTAATTGTGGCGTTGTTGGCAGATCATTCGCCAGAGATGATCATCGGGCTGTTGGCCGTCCTAAAAGCGGGCGGGGCTTACCTTCCGATTGATCCTCAACTCCCTTCTCAGCGCATTGAATATCTGCTGTCTGATTCTAAAGCGGACTTGTTGCTTCGTCACACTTCGCGGACAGAGGATATTTCGTGGTCCAGAGAAATCCTGGAGCTTGGTGACTCGTCCCTGTATCTAAATGATGGCGCAATCCTGGAATCGGTCAATCAGCCAGATGATTTAGCCTATGTCATTTATACTTCAGGCTCTACAGGAAATCCGAAGGGAGTCATGGTTACTCATCGGGGGCTCGTCAACTATATTTCGTGGGCGAAAGACCGCTATCTCTCTTGTCCTGAAGAAGCGTTTGCTTTCTATTCCTCACTGGCATTTGATTTGACAGTTACGTCCATTTTCTGCCCGTTGGTAAAAGGAAATCGGATGGTTATCTATCCGCACTCCGATTCAGAGTTTGTCTTATCGCGCATCTTTAGCGACGGACGATCCCATGTTGTAAAGCTGACACCTGCCCATCTGTTTTTGCTACAGGAAATCGCGCTTCCTGCTACCACGGTGAAGAGAGTCATAGTGGGCGGCGAGGACTTGAAGGTGAGTCTGGCTGAGGCGATTCATGCCAAATGGAACGGACAAATCGAAATCCTCAATGAGTATGGCCCTACCGAGACAGTAGTCGGGTGCATGATCTATCAATACGATCCAGAGATCGATGTCGAAGGTTCTGTGCCGATTGGACATCCGATCAGTAACGTGCAGCTCTACGTTTTGGATTCATATGGGAAACCAATCCCAATCGGATCGACAGGAGAGCTATTCATCTCGGGAGATAGTGTGGCACGGGGGTATCTTAACCGCGAGGAATTGACGCAAGAGCGTTTTCTACCCGATCCATTTCAGCCAGGTAAAGTGATGTACAAGACGGGCGATCTGGTTCGCTATCGGCCCAATGGAGTCATGGAGTATTTGGGGCGGGCTGACTATCAGGTGAAAATTCATGGTTACCGCATTGAATTGGGTGAAATTGAACAGCAGCTCCTTGGTCATTCTTCTGTGCGTGAGGCAGTGGTGATTGATCGCTTGGATACGTGGGGGCGTAAATATCTTTGTGCTTATTTGATCACGGAAACATCTTTCCGGGAAAAAGAGCTCCGCGAAGAACTGGCAGGTCGATTGCCCGCATACATGATCCCTTCGCAAATCGTGCAGCTTGAGCAGTTTCCGCTGACCTCAAATGGCAAGGTAGATCGAAAACAGCTTCCGGAACCTATCATGGAGCGAAAAGGTGCGGAGGATGAAACCAGTCCTCGTGACGAGTTTGACAAGCTATTGGTTGAAGTGTATGAGGATGTGCTTGGTCGTTCACCATTTGGTCTACATGACCCGTTTTCCCAACTAGGGGGGGATTCGATCAAGGCGATTCAGGTTTCCTATCGATTGCATCAGCGAGGACTCAAGATTCCGGTAAGAGACATCTTGATTTATGACACGATTGCAGAATTAAAAGCGAGAAGTGACTGGAGCTGGGGAGTGGAACAGATCTCACAAGAGCCGTGTACTGGCGAGCTGCCGTCATCTCCCATCGTTTCTTGGTTTTTGTCACAACAGTTCCGCAATGCTGATCATTGGAACCAGTCTTTGCTCCTTGAAAGCAAGGAAAAAGTAACGCTGGAGGAGTTTGAAGCAAGTCTGTCTGCACTGGTTAACCATCACGATTGTTTGCGACTCAATTACTCGGCAAAAGAGGGGAAGCTCTTTTACAATGAGCGCCACCTGACGAATCGAGTGTTAGTATCTTACATCGACCTCTCTGCTGTACCGCAAGAGGAACAGGAGAGCAGAATGCTTGAGGCGATGAGAGCTTGCGCTGTTAGCTTCAAGTTGGAAGAATCTTTGCTGTTTACCGGTTGTCTCTTTGAGTTTGGTCCCGATCGACCTCAGCGATTGTTTCTGACGGCCCATCATCTTGTTGTGGACGGTGTCTCTTGGCGGATTCTCCTGGAAGATTTGATGAGCGCCTTGGCTAGTCTGAAACGCAATGAGCCAATTGCCTTGCCGGATAAAACACATTCGATGCAAGCGTGGATCAAGGAAGTCTCCGCCTTTTACCAGTCAGATCAGGCAAGCAAAGAAAAAGCTTATTGGGACATGTTTTCCATCCCGGAAGACAAACTTCCGACTGACTACGATTTTGGCGAAGACTTGGTAGAGTACAGCGCTACATCTACACGCACACTTTCAGCCGAGATGACGTCGCGACTGTTGACATCGGCCAACCGAATGTTCAACACGGGTCCCCAAGACCTATTGGTTGCAGCACTTACCTGGACATTGTCTGATGTGTTTGATAGGAAGCGTCTCTTGCTGGTAATGGAGTCGCATGGGCGTGAGTCTTCTATCCATACGATGAACGTAACTAGAACAGTAGGATGGTTTACCAGTATGTATCCTGTTCTGTTCGAAACGAATCCATCGAATCGGACTGATCACCTAAAAGCAGTAAAGGAGAAATTACGTCAGATTCCGATGGGGGGGCTTGGGTTTGGCTGGCTAAAGCCTCAGCTACTCGCGGCCGAGGAAAAGTCCCATGTTCGATTCAATTATCTAGGGTCCGTTGATAATCAACTGAGTGATGATCTGGTACTAATGGGAGGAAACTTGGCGGTTGATGCCGGGGTGGGTAATCATTTGACAGCACTACTTGACGTGGCGGCTCTCATTCGTCAAGGAGAACTTCAGGTTTCTGTTACGTTCAGCTTGCGAAAGTATCGCGAGGAGACTATCGAGAAGTTACTTGCGTTGTTTTTCAATGAATTGGAGCAGCTCATTGATCATTGCTGCTGTCAGGAGGACCCTGAATTTACTCCATCGGATTTTGAAGATGTGGAATTGACGCAAAAAGAGCTGGATTTGCTGTTTGGTTAACAATTCAATCTCATGCTTGACCGAGTTTTCCGAGAAAACAAAGATGACGAGTGTTTCATAAATGACGGGAGGGATTACATTGAGTGTCAAGGTGTTAATGGGAAAAAAAGGATTTGAGGAGTTCGCAACAATTGTCGGCTTTACAGAAGCTGAAAAGGAAGAACGCGGTGCATTGCTGGAGCAGTCTTATATGCCATTCAAGGTGACTCGCTATTATGCCGAGTTGATTGCGAGTCAATCAGAGCCTTATCGTACCCAGATGATCAATATCGTGCTTCCGCCACCAGGAGAGAAACCCTATAAAGGCCGCTTTGATCCATATGGAAACAAGTCGTACCGTCAGGATGAAACAGCTTTCCTGCAACACAAGTACAAAAAGACATTGTTACTTCACATCGACGACTTTTGTATTGCCAACTGCCAGTTCTGCTATAAAGTGAATGAAATTCGCCATGAGGATATTGGATATACCAATATTATGGAAAAAGCAGAAAGGGCTGTGCAGTATTTGGAGGCACATCCGTACATCGATAATGTCCTTTTTACCGGTGGAGATCCAGCTTCCTTCCGTAAAACCTCTGACTTAATCAAGCTGATCAGCACGCTATTGAGTGTGAAGAGTATTCGACTCGTTCGTTTTGCAACCAAGGCTTTGGCCTATGATCCTGCTCGTTTTCTTGATGGAGAGCTGCTCGCGTTTTTTGACCAAGTAAGACAGACGCCCGGCAAGCAGGTAAGTGTGATTTCCCAGTTCAACCATCCTGGAGAAATAAGTGACGTTTCGATCCAAGCAACGCAAGCGCTGCTATCCGTCGGTGTACAGATTCGCGGGCAGCCTGCCATCATTCGTGGTGTTAACGATTCTGTCGAGACGTTGATCGACTTGCAGCGCAAGTTCCTGGATAATCGAATCATTTCGTATTATTTGACGGTGTTTATGCCAGTCAGGGGAGTCGAGCAGTATGCCATTCCGTTGGACGAGGCGTTCCGGAATGTGGCCGAGTCCAAGCGCAATCTGGGTGGCTTGGAGAAAAAAGGGGTACTGCTTACTTCACACGACTTTGGAAAATTAGAGATTTGTGGCTTTTATCCGACAGCCGAGCGTCCTGAAAAAATTGTTTTGAAATGGCATCAAGCAGTCGGACCAGACTATCTTCCAGAGCGGTTGAAGGAATTAATCCCAACTCGTTCAGAAGACCTGATGATTTTGGACTACAAACAGGGAGAGATGTACTGCCTCGACCATGTATTCGAACACAATGGCTTGCCGTACGTGAATGCAGATGGGGAGATCGTGGAAAACCTGCCGAGTGAAGCGGTTCGGTAAGGGAGTCAGGAGAGAAAATTGTGATGAACAAGATCGACAAAAACAATGTAGCTGACATTTTGCCGTTAAGTCCAACGCAGGAGGGCATGCTGTTTTACTACCGACTCCAAAAGGATTCCAATCTGTATTTCGAACAGCATCGGCTAACCCTTCGTGGCAAGTTTCAGCTGGAGTTGTTTACGCAGGCTGTTTTGATGGCATTTGAGGCCAATGAAATGCTTCGTACGGTTTTTCGCTGGGAGGGGCTTCAAGCCCCTGTCCAGCTCATTCTCAAGCAAAAGACATTGGAGATTCCTTATTTCGATTGGAGCGAGTTACCATCTGGAACGCGTGAAAGAAAACTGTCTGCCTTGTTGTCACAGGACAAGCAAACACCTTTCACGATTGAGTTGGGCAACACCATTCGCATTCAAGTAGTAAGGATGGAGCTGTATCGCTATGAAGTCATATGGTCATTTCATCACATTCTCATGGACGGATGGAGCTCCGGCATCCTCCTAAGAGAGATATTTACAGCATATGGACAATTATGTTCGGGGCTGACCCCTGCGATCAAACAGAAGGCGAAATACAAGGAATATCTGCGTTTTCTCAAAGAAGCATCGATAGAACAATCGTTATCGCATTGGAAAGATTCCTTACAAGGAATTAGCTCTCCTACGCCGCTTCCATATATGCGGGATCGTAACGAAGAGCGGCGGTATTCTTCCTATCATCTTCGGCTCAGTCGAACGCTTACGGAGACATTGGAGGAAACATCCAGGCGTAACCGAGTGACAATCAGTACACTGTTGCAAGCCGCTTGGGGTATTTTACTGCAAAAATATGGCGATACGCGGGATGCTCTATTTGAAGTGGCATACGCCGGACGGCCTGCCCATCTCACTGGAGTAGAGGAAATTGTCGGCCTCTTCATCAAGACGTACCCACTGCGGGTCAAACGGACTGAAACGACAACAGTCAAAGATCTGCTGAGTGTCATGATGGAAGAACAGCACCAGATGGCTCCGCATTTGTACGTGCCATCGGTTGAGATGAAAAACTGCTCTGAGATGGACGCACAAACCCCTTTGGCGCACAGTTTGTTCGTTTTCCAAAACTATCCAATCGACAAGACACTGGCCGGATTGCAACTTGACTTCGAGCTGGAGAATATCACTTCACATGAAACAACGGATTATCCAATGGTGCTAGAAGTAACTCCAGGTGATGAATGGACAGTCCATGTCAACTACCAGGCATGGAAGTTTCAAGCGAAGGATATCGAACGCCTAGCGCTTCACTATCAGAGCCTTCTCGAGCAGATTGCGGCTGATCCGGATCAAGAGATTCGTGATCTTACCCTGCTCAGTGATCATGAGCGGCACGAGATGATTGAGGAACAGATGAAGGTCGTGCCAGTTCCGAGTAACTACTGTGTGCACGAGTTGATTGATCAAGCGGCAGAAAAAACACCGGATGCAGTTGCGCTTGTACAAGGAAAGCAGACTGTGACCTACAAGGAGTTGCAAGAACAAGCCAATCGCCTGTCTTGGGCTCTGCAAAAGGAGGTGACAGATGCAGGTAAACCGATAGTTATCATGTGTGATCGTTCCCCTGAAATGATTATTGCACTGCTGGCTATCCTCAAAGCTGGGTGTTACTATGTCCCGCTTGATCCAGACTTGCCGAAAGCACGAATCGAACAGATTGTAAGCCAGATTCAGCCTATTCTGATTGTGACTGAGGGCAGCTATCTGGAGCTCGTCGCTGACTTGCAAACAAGGGTGTTTCGTCTGGATGAACAAGCATGCTGGGCACAGGAATTAACGCAAACACCACAGCGAAAAGCGGCACCTTCGAGTACGGCGTATGCCATCTTTACTTCTGGTTCGACAGGTACGCCAAAGGGTGTGCGTGTAAAGCATGATCAATTAATCAACGCACTTTGGTGGCACATTGAATTTGTCGGGTTCAAAGAGCAGACGAGAACGTTGCAGATCGCCACGTTAACTTTTGACGCATCCGTTGTCGAGATTTTCTGCACGCTGATCAGCGGTGGTACCCTTTGCTTGTTGCAACGACACGAAAACAAGTCCCCGCAAAAGCTCGCGGCTGCCATCGAGAGCCAACAAGCAAACGTGATACTCGTCGTCCCTACGATGTATCACGCTTTGCTTGACCACGCGGCTGATGGCTCGCTGGATTCGATTCAAAAAGTGTTGTGTACAGGAGAGATGCTGTCTTCTTCATTGGTGGAACGACATGCAGCCTTGCTCCCTCAAGCTCAGATGTACAACTTGTATGGCCCAACGGAAAATAGTATTTCGGCATCAGGGTATTGTGTACCGCAACAAGGGCCTTTTGAAAACCCGCTTCCGATTGGACATCCGAGTTACAACGTTCGTGTCTTTCTTCTCGACCAAGATTTTCATCTGTTGCCCAAAGGGGTAATAGGGGAAATGTACGTAGGCGGGATGGGCGTAACGGAAGGTTACATCGCTGATGAGGAAAAGACCAGAGCGTCCTATATACTGACCCCGTATGGCAGACTTTATCGTACAGGAGACTTGGCTTGCTGGACGGATGAAGGACATCTGCAATATTTTGGGCGCAAGGATTTTCAGATCAAGATTCGCGGCAACCGTGTTGAATTGGAGGAAATTGAAGCTGTCCTGCGCCGTCAGCCTGGTGTTCGGGAAGCAGCGGTAGTGGCCATTCAGGAGTCAAAGCGCGATCCTTATCTGGTTGCATGCTTGGTTGCGATGCATCCCATTGAGGAACACGTTCTGCGTGAAGCAGTGCTGACTTATCTGCCTGACTATATGCTACCAGCCTTTTTCGTCCATCTTGATGCCTTGCCTCGGACACAGAGTGGAAAAGTAGACAAGACTGCCTTGCAACGTCTGGATTACAAACAGTATCGCAAGGGCAAGGAAGAGGCCCCGGCAGATGAACTTGAGCAGCAATTGGCACAAATATGGCGAGAGCTTTTGGCAATCGAAAAAATAAGCGTGCACGATCATTTTTTCTCGCTAGGAGGCCACTCGCTGAAGGCTGCTCAACTCGTGACCAGATTGCAAAAAGAAAGAAAAACAGACATTACGATCAAGGATGTATTCCAGAATCCGACCATTCGACAATTAGCGGACCGCATCAGGGGTAGACAGCCGATATCCTACGCGCCGATTGATCGGGTCGGTCAAGCCGAGAGATACAGGGCTTCTTCCTCACAGAAACGAATTTTCGTGATGCATGGGATCGAAGGCGAAAGCACCAGCTACAACATGTCGGGTGTAATCGCGGTGAACGGTCATCTGGATGTAAGTCGAGTGAAACGTGTATTTAAGGAAATCATCCAAAGGCATGAAGCATTCCGTACTTCGTTTGCGGTACAGGATGGAGAAGTGTACCAGTACATCAGCGACAAAGTGCCATTTGAGATCCAAACCATTCATAGCGACGGCAGGACATTGGACGAACTGATGGAAGACTTCCGGCAATCCTTTGATTTGACGAAAGCACCTCTCCTTCAGGTTTACTTAGTCGAGGTCACAGCTACTCAGCATTATCTGCTCTTCAACTCTCATCATATTATTTTGGATGGCATTTCACTGAATGTGTTAATGGAGGACTTTGCCAGGCTGTATATGGGTGAAGAGCTGCCTGCACTGCCTATTCAATACAAGGACTACGCCGACTGGCAGTGGCAGAAGCGGGGTAGTGAGCAGTGGAATCAGCAGGAAAAATACTGGGTGGACACTTTTAGTGACCGAGTCCCGCTCATGTCTTTTCCACTGGATTACCCGCGTCCTTCTGTTAAGACATTTCAGGGGGATCACCATACGTTCTTCATTAATGATTCAACGTACGGTGATTTGCATGCATTTGCCAAGCAGAACGAAGTGACTGTCCATGCTGTTCTGATGTCGGCTTATTACGTGTTGTTGATGAAATACACGTCTCAGGAGGATTTCGTTGTCGGTTCACTGGTAGCTGGACGAAACCATCCCGATTTGGAGCGAATCGTCGGTGTCTTTATCAACTTCCTTCCGATTCGAAATCGTCCTCGTGCCGAGCTAGTGTATACCGATTTTGTACAAGAGGTTCAGCGCAGTCTGTTACTTGCCTACGAACATCAGGATTATCCGTTTGAAGAAATCGTTGCTCGTAGCGCCGCAGGCATCCAGCAAACGCAAAATCCACTGTTTGATACGATGCTGATCTTCCATAACCAGCGTGAGCAAGAAGTCAGGTTTACCCTTGGCGACGTGCAATTTGAAGAGGTTCCGCATGAATCGAAGACGTCGAAGCTCGACTTTAAGCTAGATATTACACCACTCGCTGATCAATTCAGGTGCGTGCTTGAATACGATACCCAGTTGTTTAAAGCGGAGACAATGGTAGGCTTTGCTGACAACTATTTGCGTGTACTCGCAGCGCTTCTGAAGCATCCAAAACAGCGATTGGATGATGTCGACATCGTACATCACCAAACAGAAAAAGAGGGCGTAATGAACCGCCTTCACCATGTCGGAGTTGCAGTTCCAGAATTGGGCCCGGCTCAAATCATGTATGGCACTCTCGGATTTGATGCGAGCGATTCCCTTCATGATCCCGAACAAAATGTCTATCTTTCGATGTGCATGAAACCGGGCTGTGTGCCAATCGAGCTGATTGCACCTGTGGATGAAACGTCACCTTGCGTTCGTTTGTTGGAAGAGAAGGGGACGGGTCCGTACCATTTATGTTATTCTATTTCCAATATTACTCAATTCTTGAAAAGGTTAGTTGATTCTGGCTTCCGATATGATTTGGTCAGCGCTCCTAAGCCAGCAGTACTTTTCAATGATAGACTCGTTGCCTTTCTCTTTGTGGAATCGGTAGGCTTGATTGAACTTGTAGAGAGCGAGGATATGAAGCATG
The DNA here is from genome assembly GCF_003013445.1 of Brevibacillus sp. NRRL NRS-603. Classification (NCBI taxonomy): domain Bacteria; kingdom Bacillati; phylum Bacillota; class Bacilli; order Caryophanales; family Paenibacillaceae; genus Brevibacillus; species Brevibacillus sp. NRRL NRS-603. The sequence goes on along the minus strand of NZ_PXZN01000012.1, from coordinate 614,983 downwards.
ACGAATGGCAAAGCAGTGATCAGCGATCTGCTATCCGGTTGCTTACACCAGATGCTGATCAGGCAACGTCGTTCTTTACCTTCCTGGGCTACCGTGTTCACGAGAAATATCTGGATCGGCAAACGCAAGCCAGTATCATCACACTAGGCAAAGCGGAAGAAAGCAGCATCCAGTTAGTTGAGCCTCGAATGGAGCACTCGCAAGAACAACGGGAGCTCATGAAAAGTGGTTGTGGTGTTTACCAAATCGAGGATCGGGTAGCGAATCTGACCGAACGAATCGACACTTTGATAGCGTGCGGCATCCCTGTTTCTTTTGCAGACAGAACAGGACGTAATCTGCAACTGACAGATGCCCCCTACCTACTTTTAACCGACGGAAAATCAGCCGCCCAAAGATCTAAGCCGATTCTAGGCGAGTTTCATTCGGAAACAACGCCCATCTATTCCTTCGTTCAGGAACGTTTGCTGAAGCAGGAACAAGAAAATGGGATTGTGGCTATCAGATGTTTTGACATCGAGCTCCGGAGCAGAATCGAACTGTCGTATATGCAGCAAGCATGGCAGGCTCTCGTACGACGATTTCCTCTGCTGTCGCCACAAGGCTTATCCGAACCGATTCCGCTTGCACTTTATGATTTACAGGAGAAAAGCGAGGCAGAGGCAACGGTATGGTTGCGAGATCGATTGACTGCCGAGCAGAAGAGGCCGTTTGTGGACAGAGCAGGAAGTTTGGCTCGATTTGAACTGGTAAAGCTGGCTGCTGATCGCTATCGGTTGATTGGAAGTCTTCATAGCTCCTTGAGTGATTGGCGAGGTCTCGGACTTCTCCTGGAGGAATGGGAGGCTCTATATCAGGCGATTGCAGAAGGGCATGCACCAGCTGTGGAAGAACAGCCTCGCTACGAAGCATTCGCAGTTTGGCAGAAAAAAATGCTTTATTACGGACATCTCGAGGCCCAGCGTCACGAGTGGGAGACAGCAGCGAATCTACATTATGCTCAACCATTTGGTACGGGTGGGGTAGCGAAACGACAAGTCGAGCAGTACATTGACCCGACCGGTCACGCCGATTTACTGCATGTAGCTGCTCATTCCAATCAGGAGCTGGGAGATATCTTGCTTGCCTCTTATCTGTTGTTGCTTAGACAGGTCACCCAATTGCCTAGCTTGACGCTTGGGGTAGTGGCGACGAATCGTACGCAAGATGTGCTGGAACAAATGCTAGGCAACTTTGACAATATTGTTCCGCTCACCATCGATATGCAGACGATCAGTTCGTTCTCACAATTACTGGAGCAAACGAAGCAAGTACGTGCCCGAATGCAAACACTCGCATTGTATCCGTCAGAGCACTGGCAAGCGATGACGCACATGGGATGGCCAACACTTTTTGTCAACCAGACGATACCGTTCAAAGCTCAGTCAGCTGTTTGGAAACGTGAAGTGAAACGATCTGTCGAGCCAGAAATGGCCGGAAGTCCGCTAGTTCTTCAGGTAGCGGAAACTTCGGAAGGTATCCATGTCGTTTTTACCTATGATCCATCCATGCTTCAGGCGGCATATGTTGAATCGCTTTCGGATCGCTATGTGAAAATCCTAAAAATGTTAGCAGAAAAATCCAAAATAAAGTAAAAGGGGTAGGAGAATATGGAAATCAGATCCTCAATTAATTTTCACGACGAGCGCTTTTTGATGTTTGTACTGGACCAGATGGCAAATGAGCTTGAGAGAAACGGTGGAGAAGCGATCCGTATGACTCTTGGGAAGTCAGAAATGCCGCTGCATCCCGAAATTATCAATTCCATGCAACAGGCATTGAACAGCTTTGAAAAATATTCGCTCGTTTATCCAGGTGGTCTGCCGGAGCTAAAAGATAAGCTCGCGACCCACTATAAAACAAAATACGATGTGTCAATCAAACCAGAGAATTTCGTGATTAGTGTCGGTACGAGCACACTCTTCCGCAACCTGTTCTACCTCCTGCTTAAAGAAGGCGATGAAGTGCTGCTGCCACTTCCGTATTACTCGCTTTACCATTTCTGCGCGCTCTTAGTGGGTGCGAAAGTTCGTTATTACAAAATTGATCTGGATACGTTGAGACTTGATGTGGAGTCATTTAAAGAGAATTTCACAGACAAGACGAAAGTTGTCGTGATCAACACGCCTGGCAACCCGTTGGGAAATATTCTTACAAAAGAGGAATTGTATACGATCGACAGCATCGTAGACGGCCGTGCGGCTATTATCAATGACGAAATTTATGCGAATACCTACTTCGATGACGAGTGCGAATCCGTTATGCAGTTGAAAAATACTAAGTCTACCTTCATCACAACGGATGCGTTTTCCAAAGCGTATCGGATGTATAGCAGACGTGTCGGATATGCGATCGTACCAGATGAGCTGGTGCAGCCACTGACGGTCATTCAGCACCACACACTGCTCACAGCTGACCCAGTCGTACAGTTCGGAGCAATGACTGCGCTTGATTACCAGCATGAGGTTGATCATTTGGTTCAACTGTACAAAGGTCGTCGGGACTACACGATAGATGCTTTCCAAAATGTACCGGATGTGCGTGCTCTGCCAGCGAGAGGCAGCTTCTACTTTACGATTGATTGCGAAGCCTTTATGAAAAGAAAAGGCATCAGCACCTCGCTTGAGTTGGCTACGCAAATTTTCGAGGCGACACATGTGGCGACCGTACCGGGTTCTGACTTTGGCATCCCGAACACACTGCGCCTCTCATACTCTGCCGCGAAGTATAACGAGGGAATTAACCGCTTGCGGGAATTTTTCACCACCACCTAAAAAGGGGAAGAGTCGCAATGAATGGACGTATGGAGCTCGATCTGGATCTGAATGAGTTTAACCTGCTCACTGATGATGAAGCGAACTTGTTAAGCCGGGTCAATCAGACAAACAAACCGTATCGCAACAAAGTGACAATCGCTGAACTGTTCGCCCAGCAAGCGGAAAAAACGCCTGATAGAGTCGCTGTGGTAGAGGCGGATCGAGAAAGAACATACGCAGAACTGCACGCGGAAGCAAACCAGCTAGCCCGTATCTTGAAAGATGCGGGTGTAGTTCCTTCGCAACTCGTAGGAATTCTCGCAGACAGGAGCTCCCGTATGGTAGCGGCAGTTCTTGCAATCCTCCAAGCAGGTGGGGGATACGTCCCGGTTGATCCGCATTATCCCCGAGCTAGAATTCGGTATCTTTTGCAGGATAGTCGCTGCAAGGTGCTTGTAACAGAATCCATCTATCTGGATGAGATCATACCGGATCTCCCTGACAGCATCGAAACGATCATTTGTTTGGACGATACTTCCTTCCATCACGAAGGATACAAGGTCTATACAGCGTCCGACATTCGCCGCCAAAAGGATGAAGCGATAGCCCCGGCAGGTTCAGAGGATGATGTTGCGTATGTCATCTACACATCTGGTTCGACCGGTGCACCGAAGGGCGTCATGATTACGCACAAACAGGTATTGAATACGTTGTTTTGGCTAGAGGAGACTTTTCCACTAAGCGAGACAGACGTGGTTGCCCAAAAAACCTCGATTTCTTTTACGGACTCGGTGTGGGAATTGTTTTGGCCGCTGATGGTTGGATCAAAGCTGTCTATTTTGAAAGAGGAAGACGGCAAAGATCCGGGAGCGTTGTATGACTGGCTGCGAGAGCAACGCATTACAGTCACCCAGTTCGTTCCAGCGATGATGAATGTGTTTCTGGCTCATGTGCGTTCTCGTAATGAAGAAGATCCGTTGCCCAATTTGAAGTGGGTATTTAATGGAGGAGAAGCACTGACAGCTAATCTAGTTCGCGAATGGAATCGTCTGTTCCGTGTCGCCCGAATTGCCAATATTTACGGGATGACAGAATCAGCGATATACGCTTCCGTCTATCTTTGCACAGAACAGCCTGCTGAAGAAACACTCAGAATCCCTATTGGTGTGCCCATTGCCAATACGCATATGTTCATCCTTGGCCAGACGGGGGAAATTTGTCCCCCTGATGTTAAGGGCGAGATTTGTATCGGAGGAATTGGCATCACCGACGGATATTTGGGCAAGCCTGAGTTGACCGAGAAAGCTTTTACGTATCATCCCATTACCGGCGAGCGCCTTTACCGCACTGGAGATGTTGGATTACTCAGCGAAACCGGAGTATTTGAATATCTGGGGCGAATGGACGATCAGGTTCAAGTGCGGGGCTATCGTGTGGAACTGAAAGAAGTTGAGCGTGCCGTCCTTCAGCATCCTGCTGTGAATCAGGTAGCTGTATTGGCTATCACTGATCAGATGGGCTTGACCGAACTGGCTTGCTACTATGTCGTGCAAAAGGACGGCGTTCAGCCAGATGGGCTTCGTGCGCATCTGCTGGAGTGGCTCCCTGGATATATGATCCCGAGTTACTTTATGAAGCTGTCCGAGATGCCGCTTACCCCGCATGGAAAAATCGATCGCAAAGCTTTGCCGGCCGTAAAGCCAAGCGTTAATAGTGAATATGTGCCACCGGCAAATCCAATCGAAGAAAAGCTGGCTGAGCTGTGGGCGGATGTTTTACAGATTCCAACGCCTGGTGTACTCGATCACTTTGTTGGACAGGGAGGACACTCGCTGAAGGCCATTCAGCTTTTATCGAGGATTGAAAGTGACTTTCAAGTGAAGCTTTCCATTCGCGACCTGTTTGATGCTCCTACGATTCGCGGTTTGGCGGATCGGATCACGGGCAGCCTTCAAGAGATGGAGCAAAAACCGATCGCTTTGCTCTCTGATCAGGAATATTACCCGGTCACGCGTGCGCAAGAGCGGCTTTACCTGTTGTGGCAGTTGGAAGAAGCTGCTACCAGCTATCATACACCGGGAGTTATGCGAATCACCGGTTCCCTTGATTCAGAGCGTCTTCAAGACGTTGCGGATCAACTCGTCGCACGACATGAGGCGCTGCGCACATCGTTTCATCTGATGGAAGGTCAGGTAAAACAAAAAGTACACAGTGACCTGTCTGTACCGATCGAGACATGGAAAACAGACGAGGAAGCTGTGGAAAAGACAATCGAACGGTTTTTCCGGCCGTTCGATTTAAAGCAAGCTCCTTTGCTTCGTATTGGCTTAATTGAGCTCTCATCAGAAGAGCATCTGTTGATTTTCGACATGCACCATATTATTTCCGATGGCATTTCCAAGTCCATCTTGCTTGAGGAGTTTTGTAACCTTTACCAAGGACAGGTTTTGCCGGAATTGACGGTACAGGCCAAGGAGTTCGCTGCGTGGCAAAGAGAACAAGCTGCCGAGATCGGCTGGGCAGAGCATGAAGCCTACTGGTTGGAAGCATTTTCCCAGCAGCCGCAACCGTTGGCAATCCCGACCGATTATCCTCGCCCAAAAACCATGACATTTGATGGAGACGAGTTGCTGACCGAGCTGTCTGGAGAATGGCTGGAAAAACTCGACTCGTTCACCCGTCAGAGTACTACGACCCTGTACATGCTTCTGTTGGCCGCCTATTCTGTTTTGTTATCCAAATACAGCAATCAGGAGGACATCGTCGTCGGCTGCGACATGGATGGAAGACAACGAGCGGAGTTTGCCCCTGTTGTGGGAATGTTTGTTAACACCTTGGCCTTGCGAAACTGGCCGAAGAAAGAATTGACCGTCCAGGAGTATATCGGGCAGGTACGCCAAAACGTGCTTAGCGGTTTTGAGCATGGAGACTACCCGTTCGATCAACTCGTAAGCCAGATTCAATTCCCTCGTGATCCAGCAAGGAACCCGTTGTTTGACGCCATGCTGACCCTGCATCATGCAGCGGAGCAGCAAAAGGTCACTCTCGATCAAATCGAGTTTGCTCCGTACGAGTTCAGACGCAAAGCTGCCATGCTCGATCTGGCTTTGGAAGTGGTTAAGGCTGAGGATCACATAGGCATGCACTGGCAATATAATACGAACCTGTATCACAGGAGAACAATCGAGAAGATGGCTCAAGACTTTGTCATTCTTCTGGAGCAAATGGTAGCCCACCCGAACCGAACCATCGGACAACTTCAGATCGGTCATGGAATAGTACAAGTAGCACAGGGACAAGTGGACGACGATGACTTTGCTTTTTAAGAAATACATGACGGACAGAAAAGAGGGATTGGCTTGACAACGATAACGGCACAAAACATCTTGCTGGCCAGTGGGCAGTTTGATCGCGAAAAAGACTATTGGATGGAGAACCTCTCTCGAGAGTTTCATTCACTCGACCTTCCAACAGACTCTCGGGCCTCGTTTCAGCGTCAGTCTGAGCTTCGTGAGCTGACCATCAGGTTCCCGGACGAACTCAGCAAGGCGCTGATTCATTTGAGCAATGGCTCGGATCAACGTTTGTTCATGGCTTTGCTGAGTGGATTTGGCATCTTGTTGTCCAAATACACGGGACATCAGGACATATGCGTTGGAACGGCTATCTTTCGTCAAACAGAGCCGGGTGAGTTTTTGAACAAAGTACTGCCTTTGCGCCATCAGGTACTCCCGGAATGGAGCATCAAAGAGCTGCTGCAAGAGGTTCGTCAGACCTTAAAGGCCGCTGTGGAACATCAGAACTACCCAATCTTGCGGTTGATCGAGGAACTGCAAGTACCGCAGCAGGGGAATAGCACACCGTTCTTTGAGGCCACTTGCTTGTTGGACGTCCTTCATGATCAGGACAGTCTGGAACATGTATCGAGCGAGTTGCAGCTCCTCTTTTCTAAAAAGGGGGACTCGCTCGAATTACTTGTGCGTTTCGCGGGGCAAAGATACCAACTCCCCATGATGGAACGGATGATGGAACATTTGGTCCGTATCTACCAGGTTATCGTAACCCAACCAAATCAGAAGATCGGTGAGATAGCGTGCTTATCTACGGAGGAGGTTCGGGAGTTAGTTCTTTCATTCAACGACAACCGGGTTGCTTTTCCGCGCGATCAGAGCTTTGCTCGCCTTTTTGAGGAGCAGGTAAAAAAGACGCCTCATCGCAAAGCGGTGACAGACGGAAAATCAACTTTCACCTATCAGGAATTAAACGAGCGGGCCAACCGACTTGCGCGCCATTTTATCCAGCAAGGATTACGACCTGGCACGAAAATCGGTATTTATATGAAGCGTAACGCGGATACGCTTGTTGCGATTCTTGCAGTGTTCAAGGCGGGAGGAGCATACGTACCGATTGATCCAGACTATCCGCAGCATCGGATCCTGTACATCGTGCAGAAGAGCGAGATCGCAGGGTTAATCACTCAGCCTGACTTGCTAGATGGATTGGAGTCGATTCAGGCATCCTCACCTGAACTGAAGTATCTCTATGTCTTTGGTCAATCCGACCAATCAGTAGAGTTGCTGTCGGGAGAAGACATCGGTCGGGAGAGTGCGGGAACAGACTTGGCTTACATCATTTTCACATCGGGCACGACTGGACAGCCGAAAGGCGTAATGGTGCACCATCGTGGAATGATTAACCACATTTTCGCTAAAATCAACGACCTATCCCTCTGCGAGGATGATCTTGTTGCACAAACGGCTTCTCTTTGCTTCGACATTTCTGTTTGGCAATATCTGGCTGTCTTGCTGGTGGGTGGCTCCGTGCTGGTGGTCGATACAGAGACGGTAATGGATACACAGGTCCTTCATAACGTTCTGCGATCCAACCGCGTCACCGTAGCGGAAGTGGTACCGTCCCTGCTCTCCGTGCTGCTCGATCTGGTTCAAGAATGGCCCGACTCCGATCGCAGCTTCCCTGATCTGCGGTGGATGGCAGTAACAGGAGAGGAGTTGCCAGCTCCTCTGGTTCAACGCTGGTTTGCCTGCTATACAGAAATACCATTGGTGAATATGTACGGGCCAACGGAAGCATCTGATGATATTACCCACCACATTATTCGGGAAATGCCCAGCGATCAGCAGATTGTGGTGCCCATCGGCATACCGATCCAGAACACCCATATTTACATACTCGATCAAAATCAGTGTATCTGCCCGCGAGGCGTAAAAGGAGAAATATGTGTGGCCGGTCCGGGGGTTGGATACGGCTACTACAAAGATGAGGAACGGACGCAAAAAGTGTTTGTAGCAAATCCGTATGCCAGCTGGGTAGAAGATACTGACTACCAAGTCCTCTACCGAACGGGTGATGTAGGCCGTATCACGGAGGACGGATATATTGAGTACTTCGGGAGAATGGACAATCAAGTCAAGATTCGAGGCTATCGAATCGAATTGAGTGAGATTGAACAGGTGATGCGCAGACATCCAGCGGTTAAGGACGCAGTGGTCTTGGCGCTTTCAGAGGAAACGGGTGCAAAGTACTTATGTGCCTATGTCGTTCCCTTAGAGGAATTTTCCGCACGAGATGTGCGTGATTATCTGTTTACTGTGCTTCCGGAATACATGGTGCCGATGCACTATGTAAAACAAAACGTTTTGCCGCTTACCCCTAATGGAAAAGTGGACAGAGGGGCTTTACCGAAGCCTGGCATACAGGATCGGGTCGACACATCTATTTTTGTGTCAGCTACAACCGAGACGGAAAAAGCTCTCACCCACATCTGGGCGCATGTGTTGCAGCTTGATCCAAACACAATCAGCGCTCGGGACAATTTTTTTGCTCTGGGGGGGCACTCGTTAAAAATCAATGCAGTAGCTGCGCAGATTGCACAACAGTTTGGCGTACAGCTTCCACTGCGAACCATGTTTAATCACCCAACGATTCAGGAGCTTGGCAAGGTGATTGATGGAGCAGACAAGACGATTCTGAAAAAACGTTTCCCAGTCGAAGCCAGATCGTACTATCCTGTTACGCCTGCTCAGAGCAAATTTTTTATTCTTCAGCAGGTGAATCCGACTGACACAAGTCTTCACATTACGGCTGCCCGTTTCATCGAGGGAGCTTTGAGCCGTGAGAAGGTAGAGCATGCTTTTCAAGGATTGATTGACCGCCATGAATCTCTTCGTACCTCGTTCGATTATATTGATGGGCAAGTGGTTCAAATTGTACATGATTCGCTGGTCTTCCATTTGGAAGTGAGCGAATCAAGTGCAGAGCAGCTGGAGGCCAGTCTGGCAACGTTTGTACGGCCATTCGACTTGCGTCAAGCGCCCTTGTTGCGTGCAGGACTAATCAGGATTGCACCGGAAAAGCATCTCTTGTTATTCGATATGCACCATATCGTTTCAGACGGTGTATCCATGGATATTCTTGTAGAGGACTTTGTTCGTCTCTATGCAGGCGTGACACTTCCTGCATTGGAAGTTCAGCAAAAAGAGTTTGCTGTATGGCAGGAATCTGCACTTGATTCAGGGGAGCTTCAAGCTGACCATTGGGCAGAGTTGTTTAGCAGTCCGGCTCCTCTTCTATCGATTCCGACTGATTACGAAAGGCCAGAATCTCTTACGTATCCTGGTTCGACGATCGAGTTCGATATATCGGCAGAGGAACGGCAGCGGTTGCAGGACCTGGCAACACAGGAGCAAGCGACACTTTACATGGTGCTGTTGTCGGTTTACAACATGTTGCTTGCAAAATACAGCGGTCAAGAGGATATCGTTGTCGGAACTCCAGTAGCTGGCCGTAAATTTGCAGAGTTTGATGAAGTGATTGGGATGTTTATCAACACGATTCCCTTGCGCAATTATCCAAAAGGCGAGAAAACCTATCGCGAGTTTCTTGCAGAGGTCCGCGAGCATACGCTAGCCTCTTTTGAACAAGCGGATTACCCGATTGATCTGTTCGTTCAGACTCTTGGGCTTGAGCCGAATACAGGTCGTCAGCCCCTTTTTGATACGATTTTCGTCCTTCAAAACATGGACAATCCGGAAGGGGAACTGGAGCTGGAAGACATGCTCGTCAAAAACTATCCACTGCAAAACAACACGGCTAAACTTGACCTTCATCTGTCGGCTTATCCTGTTTTCGACAGACTTGCATGTAAGCTGGATTACCGCAGTGACCTGTTCCGAAGAGAGACGATGGAGCAGTTTGTGAGTGACTTCAAAAGCTTGTTGCAGCAGGTGATGGAAGATCCTGAGCGCCTCCTGCAAGATTTTGAATTGACCCGTGAGGTAGCCCTTATTCAAGCACAGGGCGTCGATTGGGATTTTGAATTTTAGAGCAAGCGGTGAGTAAGAGGGGGAGGGCATATGGAGACTACTATTTCGCAAAACATTCTGCTAACCAGTCGGAAATTTAGCCGGGAGGAGCAGTACTGGCAAGAGAAGTTACAGGGGGAGTGGACGCTCTCCCTCCTTCCAACCGAAGGGACGGAGAAGGAAGGCGATGGGGAGAAGGAGACAAAAGAAATATCTTTTGTCCTTCCAGATGATTTGAACGCTGCCATTGCGGCCCATTGCGATCTTCATCCGATGAAGCTCTTCCTGTTCCTTCTGTCGACGTATCAAATCATGCTGAATCGGTATAAGCAGACAGACGACATGATCATTCTCACGCCCGTCTTTCAGAATCCGCTTCCCCCTAATGCTTGGAATCGGGTGCTGCCGTTGCGTGTACGGATGCATCAAGAAGCTACTTTTGCAGAAGTGGCGAAAGAGGGTAAGCAGCTGGTCAAAGAGGCAATGGAGCATCAGAACTATCCGTTTTCGCAAATGATGCAATGGCTTGATCTATCCGACACGGACCTGAAGACACTGCTGGATACAGCCTTCGTACTGGAAAACATGCAAGATATTGCTGCTTTAGAAGGTTTGTCTCTGCAAGTGGTATTTGCATTCAAGCAAACAGAAGATGGAATTACCGGACGCGTACAGTATGCGGGCGAGCAGTTCCAACAGGCTGTCATCGAACGGATGATCAGCCATTATCAACAAATTCTTCGCGAAGTGGTCGTCGATCCCAAACGGTTGGTGCACACAATCGATATGTTGACAGAAGAAGAGCGGACAGATCTGTTGTACACCCGCAATCAAACGGACGTTCCTCATTCTGCTCCCAAACCGATCCATCAACTGATCGAGGAACAGGCAGAGCGGACGCCTCATCTAACAGCAGCAGTGTTTGGCAACAAAACCATTACCTACGCTCAACTTAATGGCAAAGCCAATTGCCTTGCACGCATGCTGAAGGAGAGTGGCATTGGAAGAGGAAGCTATGTTCCGGTCTTGATGAATCGTAGCTTGAATTTGGTCATTTCCTTGCTAGCTGTGATGAAAACAGGTGCGGCATTTGTCCCGCTAGACGTGCAAAGTCCGAGTGAACGGAAAAAGCAGCTTTTGGATGAATTGGATTGTCCGGTGACGCTGATTGGGCCAGAAATACGCCAGGAACCGTCATTCGTGCAATGGACACGTGCTGTAATCGTCGATGCGGACGATATCCGGGAAGAAGGGGACTTAAATGTCCAGGTAAATGTGGACGATCCGATCTATGTGATCTATACATCTGGTTCCACTGGCAAACCAAAAGGAGCAGTCGTACCTCATATCGGTATTTTCAATCGGTTTCGTTGGATGGATGAACATTACGGTTGCACGGAACAGGACGCCATTTTCCAGACGACTCCCCATCACTACGACAGTTCGGTTTGGCAACTATTCTGGCCGCTCTTGCATGGTGGCCGTACGGTACTGCCGATACCTGAATTCGAGATGACGCTCGATCAAGTGTTGCAAGCCATTTCTACCTATCAGATTACAATTACGGACTTTGTTCCGTCGGTATTTAACCTGCTGGTGGATCAAATGGAAACACGGATGGACATACATGATTCACTTTCTTCGATTCGCCACATGATCTTGGGCGGAGAGGAAATCACGGCTCACACTGTTCATTTGTTTCTTCAGCGGTTTTCCCACGTTCGTATCACGAATCTGTACGGTCCGACGGAGACGTCTATTGGGGTCATCTACTTTGAGATCGACCATACCCATGAGGGACCGATACCGATTGGAAAGCCGATAGCCAATACGAAAATTTTGCTGCTGGATTCAAATCGCAAACTTGTTCCTGCGGGACATCAAGGGGAGATTTATATAACTGGCTTGTGCTTAGGGCACGGTTACTTGCACAATCCTGAGAAAACGGCAGCCAGCTTTGTTGACAACCCTTATCCTGAAATTGGTTATCAAAAGCTTTATCGGACAGGCGACCTTGGGCGCTATCTGCCGAATGGCAATATCAAGTTCTGCGGTCGCATCGATCATCAGGTAAAAGTACGCGGGCATCGAATTGAGCTGGGCGAGATTGATGAGGTTCTGTTGTCCCATCCGCTAGTTAAAGAGTGTGCGGTGTTATTTCAAGAAGAGAAGGCTCGATTGTGCGCGTACTACGTATCAAATGCTCAGGAATTGACCGCAAGTGACTTGCGTGGTTATCTCAGCGAACGGCTTCCCGATCACATGATCCCATCCTTTTTTGTCAGCATTGAAAAAATGCCTTTGACAGCAGGGGGCAAGATCAATCGCAAACTACTGCCAGAAGTGGATGAGCAACAGGCGTCCGATGCTGAATATGTAGCCCCACGAAACGAGATGGAAGAACAGCTGGTTACCATCTGGAAAGAAATTTTGGGAATTGAAAAAGTGGGGGTACACGACAGCTTTTTCCAACTGGGAGGGAATTCCCTGCTGTTGCTTAAAATGCATGCGCAAATTGTCAAACAAGTGGATAGCGAGATAAGTGTTGCGCATTTGTTTTCCTACTATACGATTGCCATGTTTGTGGATTTTCTCGAACAAAGAAAACAGGACCAGTTTGCATCTATGGAAGATCAAAGCGATGATGATGAATCCCTTCTGGAATTGCTGAGGGAGGTCAAGGAGGGAGTTCTCTCCGTAGACAAGGGTGCCGAACTGATCGATAAAAGGAAGGGGAACTAGGATGAGTTTGCTAAAAAAATACATCTTGGAGCAAGTGGCTGCTCATCGACTGCAAGAGAAGGAAGCACTTCCTTTACTGAAGGAACTGTCCTCTGCCAACGTAAATACGCGCCAGGATATCGCGATCATCGGTATGGCTTGTCGTTTTCCCGGAGCCAGCAGCCTCGAAGAATACTGGAACAATTTGAAACAGGGACACGATTCAATCGGTGATATCCCTGCTGCAAGGCGTCCAGACGTCGAGAGGGTAGCGAGAGAATTTTTTAACGGCAAAGATTTTAAGTATGAGCGAATGGGATATCTCGATCACGTGGATTTATTTGATCATGCGTTTTTCGAGATCTCACCTGCAGAGGCTCGAACCATGGATCCTTATCAGCGGATGTTTCTCGAGTTGGCATGGGAAACATTTGAACATGCCGGGTATAGCGAGAAGATGATCAGCGGTTCACCTACGGGCGTATTTCTGGGATATTGTGACAATGAATCCCAATACCAGCGTGTGTTGAAAAACGTTGATTCGTCTTCGCTGGCTGGCAACGTTGCAGCAATTATCGCTTCACGAATTTCCTATTTGCTGAATCTGTCAGGTCCGAGCCAATTGATTAATACATCTTGCTCTTCCTCCTTGGTCGCTCTGCATCAAGCGTGTCAGGCCATTGGAAATAACGATTGTAGAATGGCTCTCGTAGGCGGAGTTAATCTTTCCCTGTTTCCGATTCAACAAGATACAGACTTTGGCATCGTTTCCGTAGACCGCAAAACCAAAGCATTTGATGACTTTGCTGATGGAACAGTATGGGGAGAAGGTCTTGGCGCTGTTCTTTTGAAATCCTACGAACAAGCAGTCAAGGACAATGATTATATTCATGCGGTGATCAAAAGCACCGCGGTCAATTGTGATGGTCGTTCTACCAGTATTACAGCGCCCAATGCGATTTCTCAGTCTGCTTTGTTGCGAACAACGTGGGAGCGGGCGCGAATCAATCCAGAAAGTATTTCCTATATTGAGGCACATGGGACAGGGACAAGATTAGGCGACCCTGTTGAGATTGAGGGCATCATGCATGCGTTTCAGAAAGTTTCAAAACGTAAGCAATTTTGCGCAATAGGCTCGGTCAAAAGCAATATCGGGCACACGATAGCGGCATCAGGTGTGGCCGGGATCATTAAAACGGTTCTGATGATGAAGCATCGCCAGATTCCGCCGACGCTGCATGTGAAACGGCCGAATACCTTGATTCCTTTTATTGATTCGCCTGTTTATATCAATGATGTGCTAAAGGCTTGGGAGGTGGAGGCAGACCAACCAGTGAGGAGAGCCGGCGTAAGCGCATTCGGTCTGAGCGGGACAAACGCCCACGTCATATTGGAAGAGCCTCCTGGGCCCGAAGCGACAACCGTTTCAGAATCTGGCGATTACCTCATTACGTTATCTGCCAAAACAAGTGAGTCACTATGGGATTTACTCGAGAAATACCAAGGATTTTTATCAACGCCTTCTGAACATTCCCTTCTTGATATATGTGCTACTGCCAATATTGGGCGCGGACACTATCGGTATCGGCTTGCGTTCATTATCAACAGCAAAGAGGACTTTTTGCAGAAGATCCATCGCCTTTGCGCGGGAGAACGAACGCAGGATGGCGCCCCGCTCGTTGGTGACGACCGGGTGTTCTACGGGGAGTTGAAATCCCGAGGCGAAAGCTCTTTGCCGATCAGCATGCAAATGGACAGCTCTGATCCAGTAGAATTGGCCAAACAGTACGTGACAGGGGCGGCTATCAATTGGCTTGAATACTATCGTCCTGTCAAATGGAAAAAGGTACCTTTGCCAACCTATTCCTTTGCCAAAACCCGTCACTGGGTGCAATCAGATCAACCTGCAAACGACACGGTTGAACGGTCCATTGCTGTTGCATCTGAGACCGCTCATGCGGACGAAACAGCTGATGTGCATAAAATTGCTTCCACCTTCTTTACTTTTGGGGAAACCTTACTAAATCAGATGAATGTCAAAAAGCAAACAGGTCTGGAAGAGGATGAGACTTTTTATTCCGGCTTGCTATCGCTTGAATGCTTTACTCAATTAGGCGTGTTCCACAAGCAGGATCAAACGTATACGCTGGAAGAATTGCGTGAAGCTGCGGGGCTTGATGGAAAGAATGAACATATCTTCCAATCCATTCTTGGACTTGTTGTTAAGACCTCTCTGGTTAAACACGTTGAAGGAACATACCGTCTATCTGCACATGCAGAGGGTCTTGATACGGAAGCGTTTTATCGGGATTGTCTGGATCGCTATCCGAATGAGCGTGATACGTTCACCCAGTTGAAAGCGTGTTTTGCCCATTACTCAACCATCATGACAGGGCAGAACGTACTCGTGTCGAATGACGGTTCTCCTGACTTATATAAGTCATATGTGGATCGCATTACTCTTGGAAATCCTTCTGGTCTGATGGCTGTGGAAACAATTGCCCAATATATCCATTCGTTTAGCCGTCCCGTTCGCATTCTGGAGCTCGGAGGCGGTTCCAGCAGTCTTACGCGCTTATTGCTGCCGAGGATTGAGAAAAAAGATGTCACCTATCTGTTTACGGATGGTGCGCAATCGTCTCTCGCAGAGGCAGAAAAAGAGTTCAAAGAAGTGTACCCGTTTGTGCAGTTCCGCTCGTTCAACATGGAGCTGGCCCCAGCCGAACAAGGCTTCGATCTGCACGCATACGATGTGATCATCGCTAATAACGCTATACACAGGGCTAGGGATGTTCGGGCATCCTTATCGATTTTGCATCAGTTGCTTGCAGAGCAAGGCGTGCTATTTGCGATCGAGCTCGTGAAAAATCGTTCAACGGCAAATGTGATCGGGGGGCTTGCCACAGACTGGTGGCAGCACGAAGACACTGATCTGAGACCGCAAGCCAGACTGATGGATGCCTTACGTTGGGAAAAGGCGCTTCGAGATACGAACTATCAATCCGTTGCCATTTATCCGTCGTCAACGTCGCTGGGTGATCTGTCTGATTCAGCGTTATTGATCGGACATTCAGCGTATACGCCACAAGAATATCGGGAGTGGCTTTACCAGATCCATTGGCAAACAAAAGAGCTGACAACCAATTCTCAGACCCAGCGTCCAGGGATCTGGCTGGTGTTTCAAGATGAAGGCGGTGTAGGAGAAACACTGGCTGACGCGATGGCATCGGAAGGACATGAAGTGTTCAGACTTCGCAGCGGTGAGGCTTTTGCCTCCGTTTCTTCTCACGAGTTTATCCTAGATCCCAGCCAGCCA
The DNA here is from genome assembly GCF_003013445.1 of Brevibacillus sp. NRRL NRS-603. Classification (NCBI taxonomy): domain Bacteria; kingdom Bacillati; phylum Bacillota; class Bacilli; order Caryophanales; family Paenibacillaceae; genus Brevibacillus; species Brevibacillus sp. NRRL NRS-603. The sequence continues at coordinate 598,829 of NZ_PXZN01000012.1, read as the reverse complement.
GAAGATCTGCGGCGTGTGTTCGAGAGACTTGGAGACAAAAAGGAAAAGCTGACTGGAATTATCCATTTATGGAGCTTGACCTCGGGTGCCCAGCAGCCGAATGATCTCGGACAGCTTGAAGCTATTGAGGCAGCGCAACACCCGGGAGTTTACAGTCTGTTTCATTTGACACAAGTGTTGCTTGAGCTGGATCTAAATCAGGTGCTAGATTTACGGATCGTCTCGAACTACGCACAAGGAGTAGATGATAACGGACCTGTTTATCCTGAAAAAGCACCCTTGTTCGGTCTAGCAAAGGTTATCTCGCAGGAAAATCCAAAACTGCAATGCTTTAGCCTGGATCTAGCAACAGAGGGGCTGTCAGTCTCGCACTTGGCTGGTCAGCTTCTAGCGGAAATTCGCTGCAATCGGGATGACACATTGGTTGCCTATAGAGGAAATCGCATCGTACCAGAGATGAATCGCTGCGATATCGATAAAATTCCGAAGCGGCCCGTAGAGATACGCGAAAATGGCGTTTACTTGATCGCCGGAGGTACAGGAAAACTGGGACTGGCATTTAGTAAGCATCTGGCTGCTCAAAAAAATGTGACGCTCGTGTTGATTAATCGTTCGCCACTTCCTCCTAACCGCGAGTGGCAACAGCGGTTACAGCATCCAGACTGTAGTGCTGCTGAGGCGCGAAAGCTGAAAGCGTTGCTTGAGCTAGAGGAAATGGGAGCGCAGGTAGTCTGCTATGCAGCCGACGTGTCCAACCGTCAGCAAATGGAGGATATTTCCGAGCAGGTACGAGCCCTTTACGGACCGATTAACGGCATTATCCAATCCGCGGCGCATATCACCTTCGAGACGATTCAGACGAAGAAGTTTTCCGATTTTCAAAATGGTTTGAAAGCGAAGATGGCGGGCACAGTCATACTCGATCAGATAGCTGAACCGGAGCATTTGGATTTCTTTGTGATCTTCTCATCACTTGCTTCGATTTGGGGTGGAGCGACTGGAAGCGACTATGTCTCATCAAACTGCTTCCTGGATGCGTATAGTGCAGCTCGCAGTCGCACGGGAAAACCAACGATAGCTTTGAACTGGTATGCGTTTGAAGGGATAACAGGTCCTGGTTTTATCGGATACATGCCGATGGATGGAGCCATTCAAGCATTTGATGCATCGTTGTCTTGCCAAACTGAGCACCTGATCATTGGGCAATTTGATTTGAAAGTGCTGAAGGAATGGGCACCATCTCTGAAAGTAAAGCTAGGAGATTCGATATTTGCAAGCGGAAAGTCTCATGAAGAACGTGAAGCACCACCCGCAGTGACCATGCAAAACTGTGTTGTTTTGTCTGGCAGGGAGGAAGGCGATCACTATACTTCGCTGGAGCTAGCTTTAGGTCAGATTTGGTCTGATGTGTTGGGTTACACCGAACTGAGCATCGACGACGACTTTTTCAGACTGGGTGGCGATTCTCTTTTGGCAATCGGTATCGTTTCCCGTGTCACCAAGCAGTTGCAAAAGGAGATGACGATCACCGATCTCTTTCAGACACCGACGATTCGTCAATTGGCGGTGTTGATGACTCCGAACGAAGAAACAGCTGTTTTAGCGATTCCTGTAGCAGAGCATCGGGATGCTTACCCCGCCACCTCGTCTCAGCAAAGAATTTATGTGCTGGAACAAATGCAGGAAGGGGCAGTTGCCTACAACATCCCTACAGTCATGATGCTTGAAGGAGAGCTGGACAGAGAGGCTTTCGAACGTGCATTTGTCTCGTTGGTTCAGCGTCATGAGTCGTTGCGAACCTCATTTTCCATCGTGGATGGAGCTTTGATGCAGACCGTTCACCCGAGCGTAGATTTTATGTTGGCGTATAGTGAAGTCGACGAGAACGAGGCCAGAAGAACAGTCGAACAATTCATCCAACCATTTGACTTGTCAAAAGCGCCGCTTGTTCGCGGTATGCTCATTCGCATTGATGTGAACAAACATTTGTTGCTGTTCGACATGCATCACATTGTTTCCGATGGTGTATCCATTAACATTTTGATCCGCGAGTTTTTCCAATTGTATCAGGGACTCGAGTTGCCCGAGCTCCGGATTCAATATAAAGACTACAGCGTATGGCAAACAGAACAACTTGGCAATGGGGTATTGGCAGCGCAGGAGAAATTCTGGCAGGGAGAACTGGGTGGAGAGCTTCCTGTGCTTAATCTGCCTACTGACTACCCTCGACCGTCTGTTCAGAGCTTCGAGGGAGATGTCCTGACCTTTGAGATTCCTCAAGAGATGACAGAGAAAATACTGGCATTGGCAAAAAACAATGGGGCGACCCTGTACATGACGTTGCTCGGAGCGCTCACCATTATGTTGTCGAAATACGCTGGCGAAGAAGACATTATCATTGGATCGCCAGTGGCTGGCCGTCACCATGCAGACCTGGAAAACATCGTAGGTGTCTTTCTGAACACACTGGCGATGAGAAACTTCCCGCGAAGCGATCGAACCGTGTCAGATTTCCTTCAGGAAGTAAAGGGACGGGCATTGGCTGCACTCTCTCATGCCGACTATCCGTTCGAAATGCTGGTGGATCGTCTGACGCTGCCGAAAGATACGGCGCGAAACCCGCTGTTTGATGTGATGTTCATTTTGCAAAATACCGGCGACGCGAAGGGAAGCATGAGTGCGGATGGGTTGACGCTTTCTCCGTATCCTTTTGAACAACGCTCTGCCCAGTTTGATCTGACCTTTGACATCATTGAACGAGAACAGCGCCTGATTGTCGATATCGAATACAGCAGCAAGCTGTTCAGCAAAGAGACGATCGCGTCGATGTCCACGCACTTCCAGAAGATTCTGGAGCAGATGGTGGAAGATCCTGAACAGTTAATCGGCAAGGTGTCCATGCTAGCAGCAGATGAACGCTCGCTGCTGGTTGAGCAGTGGAATGACACGAGTGTGAAATACTCTCGTGAAAAAACAATCGTCCAGCTCTTTGAGGAAGTAGCGGAAGCTCACCCGAACGCGGTAGCTGTATCGTGCGGAGATGAGAAAGTCACTTATGCAAATTTAAATAAGCGAGCAAACCAAGTAGCCCGTTTGATCAAGCAACACGGTGTCACTGCTGATACTTGCGTCGGTCTTTTAATGAATCGCTCTGTGGAAATGATGGTTGGACTTCTGGCGATCTTGAAAGCGGGGGCTGCGTTTGTTCCGATTGATCCGCACTATCCAGAAGAACGTATCTCCTATGTTTTGGAAAACAGCATGACTCGCCTCGTCTTAACCCACGATTCTCTGGCAGAGAAGCGGTGGGGAAGTGTTGTCCGATTGGACGTAAACGATTCTCGGGTGGAGACGGAAGATGACTCGAATTTTCCGCCACAGGCTGCACCTGGCGATCTCGCCTATGTGATTTACACATCGGGTTCTACAGGCAAGCCTAAAGGCGTGATGGTTGAGCACGGCAATTTGATGAACTTCTGCTCAGGGATCGGGGAACACATCGATTTTGCCAGTGAAGATAAAATGCTTGCTGTGACGACGATTTCGTTTGATATTTTTCTGCTTGAAACAATTGTACCGTTGACGAAAGGGATGACCGTGGTCATTGCAACCGAACAGCAGCAAGCAGACCCGCAGGTGCTCAAGGAGTTGATTTTGCAGGAAGAAATCACGTTTCTTCAACTGACTCCATCCCGCCTACAGCTCATGCTGGAAGAGAAGAGCAACTTGCATGCGCTTGACTGCCTGAAAGCGATCCTGATTGGAGGAGAAGCCCTTTCAGCGTCTTTGTTCGAACGGCTTCGTACACAGACCAAGGCAAGACTTTACAATCTGTACGGTCCGACTGAAACAACGATTTGGTCTACGGTGCAGGACTTGACTGACGCAGAGGAAGTATCGATTGGTGCGCCGTTGCCCAATACACAAGTCTACATCCTTGATGAGCATCTGCAAGTACAGCCGATGAAGATCACTGGCGATCTTTACATTGCAGGAGATGGGGTCACGAGAGGCTACTTCGGTCAGCCAACACTGACGGCTGAGCGCTATATTCCTAATCCGTTTCAACCTGGTCAACGTATGTACAAAACAGGTGATCTCGCGAGATGGCTGCCGGACGGGCGTATGGAATACGTGGGACGATCTGACTTTCAGTGTAAAGTACGCGGTTATCGAATTGAATTGGGTGAGATTGAGAGTGCCCTTTGTCAGCATCCGGATATTACGGAAGCGGTGGTCAGTGTGCGAGATACCGCCAGCAATCCTTACCTGGCTGCCTACTATATGGGACCGCAAACGTTGGACAGTGATGAATTGCGAGCGATGCTGAGCAAAAGTTTACCCGATTACATGATTCCACATTTCTATACGCATATGAGTATGTGGCCGCTGACACCGAACGGAAAACTGGATCGCAAATCATTGCCAGAGCCTGATGCTCTCCAAGACAAGCACACCGAATATCAAGCCCCGGCTACCAGATTAGAAGAACAGGTGGCAGGCATCTGGCGGGAAGTGCTTAAACGTGAAACGGTCGGTATGCAGGATAACTTCTTCCAAGTAGGCGGTAATTCGCTTTTACTGGTGCAAGTTCATGCCAAGCTTGAAGAGCTTTACCCTGGACGGGTTCGGATTGCCGATTTGTTCGCCCATCCTACGCTGTTTGGCCTAACCAACTTCTTGAAGAATACCGCTTTAGTTTTGGCAGATGAACAAGAGGAAACCGATACGACCACTTATTGGTTGAAGGAGTTGGATGGTGTCTCGCTGATAGAGTTGCCGCCTCAGTATTGGGCTAGTGAAGAAGCGAATACAGGTATAAACTGGGTGCAATTCTCGCTTACTGATGATCTGTTTGAAAATGTCCAGCAGGTAAGTCAAATGGAGGCTGTTGAGGTGAGAGACGTTCTTCTTTCGATGTATCTATACCTCATGGCGGAATTGACAGGGCAGCAGGATCTTTATGTGGAAGTGGCTGTCGCCAAGGAACTGCAGATGAATGCCTATCCATTCCGGGTGAACATGTCAGCGGTCCACACCTTCTTTGATCTCTTCAAGCAGGTGCAGCAGAAACGACAGTTCCTCGAAATCATGACGGGGGAAGCCTCGTTGTGGCTGAAAAAATTGCGGATGGATCGCAACCACGGAACCATCATTCCATTCTTCGGCAGTGTCAATGAGTTTACCGATGCATCATTCACACACCACGAACATGAGCTTACCTTCTGGATCAAGGAAGGAAAAGACGTGATTGATATCGTGTGTGTATTCGACCCTGATTGCCTCCGCGTAGAAAAAGTCAGGGAGATGACGCAGGATTACCAGCAATTGCTCAGGATGCTAGTGAATGAATACATGACGTAAAGAAGGGTGATCAAAAATGGACAAAATCGCACTCTTATTCCCGGGACAAGGTTCGCAATATGTTGGAATGGGCCAAGCATTATGTGAGGCCCATCCCATTGCGGCTCGCACCTTTGAAGAAGCAAGTGATGCGCTTGGATTTAACCTGCAAACACTTTGTTTTGCAGGGGATGTACAAGAACTGACCAAAACAGAGCACGCACAGCCAGCAATCCTGACGGCAAGTGTCGCAGCCTTCCGTGTTTATTCAAAGGAAATGGATATCGAACCACAATGGGTGGCTGGTCATAGTCTGGGCGAGTTTACGGCCCTGACTTGTGCCGGTGCCATCCAGTTTGCAGATGCCGTCCGCCTAGTCTATCGGCGAGGTCAGTTCATGCAGGCGGCCACGCCGCAGGGTGTCGGAGCCATGTCTGCAATCTTCGGGTTGAATGCTCAACTTGTAGAGGAGATTTGTCGGGAACATTCTCGTGACGGTGCGATCGTCGTGGTCGCCAACCATAACTCCGCTGATCAGATCGTCATTTCCGGACATGCACATGCGGTGCGGCAAGTTGAAGAAGCGTGCAAGCAGCATGGCTCGACTTCCGTCGTCAGCCTCAAGGTGAGCGCGCCTTTCCACTCGCCACTCATGGTGCAAGCAGCCGAACAATTAAATGAGGAGCTGAAGCGATACAAGTACTGCGATCCCAAATGGCCTGTGATTTCCAACGTGACAGCACAACCATATGTCCATGCTGATCAAATTGTTGATTTGCTCACAGCCCAGACAACCAGTCCTGTTCGCTGGCAATCCACGATGGATTACTTGGTAAAACAGGGAGCGAATACCGTAATTGAGCTCGGTCCCAAAAATGTGCTGACAAATTTGGCCAAAGGATATCCCCTTCGCGCCTTTGCCTTTGACAAGCAGGGGGAGATCAATCGTTATCAGCAGGAGTTTCAGGATGCCAAAGCCCGTAATCAAGCAGCCATTGCCCAACTGGTCGATTCTTGCATTGCGATTGCCGTTTGCACGAAAAACCGCGGTCTCGATGAAGAAGCGTACCAGCAAGGGGTGATTGCTCCCTATCAAGCACTACAACAACTGAGGCAACAGCTGGAACAAGGAGAAAAAGAGGGGGGCTATGGGGATGTGCGCGAAGCTGTTTCTCTGCTTCGTTTGATCTTGCAAACAAAAAAAGCTCCAGACGCGGAACAAGCCATGCGCTTTGAACAGCTGACCAGCAAACCGGATCTGCAAGAGCGATTTCCTGAGATCAGCAACGAATGGCAAGCAAGCTAAGCCGAATCAGGTGAGCAGAGGACCCAAGGAGGAAGAATGCAGTGAGCAAGCCATTAGGACTTAACCGAGTCAAACTGAGTAAACAGCAGACGGATGCTCATTCAACAGCTAGCAAACCCAATCAACACGATATTGCGGTGATTGGTGCTGCCTGCCGATTCGGAAGCGCAGAAAACCCGGCAGACTTTTGGCGTCTGTTGCAAGCTGGTCAAGATTGCGTGCGAGAGCTTCCTAAAGAGCGCCAGAACGATTTGATTCCATTGTTACTCGCCAAAGGGTTGACAATGGAACAAATTCAATTTCGAGAAGCTGCCTACCTGAATGAAATTGATAAATTCGATCCGCAATTCTTCGGTCTTTCTCCTAAGGAAGCCAGCCAGATGGACCCAAATCAGCGCTTATTTTTGCTGACATGCTGGGAGGCGATTGAAGACGCCGGGTATGGTGGAACAATGCTGGCGGGCAGCCGTACGGGTGTTTATCTGGGGTTTAGCAGTGATTTTGGTGAAGAGTATAGACGAATGATTCGGGAGATAGAACCAGATGCGCTGTCCACCTCAATCATTGGCAATATGAAATCGGTGATCGCTTCTCGCATTTCCTACCTATTGGATCTCAAAGGTCCAAGCATGCTTGTGGATACTTCATGCTCCTCGTCGCTGATGGCTGTTCATCTGGCATGCCAAGCGATTCGTCGAGGAGAATGTGAGATGGCGCTGGCCGGCGGTGTCAAGCTCATCTTGCTGTCCTTACAAGATGGAAGCAATGATTTGGGAATTTTATCACAATCTGGGCGCACTCGTCCTTTTGACAATGATTCAGACGGTACGGGTGTCGGTGAAGGCGTTGGCGCCGTTTTGCTGAAACCGTTGACAAAGGCTCTTGCAGACGGGGATTCGATTTATGCCGTAATCAAGGGGAGCGCCGCCAATCAAGACGGCCATTCTTTCGGTCTGACAGCGCCAAATTCATTGGCACAAGCCGAAGTGATTCAGCAGGCATGGAAAGACGCGCAGATTGATCCCGGAACCCTTTCCTATATCGAGGTGCACAGCATAGGTACCAATCTGGGCGATCCGATGGAGATGGACGGGCTGGAGAGAGCGTTTCGCCCGTACACAAACCGGCGCCAATTTTGCGGGATCGGCTCCGTAAAGACGAACATCGGTCACACCGATCACGTAGCGGGGATGGCTGGTCTTTTCAAGGTGATCCTGTCTCTTAAACAAAAGCAGATACCACCGCATTTGCACTTTCAGAGCGCGAATCGGATGATTCCTTTTGAACAATCTCCCATTTACATCCATGACACATTGACAGAGTGGGAAGCAGAGCAAAGCGTGCGACGGGCTGGAATCAGTTCGTTTGGGATGAGTGGAACGAATGTGCACCTCGTAGTAGAGGAAGCTCCACTCATACAGCCTCCCAAGCAAGACGAAGGGATTCAGGCTATCGCTCTATCCGCTAAAAGCAAGGCGAGCTTGCTCAACCTGTTGCTCCGCTTTCAAAAGTGGACCAGCAAGCCTGTGGAGGAACTCCCGACTTTGGAAAGTCTCAGTTTTACGGCAAATACGGGCCGCAGTCACTACGGCTACCGATTGCTGCTGATTTGCAGAGACATGGACGATTTTGCCGCAAAAATCTCCAAGTTGTGCACGAACGACTGGACAACACTTTCTGAACCCGATATGTTCTTTGGCTGGCACAAGGTTATCTCGCAGGAAAAAGCTGATAGAGAGCCTGGGATACTGACTGAGGCAGAACAACGAGAGATGAATAAGGCTGCCAATGCGCTTTTGCAAAAGCTTTTGTTGGCGCAATGCAAAGAGTTGTCTGATCTGAAAGAGCTGGGCGAATTGTATGTGAGCGGGGCAGATGTACGCTGGAGTACCATGTATACGTTTAAAAAGCCGCGCCGCGTGCACCTCCCTGTTTATCCGTTTGAGCGGAAACGTTGTTGGCTGAACATCTCTTCTCTTCCTTCCCTTGGCAAGGATGCTGGGAGAGAAAAAGACAAGGTTGCACCGCAAAAATCTGGAGAAGCGAAGCTGCCAAACGTGGTGGTACGTGGGAGAAAACATGATACCTACACGGTTTTAGAGCAAGAGCTTGCTCAGATTTGGGGATATGTTCTGGGGCTTGAAGAAGTAGATGTCCATGACAATTTTTACGAGTTGGGCGGGGACTCGATCATCGCGATTAAAATGATCAGCGAAATTTCAAAGCGGATGAATCGAGAAGTAGAAGTACAAGACCTGCTTACCCATTTGACGATTTCCGATTTTGCTGCCTATCTTGATGCGGTTGGGCATGAAGTAGAACAGGTTGCGAAAGCGGAGGCAGCTGCTACGGCAGTCGAAACTGTTCAACAACGAAGCGCAAAATCATGGCAGGGTAAGCAAATCAAACGCAGCTCGTATGCCGATGTCAGTCATTTATCCTGGCGTCAATGGAATTGTTATGATCGCGGTCTCGCTTTATTAATGGAGGAGCAGGATGCCCATCTGATTCCGTATTTTAAGCTTTTTCTCGGGTTGAAACGCGGCTATCAGCTTGACGCTGAGGGGTACCCCTATTCGTATCGGGAGCATGCTGAGGTTATGGGATATTTGTCGGATGAGGAGATGCTCTACAAATTTGGCTATCGGGTCAAGCTCGTGCCTGTCGCTCATCTGGATGAATTGCATGAGTCGATCATTCGCCAATTGGATCAAGGCAAGCCAGTAATGGTTGCGTTTGACGAGTACTACACCTTTTACACACCACAATACCAGAAGGAACATACCGATCATCTCACCGTCATCACTGGATACGACCATGACAAGCAGGTTTATACGATCATTAATCACAATCATTTGACGCGCGGGCAAGCTCAACGAATCCAGTACGATAAATTTGTCACAACGTATCAAACGCTTGAGGAGATTTATGCAAATCTAGAGCCTCATTCCCGGCTGATCATGGTGCTCGATCGCGTTTCAGATGACGAAGCAAGCTTGCGTGCGAGCGCGGAGCAGGAGTTGCTGCGTTTACTAAAAGCGGTCGAGAGTAAACAGCAAGTTGGCCGTGAGCTTACGCTGCTACTGTCACTCACGGAGCAGCCAGACACCTATTTTGATGAAGCCAATTTAAACGAGCTCTACGTTCAATTAGGCGGGAAAGAACTGTGGATCGAAACATTACTGGACTGGTACATTCCACAGGCGGATCAGTCTGTACGCGAATTGGCGGAAGACATTTTGCAGACATCCAATAACGTGGTGAATCGCTATGCCCTCAGCTTATACAAAGAAAAAATGTTGAAACGATCCGATTTGGAAGCCGCTGGCGATAAGTTGAGGTCTCTCACTAGTCAATTTCTGCAACAAGTATTCGCCTTGCGAGAACGTGATTCGGATATCCGATAGTCGCATGTGTTTACCATTACGATAGACAGGAAGGAGAGTGCTCATGTCACTCGCCGAGATCCAACCGAGCAAGCATCCGAACCTGGATTGCATTGGCGCTTCTATCTTCACGGTTCTGAAATACCTGAACTATTCCGCTTTGGAAACAGCCTGGAAGCAGTGCGGTGCCATCTATCTAAAAACGGAGGATTCTCCTTATGGAGATGTAAACGGTCAATACATGAGAACAGTCGCTGAGCTATCGTGGATTCACAATATCTGCGTGGAAGGCCGGGCTGAGCCGGAGAACGACCTGTTTTTGGCAAATATACAAGAACGTTTGGAACGGGGGGTACCGACAATTGTCCTCTGCAATATGGCAGAGCTCCCGTACAACCCTTATTATCAGGACCTGCCTGAAATGCATAGCATCATTGTCACAGGAAGAGAAGATAACCAGCTTCTCATCGTCGATGATTACTACCGCTACAAAGGTCTGTTGCCCATCAAGCAATTTTTACAGGCGAGTAACTCCTCCTACCGGGATGCAGGCACAGGCGAATGGTATCCACTTCATAATCGATCATTTGAATTGGTACTCTCAGATTCCCTTCATCCGACGCCTGATCAGTTGCTGGAAGCAGTCAGGAGCAATCTTAGCGTACTAGAGGGTCGTTGCGACATAAGTCAAATCAAGCGGGAGTTGGATGTACCTGACGATGTCAGCGTTGAGGTGGGGCTGAAATCCCTCGATCCTTTTCTCAAAGACGTTGAGGCTTTTCTCGCGAGCGGAGTGGAGATTACAGACGATCATCTCGATATCCTTAACCACAGCTTGATCAGCATGGCACAAACACGGGCGATGTATGCCAACGTGCTGCAGGTGATCAGTGAGAAGTACGAAAACATTGCAGATCTTGCCGAGCTGTATCGCAGTATGGGCCACCAATGGAAAATAACGACCAATATGATTTTGAAGGCTTTTGACAGTAATCGCAGTGACATGGTTCATCGCGTTCTGCAAAAAATCAACAGCATAAAAACGCTGGAATTTGAGGCGGCGACAAAAACAAGAGATGTGCTGGAACGGGTTGGCGTTGTTGTGTAAGCATCTACCACATGGAGGGACTCAGATGGAAAAGGAAAACGAAGTATACGAGACGCTCCTACAGCTGTTTTCTGATTACGTGAACGAAAGCGGAGAACTTACGGAGTACATTGATTCATTGACCTTTATCAAGTCGGTCGTAAAGGTTGAAAAAGAGTTTGGCATTGAGTTCGATGATGACATGCTTCATTTGGAAAACTTTCAAGATATGAAAATGCTGGCTGGTTACATCCAGCAAAAAATGGATGCAAAATCTGCCTGATCGAAGAGCCAAGAAGGATACGGTCGATCGGACGAAGACGGGAAAAAACGGGAGAGAGGGCTCACCATGCTAACGAAAATGATGGCCATAAGTCACATGATTGGCAATACGCCTTTAATCAAACTTGAGCATGAGCACATCAATCTGTTTTGCAAGCTGGAGTACAACAACCTCATGGGAAGTGTAAAAGTGAGGCCTGCCTTTTACATACTACAGGAGGCGATCAAAAGAGGAGAGATTACGCAGGAAACGACCGTAATCGAGTCTTCTTCGGGAAATTTTGCTATTGCTTTGGCGACTTTATGCAAGCGAATCGGAATTAAATTTATTCCAGTCATTGACCCTAATATTAATCCTGTATATGAGAACTTGCTCAGGGCGTTTTCCCATGAGGTCGTAAAAGTAACGGACCGTGATGAGACAGGAGGATTCCTCCTAACGCGCATCCAAACGGTCAATCGTCTGCTTAATGAGACGCAGAGCTCGTTTTGGACGAACCAGTATGGAAATCCGGATAGCGCTCGAGCCCATTACTTCGGACTGGGAGCCGAGATCGCAGACAGCTTCGAGACATTGGACTATGCGTTCATCGGCGTTAGCTCTGGTGGTACGATTACTGGAATTTCGCAGCGATTGAAAGAACGATACCCGAACATAAAGATCATTGCTGTCGATACGGTAGGATCAGTGATTTTCGGACAAGAGCCACAAAAACGATACATCCCGGGAATTGGATCGAGCATGCGGCCTGACATACTCAAGGGGGCGCTCATCGATGAGGTCGTTCATGTTTCGGAGGAGGACACAGTCAAGGCTTGCTATCAGCTGTACGCAGAGCATGGCATTTTTGCTGGAGGATCCTCTGGGACTTCCTACTGGGCGATTAAAAACTATTTCAAAGATCAAAAACATGTAGTCAAGCCTAATGTCGTCTTTTTATGTCCTGACGGTGGTATGCCATATGTCAATACCATATACAACCAGGAATGGGTTCAGTGGTTGCATCAGCAAAAGCATTCTTTCGTTGGCAATTAAGCAGTGTCCAATAAATCTACTACGATAAGCAGGGTGGGCTGCACGATGTTATATCTAAATACGAGTGATATTGAAAAGGTCGGCAAGAATTGGAAGGAAACCATTGATGTCATTGAACATGCTGTGCATTCCTTACACAAGGAGGATTATGCACAGCCGATTAAACCTTACTTGCGATACCATGACATGTCAAACCGCATTATTGCCATGCCAGCATTTGTTGGCGGAGATACTTACATGGCGGGAATTAAGTGGATTGCCAGTTTCCCGAAAAACCTCCAAGAGGGTATCCAACGCGCGCATTCGATTACCATCCTGAACGAAGCCAGAACGGGTAAGCCTGTGGCAACGATTAATACAGCCCTGGTCAGCGGAATTCGAACTGCTTCTGTTTCCGGTCTTCTCCTCAAGCATTACGAACAAGTACGTCCCTTGCAAAATGTAACGGTCGGAATTATCGGATTTGGTCCGATTGGCAGACTTCATCTGCAAATGGTAACAGCCACGTTAGGAGAGAAAATCGACAAGGTGGTTCTCTATGACATTGCGGGTATCCAGCAGGAGCACATTCCGGCTGAGATAAAAGAGAAAACGGTTATCGCGCAAACGTGGGAAGAAGCATATTGCGAGGCAGATGTGTTCATTACGTGCACGGTATCACCGCATGGTTTTATTGACAAGCAGCCAAAACGTCATTCTTTGTTGTTAAATGTGTCGTTACGCGATTTTACACCAAAAATTCTCGACTATACCCGCTCCATTATCGTAGATGACTGGACTGAAGTATGCCGTGAGAACACGGACATCGAGATCATGCATCTAGAGAGAGGATTGCAAAAAGAAGATACCAAATCCATTACAGATATCGTCTGCCTTGACCAAATGAAAGAATTTCCACCAGATGAGCCCATCATGTTTAATCCTATGGGGATGGCGATTTTTGATATCGCCATTGCTGCCTACTATTACAAACAAGCACTCTCGCAGGGGATCGGAACTCACTTGCAAGACTAACTGGAGGTTACCATTTTGTACGATGTGCTGGCAAATCTAAAACTGGTAGAGTCATCTCGTATTTGTTTGCACGAGTCACATGAGAACAAGCGACTACACAAGACCAGACAGATCATTGAGGAGGAAGGGATTTTGCGCCATCCTCCGCTGGCGATTCTTATGCAAAACGGCCAGTATTTGATCATTGATGGTGCACATCGGACCTTTGCTCTTCAAGCGCTTGGGTGCAAACATATCCCCGTACAGGTAGTGGAACATGAGGATTTTCACTTGGATATGTGGGATCATATTGTGCCAGTCGCTGCATGGTTGCAGTCAGTGGAGCAGGATTCTGTGTTTCGGTGGGAAACAGAGCGCTTAGGCGAAACGCCTGTGGCAGAAATGAAGATAGGGAACAAGGAACGCTTCTATCTGTATCCAAATGAGAATCGGCAGGATGATGAGTGGCGAATGACGCTATGGCGTCAATTAGTGGACAGTTACAACTATAGCCATCCTGTGCATCGTCTGCCCACAGGGATGCTCGAATGGCCAGAGACAGGAGCAGCCTTGATACGGTTTCCGCCTATCAGTCTGGCGGAATTGGAGCGTATCGTATCGGAAGGGCATGTTTTGCCTGCGGGTGTTACCCGTTTTGAAATAGACGGGCGTTTATTAAACTTGTGTATTCCAATTAACCTATTGAAACAAGAGCAAATCGAGCAAGAACAGTGGGAGCGATTGGTTAAAAAATGGAGAGAAACCTTGCGCCTCTACTCGAAACCCGTGTATATGTGCGATGCGTAATAAGAAACCGTGGCGAGTTTGATTCGCCACGGTTTCTATCCAATCCCAATTACATCACGTACTGGTTGCGGTCTTTCCCACAGACGCAGTGCCTAAAAGGAGTGGATCATTCTGCAAAAGATCATAGATGAGTCGAGACGAAAACTAGCGTTCTTGCTGATGTGTCTGGTTCTCGCACTTTCCAGCAGTATGGCCGTGTACGCCGAAACGAACGATCAACAGGATACGGAAATCGCAAGGGAAATCGAGCACCTGGTCAATAAAACCATGGAGTCGGAAAAAATCCCGGGTGCAGCCGTTGTGGTTGTCAAAGAGGGGAAAACCATATACAAGCAATCGTTTGGTTTCTCTGACACCCAGAAGCAAGAGCCGGTTACTTCTGACACCTTGTTTGAAATCGGATCGAACTCCAAAGCATTTACAGCGCTAGCCGTTCACCAGCTTGTCGAGCAAAAACGACTTTCGCTGGACGACCCGGTTCAGAACTATATTCCGTGGTTTGGCGTTACCTATAAAGGACAACAGGAAACGATCCTGATTAAGCATTTGCTGTACCATACCAGCGGAATTCCGTTTGAAAGTATTGGCTCCATCCCTATTTCTTCCAGTGAAAAGGCGATCGAAGAAACAGTGCGAGCCATCAATCATACTGAACTGGTCCGCAAGCCGGGGACTGAGTATGAATATGCCACCATTAACTACGATATCCTGGGCAATGTCGTCGAGAAAATCACCGGAGAGACCTATGAGCAGTATGTACAGCAACAAGTCATTGCCAAATTGGGACTAACCCATACTTTTTTGAAGGCACAGGCACCCGTGGAGGAGATGGCAAGAGGGCACAAAATCGAGTTCTTTTCCCCACGTGTGTATGATGCTCCGGAATATCGGGGAAATACGCCAGCGGGTTATGTTGTTTCTAATATAAACGATATGGAACGATGGTTGCAGATTCAGCTGGGGGTGGAAGCATCTGCGTTACGTCCCGAGCTTGTGCGTGCTTCCCATCTTCCTGATCGTTCGGTAGCTCCTGCTTCAGACGGTTTCTCGTATGCGTCAGGCTGGATGATTTATCAGGATGGTGGAGGGCAAATTTCGCATGGTGGCAATAACCCTGCATTTTCTTCGTACATGGTATTTCGTCCAGAAGAAAAGCTGGGCGCCGTCGTTTTAACCAATATCAACTCGTTGAACGCATCTGTTATTGCAGAAGGGGCCGTCAATCTCGTACTAGAAAAAGAAGCCCCCGTAATCGTGTCTGACACCAATCTGCAAGCGGATCGACTGGCAAGCATTTCTCTCGTGATCCTTGGTATCCTTTTGTTGCTACTTGGTGGGGGAATCGTGCAGATTTTCGTGCAAGTCTATCGAGGTGAACGCAAACTCGCCGCGAATGCGGGGCGAATTTGTTTTGCTTCCTTTGTTGCATTTGTTGTCATGGGAAGTGTTTTGACTGCCGCCTTATACTATTTGCCGGATGTTTTTTTTATGGGCTTACCATGGCCGTTTATCGAGGTTTGGCTTCCGATCACCATTTTTTACGCCATGTACGCGTTGGTGGCAGGACTCGCTCTGTTTAATGTCTACATCACACTCATTCGCTTGTTCCCGAAATCACAAGAAACGTCCATGACGTCTATTGTCATACAGGGGCTCATCAGCGGATTTGGAAATGCGCTGATTATTTTTATGATTAATCTGGCGCTCACTTCTACGAACAAGTTTCATGCATCGATTTTCCTGTATTTTCTCCTGGGTATCTTGTTGTATATCGTCGGGGAGAAAATGATGCGTAGCCGACTGATTGTGATCACAAATGAAATCGTATACGAAAAAAGAATGGAACTGATCCGCAAAATTTTTCGGACCCCTTATCAAAAGTACGAGACACTCGATAACGGTGAAATATATGCGGGGTTGAATAACGATACGGAAACGATCAGTACGTTCGCCAATAGTGTCGTTGTGGCGTTGACGAGTGCGGTTACACTCTTGTTTTGCTTCATTTATCTGGGCTCGTTGGATCTATACGGATTCTTATTTTGTCTGGCTGTCATTTTTGTAGCTGTAGGCTTATATACGCTGGCAGGTCGCTTTGCAAATAAAGTATGGGAGGAAACCAGAGACATCCAAAATGTGTTTTTCTCCTATATTACCGATATGATCGGCGGCTTCAAGGAGCTATATCTGACGCAGGCGCAACGAAAAGAATTCGAAGCAGACATGGAAAGAAGCTGCTCTGACTATCGACATAAGAAATCAGCGGGCCAATTTAAATTTGTGAACGTGTACTTGATAGGGGAATTGCTTTTCGTTGTGGTAATCGGCACAGTTGCCTTTTTATTCCCGGTTCTTTTCCCTTCGCTTCAAAAAGAGATGCTGATTAGTTATGTGTTTGTCTTTCTGTATATGACAGGGCCCGTTCACGGTATTTTGAATGCAGTACCGGAGCTGATTCGCATCAAGATCAGCTGGCAGCGACTGAATGCGTTGCTTGATTCGTTATCAGTGGAGACGAGAAGAGAAGAGGAAAGCTTGACTGAGCGGAATGCGCAAGACTTTGAGACGTTTTCAACGGAACAAGTGCGTTTCCGATACAAAAACAAGGAGGGCGAAGAGTTTTCCGTGGGGCCGCTGGACTTCTCCTGCCGAAAAGGGGAAATCGTCTTCATTGTTGGCGGTAACGGCAGCGGGAAGTCAACATTTGCCAAGCTGATTACCGGATTGTACGAGCAGGATGAAGGCGAGTTTTTCATGAACGGCCAAAAAGTGAATGCTGATCAACGCTGCGAATTCTTCTCCGCGATCTTCAGTGATTTCTACTTGTTTGAGAAGATGTACGGAATCGATTACCAAGCAAAGAAAGAAGAAGTGAGCAAATATTTAGAGGTGCTGCGCATCGCTGACAAAGTAGAGGTGGATGAAACGGGAACGTTTAGCACGACGAAGCTGTCTACGGGTCAACGCAAGCGCCTTGCCTTAATGCTCAGTCTGGTAAGAGATCGGCCCATTTTCCTCTTTGACGAGTGGGCAGCGGACCAAGATCCAGAGTATCGACAATTCTTTTACGAATCCTTGCTGCCAGAAATGAAAAGACAGGGCAAATGTGTCATCGCGATCACACACGACGATCGTTACTTCCATCTTGCTGATCAAGTAGTGAAAATGGAGAGTGGGCGAATTATTTCGCAGCAAACACTTGCGCATGCTTGATGTCAAAGCAAGTAGAGAAGACCGAACGGGGAATGATGCCCGGGCGGTCTTTTCTTGCATGATTGGCACGGCTCCATTTGATTGGATACGCTAGACAAATAATTCAGACAGCTATATAATTGGAAGCAGTTGGAATGAAATACACGAACATCATGCGGGTGTAGTTCAATGGTAGAACTCCGGCTTCCCAAGCCTGCGGCGTGGGTTCGATTCCCATCACCCGCTCCATACGAGATGGTAGAAAAGCCTTTGATTACAAAGGCTTTTCTTGTTTTTGCAGAAAAACACGATTGGAAGCGAAACTTTTAAGTAGTTCGTGAGTATTTTCATATAGATAAACCCAAAGGAGGGTGTACGATGAAGGAGATGAATTACGGTCATTAACTTCCCAAAAAGGAGGTTAGTGATGAGTAGAAGTTATAAATGCTTGATAGAGTCGATTTTTCTTACTCTCGTTACTAAGTTTCCGAAGTAAGGTTGACGGTAGAATTTTACCCTCCTTGATTGACAGAACTACCTGTAAGAGATCTTTCCAATGGGTTTCAAGTAAATCCCAATCCACAGTATCACTGAATAGTGGATCTATGTGTTCGTATACGGTGTCTTCACTTGGCCTGAAAAATATGAGATCCTTCCAATTTCGAATTCTAGGCATTAGGCTGATCCCTAACAGGTACGCTAATGCGAAAACAGGAGTAGATTGTCCTTGGGTATCAGCGTGCAACGTATCAGGTTGGATGTGTGATTTGTTCTTTAGTAGGCCATCTATTATGTAGACAGCTTCCCATACTCCGCAGGGAATGAAGTGACTAAATAAAGCAATGTAGGTATCTGAAATATGATGATAAGCAATTCCGCCATACCCACCATAACGAATATGATATTCAGATAACAAATTTTCTTTGGCTGCATCGATCTTCTGGGCAGTTACATGTCGGCGGTTTACAAATGAGAGCATATGGGGTGTAACTAAACTTCAGGAAAATGTCCCATGCGTTCGCGCAGGTGTGAGTTATAACGTAAATTGAGACTGTTTATAAGATAGTTTGAGACTGTTTATCTCGGACATTCCGTCGCGGGCAGAGGAAACGGTCGGGGCCGAGATGGCAGCAAGCTGGCACCGGAATAGGAAATTTCCGGTGCCAGCTTGCTGGTGTTCTTAATGTGATGAAGAGCCAATGAGTTGCTCGGCAATGCTTTTGGAAAGAGTCAACGTATTAATTTCAGAAGGCATCGCATTGATATTAAGGGTTTGTACATAATCCCCGCCGCGAGTTCCACCTGCGAACGTTGCGAATCCTGGACAGTTGCCGCCATGCCCCCAAATCGTAATACCATTCGTCAGCTTTGTTCCAACGATCCCCAAGCCGTATTCACCTACTGGAGTTTCAACCCCAGTTAACATCTGATCTAAAGTAGCTGGTTTTAATAGCTTGCCACTAAGTATAGCACTGAAGAATGTATTCATATCATCCGCTGTGGAGATCATAGATCCCGCAGCATCTGCCCAAGAGGGATTCATTTCGGTTCTGTCTATGAATTGACCGTCGAGTACGAAGTATCCTCGTGCATGTTCACCTGGAATAAACGAGTAGTCGTCGGGTACATAAGTGCTCGTTAGGTTAAGGGGAGCTATGAAACGTTTCCTAATATGTTCCCCGTATGTTTCTCCAGTAGCCTTCTTAATAATCATCCCTGCCAGTACCGTATTCGTATTGGAATAAACCCATTTCTCTCCAGGCTTAGAGGTTGCCTTCATGTTCAGTCCAGTACGAACTAATTCGTCAGCAGTAAAGGAATGTAACGGGTTTGGGAGTAATTTATCGAGAATATCCTTGTGTTCTGAATAGTCAGGAATACCGCTTGTTTGGTTTAATAGTTGCCGAATCGTGATATGATCCCCTTCATATTCAGTACCCTTAACAACATCAGGCAGCCATTTTTCTATCGTGTCATCCAGGTTCAGTTTTTGTTCATCAACAAGCTGAAGAACGACCACTGCAGTAAACGTCTTTGTTAGACTACCGATCCGGAAAGTAAAGTTCGTCTTAACCGGGTCAGTACCGTAAATGCTTGCTTCACCGGAAGCATATGCCCATTTTGATCCTTTGTTTGAGGAAGCTACAATTATGCCCGGTATATTTGGATGGTTAGCAGCTTCATCGATAAGTTGCTTGGCTTTGGTCTGCGAATCTTGACTGTAAGTAGTAACGAGGGGATCCGCCTGCTTTGCAAAACCAGTTCCTTGTAATGGCAGTAATAGAGTCGCGGTAATCATTGTCGATACAGTGAGCATAGAAATTTTGTTCATTTCGTTTCTCCTTTTATTAAGGAATCGTATTATTCATTCATTTGTGATGGAGTGACCTTTTTGATATAGAAAAAAATGTCAAATGTCTTACCGAATGCAGCGTCTACAAACAAAGGTATAACCGGCCAAACTTATACTACATATTGTAGTAAGTGCCAGATTTGTTAATAATTTCTTGTTCATTTTTTTCCTCCCCAGGGTTATTGTTTGACATTCGTTGCGAAGCGATTTGTCTCCCCGAGTATTGCAAAGTAATTGTCATACTGCCAAGATGCCATTATGTCACCATGATGCGTTTTTACTGTCATATGACGGTTTATCGCCCGATTAGGACGGGATTATGATTGCAAAGTAATTGTCATACTGCCAAGATGCCATTATGTCACCATGATGCGTTTTACTGTCATATGACGGCTTATCGCCCGATTAGGACGGGATTATGATGGTATCATTAGAGAATGGAAGAAAATCACAGAAAGTTAATGGAGGATCAATTTTTAAGCCTTCTTTCCTACGTAGCTGAACAGGAACGAAAAAAAATAAGCAACGGCAGGCGGAAGGAATAGAAGTTGCCAAAAATAACGGAGTGAAATTCGGACGACGTAAGCACGAGATTAATGGAGAGTTCATTCAGTTGTATGGGGAATGGAAGTCCGGATCAATCACAGTCACCGAATGTATGAAGCGCCTTAACCTAAAATCCAATACCTTTTATCGACGTGTAAAGGAATATGAAAATCAGATAGATCTTATGAGGAGAGGAACACATGGCATCTATTGAACGTACTGCCTACCCGCGATTTAAAAGAAACCCTACTTCAAAAGAGCTCCATAAAGTATATACACCCACATCGGAAGAAATGCAGTTCGCTCATTCAGTAGCCAGTTGATCAGCCCCGGTTATGAGTCTACTGGTCATGATGAACCGCCAAATTTCCTTTCTAAATCACTATATCGACATCAAAGCGCGATCCGAGAATACTTGAAGGTAACTCCTTACGGAAAGCATGCGCTACGCACTGCCTCCAGCGCTATCTATAGAGCTGCCCAAGTAATGGACAATCCAGCCGATCTAATCAATGTAGGTATTGCGGAAATGATTAAAGAACGGTGTGAGCTAAAAGCTTTTAGTACCTTGGATCGTTTAGCACGTCGTATCCGCACAATGGTAAATCACCAGTTTTTCCATGTTGTATTGAATCGCCTCACTAGCGATGATAAAAACACCCTTGATCAACTACTGATGATTCCAGAAGACAACCATCACTCTCCCTATAACGATCTTAAAGATGTACCTAAAAGTCCAACAAAAACTCATTTTCAGGATTTACAGACAAGATTATCCTGGCTATCGACTCTAGGTGACGTCGAGCGATTATTAGAAGGAATCCCTCCTGCTAAAGTCAAGCATTTTGCTGCCGAAGCACGTGCATTAGACATTGCAGAAATAAAGGATTTTTCTCCGCCCAAGAGATACATCATTTTGTTAAGTATGATCTATCGGGCCCGAGTCACTACCCGTGATCATCTTGTTGATATGTTTTTAAAACGAGTAGCTTTGATTCATAAACGTGGCAAGGAAGATTTAGAGTTGCTGAGAGAGCAGCACCGGTCAAAGACGGAATACTTGATTTCAGTTTTTACAGAGGTGCTACAAGCATCCGGTGGAACTGAAAATGATGCACGATTGGGGAAACAAGTCAGAGAACTCTTAGTCATTCGTGGCGGAATTCAATCACTACTGGATGTATGTGATGCCGTTTCCCCCGATAACGGTAATAATTACTTGCCCCTGCTGTGGAAGTTTTGTCGACAAAACAGACATTGGCACGACGAATGTCGACCGAATGAAAGATTGCGTGAAAGAAACACATATTCGCTTGACGCGGGAAGAGTGGTATGATATCTATCGATCTGCCGGAAATGTGTTGCGATAGCTGCTTCCATTTACGAAAATACCTGATCGATCTTAGCTCTGTCATAATCTAAAATCCAATGCGAGTAGCTTTCATAGATCCCTCTGATTGTTTCAGGAGAAGTAGCTAATAAATCACAGCCTCGATCGTCATAGATGTGAAAGATGGTTTGTTTGCTCGTATTGATAAAGTAGACCCGATGACAAATACGTGGTTGTAATCCCATATCCTGACGGCAGATTGCTTTTATCATCGGAACAAATGCAAAGTCTGATGTCTTACACTTCAAGACGAATCGATGCGTTAGATAGGCTTCATTTTCATCGTCTTCTGGAAAAACATAAGGGATAGTATGTTGTTGCAGGTTATACAAAAGGGATTTGTTCTTCACATACTTGGAAAATACGTTCAATTTGCGCTTGAAAGCTCTACCGTCTCCAAAATCGTTTACATCCACTACGATATAGATGTCATCGGTAGGTGCATGTAAAGTCTTACATAAAGTAATCGCTCGCGTATAAACCCCCTGTAAATAGGGGCCATTTTCATAAACGTTATGGTAATTGTAGTCCACACCCAGCTCAAAACGAATTCCGATATCCCAGCTATAAAACAAAGGTGGTCTAAGCATTAACGTTGGAAATGTATGATGTAAATACTCTTGTAGCGTCATCAAAGCACCTCGCTCTACTCGAATGGATTTATCCTATTCCTGTAAAAATTCTTTTTGTTTCCACTCTTTGTATAAAGTAAGGTCGCTGCTCACTTGTCGAAACACCAATCCAATGATTGTCGCGTCATCTAATAAACCAGCAACAGGAATAAAATCTGTGATGGCGTCTATGGGTGAAACAAAGTACAAAATCCCGCCAATTATCATTAAAATGGATTTGACGGGGATTGTTCGATATTTTCCACTCGTCCAATCACCGAAAATTTGAAAGAGTAGCTGTAAATTCTCCCAAACATCTCCGATCGCTTTTTTATCTGCTTTTTTCATTGCTTTTTTTAGGAGATTAGATGCTTTTTCTTTATCGTTCAGATATTCAGAGGCTTTTGATTCATAATTTTTAAGAAATCTCTTTTCATGAATAGCCATAGTACCTCCTATGTTTCGCCGAAGCCAAAAAGGGTAAGGAAACGCTCATTTTTGGCTTCGGTGTTATTAAGTAAACTACTTGTACATCCCTAGAGAACGAGGAGCCGTATAGGCACAGTACCATCTACATTTTCGCTACAGCGAGAGCTTATCATTTATTTTGCTCGTCGAAAAGTAGCGATTAAGACGTACGAATCCATCCAAAGTAATTACACCAAGATGATTTTTCCCGTACGATGACGGCTCTCCGCAAATTGCACCGCCTCTTTTACCTCATGCAGGGCAAATTTCGCTCCAGGCTCTGCTAAAAGGAGCTTCCCACTCTGAACGAGATCGATAACTTTCTCAAACGTTTCGTGCCAGGTAGACACGGAAACTCGTTGATTCCAGTGGCGCAATAAAAACAGTTGAGGGAGAACGCCAAGCTCTTTCGAGATAATCGACCAATCCACTTGAACTCCCGATAAAAGACCTAACGACAAGAAAATCCCGCCGGCACATGTAGACTTCGCCAGCTCTAAACCATCTGGCCCGCCAATGGAATCAATAGACGCATGAGCACCTTGTCCGTTCGTGACACTCATGATGGACTCATAAATAGACACATGCGAACTGTCGATGACATGCCAAGCCCCGAGTTGCATCAGCTCCCCGGTATATCTTGCGTTTCGGACGATGGCAATCACCCGAAAACCGAAAAGAGCGGATAGCTGAATGAACAAGCGGCCAATGGCTGAGTTGGCTGCATTGACTAACAAAACCTGTTGAGAAGACAGTTGAAGAGTCTCATTGCAGATGACCCAGGCAGTGATTGGGTTGATGTACAACTGACAGGCAATATCATCTGGAATGGGATCGGGAACCACAATGGCTAGTTCAGCTGTCGTTTTTACGTATTCTTGCCACGTACCCTCACCGCGCAAAGGCAGAACACGCTTCCCGATAAGAGAGCGGGGAGCAAAAGGACCTGTGTCAATTACGGTACCAACCCCTTCATACCCAGGAATGGCGGGGAGGTTGATACGATGCTTGTAAGCACCACGAATCGGGATGACGTCAGAAGGATTAATTGGACGTGCGCTCATTTTTACCAAAATTTCATCCAGCTTCAGAGGTTCAATCAGCCGTTGTTCAACCTTCAATACTTCACGGGGTTCTCCAAATTGATCGTAACGTACTGTTTGTGCATACATGGTTGTGCACTCCTAACTATGTCAACCATAACTGGCGAAGGAACGTTCTCCGTCATTGTATATGGAATCGGAATGTCTTTATCTTAGGTATAAAAAATAAACCCCGTCAATCAAAACGAGAATTTGGTATGCAGCTACAAAAAAGAACTGATACGCGATAGAAGCGCTTTTCAAAATTATAACAACGTTTCTATGAGGAAACAATTTGACATAAAAAGCGATCGATAAAAGAAAAAAGAGCGCATCTGCGCTCTTTCGGATCATGATTTTGCTCGTGGTGCACTTTCAAAACCTACATTTTTATGCGTGCCATCACAGAACGGTTTTTTCTCGGATTGACCGCATCGACAGAGTGAAAAAGATGAACCGACATCATACTTGTCACCTGCTCCATCCAGCAACTCAACTGCACCGGTAACACGAATTGATCCATTGTCGTTAATCTTGATGGTTACTTTTTCTTGATCCACATGACATCCCTCCTTTTTTACTATCTTTACCTACTATGATTTCGGGCAGAAGGGTATGTGATAAATAATTGCTGCTCTACATGGGAAGAGCTTTCCGAAGCGATCGTGAACTGGCTGGCAGAGCATGGTGAATTCGTGCTAAAATCAGGACAAGGTACCGTCATTTTTAGCAGGGAAAGGGTTTTGTCTCAAGACGATTTCGATGGATGACTTAGAGCAATCCTGCTGGGAATGCGAAGGCAAGGGAGCGATTCTTACCGCACAAGGTCAGACCCTCCTATACTTTATAAAAAAGCACTTGTAAACGAGCGAGCTCGAAGAAAAAGCGGGAGGCCGTCAGATCCTCACCTGGTTACGGGTAGGAACTGGCGGCCTTTTGAGCGAGCCATAAGATTAAGTCGAGGTGGCTTGATTCGGCTGTTTTTTGCTACCACTCTGGCGACCGATCAGTAAGAAAACAAGGAGTAAGACAAATGGAATCGCTACAGTAGTCGTATCTCCGTGTATAAGAAGAGTGATTGTAGCACCAAGCATGATCACTGCGAGCGTAAAGGCGGCGTAACGCGTATACTTTTTTATCAGTAAGCCCAATCCGCCGAGCACTTCGCCTAAACCGATCACAACTTGGAACCAATAGGGAAACCCGAATGCTTGGAAAGCGATTGTGGTCTCTGGATGTCCAATCAGCTTATCAATACCAGCTGAAAGAAACATCAAGCACAACCCTACGATCAATACCCATTTTGCAAAAATACGCAGACCTATCATACTGAAATCCTCCAATCGTTTCGTTGATGGATTCAGTATAAGCCGCCCATTATGACATCTTTTGTCATATAGCAATGACTGAACGATCTGTAAAGGATCGTGTATTTGTGTGACGCAAGCTATATTTTAACTATCTGAACGATGGTTTGAAACCAAAAACTGATGTGAGAACAAGAGATAGTCGGGAGGATTAACATTGAAGGTTTTAGTAGTAGAAGATGACAAGACCATTGCAGATGGTTTGCACTATTCGCTTTCCAGTGAGGGTTATGAAGTCGTTCTTTGTGAAGGAAAACATACGGCCATTGAAACAATCAAGCAACAACGTTTTGACATTTTTTTACTGGATCTGACTTTGCCAGATGGTAATGGCTATGAGATTTGCGAGTATATAAAAGAAAATCAGAATGCACCTGTCATCTTTTTGACGGCGTGTGATGATGAAATCAATGTGGTTCGGGGGTTAGATATGGGAGCAGACGACTATATCACAAAGCCGTTTCGTATCCGGGAGCTGATTAGCCGAATGAAGTCATCCCTTAGGCACTACCAAAAAGAACCCAACCTGACTGACAAAGTGAAGATTGGAAATGTTGTCGTACATACAAAACTGGCTAAAGTGTACAAAGGAAACGAGGAAGTGATGCTGACTGCTTTAGAATACCGTTTGCTGTTGGCATTCATAAATAGCAGAGGGCAAGTTTTGTCCAGAAATCAGTTGTTAGAGGGCATTTGGGATTTAGATGGTAACTTTATCAATGACAATACCCTTTCGGTCTACATTAAGCGGCTTCGAGAAAAGTTGGAGGAGGATAGCCAGAATCCCAAAGTGATAGAAACCGTACGCGGACTTGGCTATCGAATGAGTGGAAGCCATGCTTAAAAACAAAGAAATCCGGAAGTTATGTATGTTCAGTGTGGTTATATCCACCATTGGGATTACTATTCTTTGGATAATCGATTGGAAAGCAGGGATTGTGGCGCTTGCCATGGTATTTCTGCTCCTTTCCTGTTTTTTCTTGTTTACCCGCAAACGTTATCAGGACATCAGTAGGCTCGCTTATTATTTGGCTTCTGTGTATTCAGGCCAACCCACGATGGATATTCGGGATAACGTTGAGGGTGAGTTGAGCATTCTGAAAAATGATATTTATAAAGTGACATTAACGTTGTCCGAGCAGTCTACTCTCCTGAAAAAGGACAAACAATACTTGGCAGAAACGCTTTCGAACATCTCCCATCAACTAAAAACGCCACTTGCCTCCATGTTTGTCATGGCTGATTTGTTAAACAATCCTAGTCTGCCAAAAGACAAGAGGGAGGAGTTCTTGGGCAAGATTATCAATCAGTTGAAGCGTATTGAATGGCTCGTGACCTCCTTGCTCAAGCTGTCCAAAATCGATGTACAGAGCGTTATTTTCAAGAAGGAATTGGTATCTGTCAAAAAAATGATAAACAAGGCATTAGAACCACTCCTTGTCCCTATGGAATTAAAAAATCAGGAGCTTTCTTTCTCTTGTAAAGAAGATCTTCTCGTGTATGCGGATGCAAACTGGACGGTTGAAGCGATTTTGAATGTGATTAAAAACGGGATAGAGCATACACCAGTTGGAGGACGTATTGCTATTTCATGTGAGGAAACACCATTGTATACACAGATTGTCATTACCGACAGTGGCGAGGGGATTAGTCCAGAAGATGCTCCACATATTTTTGAACGATTTTACAAAGGGAAGAATGCAGGAGTGGATAGTATTGGAATAGGGCTAGCGATGTCTAAAACAATCTTGCAAAGTCAAAACGCCGATGTGTTTATGGAAAGCCAAAGTGGTGTAGGCACAACATTCAAAATCAAATTTTACAAGCAAATCATTTAGATGACAAAATTGTAAGAATGAATGTCACCGACGAGACATGTTTGGCAGCTATTCTAAACGTACTAACTTATCTGGGAGGATCATGATGGAGATTTTGCGAGTAGAGAACCTGTCAAAGACGTACGGTGACGGCGAAACAGCTGTTACTGCATTGAACGATATCTCATTTTCCGTACAAAAAGGGGAGTTTGTGGCGATTATTGGACCTTCTGGTTCAGGTAAGTCTACCCTTTTGCATATTCTTGGGGGAGTTGATACGCCCACATCCGGTAAAGTGATCGTTGACCAGACTGATATGTACGCGATGGATGAAACTGCATTGGCCATCTTCAGACGCAGACAGATTGGGCTTATCTATCAATTTTACAATCTGATCCCTGTCCTTACTGTGGAGGAAAATATTACCTTGCCATTGCTGTTGGACGGTAGAGAAGTAAATCAAGATATCTTTTCCGGTATCGTAGAGACTCTAGGCCTTCAACAGCGATTAAAGCATCTGCCAAACCAGCTTTCTGGAGGACAGCAGCAGCGTGCGTCCATTGGCCGTGCCTTGATTAGCAGTCCCGCCATTGTATTGGCTGACGAGCCTACCGGGAATCTAGACAGCAAAAACAGTGCTGAGATTGTGAAGCTCTTGAAAAAACTACACAAAGAACGGCATCAAACTCTGATTGTTATTACACATGACGAAAACATTGCCTTGCAAGCGGACCGTATTATTGGCATTCAGGATGGCCGGATTTCTAGAGATGAGGTGATCCGGCGATGAATATCGTAAATCAGCTTACTCTACGTTATATGAAAAAGAATAAAAGCCGTACCCTTGTTACAATCATTGGGGTTGTCATCTCTGTGGCAATGCTTACAGCAGTATTTTCGATTAGTAGCTCTTTCATGGATATGATGCAGAGAAACGCGATTGCCTACGCTGGTAAATGGCAGGCAGCTTTTCTCGATGTTGCAGGAGAAGATGTTGCGGCTATTACAAATTCAGAAGCAATTGAAAGATACGACATTGACCAGAAACTCGGATACGCACGACTTTCTAACTCTCCAAACAGCGTGCGGCCTTATTTGTATATTACTGGACACAGTAATCATGATGTAATAGGGGTGAGCTTAATTGATGGGCGTTTGCCTCAGAATGAAAAAGAACTCGCACTTTCCTCGCAGTTTATTCAAACCGCCGGGGTAAGCTGGAAGGTTGGAGATGTAGTTACATTAAATTTTGGTAACCGTAGCTTGAATATAGATGGTGAGAGCGAGACATTGGGCACCGATTATGTCTATCAATCAAAGGAAGTCTTTACGCCTACAAAGACAAAAACATACACGATTACCGGGATTGTTCAAGCACCAGCTAAAGAGCAGGAAGCGATGGCTGCATACCGTGCATTTAGTGGTCTTTCCGAGGGGGATTTAGAGGAGGGCTTTCCCTACACGGTAAGTGTTGAATATAAGGATTTTAAAGGTTTAGGAAATAACATTTATGAAACGAGTAACACGATTGCTAGTAAGGTAAGCGGAGTAAAGGATCAAGTTAAATCGAACGGAGTAAAAGTCAAGTACAACCGGGATCTTTTGCTCTATTCCGGGATTTCGAATGATTCCCACTTTCTTAACACCATGTATCTGGCAGTCTTATCCGTTGGAATTATCATTCTGATTGGATCTGTCTCACTAATCTACAACGCATTTGCGATCTCACTTTCAGAGCGTAGTCGCACTTTAGGAATGTTATCTAGCATAGGGGCAACCAAACAGCAAAAAAGGGCTTCTGTATTTTTTGAAGCTGCTGTGATCGGGGTCATAGCTATTCCAGCTGGGTTGTTTTTTGGGTCCATTGGCATCGGTGTTACTCTCCATTTGCTCAGCCCATTCATTCAAAAAATGTTTGTCGTTAGTGAACCGATGCGATTGGTGATAGAGCCGTACAGTATGATTGCTGTCATTTTGTTTTCCATTTTGACATTGCTCATTTCTGCATGGTTTCCGGCAGTGAGGGCATCGGGAATTACCCCGATAACTGCGATCCGCCAGACAAAGGATATCGAAATAAAAGGAAAAGATGTTCGTACATCTAAAATGATCCGGAAGTTGTTTGGATTTGAAGCTGAACTAGGATTAAAAAATCTGAAAAGGAATAAACACCACTATCGCTCAACTGTCTTTTCTCTTGCGATCAGTGTAATCCTGTACCTAGCAGCTTCTTCCTTTTCGTTGTATATGGATAAGTCCTATAATATGGCACAAGCACCGCTACCCTATGATCTGTCCGTATACGCAAGGGGAGCCGATCTGGAAAGGGTAAGGTCATTAACGAATGAATTGATGTCTGTCCAAAACGCAACAACAAAGGTGAAGACCCAACATATCGGTGCTGGCCTATTACTCAACGAAAACGAGGTTACCACAGACATCTCCAGTCGCCATACCCTTGATTCAGAAGGGAAATACTTCATGACTGCAAACATTGTTTCTCTTGATGAGGCCTCTTTTGCAGCGTACCTGCAATTCGTGGGGATTGATGCAAAGAAATGGAAAGGTGACGAGATTTCTGCAATACTTGTCAATCGGTTCACCTTGAAAGAAGAACATAATTTTACAGATATCACTCAACTAACAGTCCAAGAGGGATCAGAAATACCTCTCACGAACACTCTGATTGAAGGAGCTAAAGTCCGAATTGCTTCTATCACGGATAAACGTCCACCGTTTATGCTACGCTACCAAGAAGATGCTCTTTCGGTGACATTTGTTGTTTCTGAACGAGACTTTGATAAGCTGCGAGAACGCGGTAACGAGGAGTTGTCTGAGCAAATTTTCAGTGAGGTTCAATTTACAACAGAGCAGTCTGCGGCATTGGAAAATGAAATAAATCCGATTATGAACAGATATCCAGATCTACATGTCTATACGACCAATCTGATTGAGGAGCGTCAGGATTCAATGAATCGCGCCACAGTCATATCCGTATTCCTTTATGGGTTTGTGGTTCTTATCGGACTCATTTGTATGGCAAATATCATCAACACGATTTCGACAGGGATGGCCTTGAGAAAACGTGAGTTTGCGATGCTGGCTTCCATTGGCATGACGCCAAAGGGCATGAAGAAAATGCTACGCTTCGAAGGATTTTTTTATGGAATGAAGTCGCTTATTTACGGTTTACCCATTAGTTTATGTGTGATGTTTTTCATCTACAAGAGCCTTAGCCGTAATTTTGAATTTGCTTTTTCGTTGCCTTGGGCGGATATTTTCATTGCAGGGATAGGTGTGTTTTTTATTGTGGGTACATCCATCCTCTATGCGACTAGAAAACATAAAGAACAGAATATCGTTGAATCGCTGAAGAACGAAAATATTTAATATAGAGGGTCTGTGAGCACATAATCAACCGGTTACATCAAAGGGTGTAACCGGCTATTTTTATGACGAAAGCTCCTTAGCGTAGAAAAAATTCGTTATTGGGAGATCGACGGCGAGCCCTCGGAAAAAAGGTACAACCTGCTTTCATCACTTGTATTTTTCAGCGTACTCGGCGTAATCTACTTCTTCAATGACACTCGACCAACGGAGAACGGTTCCTACAAGCCGTTTAATGTCTAAACCTTGCATGCCGTATGATTCGGCGGTATTGGTTGTTCCAGTCGCGTCCTTAATGAACGTCACTTTATATCCCCGATCATAGGCTGCGATCGCCGTAAACATACAACAAAATTCCGTCTCAAAACCGATCATAAAAAGATGATCGACCCCTAACTTTTCTAAAGTCTGTGTGAGTTCTGTTTGAAAGAAGGCGCTAGGGGTATGCTTTTCGATTATGTAGTCAGAATAGCCTTTTATTGAAGGGTGTATTTCAGAACCGATAGAGCTTCTATTCAGTGGACTTTCTTCTGTATCATCGATATGTCTGATGAAAATGACAGGACTATTGCTCTCTTTAAAATCTTTGATTACCTGTTCCATCAAAAAAAGTTCCTCTTTGTAATCCCCACAATTCACAATTCCATTTTGCACATCAATGACTAAGAGTGCGTTCATTGCTTCACCTTCCTTTTACCATGTTGAGAAATGATTCGGAAAGAAGGAGTGTACTTCCTGCTAGGTAAAAACCATGAGACATGTTCATCGGTTCAAATTCGCGACGTTGATCTAGAAGCCGCTCCTCTAAAATATCTCTAACGGCCTCGAATGATACAGTTCGAGGCTTTTTATATGCAGTTTGACCTTTTTGTTTTTGATATGATAGAAAGGTGTTAGTTTTGTACGAATACTTGATCAGTAAAGATTTTTGGAGGCTACTATGCGCTATCAAGTCATACTATTCGATGTAGATGATACACTTCTTGACTTCAAAACGACAGAAGAAAATGCTTTGCAAAAAACGTTTTCCCAGTTTGGATTCGCTACGGGATCGTCTGATTATCGAGCGACTTACAAAGAGATCAGTAAAGGATTGTGGGAGGATTTAGAAAAGGGGCGGATCACTCTTGCGGAGCTGGGCGTAGAGAGATTTCGAAGACTTTTCAAAGCTGTTCAGCTGGACATCGATGCAGAGGTGTTCGGCAGCGCTTATCTCGAATCTTTGGGCAAAGAAGTGCATTTGGTCCCGGGAGCGGTTGAATTGTGCAACAGTTTGAAGGATTGCCGCTTGGTGATCATTACGAATGGGTTCGCCTCTGTGCAAACGACAAGAATTGCCGCTTCACCGCTTTGCAACGCTTTTGAGCACCTGATTATTTCCGAAGAGGTCGGGTATAAGAAGCCGGATCGGGAAATTTTTGAATACGCGTTTTCCAAACTGCAATGGACGGAGAAGGCGAGCGTATTGATGGTGGGAGATTCGTTGACCTCTGATATACAAGGGGGAGCCCATTCCGGGATCGATACGTGCTGGTTCAACCCTTTGGGAAAGGAAAATCAGACGAGCATTCAGCCGACGTACGAAATCAGAGAACTGAGCGAGCTTCAAGAAATTGTGCGGAAGGGTAACGTGAATTTGTAGGATCTTTCCTGTATGATGAGAAGGTATTGATCTACAGGTAAATCTAGAATCTAGTGATTGGAGCCCTATAGATATGTATCAGAATTTAGAAGAGTGCATCCTTGACTTGGAAAAGCACGGACATTTGGTCCGTATCCGCGAAGAAGTAGATCCCTATCTGGAAATGGCCGCGATTCACTTGAAGGTGTACGAAGCGGGCGGACCAGCATTGCTGTTTGAAAATGTAAAAGGCTCAAAATTTCGTGCAGTATCCAATCTATTTGGCACAATTGAGCGCAGCAAGTTTATTTTCAGAAGCACCTGGCAAGCCGCTGAAAATATCATCGCCATGCGCAATGATCCGATGAAAGCGCTAAAGCAGCCATTTAAAAATATCGAGAACGGCTTTGCCGCTCTGAAGGCGTTGCCTGCCAAAAAATCGACTAGCA
This sequence comes from Brevibacillus sp. NRRL NRS-603, assembly GCF_003013445.1. Classification (NCBI taxonomy): domain Bacteria; kingdom Bacillati; phylum Bacillota; class Bacilli; order Caryophanales; family Paenibacillaceae; genus Brevibacillus; species Brevibacillus sp. NRRL NRS-603. The sequence goes on along the minus strand of NZ_PXZN01000012.1, from coordinate 566,306 downwards.
TGCCGGTAACTGCACAGGAAATTAACATAACCGATCTGCCACTGATCCAAAGCTGGCCGATGGATGGCGGAGCTTTTGTCACGCTGCCCCAAATCTATTCGGAAGATCCGGACAAGCCTGGAATCATGAATTCCAATTTGGGTATGTACCGTGTACAGCTTACAGGCAATGAGTATGAAGTAAACAAAGAAATTGGCTTGCACTATCAAATTCATCGTGGAATCGGCGTCCACCAAGCGAAAGCAACCAAAATGGGGATGCCGCTGAAAGTAAGTTGTTTCGTTGGCGGTCCGCCAGCACATACCTTATCGGCTGTAATGCCGTTGCCAGAAGGCTTGAGCGAAATTACTTTTGCCGGTTTGCTTTCTGGACGCCGTTTTCACTACAGTTATATAGATGGCTACTGCATAAGTAATGTTGCTGATTTTGTAATCACAGGAGATATTTATCCTGGAGAAACAAAACCAGAAGGACCATTCGGTGACCATCTGGGCTATTACAGTCTGATCCATCCATTCCCTGTAATGAAGATAAAGAAAGTGTACGCCAAGCCGAATGCCATCTGGCCATTCACAGTTGTGGGCCGTCCGCCACAAGAAGATACGTCGTTTGGTCAGTTGATTCACGAGTTAACGGGTGATGCGATCAAGCAAGAAATCCCAGGTGTAAAAGAAGTCCACGCTGTAGATGCTGCCGGTGTGCATCCGCTGCTGTTTGCCATCGGAAGCGAGCGCTATACTCCTTATCAGCAGGTCAAACAGCCGACAGAGATGCTCACGATTGCCAACCGCATTTTAGGGACTGGACAATTGAGCTTAGCCAAGTATTTATTCATTACCGCAGAAGAAAATCGACCGTTGACCACACATGATGAAGTTGATTTTATGACCTATATTCTGGAAAGAATCGATCTTCATCGCGATGTTCATTTTTATACCAACACGACCATAGATACGCTGGATTATTCGGGAACAGGCTTAAACAGCGGCAGTAAGGTTGTCCTCGCTGCTTACGGGGATCAAAAACGAGAGCTGTGCAAAGAGGTGCCGGATGAACTGAAGGATTTGCGAGAGTTTGAGAATGTCCGCTTGATTATGCCAGGTGTGGTGTCGATCCAAGGCCCTGCATTTACCGATTACGCGAGCGCCCAGCAGCAATTACAGAATCTGTGTGACGCGATTCAAGCGAGAGGGCCGATCCCGTCTTGCCCGATGATCATCCTTTGTGATGACAGTACCTTCATGAGCGCGTCACTACAAAACTTCCTGTGGGCAACCTTCACACGCAGCAATCCATCCCACGACATTTACGGCGTGAACAGCTACTACGAGAACAAGCATTGGGGTTGCGATAATCTGATTATTGATGCCCGTACCAAGCCACATCAGGCACCGCCATTGGTACCAGATCCAACTGTCGAGAAAAATATCGAACGACTGTTTGTCAAAGGTGCGAGCTTGGGTGGAATCCTATAAGCAGCTCCTAAAAATAGAGGTCCGTAACCTTCCGTTGCGGATCTTTTTTATATAATGGTAAAATTCGGATGGAGTATCACCAAAAAATGGTTGGAGGGATATGGAATGTTTTTCATGAAGCGAAAGCAGCCTTCGTGGATTTATTTCCCCATGAGTTGGCTTGTAACGTTTGCCTTGCTTGTCACATGGTCACCAGCAGTCACCTTGGCATCCGAAGAAATAGAAGAGTCGATACCTGTTGAACTAAAAATAAGTCCAGACAAAGACAGGTATTCTCCCGGTACGAAGATTCAGATAGAGGCAGTTACGAAAAAAGAGGGGAAATCATTCGAAGCGAAAATCGTGATTAAGGCAAAAATGGATAAAGAGCATACCATAACCATTGAGCCCGAGACGAAAATAAAAGGAAAGAATTATGTGTCAAAGGCGACATTTACACCGGAGGATATCATCGGTAACAATGCGGGAAGCTTGGGTATCGAGTTTGAGATCATTATGAGCGATACAGATAAAAGATGGGTAGGAAAAACGAATAAGAGGATTAATGTAGACAACATGCCGGAAACGGTTCCTTCTGTAGATTCGGAATTTTTTATTTCGCCTGAACAAAAACTTAAAGTTGGTGAAAAAATAAAATTTACTGTTCATACTCCTTATAAGGGAATCATTCGAGAAGACGCGAAGTTTTTATTTTTTTCGTTTAATTCAGTAGATACGACCCAAAAGGTGGAAAAAGTAAGAACCATACATGATCGTAAGAAGGGGATGTATGTAACGACAGGCTATTTTACTCCACGTAAAGAGGGAACATACACTCCTTTCTTTTTCTTGGAAATGTATGATAAAGAAAAAGATGAGGATATAAGTGGAAGTGGAGTAATAAAGTTTGACGTGTTCGCCAACCCCAAAATCGAAACTTCTTTAAGCCCACAAACCGCAACAATCAAATTTGGTGATGAAATCTACTTGCTGTTAAGCTATCAAGCAACCGGAATGGATTCGGCAAAATTTAGCAGAGAGTACAATTATGACGTGACTGAACTCAATGAAGAATACGACGAAGAAAATAAAACGTATAAAGTACTGCTAAAGTTCAAGCCAGAGCAAAAAAAGACACATAAGTTTGAGGCAACCGTGAAAAACATCGAAACGGATACAAAGGCAACCGCAAAAACGACGATCTATGTGAAATAGGTGATAAAGAGAGGATGGCTCCCATTTTTAACCGGGGTCATCTTTTTTAGTGGTGTCGAATCGAACTGATAATTGCAAAAATTGCACGATTGATGGGGAAAGGAATCGTTCTTTACCACCGAGAAAGCGTTTTCTATAATGAATCTCAAGCAAGGACACAGCTTTTTATGGAAAGGAGAAAGGAATGGTCTTTTTAACCACACGTTCCCATGCATTACTGAAGGTGATACTCGACAGCTACTATCCGCTGAAAATTAAGGACGTCGCGCGCGATTTCCAGGTAAGCGAGCGGACCGTCAAGTACGATCTTGAGAACGTCAGGCAATGGCTAAAGGAACGAAATGTCATCCTCCATTCTCAACCGAATAAAGGGCTGTGGATCACGGAAGAACAAGAGCATCGAAATGCTTTGAAGGAAAATTTGCAAAGTGATGACAGCAAGACGCTCATTCTGCCACAAAAGGATCGGGTTAAGCACTTTTTGTTCATTCTTCTGCTGTCGGAAGGGTATCAGCGGATGAACGATTTGGCTGACCATATGGGAGTCAGTCGAAATACCGTCGTTGCCGATGTCAAGGACGCGGAAAAACTGCTCGACGGCTGGCGTCTTGAGCTCGTCACGAAGCAAAGGTACGGTGTACGTGTGGACGGGAGTGAGCGGCATAAGCGGTATGCTCTCGAAAACTTGATTCACGATTTGTTGGATGGAATCGACATGTATCGGATGGTACAGGGGATGTTTTTAGAAAATGGACAAGAAGCGAGAACTGGTCCGCTATTGGAGAAATGGCTGATCAGCCGGACACAATTAGGGGAGATCATTCGCAGCATAAAAGCATGGATGGATGCCGCTGCGGAGACGCTGGCAGACCGAGCGCTGATTAGTTTACTGATACGCTTATGCATTGTCGTCCATCGTGTACAGCGGGGCCAATTGGTCACTGCGGATGATGCCGAGATGGGGGAGGCGAGGCATTGGAGCGGGTATGAGCTGTTTTCACACGAGGTTCGAGCATTATGTCAGCGATTGAACGTCGATATTCCCGAACACGAGATTGCGTATGCGTGTCTTCCGCTGTTAGGGACCGACCAGGTGCCAAGAGAGGCGAGAGCAGGGAGGATTGTTTTGGACGTTTTCCAGGCAACTAAGGAGCTGTCGGAAGCGGTTAGTAGAAGGATGCTGGCACCGTTGTACGAGGATCAGGAACTGGTCAGACTGCTTTTTGCTCACCTGGATGACAGTTTGAACCGTTATCGTCAGGGAGTTCTTTTTGCGAATCCACTGACGGAGGAGATTCGCCGTTCATACGCACGCATGTTTGATGCTGTCAAACGCTCTTGTGAAGAAGTATTTTGGCATCGCGGGGTCTATTGGCTTGACGCCGACATTGCTTACTTTGTCCTGCATTTCCAAGCAGGCTATGATCGCTGGCTGGAGCAGAAAAAGGCAGATGCGCTCGTCGTTTGCGGAACTGGCAGAGGTACTTCACGGTTCTTGAAAACGTATCTGGAAAGCGAATTGCGTTCACTTCGGGTCGTAGGCCTGTGTTCCAGCACAGAGGTAGAGAAGTATTTGGCGAGTCGTCGCGTGGATGTCATCATCAGCGTACTGCCGATCAAAGCCGAGGTGCCAGTTGTGATCGTCAGTCCTCTTCCAACCCGCCAAGATATCAACCAGATTCAGAACTGTCTGGAAGCTTTGCAAGTGGAGGGAGGCAATCGACAGCAGGATGTGAATGCTCGCAAGGAAGCCTGGTTTCCCACGCTGACTGTTGAACTCAATCCGTCAGATTTGCCCGTGGTGGAGAGACTGTCCCAGGATGTCATCTGCAAAGGGTATGAGATCAGTCAAAAAATCGTGACTGCTTTCCGGGAGTACGTAACGGAACAAACGGCAAGCGGACTGACGCTGCACCTGCTGCTGATGGTGAATCGATTAGCTTTTGGTTCGCCCTATCAGGAGGAGTGGGAATCGTCGGCTGAGGCGGAATCAAAAGAATGGAAGGCATGGCGAGAAAAGCTGAACCAATTGATGGCTGAGGCAAACCTCCAAGTTCCGCCTAGTGAAGTGACCGCCATCATGCGCTATTTTTCAGGAAAGGGGACGATAGAGAGTGAAAGTGGATCTACTCATACGCAACGGACGGGTCATTGATCCTTCCCAGAACCTGAACGGGCACTATGATCTTGCTATTCGGGAAGGGCAGATCGTTGGGTTGTATGAGAAAGGGAAGACAACCGATGATCAAGGGATGAATCTGGAAGGCAAGGAGATGATTGATGCAGAGGGATATGTGGTGACACCTGGTCTGATCGATCTGCACGCACACGTTTTTCCGACAAAGACGAATTTGGGCGTACCCGCGGATCAGGTCGGGGTAGAGCAAGGAGTAACAACCGTCGTAGATGCTGGCAGTGTCGGGCTATGGTCGTTTGATGCTTTTCTTGAAGAAGCAGTGTACCCTTCTGTTACTCGTGTTCTGGCATTTCTGAACATTTCGGGGGATGGCTTGTGCACAGGCGGCGGGGAGCTCGCAGACATGTCACGGCTAACCCCGAGAGAAGCGGCTGCCCTCATAAGAAAACAGCCGATATTACGAGGGATAAAAGCCCGCATGAGCGGTTCTGTCGTTAAGCAAAATTGCATACAACCATTGCTCATAGCCAAGGAAGCGGCGAGGGAAGCGGGCGTACCTATGATGGTGCACATCGGAAACGCTCCGCCAAAACTCACGGAAATATTGCCTCTGCTAGACCGAGGAGACGTGGTGACACATGCGTTTCACGGAAAAAAAGGAGGGATGTTCGACGAACGAGGCGAGTTGATTCCAGAGGCGCAAGACGCGTTGGAGAGGGGAGTCTTACTCGATATCGGGCACGGTGAAGCGAGCTTCAGCTTCCAAACACTGCGTCATGCGCAGGCTCAAGGCATCATGCCGCATGTCATTAGCACGGATGTTCACCAGCGCAATATCGACGGTCCTGTGCACAGCTTGACGCACACACTGACGAAGTTTCTCGCCATGGGCTACTCGCTCGAAGAGGTGATTGCGGCGAGTACGCTTGCTCCTGCACGAATTCTCGGGCTGGAAAACGAAATCGGGACGTTGAAGGTAGGGGCATGCGCGGACGTATCCATATTGCAGATCAGAAAAGAGACGACAATGTTGACGGACAGTGAACAAGAAACGTTGGAGACAAAGGAAAGAGTAGCGGCTTATCAAGCGATTACTTCGGGAAAGGTACTGACATGCAAATGATTGATGATATTCTAAAGGAACTGGCTGAGACAATACCGGATTATTTATCTGAAATTTCTGAAACAAGGCAGATTCTCCGGAAGATTGAGGAGGAGTTCCGCCTCATGGAGACTCATATACCGCGAGATCGCTGGCTGGCCATCGGTGCTCATGTGCTAGCATTTGTACGCCGGATGACAAACGGTGAAAAGCTGCCCGTGATTGAAGCGGAGTTATTCGCCGAAATTCATCCTGATATGGTTACGCTCTCGCACAAAGTACTCGCGGAAGAAAAGAGTGCGTGGCAGGCAGATGATACAGAAGCATTTCTATTGGCTGTTCATTTTGAAGCCATCCGTGCCATGCAGATGGGGCCATCTTAAAACATTGCTGTGAATATAGGGAGGTTTTGTATATGTCTAAAGTAAAAATCGTGATTGGTGATCGTCTGGGTAAGGGACAGAATATCGCAAAAGGAATCGAAGCCGCAGGCGGAACCGCGATCGTCATTCCAGGTGTTGGCGCGGATATGAAGGTAGGAGATGTCATGGTCAGTGAGAGTGCAGATCTTGGGCTGTCTTTTTGCGGAAGTGGCGGGGCTGGGGCACTGACTGCCAAGACCAAGTATGGTTTTCCGGTCGAGTATGGCTTGCGCTCAGTGGATGCTGGTATTACTGCCTTGCGCAGTGGCAAAAAAGTGATTGGCTTTGGCTTTATGGATACAGAAGAGCTGGGCAGACGGATGGTGGAAGAATACATCAAGCTGGGAGGGAAGTAATCCATGTACACGGAGATGACGCAGACCTTCCGATTATCCGGCAGTGGCGATACCAAAGAGGGAGCCTTCAACAAGATTTTTTCCCAAATCAAGCATGTAGTGGCGAGACAGACGAATGATTTGGTCGTGAGAATCGAACCTGTAGGAGTTTCCATAGTGTCTGCGACAGAAACAGTGAAGCATGAGCGATTTTTGGGTTTGTTCTTCCCACGCAAACGGACGCGGTATGACATCACCGTAGATATTCAAGTGAGGCTAGGTCTGGTACAGGTAGAAAACATAACGTTTCAGCAACAGACCGAGCAAACTGCGGGTATAGGGCAGTTGGTTCGTCAGCGATAGAAGCAGACAGGGGGTAGGTTCATGGTTACTTTGATGATTGTGTTGAAGTCGATCGTCATCGGGGCATTGGTCGGCTTCGGTGTTGGTGCGGGGGCAGCGAGGATGTTCCATGCACCCAATGTCCAAGGGATGGGAGCATTCCGGACTTTTGGAGAGCTGAACGCGTGTGCGGGCGATCCCATTTCTCACTTTTCATTTGGTCTTGGCTTTTTGTTTAACTCGTGGGCGTCTGTTGTTGGTGCTGGTGCGTTGACGCAAGATGTGGATCATCGCGTCATCCCGAACTGGGCGGCGGCCGTGTTGCTCTGGCGCAACAAGAATGTTGCAGAGACGCTGCACAATCCGAAGCAAATGGCGATTGCCGGAGCAGCAGTTGGTGTCGTTGTGGTTACCGTGTTGAATTCCACTGCAACGGCGATTCCCGAATCAATGCAGCTCGTAGCGACGAAGGTACTGGTCCCGGCTGCGAACTGGTTGATCAACCCGATCATGCCGATTGTGTTCTGGATGGCGGCGATGGATGCAGGAAAACGGACAGGGATTTGGGGAACGGTCTTGGGCGGTTTGTCGCACTTGGTCATGGGAAATGCGGTGCCTGGAATCGTCTTGGGTATTTTGATCGGTAAAGGTCTGGATGACAGTGGTTGGAACAAAATTACGAAATCCATGTTTATTGCAGTCATTCTCTTGTTTGTATTCAGTGGCTTCTTCCGAGGTTTTGATGTCGCGCTCTTGAAGAGTATGTACGTTGAAATTCCACAGTGGTTGATAGAGCTTCACGAAACATTCGGATCGGTGGTGAAAAAGTAATGGGTGAATTGCAGGCAAAAGGATTTTGGTATTCAGAATGGGCATTTCCCCTCTTTGTGGCATGCTTGTCTTCAGGAATCTTTGCGGGTACTCATCTTTACTATGTATATCATGTCGGTGCCTTTAACGATATCGCCATCGTTGCGATGCTGGAGGCGGGGATCAAGGGTGGCGGATACGGTGCGGCAGCCGCGTTTGGTGCGAGCTTTTTGTTTGCTCGTATTTTGGAGGGACCGCTGGTTGGGATTCTCGATATTGGCGGCTCGTTGCAAACAGGGATTGGGATTGGCGTTCCAGCGTTAATGCTGGGGGCAGGCTTTACAGCTCCGTTGACTTCTTTTCCTTTGGCGCTGGCGACAGGTGCATTCTTGGGCTTCATCATTGGTACCGTGATTATTTTGATTCGGAAGTATACGATCAACGCATCGAACTCCACCTTTGGCGCAGATGTCATGATGGGAGCTGGAAACGCAGCAGGTCGTTACTTAGGTCCATTAATCATCATCTCTGCGATCATGGCTTCGATTCCAGTTGGACTCGGCGCAACAGCAGGAGCAGCGATTTTCTACTATTACAATAAACCAATTGCGGGTGGTGCGATTATCGGAGCCATGATCTTCGGTGCCATTTTCCCGATTCCGACACAATGAGGATAGAGAGAAGCGTTTTCACAGGAAGGGTGGGCAAACCATGGGTATCTATCAGCAATTAGGCTTGAAGCAAGTCATTAACGCAAGCGGCAAGATGACGGCACTGGGTGCAAGTGCCGTCCATCCTTCTATCGCACAGGCCATGGGAGAAGCTGCCATGGATTATGTAGAAATAAGCGAGCTGATGATTGTGGCAGGTCGTCATATCGCAGAGGCAACCGGAGCAGAAGACGGTTGTCCTACCTCAGGAGCAGCTGCAGGCATTGCCATCAGTGTAGCGGCGGTTATAGCTGGTTGCCATCTGAGTTTGATCGAGCAGCTTCCTTACTCCGAAGGGTTGAATAACAAGATCATCATCCAAAAAGGACACGCGGTGCATTTCGGCGCTTCCGTTCAACAGATGATTGCTCTGGGTGGTGGGAAAGTCGTAGATGTCGGGCATGCCAATCACGTAGAAGCAGACCATTTGCGAGAAGCCATTGATGATCAAACCGCAGCACTGCTCTATGTTCAATCTCACCATGCGATCCAAAAAGGGATGCAGTCGTTAGACACAATGATTCAACTCGGGCGGGAGTTTGGACTGCCGGTAATAGTCGATGCAGCTGCGGAAGAGGATCTGCGGCGCTATGTAGCGATGGGTGCCGATCTCGTCATCTACAGTGGCGGGAAAGCAATTGGTGGACCAACGTCTGGGTTTATCGCAGGTCGTGCCGATCTGGTTGCCGCATGTCGCGCGCAATATAAAGGCATTGGTCGTGCGATGAAGGTGGGAAAGGAAGCCATTGCGGGTTTGCTTGCAGCGCTTGGGCAGTACGATCCTGAGAAACAAAATGTTCCGGAGCAGCGCAGGCGAGTGGAGTGGCTGACAGGGGAACTGAACAGCTTGCCCGGTGTGAAAGCATTGATCGCACAGGATGAGGCAGGCCGGGCGATCTATCGTGTGCAAGTCCAGCTTGACGAACGAGTGACGGGAATGACAGCTCGGGAGCTTACATGCCAACTGGAGCAAGGAAATCCGGCTATTTTTACCCGTAACCATTACGTGAATACGGGCGTGATTGCTTTTGATCCACGACCGTTTCACGAAGGGCAAGAACACATTATTGCAGCGCGAATGAAGGAACTGCTGCAAAAACAGGGAGAAGGAGAATAACAAAAGTGGGCACACCGAAAATTCGTTTAAACGTTTTGGCAAGGGATGTAGAAAACGCAAAACAAATATGCTCCGTGGCTGATGGCCGCGCTCTGATCGGGATCTTGGTCAAAGGATTTGCGTCCGTAGAAGCAGCAATAGCTGCTGTTGAACAATACCAGCAAGCAGGTGTACCAGTGTCCGTAGGGCTGGGCGCAGGTGATCCTACACAATGGAAAAAGGTCGCTGAAGTTGCGGTGCAGACACAACCGGATCACGTCAATCAGGTATTTCCGGCAGCAGGCTACACGCTCGGCGGGCTTCAAGCAGTTGGCAACACACATACCATCGTGAATGCATTGGTCGCCCCCGGTGGACAATCAGGAAAGGTTCAAGTCACCACGGGACCCATGAGCAACAAAGTGTCTGAATTGCTCTCTTGCGATGCAGCCGCCGCGATGCTGGCGGAGATTGGCGTACATTCGGTCAAATTTTATCCAGTAGACGGGCTGGAAAGGCTGAATGAAATCAAGGCGATGGCAGAAGCAGCCGTACGTTACGGGATTCCCGTTTTTGAACCGACTGGCGGGATTGATGCAGCTTCGATTCGTCCGATTGTGGAGGTATGTCTCGAAGCAGGTGCAAGACAGGTCATTCCGCACATTTATACATCCATCGTCGACAGGGAAACGGGATTGACTCGTTTGGATCAGGTAGAAGAACTGCTGACGGCTATAGAAGGCCTGTAGCTATATTACAAGAAAGGGATAGGAGTGAATCAGATGAGAGAGAGACAGGTCATCGTTCAGCTGGCACAGGGATTACACGCGCGTCCGGCTACAGTGTTTGTGAAAGTGGCCGCTTCGTTTTCCAGTGAAATTGAATTGAACAAGGATGAGAAGAAGGTGAATGCCAAGAGTATTATCGGCGTCATGTCCCTCGCTGTGTCGAAAGGACAATCGGTCGTCTTGACTGCGGATGGTGCCGATGCGGAGCAGGCACTGAATGCGTTGGAGCGCGTTTTGGCAAGCGTGGAATAAAGGGATGAGTGTAAAAGAAAAAGGGATGTCTCAAGTGAAATCTTTGAGATATCCCTTCCTCTATTGTTACGCTCTTTAGCAATAGAATACTCATTTTAATTGGTTACAGAATCCTGTTTCATGGGGTTGAAACCTCTAATGATTAGCCATATAGCCAAAATCAATTGTTGAAAGGCTATTGGAATGTTCAAAACCATATAGGTTGTATCCAGACCGATGAAGCGAATCATAAATAACAAGCTTGCCAATATGGACAATGTAGACCCAATAAGACCCCAGACTGACAACCAGCGTGGAACTAATTTTGTTTGGTAAAATATGTAGTTGAACAAGAACATAGCCAAAACGAATGCCAGTGTCGTTGCGACATGGTTTACCAAATCACGTCCTTCCCGCAACAATCCACCCAGGGTCTGAAAATACGATACATGCAAAGTGCCAACTTTTACAAATTCGTGGCTTACTGTCAATAGCAACAGAAGAATGATTACACCAAGAATAATGAACACACCTGCAATGATGCCAAAAGCAACAGAACCAAGAGCGAAGCCTTTGTTATGCTTACTTAAAATCGGATACAGCAAGATTGGAATACCAACGTATGCAACCACCATCAACAATTGGGAAAATGCTCCGATTAGTACCTGGTTCTCATTTGGAGAAGCCATGACAAGGTAGTCTGCCCCATCTATTACAGGAACAACACTACATATACCTGTAATCAACCCCGCTATTAATAACACCCCAGTCATTATTGCAGACCTTCTACCTGCATTTGTACTCTTCCTCAACATAATTTGCCTCCTTCTTTTACACTGCCGTTAGCGGATGAAGGAATGCTGCCTCCTTCGGCATTTTTTATCGCGTATCAAGTCTAGAGGGTGAAGACGAGTATATTACTCAATAATAGGTACGTGAACGAACGGGAAGGACTGGTTAATGACGCTGTCTATAACATTACTATTCAGTTGAGATCCATGTTTTGCTTCATTTTGACGTTGAGTCTTTTATTTCTGTCTAACTAGTCACTGCACAATGAACATCACTATTTATAGCTTGTTAGTCTGATTCGTTACTGTGTAATGCTGTAAAAGTTTTTGGGAGAGTTTGATTATACGATCCACGATCATCTCTGGCTCTATTACTTTAGCTTCAGTACCTAACCGGAAAAAGTACTGGGAGACGAATTCGATTTCCTTGTGATCAATAACCGTGTCTAGATAACCAAAATCCTCATTCTGCATGACGATATGTGGTTCCAGCCCAGGCTGGCTTCGGCACTGACGAAGTCCTTCTCTGGATAGCTCAACATAAAGCCGTACAGATGTAGCTGGTTCTAGTTCGGTATGGCTAAGCAGCCAATCCTGAAGTGAGATCGTCGGAACAAAAATCCGCTCTAACTTGTTGAGTGTTACAATTCGGTCCGTACGAAACAGTTTTACCTCGTTGGTGTCCATATTGAAGGCAGGCATATACCAAAAGCCATCATAGGCGTAGACGCCAATTGGAGCCACTTCTCTCAAAGAAGTACTGTCTTTTGAGATATATTTGATTTGAACGACTTGGTGCTCGGTGGCCGCTTCCACGATCTCTTTCAGATATTTAGACGGGATGCTTCTCTTCTGGTTCCAAAATGAAAAAACCTCTTCGAGGCGATCGATCTTCTTTCTCGTATCTACGGGCAGGCTCGTATAAAGCTTCTTCGATACCGAGTTGATGTCAATCTCAAAGGGCAGCGATGAGTAATATTTCAGTGATTGAAATGCAAAGAAGATGGAAAATGCTTCGTTCTCGTTAAAGAGAATGGGGGGTAATATCCGATTATCCAGTACGCGATAACCACCGCTGCGGCCAGGTTCTGTATAGAGCGGAACGCCCATCTCACTTAATTCAGTCAGATACCGATGAGCCGTCCGTACAGAAATATTAAATTCGTGAGCCACATCTTGGGCCGTGAAACGGCGACTGGCATTCACATACATAATAAGGTCGAACAGCAACTTGGCTTTGGACATCACTGATACGCTCCTTCTTTATTAACCATGACAACTATTGACATGTTATTATGGTAGATTCATTTATGCAAGATAACATGGGATGATTTGAGGAGGTATTCATGAATAAGGTTCCAGATAAGATGAAGGCTGTAGTGCTGAGCAGATTTGGGGGGCCGGAAGAATTGCGGCTGCAGGAGGTCGATATGCCTAAAATTGGTTCGGAGGACGTGTTGATTCGATTAGCATATGCCGGTGTGGGAGAATGGGACGCATTCGAACGACAAGGCGGATACGCGGAAATGCTGGGTATGAATCCGCAATTCCCTTATATTCTCGGTTCCGAAGGATCAGGCACGGTTGTTGCACGAGGGGAGAAGGTTTCAAATGTTGACTTGGGAGATCTGGTCTATGCACCTGGGTTTCTGAATCCCAAAGGCGGCTTCTATGCAGAGTACGCAGCTGTTAAATCCCAATATGTGTCGCGTATTCCGGAGGGATTAACCAGGCAGGAAGCAGCGGTCATATCCGGGGTCGGGATTACCGCTTTACGCGGACTGGAAGATGTATTACAACTTCAACAAACAGAGTCTGTCATGATTTTCGGAGCAAGCGGAGGGGTTGGTCATATGGCGGTCCAGCTCGCGAAAAGCCTGGGAGCCCGTGTATTTGCGATTGCTTCAGGTGAAGACGGTGTAGCGATGGTAAAGAAGCTAGGCTGTGATGCGGTCGTAAATGGAAAAGATGGGGATATCATTTCGATGGCAATGAAATTTGCCCCAGATGGATTCGACGCGGCTCTGTTCACTGCAGCAGGAGAGGCCGCAAATCATGCATTAGGCTGTATCCGTGCAGGAGGACGCGTCGCTTATCCTTATGGGATACGCCCTGAATTACGGATATCCTCAGGAATCAAATTAGAAGGATATAACGGCGAACCGGATCCTGAAATCATTGGCAGACTTCATAGGTACATTACACGCGATCGACTATCCGTTCATGTCAGCCATTTATTTGCTCTAGAAGATGCCTCTGAAGCTCATGCTACAATCGACAGCCATTACTTGGGGAAAATCTGCCTGAAATTAACGGTAGCTGAATAAAGATAACAAAGGAAGCTGTCCATCTATCATACAAAGGCCGTCCAATCGCATTACTTAGATTGGACGGCCCTAAAACGTGCATTTTGTTGCCCAAACAGTCAATAATTTGCTGGTCGATCTCGCCCGTCTGCCATAATTTCTATAATGAGGGCAACACACGCAGATAAACTAGATTTAGGCAAAAGATTTTCCAAGATGCCCATCTCGAAGTACGTCCAAGCTTTTTGTGTCTCGGTTATTCCCGGCACCCCTTGTACGGTCTTCTTCAAAAATGCTTCCAAGTAAAATCAATACTCAAATACCCAATCGATTTCTCCTTGAAGGTCAGCGGTTCCTTCGTCGCCAATTCCGGTTTGCGAAAACAAACAAGGTCTTTGTGATATCCAAAAGCGCGACACACTTCCGGTCGAGCGCTATAAATGCCACACTGATCTTTTTTCATGTCGTAGAAGATACAAGTCCCAATCATTCTCGGTTGATTCTTCAGATCGTCGCGGAGCTTTGTTGGAAGCGTTTTCAACTTTTTGTTTATCATTTTAAACTCCTTCTCTGTTATGGGAACAGGTCCACAGCACAATCCTTTACAGCCTTGACAAGGCAATGTTTCCATCTCATCTACAACCTTTCGTCATGTGATGTTTGCTAGAAAGAACAAAAAAGATGATCCTCGTTGATTCCGGAGATCATCTTTAGAACTGCTGCATTCAATTGTGTGGGTCATACAAAAATTCGGTAAGAAGTGAATACTGTTCTTTTATTATAACATATGTAGGAAGATTTTGACGAATGCTTTCGAACGAATGGCTTGTTTATTTCGTCAAAACATACAACCACTCACCGTTGCAGTCCTCGTCATCCCCAGATAGGCCCTCTAAGACACGTTCAAACGTGAAGCCGAGCTTCTCAATGATGCGCCGCGATGCTTTGTTGTCTGGGTGTGCTTTTGCGTACAAGCGATCCAATCCGATTACATCAAATGCGTACGCAGTAAGAGCGGAGGCAGCTTCAAAAGCGTAGCCGTTCCCCCAATAATCCCGTCCAATTAAATAATAGAGCTCTTTTTCCGGAGCCAGAAAATCGAGAACGCCAACACCACACCAGCCAATAAACCTGCCAGTTGCCTTTTCCCGTATGGCCACAGAATATTTAAAAGGCTGGTCAAAAGGGGTGTCATAACTGCTTCGTAGCCAGTGAAATAAGCGTTTGTAGTTTTCCAGTGGCATTACGTCCATGTGCAGGTAGGTGAACAACTCTGGGTTTTGCATGAGTTCAAAAGATTCCATTAAATCGTCCTCTGTGTAAGGACGAATGATAAGGCGTTCTGTTTCTAAGTGCATGGCAGATATCGTTGCTTGCATGTAGGATATCCCTTTCCGGTTAATAAATGATCGGCTGCATAAAAAAGAGGAGAGTCGCTCTCGGTAAGCGGCTCTGACCTCATGTGTGTTTGATCAGAATGAGTTCTTCCACTTCTTCGCCTCGTACTTCCGAAAACGCTCGATCGACACCGAACGGCTGAAAACCGTTTTTTTCTAAAACACGAATGGATGCGATGTTGTCATGAGCGACACGCGCATAGACAGGACGTATTCGGAGTTCCTCTAAAAAGAGAGAAAGTGAATTTGTCGCGATTCCTTTGCCCCAAAAGCTTTTGTCAATCCAGTATCCAATCGTAGGCAAGCCAAACAGCTCAAAGCACAAAACATTACCGACAATCTGCCCATTCATGACAATGGCTCTTTTCACAATCGAATCATTGTTTAAAATCATTGTCCAATGAGCGGTGAAACCGTCTATATCTTCAGGGTCCTTAACAGTAAAGGCCGCCATCTCATGAGCATATTTGTCCAATTGCTGAGTGAAAAATATAGGGAGATCTGCCTCTGTTACTTCACGTAAATCAAGGGACCGATCACGCAATGGCTCCAAGGAAAAGCACCTCCGAAAAACATCAGCTATTCTCTCTTCACCAACACTTTGATAATCATCGATAGTACCGTGAGAACCAAAATGACATTAGCGATGAGCATAAAGCTAGGTAAACAAAGCCTAAACAAGATGTACACACTCCTACTCGTTACAACCTTTGAAAGTGAAAAGGACTAATTCTCCCCGGTGACAAGCATGATCGCAAAGCCATCATAGCCCTTGCTGCCAACTGTCTGTACAACAGTTCCACTGACACGCTGCTCTTCAGCTGCCATCTCGGTGAATTGACGTACACCGACAATATTGGGATCTGTGCTTGTTTCGTCCACGACTTGACCACTTCGTACAACATTATCCGTAATAATCACAGTACCTTTGCGAGAGAGCTTTAATGCCCATTGAAAATAGTCGGGGTTCCCTTTTTTATCTGCATCGATAAAAATAAAATCAAAAGGCCCCTGATTTTCTTTGTGCAGTTGGATGAGAGAATCAAGGGCGAGTCCGACCTTCACTTCTACGATCTGATCCAGTCCTGCGCGGGTAATGTTAGATTGTGCAACTTCTGCATGTTTCGGATCATATTCGAGAGTAATGAGACGACCGTCTGCAGGAAGTGCGCGGGCTAACCAGATGGTACTGTATCCACCGAGAGTGCCAATTTCCAAGATCGAACGAGCGCCTTGGATCCGTGCTAACAGATGAAGGAATTTACCTTGATTGGGTGCTACATCAATAGCTGGAAGACCCGCAGCTGTGTTCACTTGAAGAACTGTGTCTAGAACGGAATCGGCTTCCAGTAATTTATCCGTAAAATAGTGATCGACCGCTGTCCATTGCTCTCTATTCATGATCTCAACTCCCTCAAGAATTTACAGGGATATCATAACACGACTAGCAACTTCTGGCTGGCTTTTTTATAACAATTAACACTTTTCAGCCGGAGGTTTCTAAGGTAGATCAACCCTTATAGGTAAGATTTTCACCTGTTACCATTATTTTCGCATAGCGTGATCGTTGAATTTTCATGATAATAGAAAAGTAATCCAAGCTAGCTAGTATAATCCAACCTTGGGGATTCTATTCCACGCGTCCGACTAAATGATGCAGTCTAAGTCGGCGCCATTTTTTTATTCCATCTATAGGCAAATGTACCTATTATTGTTCGTTGTCAACAGAAAACAAGTCCTATATGATTATATCATTCACGTATGACATTACGCGTACTACCCCGTACGCCCCAACCACTTTTTGTTGGTTGGGATTTTTTTTGTTCCATTTCATATCCAGTTATCTCCTATCGCGTTTCGATGCGATTTTTTATATCCTTGTACATAGGACTCGTAATGTTCTTGGGGTCCGCGGTGACTCAAATTATGCAGAGGAGTCACCGCTTTTTTTCTTTACATACTTCCTCCGTTCAAGGTCAAGCTAGTAACAGGTGATTTTGGTCAGGAGGTGTTTTAACGTGCGGGCAACTTTTGTGGTGCTGACACTGGCTTTTGCTTTGACCGTAACGGGATGTACGAAGCAATCTGGTACCGAAACGAAGCAAAAAGCGGAAGCGGAGCCGTTGTGCATGCCTGTACCCGTCAGACATTATCAATGGGAAGAGCGAGCGAG
The DNA here is from genome assembly GCF_003013445.1 of Brevibacillus sp. NRRL NRS-603. NCBI lineage: Bacteria > Bacillati > Bacillota > Bacilli > Caryophanales > Paenibacillaceae > Brevibacillus > Brevibacillus sp. NRRL NRS-603. The sequence continues at coordinate 548,997 of NZ_PXZN01000012.1, read as the reverse complement.
GTCGATTACAGCTAGCGTGAAGGGCATAGACAAAATCGTGGCTGTGCAAATCGATAAAGAGCTCGATGTGGCTATTCAAGTAACGAATTTTAATCGGTTCAAGCTGGAATCGATTCAAAAAGAAGTCGGAAAGAAATTAAAAGAGGCCTTCCCAGACGCCAATATTCACGTGACAGCTGACAAGCGATTGTTAAAAGATTTGCAAAGGCTGAGTGAAGAACAGTGGCCAACCGATGTAAAAGAGGCATGCCAGAAGAAGAAATCCTTAAAAGAAATTGAAAAGAAAATGAAGGGCTAGCCGATCTCCCAAACCTCACACACTACATAGGTAGAGTGAGGTTCTTGCTCTCTTTTTGACTGAACAATGAAAACGAAATGAAAATTCTGTAATTATCAACGAAGAAGAACTCCCTGATTGGGAGTCTATATAGCCTAGTGATGATCATGATCGTAATGATGCGCGCGCTCTCGATCTCGATGGAGGTCAATGCCGCGTAATTCACCCTTGGCCTTTTCCACGAGGACTTGATAATCTCTTACTACTTCCGTCAAGGTTGTAACGGATTCCTTATAGTCGGGATCATTACAGATTCCATCTATCGCTCGATGGAGGTGATACATCTTATCTTCGGTTTTTCGGATAAATTCTACCCAATCCATTCCGTTCATAAAATACCTCCTTTCCGTCATAGGCTTTACCCCCATGTGCGAAAGTATGCAAGGTGAAATAAGAATAAATGATGCGTATGCAATCTAATAATGAACTTTGGTCTTGTAACAATAATCTGTTCATGATAACATACCTCACATTAATAGCATCAAAGGACGAGACTTGAGGTGTATCAAATGAACGGGTTAGCCAAACTGAATCGATCGCTTGAGAAAATCATGCCCATCCTAACGCCGAGCAGTGTTGCTATTGGCGTAATAGCCGGGACACATTTGCAGCCGTATGCTTTTTTGTCTCCTTGGGTGTTTGCCTTCATGACATTTACCGGCAGTTTGGGTTCAGGATTTAAAGAATTTGCTAAGGTACTGACCAGACCGCTGCCATTAATCGTCAATTTGATGATTCTTCATGTACTTATGCCGCTAGTTGCTTGGTCAATGGCTCGGTTGTTTTATCCGGATGATATCCATGTCATCACGGGCTTTTTGTTGGCGGCCTTAATTCCCACAGGGATCACGAGCTTTTTGTGGTCATCGATTTATTTTGGGAACATCGCACTGACGCTATCTATTATTTTGTTGGATACGATGCTCTCTCCATTGATTGTTCCGTTGGGGATGTCCTTGTTTTTAGGGGCAACAGTCGAGATGGATTTGGCTGAACTGATGAAAGGTTTATTTTATATGATCGTGCTGCCGTCACTTGTCGGTATGCTGCTCAATCATTTGTCAAAAGGGAACGTCAAAAAAACGCTGGCACCAAAATTAGCGCCATTTTCTAAGATGGGAATGGGTGTAGTCGTCGCAATCAACAGCTCGATGGTCTCGTCTTACTTTCATATGATGGACGCGAAACTGGTGGGGATGGCGGTACTCGTACTGGTAGTAGCCATTTTAGGTTATTTAATGGGGTGGGGGATCGCAAGGCTGTTCGGATGGGAGCGTGATGTGATCGTCACGTTAACCTTCAACAGTGGAATGAGAAACATTAGCGCAGGGGCAGTTATGGCGATCACGTACTTCCCAGCGCCTGTTGCTCTTCCCGTTGTTCTCGGTATGCTTTTTCAACAAATACTGGCGTCTACCTTCGGGAAATTTTTGGAGCTGGTCGAGAAAAGACCGCAGCATCAAGCGCAGGAACTATCAAGCTAAAAGTAAAAGCCGTTTTCCAACACCAATGGGAAAACGGCTTTTTTCTTACAGATTCTTATGCGCGACTTGGCAGAACGAACCTTTCATAGGCTGTCATGCGGTTCAACTAAAGAAATCGGAAAAAAGAGTTGCGAACTTATGTTCGTATTCACTATAATGTAATTACAATTTCCCACACAGGATGAGGATCTGGATAACAAATGTTCGTAAGTAGGCGGGTGGAAAAGCGTGGCTAACAGCAATCTTGAAGTAACGAACGAAGAAAGAGAGGCATTTATGTATATGCTGCGAGATTCGGCAAGAGAGAATTATCCCTTGAATGTGAGCTGGTGTGTGTCTTTTGAGGGGGAGCGGGGGAATACGTGCAGCATGTGGGGTGTGGTCAAATGGGTAGACCCGAAGGCGAGACGTGTTCAATTAGCAAACCAAACGGGTAGCCAATGGATAGAGATGGAGAAGATTATTAATGTACAAGCATAGGTGTGTGTGTAGAAACCTTACATGAAAACCATTCATCGTAAGGCTTCTTTTCTTTTTTGCACAAAGGAGGAAGTGTAATTGTCATAAAACCTGACATAAAAACACGGAAAATTCGAAAGTTTGATTGACGTTCGTTTTTATTATGTTAGAATATATTACATAGCATGCATTCTCTCCACTTCCTATTTTGACCCAATCATTGGGTCCTTTTTTTTGCCTATGTACCATTCTTCGGATATGGCTTCCCATCTGCTTGAAATAACTTGCTCACCATTCCATAAAGACGACCTGACATGTTAGGAAAAACGAAGGAGTATTCATTCGCTCCTTGATTTAGCAAGACGATCGGTGCTTCCACGGTGTAGGGGATTTTCATTAGATCGAGCATCTTCTTATATTCCTCTACTTTGGAATGGTCGACCGTATAATAAAATGATTTGGAAAAATTCATGCGAGCACGCTCCTTTTCCTTATTGTAGCATATCCATTGTTTACCGTATAAATGAACATAATAAATATTATGTAAACAAAGTGCAATTTCCTTTCTCCTGAGGAAGAGAGAAGAGTAGCTTCACAAAGAGTTCCACCTATGATAAAATAAAGGACCAAAATTTTACCAATAGGAGAAAAAGGATGATAATCAGCCAACAACTACTTTCTGTGAATGGGTTATCCTACACGATTCGCTCTGCAATACAAACAGATGCACAGCAGTTGTCGGACCTGCGACTGCAAATCGATGGGGAGACTGAAAATTTGGACAGAGAAAGAGGAGAGGCTTTCATCGATGTGCAAGGATTCGAACACATCATCAATACGGATGCAGAAAGTCCAAGAAACTTGTTTTTAGTAGCTGTTGTGCAGAAGCGGATTGTCGGGTTTTCCAGATGTGCAGGTGTTTACTTAAACAGATTTGCACACAAAGTAGAGTTTGGTGTATGTGTATCAGAAGAGTTCTGGGGTTATGGCATTGGGAAGAATCTCTTGCAAGAATCGGTTGCCTGGGCAGACGCCAACCACATTACCAAAATGACGTTGAATGTGATGGAAACGAATGAGAAGGCAATTGAGCTGTACAAACGGTTTGGCTTTGAAATCGAAGGGGTACTCAAAAACGACAAAGTTCTTTCCGATGGCAATTACTACAACACCGTTATTATGGGAAGATTCAAAAATCAATAAATCGTTTCGTAGAACTCATGTCTCATTAAATGAAAAAACTCCGCAATCGTTAGCGGAGTTTTGCTGTCTGATCGGTGGTTAAGCTGTTGTTTAGCTGCTGAAGAAGCTACGGCTGGAGTGCTTTCTTTTATAATGAGAGCTGCCGTAATGCGAATGTCCGTACCGATTGCTAGAGCTGTATTTTCTGCGATGTTTGTAATCGCTGCTGCTGTATTTTCGGTACTTGTGCGAAGATGAGTGATTACCGAGTAAATTTTTCAAAAGCTTCTTGAGCATATCAATCACTCCTAGTTAGGTTGGAAGTCTATTCCGTATAAGTATATACGAATATGTTGGAGAACCGTTTCATTATTTTTCTACGTTTTCGTGAAAAGCCGGACCAATCAGATCGATCCGGTTCGTCCATATTCCTCCTGTAAAGCTTTCTGGCACTCGTTTTAAATCAGTCGGAACATCAAAGCCTTGCGACACATCTCCGCTGCCCGCGACTAGGATCACGCGGGTGTCTTTTGCTTCCATTCTTGCCATGAAACGATTCGGCCAACCCCAGAGCCATGGGGCAATTTGATCGGGAATATGCAATTGGGTTTGTGCACAGGCTTCCGGTACATATCCGGACCAACCTGCTGCGATGTACGGAATTAGGCAACTTTTCATTGTCGCCATAGACATCACACGCAGCTGTGGCAGTTGTTGCTTCAATGTCTGGATTGGCTCGTCACCGCCATAAACAGAGAGCTGTGCTAGTCGTTTTGCAGGCAATCTTGCCAAAACATCCGCCAACGCGTTCCCCTCGAGTGGGTCATTGCTTTTGATATGGATAAGCAGCGAGCGATCAGGGAATGTTTGTAGCACGTCATCGAGAGAGGGCATCATGCCAATCCCTTTTCCACGGAAGGGGAAGGTTTTCCCTTCATCCGCTGTATAATGGTAGCCAATGTCGAGCTGTTGTAATTCGGCCAAGGTATAATCTCTCGTGACACCGGTGCCATTGGTCCGACAGTCAAGCGTCCAGTCATGAAACACGGCAAATCGATTGTCTTTGGTCCATTGTACATCCAACTCGACAACGTCCGCGCCTGCATCAAAAGCAGCCTGCATGGACGCAAGCGTATTTTCCAGGTACGGATGCTCTGGTGGGTAAATCCGTTCCGCCGTACAAGTTTCATTGGTGATGTTTTCCATATGGAAGGTTTGTGCCATCCCGCGGTGAGCGAGTAAGAAGGGCTCGCCGTCAGGCTCCTTTGCGAGATACGAGCTGTTGCCCAGAAATAGAAAAGCAATGAAAAGAAGGGGAAGCCAGATGCGTTTTCGCCGGAACCATTTCTTTCGTGGTTGATTTCGTTGTTTTGCCATGATGGAATACCGCCCCTTCATTAAAATGCTCTGTTCATTGTAACAAAACGCAAGGGAGGAGGGTACATCCTTTGGGAGTAGGGCTAGGGGCTTGGCATCATTCGAAAAGACTGGCACAATAGACGGAAGATAAGATGTATCCCATGAAGAGCAAGGGGAGGTTCCATGAAAATAGCTTTACACCAAATCGCTTATCAGATCGGCATGCACCCAACCGAGATGGCGAAGCTTGTCTACGATGGTGAGATAACGGGAGAGGTACCTGACCGCAATCCGCAAGCAAAGGATGCCTGGGTGGATTTGCACTCTCTGCGTAACTTCATTCAATGGCGACATGATCAGGGGCGTATGGACCAGATGTTCTATGATAAAGCTATGCGTCACCTGAACAAAGCAATGCCAAAAAAATAATCGAATTCGGAGGAGAAACATGACAGACTCTATCATTTACTGCATGGTACCAAAAGCATACTGGGAAAAGTGGATGGACAAGGATCACTATTTACCGCGCGATTACGAGCAGGAAGGCTTTATTCACGCGACAAAAGGGGACGAGCTGCTTGAAAAGGTAGCAAACCGCGTCTACGCACAGTTTGACGAGGAGTTGTATGTACTCGTTGTCGATGAAGCGAAAACGACTTCGGAAGTCAAATACGAGGCTGCGAAGGATGGATTGCTGTATCCGCACATCTATGGACCGCTGAATCAAGATGCAATCGTAGATATGAAGCAAATGAATCGGATAGACGGCCAGTGGCGTCTGGGAACGTCCATCCGCTAATCGCTACCAGTTAAACCATTTAAGTAGCGCAAGCACTTCTTGACGCTTGGCCTCAGGTAGCTTGTCAAGTCTGCGCAAGAGAAGATCGATTCGCATGCGCTGTTCCACTTCGGATTCAGGTGCCTTTTGCCCCTTTACCCATTGTCGTTTCAGGCGGACAGGATCGATATCAGAGATGATCCGAAGCAGCTTTCTTTCCAACAAATCTAAGGAAGCCATAGGTGAAACCCTCTTTTTCGTTTAATCCGTGTTTCTTCTATTATAACACGGGTACATAAAGAAACCATGATTGGCGCACAATGGTAAAGGTGTAGAATATAACCCTTTGTAGGAGGCGTATCGATTATGGCGAAGCCGGATGACCGTTCTGACAACGCAGAAAAGCTCCAACAGATGATTTCCAATACGGAAGTGAACATTCGTGAGTCCGAAGATTATCTGACGGCTCATGCTGGAGAGATTTCTGCAGAGGAAAAAGCAACCCTCGAAGCGAAAAATGAGCGTCGTGAAGAAAGCATCGAGGGATTTCGCGCGGAAATCAAGGATGAATCTTCGCAGGCATAACCTTTCAACCAAACGTCTGGCGCCAACTTTGCGTCAGACGTTTTTTCATTCTCTCGGGCAAAAGTGCAACAAAACATGATTTGTTTTGCGAAACATGGTAATCTGTAAGGGTACAAATTGAATAAGAGGAGAAAGACTTATGAAGCGACCAGAAGATACACGCGTCGTTGTCGGCATGTCTGGCGGAGTCGACTCCTCCGTGACGGCTTACCTGCTTAAGCAACAGGGATATGACGTCATCGGCATCTTCATGAAAAACTGGGATGATACCGATGAATTCGGCCACTGCACGGCGGAAGAAGACTTCCAGGATGTCCGGCGCGTCTGTGAACAGATCGGCATTCCATATTACACGGTAAACTTTGAAAAAGAATACATGGACAAGGTATTCCAGTATTTTTTGGATGAATATAAACGAGGACGCACACCGAATCCGGATGTCATGTGCAACCGTGAAATCAAGTTTGGTGAGCTTCTTGCCAAGGTGATGGATCTAGGGGCGGATTATATTGCTACCGGCCATTACGCGCAGGTCAAGTACATCGATGGCGAGTACAAGCTGATTCGTGGTGCTGACAACAACAAGGACCAGACTTACTTCTTGAATGTATTGGGCCAAGAACAGCTATCCAAAACGATGTTCCCCATTGGTCATCTTCCAAAACCTCAAGTAAGGGAGATCGCAGAAAAAGCGGGACTCTATACAGCGAAAAAGAAGGATAGCACAGGGATTTGCTTTATTGGCGAACGCAACTTCCGTGAGTTCCTGCAAAACTATTTGCCTGCCAAACCAGGAAATATCGAGACCGTAGATGGAGCAGTCATCGGTACGCACGACGGACTGATGTACTATACACTGGGTCAACGACAAGGCTTGGGGATAGGTGGAGGTCATGGCACAAGCGGACAACCTTGGTTTGTTGTAGACAAGGATCTGGAACGGAATGTCCTGATCGTTGGCGAAGGCTCTGATCATATCCGTCTGTACTCGAAGAGTCTCCTGTCGACCAACGTTAGCTGGGTGAGTGATAAGAAACCATCCGAAACGTTTACTTGTACAGCCAAATTCCGTTATCGCCAGCCAGATCAGGGAGTAACTGTTCACCTGCTCGAGGATGGCAACGTAGAAGTTGTATTTGATCAGCCGCAAAAAGCAGTGACACCTGGTCAGGCTGTTGTTTTCTACGATGGAGAAGTATGCTTGGGTGGAGGTACGATTGACAAGGTACGCTTAGTCGATAAAGAGAACTAAGATAGACGGGGGAAGCACTCGGTGGATGCTACGAAAAAATCAAAAGTGATTATCGTTTCGTTTTTGGCGGGAGCGGTTCTCTTGGCGATCATCTCTTATTTCGGGATGGCCTCCATGGGTAAAGAGCATATGGCGACGATCCAAAACGTCATCAAGGAGAACGGCGGGATTGTAAACGCGGATGGAGTGACAGCGGTTCCGCTGGAGGAAAGTCCTTTTCCCAACGGCGGAAAAGGCAATACTATCTACCGAATCTACTATACAAAAGATGGGCAAACGTTGACGGCTTGGTATCGTGCTGATAACGAATCCTCCATTAAGAAAGAGCCGGAAGCATGGATTCTGCCGTAAAAACAAGGATAAACCTGACTGGGAGAGTGAAGGCATCACATGACCCAATATGCTGGACTGCGTGAGCTGGCTGAACTGATTCGAAGACTCGAGCCAGAGTTAGCGGGTGCACAATTAAGTATTCTTGCTCATGAAAATAAAGAGGAAATCGCAACAATGCTAGTGGAAGGACTCGGGACGAAGGTTCCTGTCCAACACAGCTCCGGCGAATATGCGAATCATTTGGCGATTTTGCGTGTAGGAGCGAACAAGTACACCTTTGCGCAGGACTGGAGAGAAGTGTACATCAGTGAAGTAAATTACTGCGCGTGTCGCATACCTCCAGGGGCCCATGGATTGTTGGTTCACCATATCGATTATCCAGGCGTGATTTATGATGTCTCACGAAAACTGGCCGAGTATCAAATCAATGTTTCCAAGTTGAATGTATCGCGCGAGCAAAAAGGGAAGAATGCCCTGCTTATCTCTGTGACTGATGAAGAGATTACACCGACGATTGTATCCGCCATCGAAGAGCTGCCCCAAATCACCAAAGTGTTATCTCTCCAGTAAGCGAATCATGCTAAACAAAAACTGCCCGTTTTTAGCGGGCAGTTTTTTTCGTAGCGAATTTGAGTCCTTGGCTAATGAGGACTGGTAAAACGGACGAATGATTTTCGTCAGCAAATTCTTTAAAGGAAGCTTTGATTTGACCGTTGCCCATGGAGGACAATCGTTCGACCAGCGCCAGAGATTTTTCTTTGACCAAGAATCGCCCATCGTTTTCCAGCTCCCCAATGGTGAGGAGCGCATGAACGTCGAGGTCATCTGTCAGCAGCTTCGGCAATTGACTCTCCTTCGCAAGCAGGACACTCTCATTCCAATGAATCGAGGGACTCCCAGCTATATAACGTTGAAAAGCATGTGGTTTGGTCAAAAGTACATGCAAAACAAACAACCCGCCTAGCGAATGTCCAAAAATCGCTTGCTGCGTCCGATCGACGGGGAAGTCGTTTTCGATGCTGGGCTTGAGCTCCTCCTCCAAAAAGGTGAGGAACTGCTCCGCTCCTCCCATCTGAGGCCACTCTGCACCTTTTGGGTTGCCAGGAAGCTCTGAGAAGGGAACTTCATACGTGTAATCAAAGAAACGGGCAGGATGGTACGGTCCGTCCGTTGGATACCCAATCCCGACGACGATAGCAGGATACACGCCAGTTCGTTCAGGGCCACGTGATTGTTTCCGTATCGCTTCGGTCATGGTGGCAAAAACAGAGTTGCCATCTAGCAAATATATGACGGGAAAGCCTGATTCCGGAGGGGGATCGGCAGGTACACTTACGAAAATGTGATAGTCTCGTTCTTGATAAGTCATGATTTTACTGTAAGAACGAGGAATGACGACCGGTTGATAGTCGGTGCTTTTCATGACGGCTACTCTCCAATCTCTCCAAGGCTAACCAACACGCACAAAATCTATTATATGAACGGGAACCAGAGATTGGCAATAGCCGAAAAAGGAGAATAGTTAGTTTTCGAAAAGAGCCCATACTGAGCTTGACTCCTACGATATATTGAGGTAAAGTAAGTTTTACCAACTACATATTGATGCGGTAAGGTGTTTACCAGCTAGATTTGGTAGACTTAATAGGGAAGTCGGTGAGAATCCGACGCGGTCCCGCCACTGTAATGAGAGAGTTCCATTTACGAGTGAATGCCACTGATCTTGAAGGATCGGGAAGGTGTAAATGGAGCGATGATCCAAAAGCCAGGAGACCTGCCTAACCGCTTGCACTGTTTACCCTACGGGAGATAGGGAAGTGTTCGAGCGCTCAATTCGCATTGGCGAATTGCTAGATGGAAGTCATCACGCGCATTCGGCATGTAAACGTCGGATGCGCTTTTACTTTGGCTAAATAACATACATACAGAGTAAAAATAGTAGGATAGGATGAGGGACATGCTAATCGCTTACGATTCAAAAACAGGAAACGTCCGAAGATTCGTCAATAAAATTAATTTGCCACATGTGGAAATTGATCAAGATATGGTGCTGGACGAGCCATTCATTTTGATCACATACACGACAGGATTCGGACAAGTGCCGGAGAAGGTGGCGACGTTCCTGAAGCGAAATCATGTCCATCTGCGCGGAGTATCCGCTAGCGGCAACCGCAACTGGGGAGCCAGCTTCGCCAGAAGCGCGGATACGATCGCGAGCCAATATGGCGTTCCGGTAATTTCAAAATTTGAACTGTCCGGTACCGGCCGGGATGTGGAACAATTTACGAGTGGGGTGGCAGCAATTGCGGCATATTGAATTGAACAACGAACTGATGCAGCGTGGCAACGACGGATTTTATCAACTGGAAAAGGATCGGGAAGCGGTTGCGGTCTTCATGGAAGAAGTGCAGTCCAATACGATGACTTTTGGCAGTGTCAAAGAACGCATGGACTATTTGATCGAGAATGACTTCTATGAAAACGTCTATGAAACATACACTGTTGAGCAGGTCGATGAAGTTTTTCGTTTGGCCTATGACGCTGATTTTCAATTTGCTTCGTACATGGCTATCTCCAAATTTTATAAAGATTACGCTTTGAAAACGAACGATAAATCGATGTACTTGGAGCAGTATCCAGACCGGGTGGCCGTTGTGGCACTGTCCCTTGGACAAGGTGACTTTGAGCTCGCCAAGCGTTTAACAGTCTCCATGATGGATCAACGCTTGCAGCCGGCGACACCTACCTTCCTGAACGCAGGCAAAAGCCGCCGTGGAGAAATGGTCTCCTGCTTCTTGCTAGAAATGGATGACTCACTGAACTCCATCAACTTTATTTTGGGAACTTGTATGCAGCTATCCAAAATTGGCGGCGGTGTAGCGGTGAACCTGTCCAAGCTTCGCGGACGAGGAGAGCCGATCAAAGGCGTCGAGGGCGCAGCAAAAGGTGTCATGCCAGTTCTCAAGCTGCTGGAAGATGCGTTTTCCTACGCAGATCAAATGGGGCAGCGCAAAGGCTCAGGTGCAGCATATTACAACATCTTCGGCTGGGATATCAACGAGTTTCTCGATTGCAAAAAGATCAATGCAGATGAAAAGGCACGCATCAAAACGTTGTCCATCGGCCTGATTGTACCAAACGTTTTCTACAAGCTGGCTGAGGAAAACAAGCCATTGACTGTGTTTGCTCCATACTCCGTGTACAAAGAATACGGCGTGCATCTGGATGATATGGACCTTGATGAGATGTACGAGGAGCTATTGGCAAACGATCGCATTAAGAAAAAGACCGTGATGAGCGCACGCGAGATGCTGACCAAAATCGCGATGATCCAAATGGAATCGGGCTATCCGTACATCATGAACAAAACGAATGCGAACAACAACCATGCGCTGAAAGATCTCGGTTCGGTGAAAATGTCCAACCTGTGCACGGAAATCTTCCAGCTACAGGAGACTTCCACGATTACCAATTACGGCGAGATGGATATCATTCGTCGCGATATTAGCTGCAATTTGGCATCACTCAATATTGTCAACGTGATGGAACGCAAAATGATCCGTGAATCCGTCCACGAAGGAATCGAAGCCATTACAGCCGTGAGTTATATGACGCGTGTAGAAAACGCTCCAGGCGTTCAAAAGGCAAATCGCGAGCTGCACTCAGTAGGTCTCGGTGCGATGAACCTTAACGGTTATCTGGCAAAGAACAAAATCGCTTATGAGAGTGAAGAGGCGAAGGATTTCGCTCGTACGTTTTTCATGATGATGAACTTCTACTCCTTGGAAAAAAGCATGGAAATTGCCAAGGAAACAGGCAAGACCTTCTTGGGCTTTGAACAATCGGAATATGCAAAAGGCACTTATTTTAACAAGTACGTGACGAACGATTATAGCCCGCGAACGGAAAAAGCAAAGCTTCTCTTCGAAGGAATGCACATTCCGACGCCAGAGGATTGGGCGCAACTAAAGCAAAAGGTGCAAAAGCATGGCGTTTACCATGCGTACCGTTTGGCAATTGCACCGACACAGAGCATTTCCTATATTCAGAATGCGACTTCTAGCGTGATGCCAATCGTTGAGCATATCGAAACGAGAACGTATGCCAACTCTACGACGTATTACCCGATGCCATACTTGTCGCAGGAAAACTATTTTTACTACAAATCGGCGTATGTAATCGATCAATTCAAAGTGATTGATCTGATTGCCGAAATTCAAGAGCACATTGACCAAGGAATTTCGACCGTGCTGCACGTGAACAGCAATATTTCAACCAGAGAACTGGCTCGCTATTACATTTACGCAGCGAAAAAAGGTCTGAAGTCACTCTACTATACGCGTACGAAGCATTTAACTGTAGAAGAGTGCATTAGCTGCGCAGTTTAGTGAACTCGATTCATATAAGGAAAAGCATCAAGCAAAAAGAGAAGAGGAACGCCATATGAAAGCAGTCAATTGGAACAGGCCGGACGACGATTTTACGATGACGTTTTGGAATCAAAACATCATGCAGTTCTGGACGGATGATGAGATTCCGCTGTCAGATGACAAGATGGCCTGGATGGAGCTTAGTGAGACTGAACGGGACACGTATAAAAAAGTATTAGGCGGTCTTACCTTGCTGGATACGGTTCAGGGTGGAGTAGGGATGCCGAAGATCATGGAGCATGTCGATGGATTGCAAAGAAAAGCAGTTCTCGCCTTCATGGGTATGATGGAGCAAATCCATGCCAAATCGTACAGCAGTATTTTTACAACGCTGGCATCGACAGAAGAGATTGACGGTATTTTTTCGTGGGTAGAAAACAATCCACATCTGCAAAAGAAAGCGGCCCTCATCTCGAAGCGCTATCAAGAAATTGAGAAACCGAAAGACTTGTACATGGCGATGGTAGCGTCCGTCTTCCTGGAAAGCTATCTGTTTTACAGCGGCTTCTTTTATCCGCTCTATTTGGCGGGTCAAGGAAAGATGACAAGCAGCGGGGAAATTATCGACCTGATTGTTCGCGATGAGAGTATCCATGGACTCTATGTCGGCGTTCTCGCACAAGAAGTCTATCAGGGTCTAAGTGTGGTCGAGCAGACCGCAGCAAAAGAGGAGCTGTATGCTCTTTTGCATGAGCTGCAAGAAAATGAAGAGGCCTATACGACTTCGTTGTATACGGAAATCGGATTGGCTGACGAGGTTCATGCGTACGTGCGCTACAACGCGAACAAGGCATTGATGAATCTGGGGCTGGATCCGCTATTCCCAGAGGAAGAAGTGAACCCGATCGTACTGAACGGTATTCGTACGCAGACGAAGCAGCATGACTTCTTCTCGAAAAAAGGAAATGGCTATGTCCGCACCCTGAACGTAGAACCGTTGACCGACGATGATTTTAGATTTTAATATGACATAAAATGGATTTTGTGTTACTGTATGAACAGTATGCTGCCCTGCTCGTTTATTGGGGCACTTCACAGAACCATGACAATTTCATAGGAGTGGGAACAGGTTCTTTGGTCATCAAGATCGACCAAGGATGAAAAGGGAAGTCGGTGAGAATCCGACACGGTCCCGCCACTGTATGAGGGGAGTCGGTACATTTATTAGCCACTGATCCAAACGGATTGGGAAGGCATGTGCAGATGATGATCCCAAAGTCAGGAGACCTGCCTGTTTCGACGACACTGCTTAACCTACGGGAGATAGGGAGGTGTTAGGATGCTGTGATCTCAGTGCTTATTTGGCATTTCTAACGTTCTTTTTGATCGTTGGAGATGCCTTTTTTTATTGGGCGGATTCAAGTCAAGATCGGATGAAGAATGGAGAGGAAGCTCATGAAAAGCAGCAATTTGGGATATCCACGGATCGGGAAGAACCGCGAGTGGAAAAAGGCATTGGAAGCATTTTGGGCTGGCACCATCGATGAGGCAAGCCTGGTCCAGCAAATGGAGCAAATCCGTCACCAAAACCTGTTGCGTCAGCAGGAAAAAGGGGTCGAGCTGATCCCTGTGGGTGACTTTACGTACTATGATCACATGCTGGATATGGCTGTGATGTTTGGAATGGTCCCCAAGCGTTATGAGTACGAGGGAGGCCCGGTATCATTAGCCACATACTTCGCCATGGCTCGGGGTTCGAAGGAAGCTGTCGCCAGCGAAATGACGAAATGGTTTAACACGAACTACCATTATATCGTCCCGGAATTCGGTGAACGACAACCAGCCATAACCGAGAACAAGCCTCTCCAGGCATACTTGGAGGCCAAAGAAAAGTTCGGCATCATCGGAAAGCCTGTTATTGTAGGCCCATATACGTTTGTCAAATTGTCCAAAGGATATGAGAAAAACGAATTTGAGATCGTCGTGGATCAACTCGTTCCGCTCTACATAGACGTTCTCCGGGAGTTGGAGCTGCACGGCGTGGAATGGGTGCAAATCGATGAGCCTGCATTTGTACTGGATGTCTCGGAGCATGATCGCGCCATCATCAAACGTATCTATGCGCAAATCGGTCAAGCGCTACCGCATCTACAGTGCATGCTGCAAACCTATTTTGAAGCGGTGGATTGGTACGAGGAGCTGGTTTCCTTACCGGTAAAGGGAATCGGTCTTGATTTTGTACACGGAGAGAAGCGCAATCTGGCCAATCTGAAAAGACACGGGTTTTCAGCAGATAAGATTCTCGCAGCGGGAATCATCGACGGTCGAAACATATGGCGTGCGTCCATTGAGGAGAAATGGGAGCTGGTCAAAGAAATTTCCGAGATCGTTCCACTCGAAAAGCTGTGGCTGCAGCCGTCCAGCAGTTTGTTGCACGTACCTGTAACGGTTGAAGCAGAGATCGACTTGCCAGAGGAAGTCATTCCTGTATTGGCGTTTTCCGACGAAAAGTTGGAGGAAGTACAGCTCTTAGTTAAAGGATTCCGATATGGTAAGTATGTCATTTCGAAAGAGATCGCCCAAAATGAAGCGGATTTACTCAAGCTGGCACTATCTCCAGCGAGGAATCGTCAAGAAGTGAAGAATGCTTTACGTCAAATCGCTGCTGCAAAATCTGAAAGAAGTGTTCCTTATCTCGAACGTCGAGAGATTCAACAAAATACGTGGAAGTTGCCACTGTTGCCAACTACCACAATCGGGAGCTTCCCGCAGACGGCAGAGGTTCGCCAAGCCCGACAGCAGTTTAAAAAAGGGAACTGGACAGTGGAGCAATACGATGCTTTCATTCAGGCGCAAATCAAGGAATGGATTGAAATACAAGAAGAGCTCGGTCTGGATGTCCTCGTCCATGGTGAGTTCGAACGAACCGATATGGTTGAATATTTTGGCGAAAAGCTCGATGGCTTTTTGTTCACGAAAAACGGCTGGGTGCAGTCGTATGGCTCGCGCTGCGTGAAGCCACCTATTATTTACGGAGATGTGGAGTTTGTGGCACCGATGACGGTCAAGGAAAGTGTGTATGCAAAATCATTGACCGCCAAACCAATGAAGGGCATGTTAACAGGTCCAGCAACCATTCTGAATTGGTCGTTTGCCCGAGTCGATATCTCCGGGCAAGAAGTGTGCGAACAAATCGCCTTGGCATTGCGGAAAGAAGTAGAAGCCTTGGAAGAAGCGGGGATTCTCATGATTCAAGTCGATGAACCAGCACTGCGCGAAGGGCTTCCGCTCAAAAAAGAAGAGCAGGCCGCTTATCTCGAATGGGCTGTCAGAGCGTTTCGTCTAGCGACCTTTACCGTTGCGCCGAGCACCCAGATTCATACACATATGTGCTATTGCGAATTCCATGATTTCATGGATGTCATCAGCGCACTCGATGCCGATGTGATTTCGATTGAAACTTCACGCAGTCACGGAGAGCTCGTGTCTATGTTCGAAACAAGTACGTATGACAAAGGCATCGGGCTCGGCGTATACGATATCCATAGCCCTCGCGTTCCTGCTGTCTCAGAAATGGAAGATATGGTAGCACGAGGTGTACAAGTACTTCCATCGGATCAATTTTGGATCAACCCGGATTGCGGGCTGAAGACGAGAGGAAGAGAAGAAACCGTTCACTCATTACGAAACATGGTTGCGGCAACGAAGGCGATTCGGAGTCGTTTGACAGCCCAGTAGGGAAGGTGCACACGATGAGAGGAGCCACACAAATGATGACAGAAGCGCGACCGATCCAACAATCGAGAAGCTTTTTGACTGATCTCGTCTTGCCACCGGATACCAATCATCACCATACCATTTTCGGCGGGAAAGTCATGGCATATGTAGACAAGATCGCCTGCATCGCAGCCATGCGACATTGCCGTAAGCCTGTTGTCACTGCGTCCAGCGACTCCTTCGATTTTCTCGCGCCAATCAAGACAGGGGAAGCGATTAACCTAGAGGCATATGTCACCTGGACTCATAAGACATCGATGGAAGTATTCGTGAGAGTGGAGTCGGAGAACTTGTTGACGGGGGAAAAACGCATGACAGCACGCGCGTATCTCACGATGATCGCCCTCGACGATCAAGGAAAGCCGACGAGCGTACCTGGTGTCATTCCTGATACAGAAGAAGAGCGCATACAGTATGAAAAAGCGAAGGAACGTCATGTATTGAGAAGGAAGCGGAAGGTAGAGATGTAAGGAGAACACCCTGCTACAGAGAAGCCTCCGGTAAACTTGCTTGCGACAGGTTACCGGAGGCTTCCTTATTTTATTCGCATACATACCCATTTTCAAAAATTCATCCCTCGCCGTAGCCTTTATCCGTCCAAAGGTACGCGGTGAGCCAGTGTACAAAAAGAGACAAAAGGAGACAAAACGAGACAGGTGTCCACTTTTGTTCCCCGCAAAAAGTAAAGCGGTTACAAAAAACGGCAATGTGACCTGCTTCGGAGGTTGGCATACTTTTTGCGATATCCATTGTGTCAAAGGCTAGACCTCAATAAAACATGTTCGAGGAGGAGACACGTAAATGACGAAAGTGGATCAGCAAGTCAAAGGGATTCCGTTGTCCCGCGAAAAGGCCGCTTGGATGTACCAAAAAATGCTGGAGATCCGGAAGTTCGAGGACAAGGTGCACGACCTGTTCGGCCAAGGGAAAATCCCCGGTTTCGTTCATTTATACGCGGGGGAGGAGGCCATCGCGGTCGGGCTTTGCGCGCACCTGGACGACAGCGACACCATTACCAGCACGCATCGCGGGCACGGACACTGCATTGCAAAGGGGTGCGATCTGAATGGAATGATGGCGGAAATTTACGGCAGAGCCACCGGACTTTGCAAAGGGAAGGGAGGCTCCATGCACATTGCGGATTTGGACAAAGGAATGCTCGGGGCAAACGGCATTGTCGGGGGAGGCTATCCGCTTGCTTGCGGAGCCGCTTTGACTGCCAAGTACAAGCAGACAGGCGCTGTAAGCGTATGTTTCTTTGGAGACGGAGCGAACAACCAGGGTACGTTCCATGAGGGGATCAACCTGGCAGCCATTTGGAAGCTGCCAGCCGTGTTTGTAGCTGAGAACAACGGATATGGGGAAGCCACGCCGTTCTCGTACGCCTCCAGCTGCAAAACCATTGCGGACCGTGCGATCGCCTACAACATTCCTGGCATCCGAGTGGATGGCAAGGATGTGCTTGCCGTTTATCAGGCTGCACAGGAAGCGATCGAGCGTGCCCGCCGGGGAGAGGGGCCGACTCTGATCGAGTGCGTGACGTACCGCAACTACGGCCACTTTGAGGGCGACGCTCAGAAATACAAAAAAGAAGAAGAGAAGAAGGCGCATCTGTCGGAAATAGACGCCATTAGGAAATTCCGGAACGATCTGCTCTCTGGAAAGCTGTTTACGGAAAATGAGCTGGATGAAATCGAAGCTGCGGTTGACAAGGCGGTCGAGGAAGCAGTCGCGTTTTCGGAAAATAGTCCGTACCCGGAGCCGTCCGAGCTGCTGACAGACGTATACGTATCGTACTGAAAAAACGATAGCAAAGGGGGAAGGGAACATGACAAAAAAAATGACCATGTCGCAGGCAATCAACGAGGCGATGAAACTCGCGATGCGCAGAGATGAAAACGTGATTTTGATGGGCGAGGACGTAGCTGGCGGGGCACAGGTCGACCATTTGCAGGATGAAGAGGCATGGGGAGGCGTTCTCGGAGTAACGAAAGGCCTCGTTCAGGAGTTCGGCCGAGAGCGGGTGCTGGATACCCCGATTACCGAAGCGGGCTATATCGGGGCGGCGATGGCTGCTGCGGCCACTGGTCTTCGCCCGATTGCGGAATTGATGTTCAACGATTTCATCGGGAGCTGCCTGGATCAGGTGTTAAACCAGGGGGCCAAGTTCCGGTACATGTTTGGGGGCAAAGCACAGGTGCCGGTTACAATCCGCACGACACACGGCGCCGGATTCCGGGCGGCGGCGCAGCATTCGCAAAGCCTTTATGCGCTATTCACGGCCATTCCGGGCATCAAAGTGGTGGTTCCGTCCACACCTGCTGACGCGAAAGGGCTGCTGCTGGCATCCATCGAGGACAATGACCCCGTAATCTTCTTTGAGGACAAGACGCTATACAACATGACAGGGGAGGTGCCAGACGGTTATTACACAATTCCGATCGGCAAGGCGGACATCAAGCGTGCAGGTTCGGATTTGACGATCGTCGCGGTCGGTAAACAAGTGCATACAGCCTTGGAGGCGGCGGAGCAGCTCGCCAGGAAAGGAATTGAAACGGAGGTCGTCGATCCGCGTAGCCTGTCGCCGCTCGATGAGGATGCGATCTTGGGGTCCGTTCAAAAGACGAATCGGCTGATTGTCATCGACGAGGCGAATCCACGCTGCAGCATTGCGACCGACATCGCGGCCTTGGTCGCGGATAAAGGCTTCGACAGTCTGGATGCGCCAATCAAGCGGATTACGGCACCGCATACCCCGGTTCCGTTCTCGCCTGTGCTGGAGGACCTGTATTTACCGACGCCGCAAATGGTGATTCAAGTGGTATCCGAACTGCTTGGCGATAAATCGCTGTTGAGCGTCTGATTCAGAAAGATAGAAGAAAACGGAGGGAAAACCGATGGCAGTCGAGGTGCTCATGCCGAAGATGGGAATGGCGATGAAAGAAGGAACGGTTTCCCATTGGAACAAACAAGTCGGAGATCTGGTATCCAAAGGAGAAGTGATCGCTAGCATCAGCTCGGAAAAAATCGAGGCGGATCTGGAAGCACCGGCGAACGGCGTTTTGTTGAAAATCGTTGTTTCGGAATGGGAGGGTGTGCCGCCTGGAACGGTCATTGGATATATTGGTCATCCAAACGAGCAAATCGCGGAGGAAACGGCTGCAACGGCGACGTTCGAGACGGCTGCTCCCGATAAAAAGCCGGAGGAGCCCGTGGCTTCGGCGAAGTCGGCCACGATAGCGGCAAGTCCGGCGAATGCGAAAGAAGTGAAAATTTCCCCGGTCGCGCGCAAGTTGGCCGAGGCGGCCGGGCTCCCCATGGAATCTCTCATCGGCACGGGACCGGTGGGCAGGATCACAAAGGAAGACGTAGAAAAGGCGATCGCTGACCGGGAGGCGAAGCAGGCGGTAGCAAGGGAGGATGATCAGCCACCTGCCGTTGCCGTGGAGGAAACGATAGAGCAATTGCCTGTCACAGGCATGCGGAAAGTGATCGCTTCCCGGATGATGGCCAGTTTGCAGGAAAGCGCCCAGCTTACGATCACCACTCGGGCAGATGTTACGGACTTGATCGCTTTGCAAAAGAAAATGAACGAAGTCACTCAAAAAGAGCACGACATGAAGCTGACCCTAACCGATCTCATTGCGAGGGCGACGGTTCTCGCTCTCCAAAGGCACAAGCAAATAAACAGCGCCTATATCGATGACCGGATTCATCGGTACGGGCACGTTCATCTAGGAATAGCCGTGGCGCTCGAACAAGGGCTGGTAGTTCCGGTCGTTCGGTACGCGGAATCAACATCGGTGCTGGATCTCTCCCGCCGGATCAAAGCGCTGGCTGCACAGGCGCGGGAAGGGACGCTCGGCATGGAAGAAATGCAAGGGTCTACCTTCTCCATCACGAACCTTGGGGCATACGAAATTGATTTCTTTACGCCGGTGCTGAATCCGCCGGAGGCAGGCATTCTCGGCGTAGGGGCCGTGCAGGAAACGCCTGTCTTCATCGGTGAGGAAGTGCAGCGGCGGAGCATTCTCCCGCTCAGCCTGACGTTCGATCATCGTGTACTGGACGGAGCACCGGCAGCCGAATTTTTGCACACGCTGAGAAAATACCTGGAAGAGCCGTACCGGATGCTCTTGTGAAGGACGTGATGAGATGAGTGCGATTGCAGTGATCGGAGGGGGACCTGCCGGCTACGTTGCGGCGATTGCCGCCGCTCAAAAGGGCAAGCAGGTCACCCTGATCGAGCAGCGGGTGTTGGGTGGGACCTGTCTGAACGAAGGATGTATGCCAACCAAATCACTCCTGGAGTCCGCCGAGATGGCCGAGAAAATAAAGCATGCGGGCCGTTTCGGTATTCGCGTGCCTGAACAGGAAGTATCGATTGATTGGCCGGGAGTGCAGAGCTACAAAAACAACATCGTGCAGCAGCTCGTCATGGGAATCGGATTTCTCATGAGAAAAAACAAAATCAAGGTGCTTACGGGCAAGGCTCGTTTTGTCAGCCAACGCCAAATAGTAGTGGAGAAGGATCAGGGAGAAGAAATCGTTGAAGCCGATAAAATCATCATCGCTGCGGGATCGGAGCCGATTGAGCTACCGTTTGCGCCGTTTGACGGTCGCTGGATCATCCACAGCGGACACGCGATATCGCTTTCGGCGATTCCCGAGACATTGCTGATCATCGGCGGAGGCGTCATCGGATGCGAGTTTGCTAGCATTTACAGTCGCATGGGGTGCGACGTGACAGTGATTGAAATGGCGGATCAGCTTCTCCCCGGCGAAGATGCGGATATTGCGGGTGTTCTGCAAGATCAGCTGGAACGAACCGGGGTGAAGATCTTGACCTCCACGTCGTTGACATCGGTCGACCAGCAGACGAAAACCGTTCGTTTCAAGAGCCCGGATGGTAGCGGGGAAGTCGCAGCAGAGATCGTGCTGGTTGCCGTCGGAAGGATGCCGCGGACGGCTGAACTGCAACTTGATCGGGCGGGTGTAGCATTCGGCAAGCAAGGTATTTCCGTAAACGGGCATATGCAAACGAACGTGCCACATATTTACGCATGCGGGGATGTTGTCGGGGGCATCCAGCTCGCCCATGTCGCTTTTCATGAGGGAACGGTAGCAGCCTTGCACGCGTGCGGTCTGGACGCCAAAGCCAATTATCGGGCTGTACCGAGGTGCATCTACACGTCGCCGGAAATCGCTGGTGTCGGCCTCACCGAGAAGCAAGCCAGATCGCGGTACGGAGACGTGCGAATCGGAGAATTCTCGTTTTCCGTTAATGGCAAGGCAATGATTCTCGGTGAAGCGATCGGAAAGGTGAAGGTCATCACGGAACCGGAATACAACGAAATACTGGGTGTGTCCATCGTAGGTCCGCGTGCGACGGAGCTGATCGGGCAAGGAACGGTCATGATCCACGGGGAAATGACGGCGGATATGATGGAAACGTTCATTTCTGCCCACCCGACGTTGTCAGAAGCCGTTCACGAAGCTCTGCTGTCTGCCATCGGTCACGCCGTGCACGCATGAAGCATCGGCCCAATCAAAAGCCCCCTGGAACCCAGGGGGAATTTTGATTTGCGGCCATTGTAAACGCTGCCATTATTGATTAGAATTTAGACAAAGAGAGACGACCTCGCATACATTCTGGCAGGAGTTACTTCAGGCGAGTTACTGAGGGAGGGAATGTATCTTGTTTGAATTCGCATTAAGTTCGCAGATGTGGAAGCGGTTCGTTCAGGAAGGCGTACTGGATTCTTCCCGGATTCACCAATCCATCATCGAATCCTGGTATCGCTCCCGGAACGCCCAAGTCAGCCCGTACTTGGATCGGGGAAGGCACATTCTGAGCGGGGAATCTCTTAGGCACCAACAGCAAAAGAATGCTTTGCTTATGGACGTCGCTGCCCCTTTTCTCGAAAAAATGGATCGAATCGCAAGCGAAATGGGAATGATCGCGCTTTTAATCGATCCGGAAGGCTACGTGCTCTGGATGAAGGGAAGCAAAAATGTCCGGAAGGTAGCTGAAAAAATACGATTCGTAGAGGGCGTGCGCTGGACGGAAGCCGAGATGGGGACAAATGCAATTGGTACGGCGTTGTCGCTGGGGCAGCCGATTATGGTAACCGGCTCGGAGCACTATTCCATAGCTTCCCATGGTTGGAGCTGTGCTGCCGCTCCAATACGCAGCGATGACGGGGAGGTCCTGGGTATCCTCGACGTTTCGTGCCCGGTCGATCGAGCGCATCCATACATGCTGGGGATTGTCACCCAGGCCGCATACACGCTGGAGAAAGAAGTGAAGATCCGCTCTCATCGTGATGAGATGGAATTGATTCAGGGTTCGATGGAAGTACTGGAAAAGGAACAGCCGCTCATCATTTGCACCCCACGTCAAAACATTGTCGCGGCGAGCAGGTTGATTCGTCAGAACATTCCGAACTGGCGCGGAATGCGTGCCGAAGAAATATACATACGCGGGTACCGAAATCGGATGGAAGTGCCGATTTACTCTGCGGAGCACGGTGGTTTCATCGGCAAATGTATCTATCTTCTGAATGCAGAGGAGCAACGGGAAAGGCAGACCGTCTATCAGGACAAGGGTTCCGCCAAGCCGTTTCGGTTCCTCGGCGAGGCTGGCACAAGCCGTGTATTTCGAAAGACGCTGGAAGAGCTTGAGCGGGTAGCTTCCGCGGACATCAATGTCTTTATCCTGGGCGAGACTGGCACCGGAAAAGAAGTGATCGCCCGTTCGATTCATGAGAACAGCAAGCGGGCAAGCGGGCCGTACGTTGCGGTGAACTGCGGCGCGATCCCGAGAGAGCTGCTAGAGAGCGAACTATTCGGTTATGTGGAAGGGGCGTTCAGCGGGGCGAAGCGAACCGGAGCGAAGGGGAAATTCCAACTTGCTCACCAAGGAACTATTTTCTTGGACGAAATTGGGGAAATCCCGCACTCCATGCAGGTGGCACTGCTCCGTGTCTTGCAGGAACGTAAAATTACTCCGCTGGGCGGCAGCCAAGAGATACCCGTCGATTTTCGCGTGATTGCAGCCACGCACCGCAATATCCATCGACTGGTCAAAGAAGGTAAGTTCCGAGAAGACCTTTTTTATCGTCTGTACGTATATCCCGTGCATGTTCCGGTACTCAAGCAGAGGGCAGAAGACATCCCGCACCTCGTTCAGCATTACTGCGAAAAGCATGACTGGGATGCTGTTTTCCCTCCAGAATTCTTTGCTGCGCTGATGGATTACACCTGGCCAGGAAACATTCGCGAGCTTATGAATGTGCTGGATAAATTGCGGATTCTTTCTATGAACAGATGCGACGACCTCTTGCATCTTCTGCATTCCTTGCTTTATCAAAACGCAGAGCTGAGCAAAAGCGTCTCCTCCAGTCTTAGCTTTTCTGAACAGAGGATGGAGGAACACCGGGCTTCTCTTTCGTTTCGCGATAAGATATTGCAGCAGCAAATGGTCGAGGCGCTGCAAAAGACGAACGGGAATGTGTCGAAAGCAGCAAAACTTCTGGGAATCCCCAGAAGTACGTTCTACAAACGAATGCATCGGTTTGAAGAAACGGCAAAACCCCCTCGCAGTTGACGGTGTCTGAGGGGAGCACTACAGGATAAGTCTTCCTCTCTGCCAACAGAGAAAATGGAAGAGTAGGTACGCGAGCTTTTCAAGGGATACTAAGACAGTAAATCAGCACTTTTTTTAATCGGGCTGATTTTTTAGACTTAAACAATTGGCATCAACCTGGGTCAGACAGAACGGGCATAGCATTGAGGGGGGATAACTTCTCAAAGCGAAAATTGCGCATAATTCTAGTATGTGTAAGTAATAGATCCGGTTTCATTTAGAATTTATGTTACCTCAGTGCGCACCAAGAAGATGACGGCTGGTTTTATTTTGATGTTTGCAATGTAGAGTGGTTACTTAACACGTCCTCGCCGATTAACAGCGAGGACGTGTTTTTTTAAAGGGGTAAGGGATTATCTGAAAATAATGGAATAATATGTGACACAAACAATTGCCCCTCCGTCTTACCATTGGAGGATAGGTCAAATCGAACTTATCCGCAAATCTGAACACTTTTTGGAGGTGCCCTATGAAACTCAATCCATCCATGATGACGGTTATAGCGGCGTGCTTACTTGCCTCTGCACCTGCATGGACTACCCATCAACCAACGGTACAAGCTGCAAGCAATGTGAAAATGGAAGAGTCTCAAAAAAATGATTATTCCCAAGATGTTCAGAATTCTCTGGACAAGCTACTTGAGGCGATTCCAGAGTTGAAAGAGTATAGGCTAATTAATAAACATTATAAGGAAGACAGCTTTCGCCGTTATCCGGCACCGATCTGGATCTTGAAATTCACCAACATGCCAAAAACTGCTGAAAAAGAAGATTATGACGCATACTCATCCGTTAGGCTTGAGCTGGATGCGCATACGGGCCGACTGCTCTTCATGGATATCCGGAATCCGGCATGGGCTTCAGCCAATTACCCGGAAGAAAAACTTGCCCGAGACAAGGCTGCAACTTTTATCGAGGACTTATTCGGTACGGAAGCAAAACAGTTGAAAGCCGAACAAAAACTCGGCAGAGGAAAAGCAGGATCAGGTGACGGGAAAGGCAACAAGCTGGAATGGGCCTACACCACCATCGACTACCACTCTCTCATCAATAACCTCCCTCTGACTAGCAACTCTCTCTCCGTATCCGTTGATCATGCTGGTCATATTATTAGCTACGAAGCGTATGATTTCATCGATCCTAGTAAAGTGAACTGGCCTGATCCGAAAAAAGCGATAACACTTGAGGAAGCTAGCAAAATCTATAAGGACAAGCTTAAGATGGAGCTGGTATACGTATCGGATCAGCCGATTTCCTATGCTCAAAATGGAAAACCGGCGGATAAGAAACCGATGCTTATTTATCAACTGAATACCATTGGTTGGATCGATGCTCTAACCGGCAAAGTTATAGGGGAAGAAGCCGAACTGGCAGGAGAGAGTGTTAATGTAAAAGGAGAAGGGAAAAGCATCAAAATAGCTTCCCGCGAACAAGGAGAGAAATGGCTGAAAACACAGTTTGGTATTGATGTGTCTGGTGCGACCTTTGAATATGATGATCACAAGGACAATCTTTTAGAAGGAGTTCAGACAATCGAATCCTATCGTTGGATGAACGATTCAAATAAAGGTACCCCTGCATTTGAGCTGGTTAGCCTTACGACAGATGAACAGAGTGATCAGCTCATCGACTTCGATCTGAATTTTCCAGACGAACGAAAAACAGAGCAGAAAATCAGTGTAGAGGAAGCGAAGAAAAAAGCGATTGCAGCACTCGTACCTTATCTTGACCAGGAGTTAACGGAGCTATCGCTTATCGTAGAGACTCCTGAAGAAGATATTCCGGAGTGGGTAGACAAGAACAAGCTAAATAAGGAAGAGGATAAAGAGTATTCATTCAATTTTCTTGGAAAACGCAACGGGATCGAAGTATCTGACGAGTCTTATATGGTGGGTGTAGACAAGGCAACGGGTACGATTACAGAGTTAAACCTCCACCCTCTCAACCCGGGCATTACCCTTCCAGATTCCAAGAAGATTGTAAGTGGAGCAGAAGCAAAAGACACGATCCAACAAGAAATTGACTTGGAACTGGTCTACGTGTGGGAGCAGTATGATGGTCAAAGAGCCCCCGAACCGCAGTTGGTCTATCAGCGCAAATGGAAGAATGGCTATAGCTTTATCGATGCTTCGACAGGGGAGCTCGTCAAGGTGTCCCGCCAATAAATGACGTAACAGCCGATTTGCTCTTGCAGCAATATCGGCCTTTTTGGGTGCGCCTAACATGGGCGTCGTCTCAAGGGTGAACAGCGTGAGGTGGAATCTAATGAAAGGCAAGGTACATATAACCAATTTGATGCTAGGATAGTCGGATGAGCCTTCCAAATTAGACGGACATTGGTCATTGCCGGGATCAGATTATCTCGTCGATTCACAGATAGAGAATGACTAATTTGTCCTACAGAAAAATTCCGTTACGAACTCCAAGAATTTTCTAGCTGCTACAGATAAATATCGTGATTCAAGCCAAATGAACTTATAATTACGTTTCATACTGTGGTCATGAATCTTTAATAAAGTGAGTGGAGAGTCAGAGTTTCGTCCGCACTCACCTACAAGAGCGACACCAACGCCGGCCCGGACAAGACTCGCAATAGCAGAAGGCTCATTTACCCTGCATATATAATTAGGATGAATTCCAGCCTCTCCAAAAAAGATATCGTTCAGTGGTTGATAAAATTGCCCCTCATTGTAACCAATGAAAGCTTCAGTAGCAGCTTCTGCCAAAGAAATGCTCTGTCGGTCTGAGAATCGATGGTTAGGAGAAACAGCAAGGTATACTTCTTCCTCCAAGACATGGGAGGAGCACACTCCAGCATTTTGCGTAGGTAACGCTGTGAGACATATGTCCACTTCTCCACTCAGAAGAAGAGGCTCCAGTTCCATCATAGAAACTTGGGTTATTCGGAAATCGGTATTCGGGTATTGGGATAGAAAGTCAGCAAGTGGCCTAGACAGGAGCTCGACGCTCGTAACCGCTAAGTGAACACTGCCCGAATACAACCCAGAAAGTTCTTCAATTTCTTTCCTTCCATCTTCCAATGCGTTTAAAGCAATTTCTACCTTTCGAAGGAACGTTTTACCAAACGTGTTTAATCTAATATTTCTCCCCTGTCGGTCAAAGAGGGGAACACCAAGATCATCCTCAAGTCGAGCGATTATTTTGCTTAATGCGGGTTGAGCAATTTGCAGTTCTTCGGCTGCTTTGGTCATATGTTGAATTCTAGCGATAGTACGAAAGTAATGTAAATGTGAAGTATCCATGATTACCTCCATTTATATACGATTTAGCATGATACTCATGAAATTTATGTATTAGATATTATTGATATTATGTTATAGTATCAGATTTAACAATGAAGTAAGCAATAAAGGGAGGAATTTCTATGGTATACAAAGAAGAGGAACCATTGGAGCATGATCGCGAGCTTATCAAACATGTAGTTAATGAAATGGAGGCAGCGTTTAATCGGCATGATGCAGATGCGTTAGACAGCCATTTCACACAAAACGCCACTTGGGTGAATGTAATGGGTGAAAAGTTGTCGGGTTGGGATGAAATAAATAAAGTGCACAAAATCGTCTTGACAGGTCCTTTACGTAATTCTTATAGCAAATATACTGTTGACAGCATCTCGTTCATTAATTCCAATGTAGCTGTTGTTCATGTCCGTCAATATTCAACAACTTCCGATGGTAAACGAATTGGCGGAGGGCAAGAAAGCATTGCTATCTACGTAATGGTCAAGGAAATGAAAGTTTGGAGGCTAGCAGCAGGACAAAACACACTTCTAAAATCCGTCCAACTAGATATTGTGAGTTGAGCTAACGCGTTCGATAGCATAAGAAAGCAGCGGTGAGTCTAAGACTTTATTTTCTGGTCTTAGGTCACCGCTGATTCATTTATTGGGGGAAGTAAACATAAATATATTAAGGTAGAGATTTTTTATCTAAGAACTGCGTTGGATCAATAACTCCAGTCTAAAACTTTTTTTACTTAGAACACAAAGCCACTTGTTTAGTTAAGCGGCTTTTTCATATATGGCCTTCATGGACGCATTATATGATAACGGGTTGAACTATACCCACAGATGTGTAGATGTATATAAGCGTCGCAATGAAATTTACGCATAACAACAGTTATGTGAACACAATTCGTTCCCGGCATTCGGATCATGTGGAGTGGTTGCTAGGCTCGATCGTTGATATAGCAGATTAATCTGGTACCTGAGCAAATCATTGAAAAAGACGGGGAGATTGGGATTTTGACCACCGCTTATACAGCAAAAGAGCTAAATGTGGACGCTGGTGATCGCGTAGTCTTTATGCATGAGTGGAATGGATGGAGCTGGTGCGAATTAGAGAGCACAGGTGAATGCGGCTGGATTCCAAATGAATGTCTTCGTACAGAATAAAAAAGAGAGGAAAAGGGGCCTTCCAACTGTGGAGGTCCCTTTTTACAGACTGCCATACACCAAAATGAAGTATATACTACATTTTCTTAGAAGTATTGAAGTGATTTATCGCAAGAGATATACTATTCTCAAAATTAAAACAAATCAGAATGATAAAGGAGCTTCAGGCATGGCACAACTCGTAAAAGAACGGATACGAAAGCAGTATGGAAAGCTGACAGCAAGCCAAAAAATCATCTGTAAGATCGCGATTGAAAAGCCAAGCTTACTTGCGATCCATACCGCCAAAAAAATCGCGGAATTTACGAATACCAGTGAAGCGACCGTCATTCGCTTTTGTTATGCATTGGGTTACTCCGGATACACAGAGCTTCAGGAAGAAATCAAAAAGTCTCTTTTGATAGGAGACCAAAGGAAGGGGCCGATCCAGAAATATCGAGACACGGAGGTTACGCTCGATCTGAGCAATTACGCACACCAAGTGATGGAGAGTGATATTGCGTATCTCCAGCAAGGCTTGGAGCAAATTGACTACACGTTGCTCCAAGAGGTGGTCAAAAGCATCGTGCAGGCAAACCGAATCGTAGTGGTAGGGTTTCGTTGGTGCCATATTCCTGCAAAATGGCTGTTCTCGGCGTTAAATGCGATCAAAGGAAACACACATCTGTATACGGGAGCCGTTGATAACGCCGATTATTTTCTCACCGAACGGGATCAAGAGTGGCTGGTCATCGCGATTTCTTTTCCTCGTCATCCGAGTGAGACGGTTGCAATGGTTCATTCAGCAAAAGAGCTGGGAGCGAAGATTTTGGCGATTACGGAAGGCGAGTTCTCTCCTATCAGCCAAGTCGCAGATCATCTTCTGAAAATCACCACACCCCAACCCGTTGCCACTAGCGGTATGCCCACTTTATTCTCCATGCTAAATGTCTTGATCAAAGGCGTCATGCTCCACGACGCGGAAAATGTCCAGAAACGATTGCAGCACTATGATGAAATTAGTTCGAAGCTATATTCGTTTGTCGGAGAGGAAGAGGAAGACTTCTCGATCTTTTGAAAGCAGAAAAAGGAAAAAAGGTGAAAAGGGAAAGGGGAATCCTGCCAATGACCAAGCCGATTTGGTTCACAGCGACTGGCGACAGCTTCATTACACGCAATCTTCCCTACAGGGACCAAGCTTTTGAAGAGATATCCAGCTTGCTGCACCGTGCGGACATACGCATTGCGAATCTGGAGACGACCGTACACGATAATGAGGGTTATCCCAGCGCGCAAAGCGGAGGCACGTGGGCGATGTCACCACCCTCCGTTTTGCAAGTCATGAAAGATTACGGCTTTAACATGATTGGCTGGGCGAATAACCATACGCTTGATTATTTGTATGGGGGACTAGAAGCAACCGAACGATATCTCAATGAGTATGGCTTCGTCCATGCTGGCGCAGGCAAAAATCTCGCTGAAGCGGGAGCGCCGCGTTATCTCGAATGCGAAGGAGCCAGGGTAGCCTTAATCGCAGCGACGTCAACTTTTCATCCATGGTGGGCGGCAGGAGATCAGCGTTCGGATTGTATCGGCAGACCAGGGATCAATCCGATGCGCTATGTCATGACCCACCACATTACGCAAAAAAAGCTCGCTGATTTGCAAGCCATTGCGGAGTCGACGGACATTAACGCCTTCAACAAGCTTCTCATCGAGGAAGGCTTCATGAACGATCCGGGCAAGGAGATCTTTCTCTTCGGAAATGCACGCTTCATGGTAAGCGACGAAGAAGGGACGACTACCCACCCGCATCCGCGCGATCTGAACCGAATCGTCAAAACGATTGAGCAGGCAAACAGGCGGGCTGATTACGTCATCGTGAGTATTCACGCTCATGAGATGAAGGGGGATGCGAAAGAGGTTGCGGCTGATTTCTTGCCCGTATTTGCAAAAGCGTGCATCGATGCGGGCGCACACGCAGTGGTGGGACATGGCCCCCATTTATTGCGGGGAATTGAAATCTACAACAATCGGCCGATCTTTTACAGCTTGGGAGATTTTATTTTTCAGACAGAAGCCGTTACCAGTCAGCCCGCTGATTTCTACGAGCACTATGGTTTAGACCACACGCATAATGTGGCAGATGCGTTGGAAGCGATGAGTGCCAACTACACACGTGGACTCTGTGTGCACAAAGAGGTGTGGGAGTCGGTTATTCCCTTGTGGAAAATGCAAGACGGTGAACTGCTCGAATTGGAGCTGCATCCGATTGAATTAGGTTTTGATCTGCCCGTACATCGTATGGGATGGCCGAAATTAAGCGGGGATACCTCAATCTTAGAGGGACTCAAAACGTTGAGTGAATCATATGGCACAGTGATTGAGATCACGGATGGAATTGGGCGCGTGAGACTTTCAAAATAATGGAGTGATTCACATGATGGCCAGAATCACCATGATTATGTTGTTTGTGCTCTACATGATCAATTATGCGGATAAAACAATTGCGGGATATTCTGCTGTACCGATTATGTCTGAATTTTCATTGAACGAGAAAGAATGGGGACTTGTTGGGAGCAGCTTTTTCTGGTTTTTCTCCATTGCCGGGATTGTAGGCGCGGCATTGTCGGATCGCATCGGGACGAAAAAAATGCTGGCGATTATGGCACTGTCCTGGACAATCATCCAATTCGGCGCTTATGCGATCGCGGGTTTGCCGATGCTTGTCGTAGCACGGGTATTGCTTGGAATAGGGGAAGGTCCATTTTGGGCAACGGTTGTTAGCCATTTGAACAAATGGTTTCCTGAAGAAAAGCGCGGGCTGGTTTATTCTACCGTGAACTTCGGTGCTTTCGTCGGTGCGGTTGCTTCCGCACCGATGATTGTCGCGCTGATCGATAGCTATGGATGGCGATTTTCCTGGGCGTTTATGGGCGCACTCAGTCTGATATGGCTCTTGGTCTGGTTGTGGATGGGAAAAGAAAAACCACTAGTCACTGTCGCTCCTTCAAAAGTCGCAGCTCCTACCTTGCCAAAAGCGAAATGGTCGGATATATCCGGCGTCTTGCTCTCATCCACGTTTTTATTCTGTTTTTTAATCTATTTCGCACAAATATGGGGGACGACCTTTGCAACCGTATGGGAGCCTGTCTATCTCGTCAAGGTCTTCCAGTTTACGAATCAGGAAATGGCCTATGCGATTGCTGGCACGGGACTATTAGCCGGACTGATGACCATACTGATTTCTTCGATGGGTGATCATTTCTTTAAAAAGCATCGCAGCTATCGCAAATCATACGTTCTGGTTGGCGGTGTTTCGATTATTTTAGGGGGTCTGTGCTTTTACAGTGTTACTCTTGTTCAATCTACGGTACTTGTTTTAATCTTTCTGTGCCTAGGAAAAGGGTTTGCTTTTTCTGTTGGTACAGCTGCCTCTGTCATTGTCAGCAGCTTGTTGCCGGAACGCACGGGACTTATGGTAGGGGTGTTGTCCAGCCTAGTTACATTGGCAGGGATCATCTCACCGCTGGTCACGGGCTCTATCGTTCAGTCAGCCAAAGATATTGGCACAGGTTTTGGCAACGCAATGATTGTTAACGGATTGCTCTTTATCATTTGCGGCGTGCTTTTCCTGCTCTTTGTGAAACGCAATGAACAAGTAACTCAATCAGCACCGCCAATCTCCCATGTTTCCTAAAAGTATTACTTTATAGGCTTGGTTTCAGATGTTAAAATTTTCTGAAAAGGGGGTAGATGTGTGATGTATCATTTGAATGAAAGCCTCATGCAGAGCGCGAAACAGTTTGCAGGGCGTCCAGCCTTCATCTATATGGGAGAAACGACGACGTATGCACAATTCAATCATCAGGTCGAACATCTCGCAGCAGGACTTGCCCGGCACGGGATTGGAAAAGGGGATGCTGTCGCCCTGCTCATGGATAATCGGCCGCATTTTGTTAGCGCTTACTATGCGATACTTCGCGTAGGAGCTGTTGTTGTTCCTATGAATCCGATCTATACGGCGCGCGAGATTAGCTTCATTCTATCGAACAGTAAAGCAAAGGCAGCCATTGCGTTATCCGCATTGCAGCCGGTACTAACCCCGATGAAGGATCAAATAAAAGATTTACAGCTTCTCATCTACACGGAATCCATTGAAAATGAAATAACGATCGATCAGCTTGTACAAGAAGGGCAAGAGTCAGAGGCAGGGTATGCGGAGCCGGAGCGAAACGAAGATGACCTCGCTGTAATCCTGTACACATCAGGTACGACTGGCCAGCCAAAAGGAGCGATGCTCTCCCACCGTAATATGGCATCGAATGCGGATGCGATGGGGATATTGTTCGAGCTGGTGCCAGAAGATCGCATGGTCGCGGTACTTCCGATGTTTCACGTCTTCTGCATGACGGTGTGCATGAATGGCCCGATTCGTACGGGAGCAGCCATTATCATCGTGCCAAAATTTCATCCGGCAGATGTCCTCCAAACGATTCGTGAGCAAAAAGCCACATGTTTTGCAGGTGTTCCGACCATGTACAACTATCTGCTTCAGCTGCCGACTGCGACAAAAGAAGATTTCTCCTCCATCCGGATATACTGCTCGGGAGGTGCATCCATGCCCGTCGAGCTCCTGCACAAGTTCGAAGCGAAATACGATGCCAAGGTACTGGAGGGTTACGGTTTGTCCGAGGCAGCCCCAGCTACAACATTCAATCCATTGCACGGGACAAGAAAGCCAGGATCGGTTGGAGTCGATATCCCGCTTGTGAAGAACAAGGTCGTCGATCCAGAAGGAAACGAAGTCGCACGTGGAGAAGTGGGCGAGCTGGTGGTACAAGGGCCCAACGTTATGCTGGGGTATCTCGGCTTGCCAGATGATACGGCAGCAGCGCTTCGAAATGGTTGGCTGTATACGGGAGACATGGCGCGTATGGATGAAGAAGGATATGTGTACATCGTTGATCGCAAAAAAGACATGATTCTCGTTGACGGCTATAATGTGTACCCGCGTGAGGTAGAAGAAGTGCTTTACCAGCATCCTGCGATTATCGAGGCGGCTGTGATCGGGATTCCTGACGAGGTGCATGGTGAAGCAGTCAAGGCGTTTGTGGCATTAAAGGAAATAGCGGTTTCCCAAGAGGATATCATGGCATTTTGTCGTGACAAGTTGGCGAAATACAAAGTTCCTCGTCAGGTCGAGTTCGTGGCGGAGCTTCCCAAAAACAGTACGGGGAAAATTTTGCGTCGCTCTTTACGCACCTCTTAAACGATCGATGACAGGATATGGGAGGTGTTTGGATTGCTGAGTTTGGTTCATGCAACGGAGGATAATGAATACAAACAAGCACGTGAACTTTTTTGGGAGTATGTAGATTCATTAGGAGTTGATTTGAGCTTTCAAAATATTGCGATCGAATTGCAAAATATACCGGGCGAATACGCACCCCCAGACGGTTGTATTTTGCTGGCGTTAGGTAACGAACAGCCAGCAGGATGTGTTGCCTTGCGAAAAATAGATGAACAAGTTTGCGAAATGAAGAGATTGTACGTGAAGCCTGAATGGAAGGGAAGAGGAGTAGGGAAAAAATTAGCCTTGGCGATCTTAGACGAAGCGAAAATTAGAGGCTATTCACTCATCCGATTAGATACGCTTCCTACGATGGAACCAGCGATTCAGCTTTACCACTCGTTGGGATTCTATCCAATTGAGCCCTACCGTTTCAATCCGATTGAAGGCACGCTGTATATGGAAAAAAAGCTTGAATAAAACATTTTCAAAGGAGCCTCCCAACGATACAAACCTAGAATCTTTAGGGCGTGGGGGCTTTTTTCTGTTCTTTACACTCACCTTTATGTAAGTAACTGAAATAAATGTGCATACTTACAAATTTGCAGCCATCATTTTATACTCATAACACATCAAACCTTCAAGGAGGACCCTACTTTGAAAACACTTGTAATCGTCACACATCCAAGCATCGAAACATCCGTTATCAATAAGCGATGGGTAGAAGAACTCAAAAAATATCCAGAAAAGTATACCGTACACGAATTGCATAAAGCATACCCAGATGGAAAAATTGATGTGGAAAAAGAACAGCAATTAGTTGAATCGCATGGGAATCTTGTTTTACAGTTCCCGATTTACTGGTTTAATTGTCCCCCTCTCCTGAAAAAATGGCTGGACGATGTTTTTGCATATGGGTGGGCATACGGTTCAAAGGGAGGCGATAAATTAAAGAATCGCAAAGCTACAATAGCGGTATCTGCGGGAATTAGAAAAGAGGATTATCAAGAAGAGGGAAGATATCGGTATACTCTTGAGCAAATATTGACCCCTTTTGAAACAACCTTTCGCTACTGCCACGCGGATTATCGTTCGTTCTTTGCGTATTATGGTACGGAGACCGAGTCAGGGGAAAATGTACCTGGTCAAGAACTTGAGCCGACCGGCAGCGTATTGGATAAGAGCGCCCAAGATTATTTGAAGTTCGTTGATAACCTGTAAAAAGCCTCAAAGAAAAAAGAAGTATTTCCTCGTGTTAGGAGATACTTCTTTTCCTGTTAGACACAATCGTTATGCCTGCTGCTTTACATCCTCCTGAGGCGGTAAGCTGTTTTTCTCTCCCCAGTCGCACATCATATTTAACAAGGGGATGAGAGAAAGACCACGCTCTGTTAAGGAATATTCCACTTTGGGAGGGACTTGGGGAAATTCCTTGCGGATGATCAAGTCATCTGCTTCCAGCTCTTTTAACATTAAGCTCAGCGTTTTAAAAGAAATGGTACCGATACTTCGCTTTAGCTCATTATGCCGCATCACCTTATTTTCAGCTAGCCAATACAAAATGATCATTTTATATTTACCGCCTATTAAAGACAATGTATATCCAAAACCAGTGTCTTTCAGCTCCACACCAGTCGGAACACAGGTTTCACGCATGAAGCACACTCTCCTTTGGGAAGTATGGGTTGTAAATGCATATACTTTACCATACAGCATACTGTCATTTTTAGAAAGTGATGCCGAGCAAGAAACCCGTGGACCTTTATGATTCGACACTCTGCTTATGGCGCTCAAGCTTGCCAGGGCCTGCGTATAGTACGGAAAAGAAACCAATAACGGCGAAAATCAACCCCACGATATAACCATGATTGATGGCACTTCCTAGAGAATCACTCAGAAAAGAATGTATACCTGGCTCGATTGTTACAGGTTCACGCATGAGTACTTCAGGGTTTAGCAGATCAGCTGCTTTCTCCAAGGAAATGCCATGTAATGACGCCCCCGTAGATACGATACTCGCATAATTTTGGTTCACAACAGCAGCCGTGATCGAAGCACCGAGTACGCCGCCCATGTTCCGACAAAACCCAACGATTGAGGAAGAAATACCCATATATTTTTTGTCGACCGAATGCACAATCGCGTTTTGTGCAATGCTCATTAACGGCCCGATAGCAGCAAACCCGAACAGAATCATCAAGAGCGTTAAGAAAAAGAAGGAAATGCCAGATGAAACGTACATAAGCAAAATCGAACTTACTACACAAGCGAGCATAGAGAACGCCATGAGAGATCGAAAGGAAAATTTTGTTTGCAACATTCCGAATACCACGGCACCTCCCGTCAAAGAGAGCATCAACGGGGTCAAAACACTATTGGAGTTCGGATACCCAAGTACGGCCACAGCGAAAATAGGCAAATAAGTGATAGCAGCAAACATGATCGCACCTTGAGAAAGACAGGCGATACAAGTCGCGACTACCATACGGTTTTGGAAAATCTGGAACGGAAGGATCGGTTCCTGTGCATGACGTTCTACCATAATAAAAGCGATCCCCACTATTACGGACAGTGCAAACAGCGAGATGATTTGCCACGAAGACCACTCATATGCTTTTCCTCCCCATTCAAGCGCCAGCATGACAGCTACACAAGTGACGATTAACGTAATGGTACCCAAATAATCAATCTTTGGCTTTGTATGAGAACGGGATTCTTTCAGGGAAAACAGAAGAGTTAAGAGAGACAACAAACCGATCGGAACATTGACATAAAAGCACCAACGCCACCCTAAATAATCAGAGAGCAAGGTCCCGACTTGAGGTCCGGCGATAGATGAGAGGCCAAAGATACCAGCAAACACGCCAGAGATTCGTGCCGTAAATTTCGGATCAGAGGAAAGTGTAAACAGGATTGTGAAAGTAATCGGAAAGAGAGCTCCTGAACCAATTCCTTGAAGGGCACGGAAAGCAATTAGCTGTTCGATACTTTGGGCAACGCCGCAAAGTGCCGAGCCAATGAGAAAAATAGTAATGCCAAGTAAGTAAAACAACTTGCGTCCAAAAAGATCGGACATTTTCCCGAAGATGAGCATTGTACTGGTCGCGGCTAATACGTACGAAGTGAAAACCCAGCTCATGCTTTCAAAGCCACCGATATCTTTGATAATGTGACTAATGGCTGCCGAGGTGATGGTATTGTCGAGGGAAGACATCAGTAAGCCCAGTGCCATTGCAAGAATAATGAAGTGATTACGTTTTTCAGATTGTGACATAAAAAGCGAACTCCTATCTCTTTTTCTATTCATCTAGCAAACTTCGCTATAACACTATTATTTGTGTTTTCGTTGCCAAGAAATAGGGAAAGTACAATTGCAAATCAAACTTTACAGAGATTTCTTTGCGTTGACTTTGCCCTTAGGGGAAGGGGTATAAGTAGATTATCGATACAGAATGGAGATGGAGGTGAGCCTGTGCTATCAATCGGAGAATTCTCAAAGATATGCGGAGTGTCAACCAAAACGCTTCGTTATTATGCTGAAATCGGACTAATGAACCCGGACGAGATTAATCCTGAGAATGGCTATCGGTATTATTCTATCAAGCAACTGAAAAAGATGCTCTTCATCAACCGCTTGAAATCGTATCATTTATCGCTGGATGAAATAAAAGACATCATGGAAGGGGAGGAAGATCAATCGGAAGAGAAGCTTGTTTCGGCGCTTCTTCGCAAGCAAAGGGAAATGTATGAAAAACGAAACGCTTTGGACTATACCATAAAACAGCTGAACGATGATCTTTCGAAAATGGAGCAGGGTATCCCCATGATGGCATACCTTGACAACATAGAGGTACAGCTTGTGGAGACCCAGCCAATCTATATTCTTTCGTTACGCAAGATGATGACGAGTGATGATTATGCAACAGGATATGGCAAGTATTTTAGTAAGCTGTATGAAAGAATTGCGACTGAAAAGCTCACCTTGCTCGGTACGCCCATGACGATTTATCACAGCCCTGAATTTAATCCTGCCGGAAACGATACCGAGTTTGCACTCGCGGTCGCGGAGGCTGTAAAGGGAACGAGAAATTTGCCTGACGGACTTTGTGCAAAGTCTGTATGTAAGGGCCCTTATTCAGAATTGACTGCTGTCTATGCCAGATTACGGGAATGGGTAGAAAATGAAGGCTATGAATTGGTGAGATCACCTTACGAAGTCTATGTAACTGCACCCGATCATGCCAACCTTCCTGAGGAGCTTGTTACGGAGGTGTTTTTTCCAGTCAGAAAAAAATGACATTCTCTTGTAGAGGAGGGGATTATCATGAAGAGAAGCGATTTGCCTACTACAGAATGGCCAACAGGAGACCCGGCCCTCTTGAGCATAGATGCTGAAAAACTAGCAGAACTAGATCCAATCATTAAATCTGCGTACAGCAACATAAACGGGATCGTGATTGTGAGAAATGGTTATCTCGCTCATGAAAGCTACTATCATGGCTATGGACCGGAAGATAGGCACCATGTGGCGTCAGTGACAAAAAGTATTTTATCTGCTCTCATTGGTATTGCCATAGAGGAACGGTTTATCAAAAATGTCGACCAAAAGGTGCTGGATTTTTTCCCAGAGGATGCATCCGATCATACTGATAAGCAAAAACAAGCAATCACCATACGTCATCTCCTCACGATGACAGCTCCCTATCCTTTTGAGGACTGGCACGAACCATTGGACAAGATGTGCATGCAGTCCGATTGGGTCAAATATACGCTGGATATGCTCGGGCAAGGGGGAAAGATTGGAGCGTTTAAGTATTCGACGGCTGGGGCGCATTTGCTTTCCGCCA
Organism: Brevibacillus sp. NRRL NRS-603; assembly: GCF_003013445.1. Classification (NCBI taxonomy): domain Bacteria; kingdom Bacillati; phylum Bacillota; class Bacilli; order Caryophanales; family Paenibacillaceae; genus Brevibacillus; species Brevibacillus sp. NRRL NRS-603. The sequence continues at coordinate 510,904 of NZ_PXZN01000012.1, read as the reverse complement.
TCCTTACACGCAGTACAGGTAAAAGTGCCCGAGAATTCGCCAACGAACGCTTGTTTACACGCATCGGCATGGAAGAAATCCCTGATTATGAAATGAAGGCGTTTGCGTTTGAGGATTTATTCGGGAAAGATGTGAGAGGATGGATAAAAGATCCAAACAATAACTCCACAGGAGGGTGGGGTCTTACGTTAACTCCCCGTGACATGGCACGTTTTGGCTGGCTCTATCTGAATCGTGGCTGTTGGGGCAATCATCAGATCATTCCAGAGGCTTGGATAGATGAATCAACCGCGATGAATCCCAATCAATACGGGTATCTATGGTGGTTGCGTGAAGAAGACGGTGTTTTTGCATACGCTGCACTGGGCGATGGCGGTAATGTTATCTGTTGCTTCCCAGAAAAAAACCTCGTCGTAGCCATTGCATCGGTGTTCATGCCGAATTCTCGTGATCGATGGACACTGATCAAGGAGCATATTATCGGGGCGGTAATCTAAGGCATCGAGTAGAGATTGAAACAATGAACCGGGGAGTTGCAGCTCGCCCGGCTTCACTGTTAAACGATCGTTTAACTACACTTTACTTGGAAGCGTAATTTTCGGCAGCAATGCAAATGTAGTAGCTTAATCCTGTTTGCTGTTCTTCCAACATAGCGCGGTGGAACTCATCTGATAGGAAAAATCTTGACTGCTCGGCAAAAGCTCTCGCATCAATTTGATGGTCTTTTTGTAAAAAAGCAAGATGGCTTTCGATCGCAGAAACTACTGCCTCATCGTCGACACTTCTGTTGTCTTTCAGCGCGTTTGCCATAACCGTCATGAAAGCCTTCGCTTCGGCAGCTTTTTCATTCAGGGAAGCCACGTCGAGATTCTCTGTATCCAATTGAAAATCGTACGCTTTCTGCAAATGCTCATTTTGTTGAGTGAATGCCTGCTTCCATTCTTCTTCGTTCAATCCATCAAACATGTTTTCTGTGGACATATTTCCTCGCTTCCTTTCGTGTTGAATCGTTTCTTCGAGAGTATTCAAGATGCGCTCCAATCGAAGCTGGCGTGCCTTTAACATCGTTTGCTGTTCACATAAGCAACGCAGTCTGTCTGGTTCGTGATCAAGTGCAGCTTTAATACTGTCCAACGAAAAATCAAGCTCACGATAAAACAAGATTTGTTGTAACCGCTTGAGTTCATTCTCACCGTAATAGCGGTACCCATTTTCTGAAACGATTTCTGGCATCAGCAAACCAATCTTTTGATAGTGGTACAGTGTCTTGATTGTAGTACCAGACAATTTTGCTACATCGTTAACGGTGTACAACATGGCGATTCACCTCCTGAAGCTGAGTTTGCGGTCTGACCTTAGGTTGGAGTCAAGCGAAAAAATAGCGTATGATCGATTTATTGAGTTGGGGGGATTCGTATGACGAAGCTATTTCAGTTGAATTCCGAAGATGATATGGAGAAGGTTGTGGCCCTTTTCCAGCAAATCGCACAAAAGGCGCTCCAAGAATACGAATTGGATGGGGAGCATATTCGATTCAACCAACTTTCTGACACTTGCACGTTTGTCATAGAAACGGAGAGGGACGGCAATTATTTACTCCGCATTCACGCAAACAAGAACAGAAACGAAATTGATTCCGAGCTTGCTTGGCTCGGCTATTTGCATGAAAAAATAGAGGTAGAGATTCCAACGGGAATAGAGTGCCGCAATGGTTCCAAGACAGTGAGCATCGATCTTGCGAATGGTGACTGTGTCTTCGTATCCGTCATGCGTTGGATCGAAGGGAAGCATGCAGATGAAAAAATTGCAGAAGACCAAGTGTACAAAGAGGGTGTCTTATTAGCAAAGCTTCATACTGTATCTCAGGGTTTCCAATTGCCCCCTGAATTTACGCGTCCGATTTGGGGAGAGGATAGCTTCAAGCGATCTATGGCTCGTTTGAGGGAGCATTCCCATCGGTTTCTGACAGATGAAGAATTCATGCTGTATCAATTGGCGGCGGATAAAATACGCACTTGTCTTGCCAAATTGGACAAGAATAGCGGCCATTATGGAATCATTCACGGCGATCTGCACCAAGGTAACATCGTTTTTCACAACGGAGATCCTCGGCCGATTGATTTTGGAAGATGTGGGTTTGGTTACTATCTATATGATATCGCCCATACCATTTTGGGGTTATATCCTGCACAAAGAGAGCTAGTCATAAAAGGCTATGAGAGTTTGCGGAAACTAGGAGGAGACTGGCTCCCCGCATTAGAGAGCTTCACGGTGATGGTCATGATTGAAAATTATAGTCATCATTCTCCTGATCCCAGGGAAACCGAGGGGCTAAAAGAAGAGCAGCCCTATGCCATACCAATGATCAAAAACTACTTGAATGGCAAACCATTTCTTTTTCCTTCAACGGCAGAGAAGGAGGGAGGTATTGGTTGAGCTCAGCAAAAAGCCGCCGAAAAAACGGCGGCTGCTTTATTTATTTGAGTGATTCAGCAAGAATTCCAGCGATCTGCTCGCTGTCCTGTTCCCTGTATACAAAATCATGATCATGCGGGTGGTGAATGCCTATCCAGCCGTGCTCAATAGCCTTTTTATAGTAATGCTTTGCCCGGTCCTCTTCACCACTCAGATAGAATAGGCAAGCAGCATTCCAATACAAGGCAGGATCGCCATTCCAATCCCAGCCTTTATCAAGTGCTTGGGCATAACTCCATGCGGCCCGGGCGTAGTCTTTTTCCACGCCATATTTCAGATCGCCACGCATATAGTGGTTGCCGTTGACAAGGAAATTGTTTAACGGAAGGTTCCATCCGAACAGAACCGGAAAATCCGCGAGCAGCTCGAAACCGACAGACAAGGCTGTTCTCTGCGAACCTATATTATTTGACCAGCATTGCCATCCCACTCTTTTCATTCCACGTTGTTTGGCAATTGAGAGAGCCCCCAATGCTGTCTTTCGAGCCCATCCGTTACCCTGATAGTCTTCATCGGTTTCTATACCCAATTCACATTCGTCTTCTACTACCCAATCTGTCATGCACCAACTAATAATGGTCGGCCCCTCATCGGTATCTTGAATCGCGGCACAACCGAAGCCTTTGTTTTCATAGGCTTCAATGGATGGCCAGTTCTCTGCTATTTCATCGATAATATCCTCAAGCCCTACCAATTCTTTCCGCTTCAACAAGGTGCTGTCTATTGGGACAATATGATCGTCAAGAGGAAGGGACAGATCCTGTAAATGGTGCGTAAAGATCATTCGGCCGCTTCTCATGGGAAAAACATCTTTCATTACAATATCGAGAATGTCATCCCACTTCTCATCCGTAGGATAAAACAGGACGTAGTCAAGCTGTTCATCAGCAGCAAGCTGCGGTAATAGCTCCTCTTTTATCAATGTATTGACTTCTTCAAAAAAGAGGGGATTATCAACACTGCCTCCTAGAAAAATACCTTGAGGACTTGTCAGCAGGGCTGATCTCGCGTCATTTGACAGGAATACCCTACCAGGAATAATACCTGCAATGACCCCTTTGATAGATACATGATGCTTCAACGCTTCAAAAAGATTGGCTGCGCTATGGAAGCAATCGGTTGTGAGTTCCGTTCCTTGAACCATTTTTTGAGCAAACATTTCGTTCATTTCCTCCCATAGCATATGAGAGAAGGGGTGAAGTTATCGTTTGGAACCTCTCATATGCTTTTCCATTTGTTTTTGCGAATCCAAAACATCATCACTCCTTTACTAGTAGTAGGGCGCGAGTCTCTGGGGTGTTTAGTGCCTGATGCCCCCATGTTCATTATGGATGATTATCCAAAAATTACAAGAGAGAAAATGATTTACATAATATAATTATGGTAAACAAATATTCGATAAGACGTAAGCAGACTTTGCTAACAAAAAAGGCAGCGGTAGTCTAGGACCTTTTCCCGTTCAAAGCTACTCCTGCCTTTTTCGATTTAACCTTCCTGGCGCAAATGACAAGCGAGCTGTAATTTCAGCAAGTCTTCCGGATTTCGTAAATCGATATGAAGAAGCTCCTCAACTTTGCGCAAACGTTGATACAGCGTATTGACGTGAATGTGCAGTTCTTTGGCGGTCAGTTGAGGGGATTGACTGTATTTCATATAAGTTATGATTGTCTGTTCCCATTCCTGATATTTTTCCGGGTCTTGCCAGAAAGGGGCAAAGACATCCTGAATGAATGCATCAATATCGGCCTGGCTCTGATTCAGCATGAGGCGATTGACACCCAGGTCTTTATAGTAAACCACACCAGAACGGCCGCGGTTGGTCAAATAGTGTGCGGCTTTCTTGGCTTCTTCGTAGCTTTTGCTGATTTGCTCAATCCCGCTTGCCATACTTCCCACGCCAATGGATAACGATGCTTCCTTGCCAAGTTCCCACTCATCGGACGCCTGTTGGAGTCTCTCCCGGATGTCCTTTCCATCTCGAGAGCCCAGGGACTGGATGAGAAGCGTGACATGGTTATGGAATCCGTAGACAAGCATCTGTGTCTTACTGAACTCCCATTTCCAACGGGTAATGAGCCGGTGAATATTTGCTTCTAGCAATGCCAGGTCGTGGCACTGTGTCAGATGGGCATAAATCACGTAGTACTTTGCTTGCGGCTGTAACCCCATCGAACGAGCGCGGTCAAATAGTTCATTTCCTTTGCTTGCCAGCAGCTCTTGAAAAAGATCGTGTGCTCGCTTGTACAGCACGGAGCTGATCGATTGCTTTTTCACCAAATCGAGTATGAGCACAGCACTCCCTTGTTCGACCGTCATACGTGCGAGATCAGATAGTCCGCGTTTGTCTAAGGGAATGATGAGACATCCGAGAAAAATGCTCCCATTGATTAGTGGATACAAACAGAACAGTTGATCGACACCAGAAGCGGGAGAGAACAGATTGACGGAAATAGGCTGTCTTCTTTTGTTCAGCAATGTATACAGTTCATCCCAGCTAAAAAATACAGCACTCTTTTCAGGATACATTTTCTGCTCAAGCCAGTCGGCAAAATAAATGGAATGGCCTGTCATTTTGTTGAGGGTTTTTACGATTGTTTCCGCCCCTTTATTTTGCAAGGACAACTGCTTGATGGATTCATGGATATGATTGCGTTGTATCAAATCATCGTGTTTGGCTTGCAGTTGAGCGCTAATGGCAGCCAATTGCTCATACGCTTGCTTGACTTCAGCATAGAGCTCGGCATTTTGCAGAGCGATGGAGGTTTGGTCTGCGAAGCCTTGGAGGAGGTCGAGATCGTACTCCGTAAACACATTTTCTTGATGAAACTGATGCAGGACCAGCACGCCGATACGCTTTTCATCACGTGATATCGGAACGCATAACAACCCATTCAAGTCTCGCAATGCTTTTGCGTGGTTCAGAGAGTGAAAGTTGTCAGCAGAGATATCCTTCATCGCATGGGTTGTATCTTGGCTAGTTTTGTACATGCGTGGGACTCCGTCTTCGAACACTTTACCCGCGATGGATTCTCCAACTCGCATTTTGAGATCCTTGAACACCGTATCTTGAAAACCAACGGTCGCTTTCGGAATCAATCGGTTAATAGTGGGATCATACAGGTGCAGGAGGCCTGCGTCAGCTGCCGGGATAACAGCCAGTGCATTCCCAATGATGCCACGGATGATTTGATGAACGTCGAGGGTAGCAGATATCGAACGAATCCCTTCAAAAAGCTTCTTGCTTTCCTCCGCTTTGGCTGTCATTTTTTCTTCTGCCAACAATAGACGAATCCCGAACCACAGCAGTTCCGATTGGTCAGTGGTAAGGATAATCGGTTGGTTAGCTTTATGTGCAAGGCAAATAACGGCTTGTCCTTCGTTTTCGTAGAAAAAACGGTACATCTGCTGGGCGGGAAGAGACTCAAAGGTATAGCGCATGTGGCTAGTATCAACGTCACAGCAAGGTACTGTCATAGGGGGACTATTCGTGGCAGCGTTTTCATGAAAAGAAGAGAAAACAAGCCGAAAATGTCGATCACGCGAAAATTGGAACCAAATCGAAAAGGGCTGATCGCCAAACCATTCATGCAGCTTTTCAAGCAGGAGCGAAAAAGAATTCATCCACGTGTCCTCCATGTAGAGAAATACACAATAATAGTTGGGAATAAGTGTCTGTATATACATTGTATTCATAATTTTTGCTATATACAATACTCCTATAAGATACGGAAGGTGGGAGACGATTTGACAGCAACCTACAATAACTACATCGCTGGAGCTTGGATGGCGAGCCATACCGGACAAGTTTTTCCAAGTACCAACCCTGCCAATACGAATGAGGTTCTCGGTTATTTTCAAAAATCGGACGGGCTGGATGCGCGTTCTGCCATTGAAGCCGCTGCCAGTGCTTTTGGTGAATGGTCACAAAAATCGGCTCCCACACGTGGAGAGTTCTTGTTTTCCCTCATTCATTTATTGGAAAAACACAAAGAAGAGCTCGCAGAAACGATCACCCGTGAAGTCGGAAAAACATTGCGGGAAGCAAGAGGCGAGGTTGCCAAGACAATCACTTCTATGAAGCAGTTGACTGGGGAAGCCACTCGTTTGACAGGTCAGACGGTGCCTTCCTTTGATGAACGGGTAATCGGTTACACAGTGCGAGAGCCAATCGGAGTTTTCGCGATCATTGCCCCATGGAATTTTCCGCTGGGGATTGGCTTGTGGAAAATCGTCCCGGCTATCCTCGCAGGCAATACGGTTGTGTTCAAGCCAGCCAGCAACACTTCCTTGATTAGCGTAAAGCTGGTAGAGCTGCTGATTGAAAGCGGCGTTCCGAGTGGCGTAGTGAATTTGGTAACAGGACCGGGTGCGGTAATCGGGGAAGAATTAGCGAATCATCCACTGGTCAAAGGGATTTCATTTACGGGCTCTTCTGAAGTGGGACTTGCTTTGGGGAGAGCAGTTGGAGCCAGAGGAGGCAAGATTCAGGCGGAGATGGGCGGGAAAAATCCGGCGATCATACTCGCGGACGCTGATATTGATCTTGCTATCGATTCCATTGTACTGAGTGGATTCTTCGATAATGGCCAACGTTGTACGGGGACCAGTCGCGTATTGGTTGTTCCCGAAGTAGCCGAACAAGTAAAAGCAAAACTGATCGAGCGGGCGAAGGGCTTGAAAGTCGGGAATGGCTTCGATCCAGACAATCATAACGGTCCAGTAGTGGACGAGCATCAACTCAATTTGTATCTTCACTATGTGCAAAAGGGGATTGAAGAAGGCGGCGTACTGGAATGCGGGGGGAAGCGTCTTGTAGAAGGCGATCTCGCACAGGGGTACTTTGTTGCTCCGACAGTGTTTACCGGCATAACGCAGGAGATGACGATTGCCAACGAAGAAATTTTTGGCCCTGTGATCGCCGTAATCGATGTGGATTCTTTCGAACATGCAATGCAAGTGGCGAACCAGGTGGAATTCGGCTTGTCTTCCACCATTTTTACAAACGATTTGCAAAAAGCTTTCCAATTTGTCAAAGGTATTCAGTCAGGTGTTACTCATGTCAATATGCCATCGACTCATTTTGAATCACAGTTTCCGTTTGGTGGCAAAAAGATATCTGGATTGGGTCCGAGAGAGCAAGGGGAGTCAGCGCTCGATTTTTACGTCGAGACAAAAACGGTTTATATTCGGCCATAAGTATAGGGAAAGCAGGAGGAGCGAAGATGGAAGCGATTGGTGTTATCGGCATTGGTGCAATGGGTAAAGGGATGGTCTGCAATCTGTTGCAAAAAGGCTACCACGTGTATGCCTACGATCCTAGTCCAGCAGCAAAAGCCTGGGCGAAGGAAAGAGGAGCGATAGTTGTCGAGTCTCCACAGGCTGTGGGTAGCGTAGCACGTGTCGTTTTCACTTCGCTTCCGGGACCTGCGATTGTAGAGGAAGTCATGCTGGGGGCGGAAGGACTTTTCTTATCATTAGGGGCTGGCAGCTTCGTATTTGATACGAGTACGATCGATCCTGCTACAGCAAAACGACTGAATCAGCGCGGCGTAGAAAAAGGGATCTACTACTATGATTGTCCGGTGAGCGGGGGACCTGCGGGTTCTGCGGCCGGAACGTTGACCATTATGGTCGGCGGTGATGAGGCCAAGCTTCCGGAAATCATGGACTATCTCAGGGCAATTGGGAAGGAAATTTTTTATCTGGGGGAATCCGGCTCTGCACAAGTGGCGAAGCTTTGTCACAATTCTGTCGTTGCAGTCATTACAGCAGCGTTGGGAGAGGCGTTCAGTGTCGGGGCAAAAGCAGGAGTCGATCCACACAAGCTGGCAGCCGTCATGGACAAGGGCTCTGCCCACAATCGTGTGCTCTCCGTATTTGGGCCTAACATCTTGTATGGGACGTATGAAAATACGGTCTTTTCTTTGGATCATATGCACAAAGATTTGCAGTTCTATGCGCAAACTGCACGTGAACAGCAAGTGCCTGTTCTCGTTGGAGGCACGGTTGCGCAAATGTATGAGGCAGCAAAAGCACAAGGCAAAGGTAGCTGGGATTCGAGTGCGGTTTGTACCGTAACGGAGGAGCTGGCTCATACAACGATTGCGCGTTAAGCGATCCATGTAAAAGAGAAAGTAGACTACAGCAATATTGCTTGTAGTCTACTTTTTTGTAGGCTGCTGTTCAATGAAAGCATGTTCTACTATCTGCGATCAAAAGCAAGACTCGCAGCCATGTTGGGCGTGTGCCAAACCACACAGCACCTCTTCTTGCTACAAGAACAATAAGCAGGTTAACGGTAAAGCTGACGGCAGTTACAAATTATTATATATCTCACGTCCAGTTTTGATAGCATTTTGAACAGCTTCTCGGCACCAGACATTTACTCACTCCCTTTATTCATTTGTGCATAAGACCGTTCAATCACATACAAAGCTTCATAGTGCTTCACGACATTGTTGCCCAACGTCACAAAGACGAACAATAGGATGATACCAAGCAGTGCCTTCTTTACTTTCACGTGGCGCAGGTGCATGATGAACCGTGCGGCGAGCAGGAAGAAGGCGAACAAGTAATGTCCAGCATACAAGTACAAATCGTACGTAAATGTGGCCAGACCGAATCCTATTACAATGTGGAGCACGAAAGCAAACCCGATATAGGCGGCGAGCGACCAGGCTTCTTGCGAACGAATCCCTTTGATGAAACCGAGTACAGCCAGGGTGATCAGCGTCAATCCAATGACATGCACATACCATGGATACGGCAACGTGAGGTTCGTAGCGAATGCGACCATCCCCGGTTTTGGATCAATGAGCGCAATGTCTGGGGTCAATACAGGACTGATAACGAGCATATACAGAGCTTTCCAATGCTCGCTGAACGAGAACGGAGCCGTGTAGATGAACCCTCCGGCATGAATTGATTTGTACCAAGTAGAAAACCAGGATTGCCCGAACATCAGATGCTGCAAAATCGTGAAGCTAATAACAAATAAGAGAAATACGAACGCGATTCGCACCAGCTTCTTAAAAATGCTCTTGCTTTCTTTGTGAAACAGATTGACGGCCAAAACGCTCATAAATGGAATGATGTTCGTTGAGGTGACACCGAAGTTGACGAGGGCGAATGAAGCGTTTGGCCACACAGCCAATTTCTTTTCTGCCCTGCTGTACTGGGTATAAAGTACCGACAATAGAATGACGAATTGGGCGTACGGATAAGAATCGGGAATCATCGCCGTGAAAATTTGATAAGAGGCCGTCCCGAAAAATACCGCAAAAAGCAAGGGGGTATAGAAGCTTTTGCATCCCTTGCACAGGTAGTAGTAAACCATAACAACGCCGAGCGCGTTCATGATCGATTGAACCACCGCAAAGAAGAAGTTTTCTGTGAAAAATTTCGATAAATAAGCCAAAGGAGAAGAAATCAAATTTAGAAATGGATGGATCACCGTCGGGTTGTTCGAGCTATAGTACATCGTCGGGTCAAAATTAAACAGATTAAGCGTAAACGGAACGCCGTAAAAAGGGCTGATTGGGGCAAGAACAGCGATGTTTTGATTCATATAAGTGAGAAAAGGCACATTCATCCACAAATAAAACACGAAAAAACAGGCAAATAGAAGAAACGCTCTGACATTATCTTTCCGATCATGAAACAAATAGCTGAAAAAACGCATACTAATCCACCATTCAAAGTAGTATTGAGATTAACTTAACGAATTTTAGCTATATTATACAAAAATAGATGAATTCCGCACAAAATTTTACATTCCATTGGCTATCCATTTTTACGAAGCCAGTGCATCACGCTGTTGACATCCACAAACAGTGGGTCTAGCATGAATGATCATGTCCGATGTGAGGGAAAGGAGTGAACGACTTGCAAGAACTCACCTCAACAGAACTGATCCAATACCTGCAAGAAAAGGAGTCGGTCGCTCTTCTTGTCTATACACCGATGTGTGGGACATGCAAGCTCGCAGCACGTATGCTCGGCATCATGCAAGAAACGCTGCCTACCGTTCCGCTGTATCAGATCAACATAAATACGGCGCCTACATTGGCAGAACAATGGCAAGTGACCAGTGTACCCGCCTTGCTTATTTTTCAACGAACCGAATTGTTAGAACGGTATTATGCCATCCAGTCCGTTGGATTTTTATACGATGTATTGAAACCTTTGGCCTAGACATACACCCATTCCCTTCGCCATGAATATGACAAAGAGAGAAGAAATGCGAAGGAGGGGGCGTATGCAAATCCACGTGGTGGAAGAAGGACAAACCTTAGCGAGCATCGCCGAGACTTATGGAACCACACCTGAGGCGATAACTGAGGCAAATGAACTGCCTGATCCTAATAAGCTGGTAACTGGACAGGCGATGGTGATTCCGATTGTGGGAAGCTACTATTGGGTTAAGCAAGGAGATACGTTGTATACCATCGGTCAGCGCAACCAGATCAGCGCCGCAGAGCTTGCACGCATCAATAGGATTCCGCAATATAGACCACTTGAAGTCGGGCAACGCCTTTACATCCCGCCCCGTCCGCGGCGAGCAGCAGATTTCAATGCTTATGTGGAACCGAGACGCACCGTTACACCAGCTTTGGAAGCCGATGTTCGCACGGCTGCACCGCATCTGACGTATTTGGCTCCGTTCAGCTTTCGTATTAGACGGGATGGTACCCTCGCACGCCCGACAATGAACAATTTTCCGCAAATTGCAAAAGAAAACCAGGTCCTGCTCATGATGGTCATTACGAATCTGGAAAGAGAGCAGTTCAGCACGGAATTGGGCGAAATCATCCTCAACAATCAAGAGCTTCAGGATACCTTGTTGAACAATATTCTTCAGACTGCACGAGAGTTGGGAATGGGAGATATTCATTTTGACTTGGAAGCATTACCCACAACCGGTGCAGAAGCGTATGCCAACTTCTTACGAAAAGCGAGAGACCGTATCCATGCTGCAGGACTGATGATGTCTGTTGCGCTGGCACCGAAGACAAGTGCCGAGCAGGCAGGCAAATGGTATACCGCCCATGATTACAAGGCGATCGGTGCTATTGCCGATTTTGTCGTGATCATGACATATGAATGGGGCTATAGTGGCGGTCCTCCTATGGCAGTTTCCCCGATTGGTCCGGTACGACGTGTCTTGCAGTATGCGATTACTGAGATGCCTGCTGATAAAATTTTGATGGGTCAAAATCTGTACGGATACGACTGGACCTTACCGTACGAGCGAGGGACGACAGCGCGTGCATTGAGTCCACAGGCAGCGATTGCACTGGCTTCCCGGCATAATGCCGTCATTCGGTATGACTATCGGGCGCAGGCTCCGTTTTTTACGTACACCGATGATCAAGGTAGGCAACATCAGGTGTGGTTTGAGGATGCGCGGTCGATCCAAGCCAAGTTCAATCTGGTTAAACAGCTCGGTTTGCGAGGCGTCAGCTACTGGAAACTCGGTTTGCCATTTCCGCAAAATTGGTTGTTGATCGAAGAGAACTTTCGCGTCCGCAAGCGTGCATAGTCATCTGGCGTACATTCCATTGCGGATTGTACGCCTTTTTTTCGAATGAAAAATCATGGTATGATGAAGAGGTCAGGAAGGAAAAGGGGAGAAATCATGGGAGAATGCAAATTGGATCACAGCCATGAGGACGTACTCAAAAAATTGGCAGAACAAGCTCCACATCTGTCGGAGTTGCGTGTGAGTCAATTCAAAAATCAGTTGAATGGCGAACTCAGCCAAGAGCGTCTAAACGAGCTGTTTCATTTATTGAAAAAGTATGACCTGGCAAGCCCAGAGGAGCGCCAAGAGCGCGAAAAACAAATGGATCACTTGTTTGGCTAAGCTTTTTACATACATTTTTCGTTTTACCCCTATAAGGGAGAAACAGGCTGGAACCATGTTTCCATGCAGCGAGGAGTAAAGATGGACGACAGACTCTATTATCAGGATGCCTATACAAGAACGTTCTCGGCTCAGGTGACGAGGACTGGTGTCGAGCAAGATGGGACACCTTACGCAGTACTGAATCAAACGGCTTTTTACCCTACCGGAGGCGGACAGCCTTCTGATCTGGGCGTATTGGAAGAGATTCGTGTGGTAGATGTGGAAGAGGTAGATGGTGAAATTCGACATCGACTGGAAGCACCCTTGTCCGAAAGCGTAGGGGAAGTAACGGGTCACATCGATTGGGACCGTCGTTTTGATCACATGCAGCAGCATGCTGGTCAACATATTTTATCCGCGTCCTTCCTGGAAGTGGTGCAAGCGGAGACCGTCGCCTTTCACTTGGGCAAAGAACGTGTCACCATTGATGTGCGACTGGATGAGTTGACAGCAGATGTATGGGAGAAGGTAGAAAAGCGAGCGAATCAGATTGTTCTGGAAAACCACCCCATCATTGCGCGGTTCGTTGATGACGAGGAATTGGCAACACTGCCCTTGAAAAAACAGCCGACCGTTACCGAAAATATTCGCGTCGTGATGATACCTGAGTTTGATTACAACCCATGTGGAGGAACACATCCAGCGCGTACGGGCGAAGTTGGGATGATCAAGATCTTGGGCTGGGAGCGACATCGCGGGAACATTCGTCTTGAATTCATCTGTGGCTGGCGAGCTTTGCGGGACTACAACCAAAAGCAAGCTGTCGTTCGTGATACGGCGAAGCTGCTCGCTACCAATGAAGGGGAACTGATCGCACAGACGGAACGCCTCCTTGCAGAACGCGACACCTTGAAGGCAAAATTGGCAGAAGTGGATAAGCAGCTCTTGGAAGTGGAAGTCAATCAACAACTCGCTGCTGCTAGCCAACTCGGTCATTCTCGCCTCATTATGTGTACCTTCACAGACAAAACCATTCAACAGCTTCAGCAGTTCGCACAGCTCGCTACTGCTCTGGCGCCAGATGCGATTTGCCTTTTGGCTGCTACTACCGAAGACAAAGTGCAAGTCATGTTTGCTCGTGGACAAGAAGTCAACGTAGCCATCAATCAAGTGTTGAAAGAAACCTTGCCAGTCATCAACGGAAAAGGTGGAGGAAATCCTGCAATGGCGCAGGGTGGCGGTCAGTCAGTTGTGGATGCGGAAGAAGTATTGCTGCATGCACGTAAACTGTTGGAAGCCTCGCTGATGTAAATGCATTCGATTCAATAAAAGGAGGAAACTGCGATGAACTGGAATCCGGGAGATATCGTTCGCGTTTCGCAACGAACTGGTGAATATATTGCAGAAGTATTGGAAATCCACGATTCGAAGTTGCTGGTAAAGGTGTTGGCAGTAACCAAATACCCGACGCAAGGCGATTTGCATTCTTCCTACGAAGTAGATGTGCCGCTGTTTCACCAGCGTCCTGCACTGTCGTACATGGAAAAATTCATGACGCCTGTCCAAGGGGTTATTCGTTATAATGGAGCGATTCCAGACTACAAGGAATCTGTGCGTCAGGCGATGGAGAGAGAAATGGAAAAGCTTGCGAAAATGGCAGCTTGGGCAGAGCGCTGTCTCGTTGAGCTGGAAAAGATGCATAAGGAAGCCTTTACAAACACGAAATAGAGTGGTACTGTAATACTCGAATGTACGACAATTGCATAGCATTACTACCAAACGGGGGCCAAGCAACGTTGGCTGAGATTGTAACGAGTGTGTTACTGACCGTTGAACCTGACCTGGGTCATGCCAGCGGAGGAAGAGGTATTTTGGAATCAGTATCACATGTCGCATCCGAGCAAAACTATGCTTGTTTGTGCACATGCATGATAAGATGACACTCAACCATCCGAGGCGGATGGTTTTTTTATGCCATTCGTCCGGTGAGATGAGATGGATATACGGCTTCTTCTGTTTGTCTGAACCGACTCAGGCAGGTGGGAGAAGCCGTTTTTTTTTCCAGTAGAAGGAGGTAATCAATGATTGTTCAGCTGAATGGGAAAAAAGTAGAGTTGGCGGAAGAGATCACTACAGTGCGGGCCTTGCTTGCTTCTTATTCCCTGCAAGAGAAGATTGTCGTCGTTGAGCGAAATGGTGACATTATTGATCGCTCTGCGTACGAACAAACACCGATTGCAGACGGAGATCGCATAGAAATCGTTCATTTTGTCGGAGGAGGATGATCATCATGATGGATACATTGAAAATTGGACCTTACGAGTTTCGCTCCCGCTTGCTGCTGGGGACAGGTAAATTCGCTGATTTGGATACACAAGGGAAAGCAGTAGAGGTGTCAGAAGCAGAAATTTTGACCTTTGCGATTCGTCGCTTGAATTTGGAAAATCCGCAAGAACCGAACTTTTTGGAACAACTCGATTTAAAAAAATTCACCCTGCTACCAAATACAGCAGGTGCCTATACAGCGGAAGAAGCAGTGCGTATTGCGCGTCTGGCTAAAGCATCTGGACTGTGTGACATGATCAAGGTCGAGGTTATTGGAGACCCGAAAACACTTCTGCCTGACCCGATTGGCACGCTCGAGGCATCGAAAATCTTGGTGGAAGAAGGCTTTATCGTGCTGACCTACACCAATGACGACCCGATTCTTGCTAGACGTCTGCAAGAGGTTGGCGTACATGCGGTTATGCCAGGTGCGTCACCAATTGGTTCCGGGCAAGGGATTGTCAACGAAAACAACCTCCGCTTTATCATCGAGGATGCGAAAGTACCGATTATCGTAGATGCAGGAATTGGCTCGCCAGCAGACTGCGCAAAAGCAATGGAGCTGGGTGCTGATGGAGTCTTGTTGAATACAGCGGTCGCACTCGCTGACAATCCTGTCTTAATGGCAGAAGCGATGAAGCTCGGGGTGGAAGCAGGGCGCAAAGGCTTCCTGGCAGGCCGAATCGCGAAAAAGCGTTACGCATCCGCGAGCAGCCCGACCGAAGGGATGATTGAGTAGCGTGGATCGACTGACAGAAGCGGTAGAATCGATTGCCAGCCGCAAAGAAGAGCTGTTCGCTCTATTGGCAGAGCTCGTTTCTCATCCGACTGTGAGTCCTCCCGCGCGAAACAGCGATGCCGCACAAGGAGTAATCGCCAACAGACTGCAAGCGATGGGATTCGAAGTGGATCGCTGGACGGTATATCCGGGAGACGACAATATCGTAGGACGGTTATCAGGGCGTGCCTCAACCCACGCAAACAGCTTGATTATCAACGGACATATCGATGTGGCTGAAGTCGGAGATGATACCGGGTGGACCTATCCACCTTTTGCTCTGACGCATGGCAAGGATGGCCGCCTGTACGGCCGGGGAGTTGCAGATATGAAAGGCGGACTCGCGGCAAGCTTGTTTGCGATCGAAATGCTGCGCGAACACGGAGTGGAGCTCCAAGGTGATCTGCTCTTTCAATCCGTCATCGGAGAAGAAGCAGGTGAAGCGGGGACATTGGTCGCCATCGAGCGTGGCTATCAGGCTGACTACGCCGTTGTAGTGGACACGAGTAATCTCCATATGCAAGGGCAGGGCGGGGTCATTACAGGCTGGATCACGATTGAGAGTCCGACGACGCTGCATGACGGAATGCGCGCACAGATGATTCATGCAGGCGGACGCGTTCGGGGAGCTTCTGCCATTGAAAAAATGGCGAAGGTGATCACTGCACTACAGGAGCTGGAGCGTGACTGGGCTGTCATGAAGTCCTATCCCGGCTTCCCGCCAGGCAGCAATACGATCAATCCCGCAGTCATCGAGGGAGGTCGTCACGCTGCGTTCATCGCAGACCGTTGCGCTCTCTGGATTACTGTTCATTTTAATCCGAACGAATCCTACGAAGAGATTATTCGAGAGATTGAGGATCACGTCGGGCGTGCGGCAGCAGCCGATCTTTGGTTGAGAGACAATCCTCCAACATTCCGCTGGGGTGGACGTTCGATGATTGAGGAGCGCGGTGAAATCTTCCCTTCACTGGAGTTGGATACGAAGCATCCGGGGTTGGCAACGCTGAAATCCGCATATGAGAGCCATATGCATCAAACGCCTATCATTAATATGTCGCCTACAGTAACGGATGCAGGCTGGTTTGCGCATGCAGGCATTCCGACTGTCCTATTCGGACCCGGTGAGCTCACGCATGCACATGCCGTAGATGAATCCATTGATCCTGACCAGCTTGTTCATTTTGCCCAGATCATGGCCCGTTTCATCGCCACCTGGTGCAATACCCCAAAGGAAGCGAAGGAGTGAGAATAGCATGGCAACCTTTACTGATCGTTTGAGAAAAAGTGTAGCCCCGATCTGGGAGCGTGTTCATCAACATCCTTTCGTCACCGGACTTGGAGATGGCAGCCTGCCCGTTGGTGCATTCAAATATTACATGAAACAAGACTACATCTATCTGATTGATTACGCGAAAATGTTCGCGATTGCGAGTGTGAAGGCGTACGATCTGGAAACAAGCTCCAGATTCGCTGCTTTGCAAGAATCGACGCTGAACACAGAGATGGAGCTGCATCGTCAGTATGCCGAGCGTTTCGGCATCTCTCGCGCGGAGCTGGAAGCAACCGAGCCTTCGTTTGTGATGTTGGGATACACCAGCTACATGCTGCGTGTCGCTCATCAAGGGTCGTTGGCGGAATTGGTGAGTGCACTACTCCCATGCACGTGGAGCTATTGGGAAATCGGCAAGCGCTTGGCACAAGTAGAAGGGGCACTAGATCACGAACTGTATGGCGAATGGGTGCGCATGTACAGCTCCGATGAGTTTGGGCAGTTGGCAATCTGGCTGATTGATATCATGAACCAATTGGCGGAAGGTAAGAGTGAGCAAGAACTGGCCAAACTGGAAGAGTATTTTGTCAACACCTCCAAAATGGAGTACATGTTCTGGGACATGTCCTACAGAGAGGAAATGTGGCCGTGGGAGAACAACTAGCTTTCGCCGACGTCAGCTTTTCGTATGGCGACAGGCAGATTCTCGATCATTTTGATCTGCGTGTGGAAAAAGGGGAATTCGTCAGCTTGATCGGTCCGAGCGGGATCGGGAAAAGCACCTTGTTTCAGCTCATCGCAGGTCTTCTTGAGCCAGGACAAGGCGATATCAGGCTCGGCGGAGTACCTGTGGCAAATCGTTTGGGGCAGGTCGGCTATATGCCCCAACGCGATTTGCTCATGCCATGGCGTACGATTGTCGAAAATGCAGCTTTGCCGCTGGAAATCAAAGGTATGACGAAAAAAGAAGCGCATGAGCGTGTCAGACAGGAATTGCCAAGGTACGGGCTTCAAGATTGGGCTGACAGCTATCCCGCCCAGCTTTCCGGTGGGATGCGCCAGCGGGTTTCCTTTTTGCGCGCATTGTTTTCGGGTGCAGAGATGATGCTGTTGGATGAGCCGTTTAGTGCGTTAGATGGAATAACGAGAATGGACATGCAAGAGTGGCTGATGGAAAAGTGGCAGGAAACTGCCAGTACGATGCTGATGATTACACATGACATCGACGAAGCTATTTTACTTGCAGATCGGATTATCGTGCTTTCAGGGAGTCCGATCACCAAGCCGATCGAATTAACCGTTCCGGTGAGCAGACCGCGAACGGCGAGCAGCCGCAACCAAGCCGGATTCCTGGCATTGCGTGAACAAATTTGGGAACTGCTTCGACAGGAGCGCCAAGCAGCAATGAAGCCGTTAAGGAGAGAAGCATGATGGGGAGAGGCATTTGGTTTGGTATCTCCATCGCTATTTTTCTTCTGGTGTGGGAAGCTGGATGCCGCTTCCTCGGAGTGCCGCCATTCATTTTACCACCACCTAGCGCTGTGGTTGTGTCTTTGTGGGAATTACGTGCCTCTCTAGTAGGTGTACATCTTTGGGCGACGTTAAAGGAAGTATTACTGGGGCTATCGATTTCGATTGTATTTGGAATCTCCCTTGCATTTGCAATGATTCGCAGTCGGATTGTGGAGCGCTTGGTCTATCCGTATATCGTCATCTCCCAAACGATCCCCATTATCGCGTTATCACCCGTATTCATTTTATGGTTCGGGTATGATTTATCTGGAAAAATCGCTGTTACGATTCTGTTTACTTTCTTTCCGATCGTCGTGAACACGTATGATGGGCTTCGCTCGACGGACAAGGAAATGCTCCAGCTGTTAAAGACAATGGGGGCAACAAACGGACAAATTTTCACCAAGCTGCAACTCCCGTCGAGTTTACCCCATTTCTTCAGTGGCCTAAAAGTGGCAGCTACCTACAGTGTGGCTGGGGCAACCATTGGGGAATGGCTGGGAGCGAGCGAGGGACTCGGGTACTTTGGCAGACGGGCATCCGGCAATTTTCAGGCTCCAGCGTTGTTTGCCTCGGTCCTGTTGCTCTCGATTCTCGGCATGCTGCTGTTTTGGCTGGCTGGACGAATCGAACGTCATCTTTCCCCGCATATGAAAATAAAAGGAGAACAACAATGAAACCTTTCAACAAATGGACGAAAGCATTCATGGCACTTACATTGGCAACAGGTCTTGCTGCTTGCGGCAATCAGGCGAGCTCGGATGCTGGTCAGATGCAAGCCCCTGCTGATAAAGGAACGGAGCCTACTGAGCTGACGATTGCGCTCGATTGGTATCCGAATGCTGTACATTCCTTCTTGTATGCCGCTGAGGAGCAAGGCTATTTCAAAGATGAGAACCTCAAGGTGACCATGCAAATGCCTTCAGACAGCAATGATCCGTTGAAGATGGCGGCTGCGGGCAAAGTGGATTTGGCCATCAGCTATCAACCACAGCTCATCCAAGCTCGTGCAGAAGGCGTTCCTGTCGTATCTGTAGGTGCACTCGTTCGTCATCCGTTAAACGTGATCATGACGCGCCAAGACAGTGGGATCGATACTCCACAAAAGTTGGCAGGAAAAAATATCGGTTATCCATCCCTTCCCCTTGATGAGTCGATCGTACGTCAAGTTGTGAAGTATAATGGTGGCGATGATTCCGGACTGACCTTCACGGATATCGGCTTTGACATCGTCCCAGCGTTGACGGCCAAAAAGGTCGATGCAGTGGTGGGTGGCTATATCAACCATGAACAACTGATTTTGGAAAAGCACGGTATTCCAGTCAATGTGTTCAAGCCTTTTGAGTTTGGTGTTCCAGACTATTATGAGCTCGTATTGGCGACAAGTGATGAGACTTTGGGCAAAAAGCAGAAAGCTGTAGAAGGTTTCCTGCGCGCGATTGGCAAGGGCCAGGACTATGTGAAAAATAATAAGGAAAAGGCACTCGATCTGTTGCTTGCCAAACAGGCTGCCGATTTCCCGCTAGAAAAAGACATTGAGACCAAGAGCTTGGATATCCTGATTCCATTGATGGATGCGGGGGAAAAGCCTTTTGCATACCAGACGGCCGAGTCTTGGCAAACACTGATTGATTGGATGAAAAAAGAGAAGCTGATAACAGCTGACATCAAAGCAGAAGAGATCATGCGCGATCTCGTGAAGTAATTGACCCTTTAAACAGTCAAAAAGCACCCCTTTGCACGCTTTTGAGAGTCTACTCTCCATAGGCGAGACAGAGGAGGTGCTTTTTCTATCATGTCTTTCTTTTAGGAGAAGAGGGGGAAACAAAGTTCTGCTGTCATCCCTTTTCCTGTATCGCTTGTTAACAACAGGTTTCCATGATGAGCGGCAGCAATACGTGCAACCATGGGCAAACCGAGACCATGACCATTGTGTGAGGGAGATTTTCTTTTTGATGAATAAGGCAATTCCACCAAGTCAGGCAGCATGGCTTGCTCAACGCCTTTTCCGTTATCTGTGACAATCAGGAGAGCATTGCGCTGGTTGGGTGACAGAGTCGTTTGCACGTGGATGTGACAGCCTGATGGGTTATGCACGATGCTGTTTTGGACCAGATTCGTGATGGCGCGGACAAGAAGTTTTTCATCGCCCATCACGAAGCATTGCTCAGTCGTGACATCCAGCTCAATGGTAAACGACTCTGCCAAATCATTGTTCAAAAAGTCAGTGACAATTTGTCGCGCTAGTGTCGATAGCCGAATCGGTTTGGTATGGATGGGCTGCATTTCGTATTCCAGCATGGAAACGAGATTCAAGTCGCTGACCAAAGACCGGAGCTTTTCCCCTTGCTTTCGAATAATGCTTGCTTTTTGCTGCTGTTCGTAAGGCACCACGTCGCTCTCTTCCAATTCACTGGCATACCCGAGCACCATCGATAATGGCGTTCGTATATCGTGGGAAATTCCTGCAATCCAGTTCGAGCGTGCTTCGTCTCTGGCTTTTAGCAAAGCGTTCTTCTCTTGCAGAAGCGACGATGCGTGATTGATGCTTCGGGCAATCCCGCTGAACATTCCTTTCGCCTCGAGATGTGTATGCTGATCTTCTGATAGAGCGTGAATCCCGCTAATCAGTGGGCGGATGGCCCGAATGAGTCGGGAGCCGATGAACAGCGAGAGTAGAGCGGCGAGCAGTATATTTCCGAAAAGCAAAGCCAGTAATCGATAAGGTAAATCACTAATCCAACTGATCGGGAAATGAATCTGGTACTTGGCGAGACTGTCCTTCGGGTAGCCTACGACGACTAGCCCCATCTCATGCTCCCAAACAAAAACGGGATAGTCCTGTAAGTAATTTCGCGAGAACTGCGCCACTTCTGCCAGAGAGTACGTGCGGGGCAATTGGTCTGGTATGGCGTAGTCCCAGATGACCTTCCCATTGTTCGCAATCAGCATGGCCCAAGCTTGGCTTTTTTGCAACCATTCTTCGGCATCTGGTTCCAAAGTATAGTGGGAACCGTTCTTGTGGAGACCTTCTGCAACAGTTTGTGTGACTTGAACGGGAGGAGCTCCTTCATTTATACCTTTGAAAACAAATGTACCGAGAATGATGTAATTGACGATGAGCAAAAAGACGGCGATCAGGATAGAAGCAGCTGTATAACGACGTAAAATTCGTGCGGCTCCATCCATCTATAACTCTTCCTTTACGAGTAATTTGTAACCGAGTCCTCTTACCGTCAGCAAATATTCGGGAGTAGACGGACATGGCTCGATCTTTTCACGAATGCGCCGCATATGTACCATTAACGTATTTTCATACCCGTAGTAATCGTCGCCCCATACGTATTGGCACAGGGCATCACTCGTGACGATTCGTCCCCGATTTTCATAGAGTTTTCGCAAGAGGGCGTGTTCCTTGGCGGTCAACGCGTATTCGTGGTGGTCTCTCGTCACGATTGCCGCCTCCAAATCGATCGTACTGTCACCAAGCTGGAAAACGGGCAGACGATCGATTTGGGGAGGAGCGTAAACGCGTCGCAAAATGACCAAGAGACGGAGAACGAGCTCGCGCGGCAAAAATGGCTTCACGATGTAGTCGTCAGCGCCCAGGCCAAGTCCGAGCAATCGATCTTCATCTTCCCCTCTCGCTGACAGAAAAATGACAGGGATTTGCGAAAAGCGACGGATCGAAGTCAAAAGTCCAAATCCATCGCCATCAGGCAGCATGACATCCAGGATCGCGACATCTGGCTTGTCCGAAACACATATCCCTAACGCCTCTTTACAACTACCTGCATGAAAAATACGAGAGAATCCTTCCTTACGCAAAAATCCATCGATCATATTTCTGATTTCAAGCTCATCTTCCACAATGAGCACTTTTTTCTGTTTCCACTCTTCCATATTGAATCACCCGTATTCATTATACTCGCTCGATTTGTGTGTTCTACCCATTCGGAGTCAATTTAAGGTTGTCGTAAGGTTGCTGTCAGCTTAGCGACGGGTTGGGACTCTATGATTTCGTAGAAGAGACCAACAGATAGGAGCGAGAAACGATGAATACGGTGATTCGAACAGAAAACCTTTCAAAACGTTATGGAGGAGCCTATTGTGTCCAGCGGGTGAATCTTGCGGTAGGAGAAGGGGAGGTCTACGGCTTCCTCGGTCCAAATGGTGCAGGAAAATCAACGACTCTGAAAATGCTGCTAGGATTAGTCAAGCCGACTGAAGGGAGTGTATCTGTATTCGGGAAGGATTTTAGCAGGAACCGACTTGAGATTTTGAGTCAGACGGGTTCCTTGATCGAGGCTCCTTCCTATTACGGCCATCTTACCGGCCTTGAAAATATGCGCGTCCTGCAGCGGTTGCGAGATGTCCCCGACAAACAAGTAGAGAAGGCCTTGCAAATCGTCCGTTTGGAAAAACAACAGAACAAAAAGGTAGATCAGTATTCACTCGGGATGAAGCAGCGATTAGGAATTGCCATGGCTTTGCTGCATTTTCCAAAGCTCGTCATCCTCGATGAACCGACAAACGGCCTGGACCCTGCGGGAATCGGTGAAATTCGGGAATTGATTCAATCATTGCCACACCAGTATGGAATGACCGTCTTGCTCTCCAGCCATCTACTCTCGGAAATCGAGCAAGTGGCCACATCTATCGGCATTATCCACGGGGGGAAACTCTTGTTTCAAGGGAGTATGGAGCAGCTGCAACAAAAGAATCAGCCTCAGGTTTGGTTGAAAACACAGGATAATGAAAAAGCAAGAAGGATTCTTCAAGATATAGAGCTTTCTCCAAGTCTCCAAGATGGCTTTCTTGTTATGGAAGGCATGGGAGACAGAGAGGCAGCGCAGACAAACCGGACGCTAATTATGGCGGGCATTGATGTTTATCGCATTGAAGTGCACAAACAAAGCTTGGAGAGTATTTTCCTTTCCCTTACAGGCAAGGAGGGGAGTTTGTAATGAGGACGCTTTGGCTGGAGTTTTATAAAATTCGACATAAGCGTTTGTTTCTCATGCCCGCCGTTCTTTTGAGTATCGAACTGGCATGGGGGTTTATGGCTGTCAGTATCTCCATGACAAAAAATCCGGATGCCGCAACGTGGAGCGCTATACTGGTTACGATTACAGCCATGAACGGATTGTTTTTGCCGATCGGTTCGGCTGTCATTGTTTCACGGATTTGTGATATGGAGCACAGAGGGCGTACATGGAAGCTGCTGATGGCTGCCTCTGTCAGTAGGAAAGCTGTTTATGCGGCAAAATTCGTCTCTGCGGCTGTTTTGATGGGGGGTGCCGTCATTCTACAGGTTTTCGCGATCATGGCATTTGGCATTGGCTTTGGATTAGCAGAGCCAGTCCCGATTGGCCTATTACTCCGCTTTGTAGCAGGGACCATGCTGACAAACCTCGTGGTGATTGCTCTGCAACAATGGGTCTCTCTCGCCATCAAAAATCAGGCATTTAGCCTATGCCTCGGGATGATCGGGGGCTTCATCGGCATGACAGCGAGCTTGTTTCCGCCACAAATCGGACGTCTTTTCATCTGGTCGTACTATGTAGACTTTTCGCCAGTTACGTATCAGTACGTGAACGAAACGATGCTGTTTACTACACGTGAAATCGGGATTCATTTGCCGATCATCGTCGTACTCATGGGCATCGCATTTTTCCTTGCTGGGAGCATTCACGTATCCCGGCAAGACGTATAGGGAGGACCTTGTATGCTAATTAGATGTTTGGGAGCAGAATGGGTAAAACTGCGTCGTTCTCGTATATGGCTCGTTTTGCTTGTGCTTCCTGTTTTCAGTACGCTGATCGGTTTCGCCAACTACTGGATGAACCAAGCGATCCTGCAAAATGGCTGGTATAGCCTGTGGACGCAGGTGAGCTTGTTCTACGGAGAATTTTTCTTGCCCATTCTGATCGCGATCTGCTGTTCGTTCGTGTGCCGACTGGAGCATGGAAACCGTAACTGGAATGTGATACTGACAGCGCCTGTTTCGACTCCAACGATTTTTTTCGCGAAGCTGGTGGTGGTTGGCGTTCTCCTTTTTGTTGTGCAGCTTTTCTTCTTCGTGCTGTACATGTGCGCAGGATTCATCGCCGGATTACCAACACATTTTTCGTTTCCACCGGAAGTGTTCGGATGGATCATGCGAGGCTGGCTGGCTTCGCTCACCATCATCGCCTTCCAACTATGGCTTTCTACCCGGCTACAGAGCTTTGCTGTACCTGTCGGCATTAGTGTTTGCACTGTTTTTGTAGGGTTGGGCTTGTATGTGTCTGGGCTCGGTATGTTTTTTCCTCTGTCACTTTTGACGATTGGCATGGGCGTGCTCAGTCAAGAGAGTTTGTCGCTAGGAGAGCTGGGGACTTTTGTCGTCATGTGTGTACTGTTTGTGACGAGCGGCTGTGCGCTGGGGATTCGTCAGCTAACGAGAGCAGGTCTTTAACAGTTTTCGCCACATTAACGGTTTCCCTTTCCTGTCAAACAACCTTATAATAGAAGGTGAATGCTTGAATGAGGAGAAGTTTCCATGGACGACAAACACATAAACAAGACGAATAGCAAATGGGTGATCTGGGGTTTTATTCTCAGTGTACTCGCTTGTGCTGTGTCTATGGTGATTTTTATCTACGTGATGCGCAACTGACAGCACATGATGGTAACGTCAAAAAACCGCTCGTTTACGAGAGCGGTTTTTTGCTGTGTTGTTAGCGGGATATCGCTGTTATCTTTCGGACAACTTCTTCTTGGGACAGCTGGTTCAGCTCGGAAAAGCCGAGGTTGGTAAGAGCAATGGTTTTTCCTTGGGAGATTGGATAAACGCCTTGCCAGAGACCTGCTGTACTGTACAGCTGTGATCCGCTCACTTTTCGTAAAAACAATAAATAATTTCCCTCCGCCAGCGGCCCAGGATATTGCAGGTTGAGCGGACTGGAGGCATCGGGAAGCGGTTCTACGCCAGTGCTAATCACAGTTAATCGTCTGGATGACGAGCCTTTTATGGCTGTTGTTACATGGAGGCTTTGTGTGTAGTTTACGATCTTGCCTTGGGGAATGGTGCGTCCCGTTGGATAAGCTCGATGGTTACTGTCAATCTGCCCGATGACGATCAAGTCGCACTTTTTAACGAGCTCCTTAAGAGAAGAATAGGGGGAGGGATCTACTTGTACACGCCCGATGTCGGTTTGGGCATGGACGGGGAATGAAAAGGCGCAGAGAATTGACAAACTGAGAAGCAATCGATAGAACATGAAACGATTTCCTCCAAACAAAAGAAGTCTTGAAGGTAGTATGAACGGAATGGGTATCGTTCATGCTTGTTGACTTTTAGTATAATGGTAATATTCCGAATAAATAGAATACTCGCTATCATGATGGCGTACTGTGATTTGTTGGTGGAAATCGCCCAGACTATGACAAGGAGGTTATCATGAATCATTTGTTTGCTTTTCGACGTGTCGGTACGTGGTTTTTCGTGTTGGCTCTCTTGTTGCAGGTAGCAGCTTCGCCTGTGCTAGCCAAGGAAGAGGCCGCTTCTTCTAGTCCTCTTGCACTCAGCATCGAAAAATTCCTCGCCGATTTGAAAAACGATGAGAATAGCAAGGGGATGTACGCTGGAATCGCGGTCTACGATCTAACCGACAAAAAGTATGTATATAAGCACAATGCCAAACGTAATTTTATCCCGGCTTCCAACATGAAGCTGTTTACGACCATTGCGGGTCTGGATAAGCTGGGGCCGGATTATCAGTGGAAGACCGAGGTGTTTGTTTCAGGAAAGTTGAATAACGGAGGCATTTTGCAAGGAGATCTGATTTTAAAAGGCTATGGGGACCCTAGTCTGAAGCCAGACGATTTGCAGCAAATGGCAAAAGCTATCAAAGATTTGGGGATCAAACGAATTAATGGAAACCTGCTTCTCGATGATAGCTATTTCGATGAGACCAGATTGGGTACGAGCTGGATGTGGGATGACGAACCGTATGGGTACAGCGCTCAGGTAAGTGGATTAGCCGTAAATAAAAACTTTACAACCCTAACCGCAACCCCTGGAAAAACGGTGAACGATGTCCCCGTCTTGACCATGAATCCGGCTACCACATACATAACAGTCACAAACCAGTTGAAAACGACAGCGGGTAAGGAGAGCAACGTGCTCGTCGAGCGTCCGCGCGGGAAAAATGAAATTATTGTATCCGGTACGATCGGGGTGCAAGCAGCTCCTTATGATGAGGATGTCACAATGGAAGATCCGGCTTTTTATGTGGGCGACCTATGGAAGGATCAGTTGCTGAAACAAGGGATTGCCTTACATCCGAAGACAGAAGTGAAAAAAACAGTGCTGCAAAGCGGAGTACCGCTCTATACCCACTTATCCAAACCATTGGGTGAAATCACGGTGGAGCTTAACAAGGATAGTGACAATTTTTATGCGGAGATGCTTCTAAAGACGCTGGGCGTTACTCAGAAAGGTGAGGGCAGCTTTGAAGCAGGCAGTGAGGCGGTAGCGGAGGTGATGAAGCGCGCTGGCATTGAGTCAGGCTTCCGTCAGGTCGATGGCTCGGGGTTATCGAGATTTAATATGATCACGCCAGAGCAGATGATTGAAACGCTTGTCTTTTTGCAGGAGCAAGAATATCGAACGGAATTGGAAAAATCACTCCCAATCGCAGGAGTAGACGGCACCTTGAAAAACCGCATGAAAGGAACCAGCGCGGAAAAGAATTTGGTTGCAAAGACAGGTTCGTTAAGCGGAGTCAGTACCATGTCGGGTTATGTAACAGCAAAAAATGGTCATAAGCTGGCTTTTTCGATTTTGATCAACGGCATTTATAAATCGAAGTATGCAAGGGAGCTACAGGATCGAATCGGAATTTTGTTAACAACCTACCCGGATATCGCAGCACCGGAAGGATTCAGCCCTCCAGAGGAAAAGACATACCCCCTTTCTGCTTTGATTGATCCCATCCTCGATACGCCGGAAGCTGCAGGGGTAACGGCTGGAATCATGATCAAATCGTTGGATTCAACAGATGACCCTGTTTTATATGAGCGTGATGCGGACACACTGCTTACCCCAGCTTCCAATCTGAAGCTGCTGACGACTGCCACAGCGTTGAACCAGCTTGGTTCGGACTACGTATTCAAAACGGAAGTGTATGGAGACGCTCCGATCACCTCTACGGGCATCCAACAAGGCAATCTGTATGTGAAAGGTTACGGCGACCCTACCTTGCATACGGAGAATGCGCTAAAAGTGCAGGAAGGTGTGTCAATTGAAAAAATAGCAGGGTGGCTCAAGCAACAAGGAATCACGCGTATCAATGGGAACCTCGTGATGGATGACAGCTACTTTGACCAACAACGGCTGGGTCTCGGCTGGGCATGGGATGACGAGAGCTACTACTACAACCCGACCATAGGGGCTCTAGCAATGAACAGAGGGACGGTCATGATCGAATTCAAGCCGGCTAACGATGCTGGCGAACCAGTGGAAATCAATTTGCTTCCCAAAACAGCGTATGTGCAAGTAATCAATGAAGCCAAGACCGTACAGAAAGGGGAAGCAAATACGTTTGCTATCCTGCGTGACCGTGGGACAAATACCATCAGACTGTCAGGGAACCTCCCACTTGATCACGAAGGGGATTACGAGCGTGTACCGGTAGAAGAGCCGGCGAAGTACGTGGGGTCTGTTCTGAAGGAAACGTTGGAGCAGCAAGGAATTGCGTTTGCTCCGAAAAGCGAAGTGATGATTCAGCCAGTTCCTTCAACAGCAGTGAAATGGACACAATTTGAGTCAATGCCACTCAAGGAAATCGTTCAGTACCTCAACAAGCGAAGTGACAATTACTACGCAGAAATGCTCCTCAAGACACTCGGAGCCGCAAAGAAAGGCAAAGGGAGCGCAGCCATTGGTGCAGAGGTCGTTCAGGAAACCGTAGCTTCGCTCGGCGGGAATACCACCTTCGACATGATGGATGGCTCAGGATTGACCCGCTACAATCTTATTTCTGCTCGGCAGATCGCCTCCGTACTTGAGGGGATGACCAAAGAATCGACATTTGCCGCTTATGATGAATCTTTACCCATAGCGGGAATAGACGGGACACTGAAAAACCGCCTAAAGGACACAACTGCCGCGAATAATCTTCATGCGAAAACAGGTTCGATGACAGGTGTAAACACGCTGTCGGGCTATATCACGACCAAAGGCAAAGAGAAGCTCGTTGTTTCGATTATGTTCAATGGGTATGTCGAAGATGAAGAGTTGTTTATCAAGATGCAGGATCAGATTATTGAGATACTGGCCAGTTATGAATAGGAATCACGCAAAAAAGGAGCCCCAAAACCGGGAGCTCCTTTTCTATTGGTATCGTCTCTTGAACTGGGTCAATGCCTGTAGCGGTCAATCAGCGGGCGACATATCTATATTCAGATTAGGAAGCAGGCGAAGTATAGAACAGCGGTGAAGGAGGGGAAAAAGAGAAGATGTACCCTGCACTCTTTCATTGGAAGCGTTTGGAGCAAGTCGTAACAGGAGTGCTTGTACAGGCAGGTGCCAGACATGAGCATGCAAGGCTTGTCGCAGAATCCCTCGTCCATGCTGATTTACGCGGCATCGAATCCCATGGTTTGGCGAGGCTGCCGATCTATATCCAACGAATCGAAGCAGGCTTGATCGAATTAAACGATGAACCAGTGGTATGGAAACAGGAGGGAGCAACAGCACTGGTAGACGGCAAAAACCAACTGGGTGCGGTGGTCGGGGTTGCGGCATTGGAGGAAGCGATTAAGTTGTCGGGGCAGATGGGAATTGGGGTAGTTGGTGTTCGTCATTCCAACCACTTTGGCTCCTGTTCGTACTATGCAGAACGAGCGATTGCAGAAGGAAGGATTCTTCTGGTCCTTTCCAATGCCCCTGAAGCTATGGCGCCAACAGGAGGGATTCGCCCTTTTTTCGGAACGAATCCGATTGCGGTGGGAATACCGGCAGGGAAAGAACCATCTTTTTTGCTAGATATGGCTACAAGTGTCGCTGCCAGAGGAAAAATCGCCTTAGCCGCTAAAAAAGGAGAATCCATTCCTGCCAATTGGGCCATCGATCCCAAAGGGAAGGAAACGACTGATCCCACACAAGCCTTGCTAGGATCACTATTGCCGATTGGGGGAGCAAAGGGTTATGGATTGGCGATGTTCATCGATATCATGTGTGGGCTGCTAACAGGAGCAGCAACGGGACCACATGTAAAAAGCTTATATGACAATTGGCAAGATCCACAAAACGTCGGACATCTATTCTTGACAGTCGATATTGAACGATTTATGCCCCTCCCCGATTTTTGCGCCAATATGGATGCATACATTCGTGAGGTGAAAAGCATTCCTACGAAAGAAGATGTATCGGAAATTTTTATACCTGGGGAGATCGAGAGTCGAAAAAAGCAAGAACGCATGGAAAACGGTATTCCATTCGAACCGAATTTGACAAAAGAACTCGGCCAACTATGCCTCGCCTATGGAGTCGATTTGGAGGCTGCGTACCATCTCCCCTAACCAGATTTCCTTTCGCAGGAGGTTTCATGGACAATCCATCGCACATAGACTAATGTCATCGGTTTGGAAAGGAGTGAACCGCCTATGCAACGACACATGTGCAAAGGCAAAATTCACAGGGCGACAGTTACGCAGGCCGAACTGGATTACGTGGGGAGTATCACAATTGACGTTGCTCTCATGGATGCGGCAGATATCAAGCCGTATGAAATCGTGCAAATAACCAGTTTGCGTAATGCCACGCGCTGGAAAACATACGCGTTACCCGGAGCATCGGGTAGCGGAGTCATCTGTCTGAACGGTCCACCTGCCCACCTATTCTCGCCAGGAGATCTCGTCATCATTTTGAGTATGGGCATGTACGATGAAACCGAGATCGAACAGCTGGTTCCCAAGGTCGTGTTTGTAGACGAACAGAATCGTATCACGAAAATAGAGGAGCATCATCTGATAAAGAATGGAGAGACACTGCCATAAAACCGCCAAACGTAGGAAAATGGGGCAAGCATAAGCACATGGTCAAAGACGAACTTTTGCAGGAGTATTTGCCCAAAACCCGCGTGTACTCTCCTGAAGAGCTGTGGCAGTATGCAGAAGCGTTTACTCACGTGATGCTGAAGCCTTCGGGAGGCGGCGGTGGGGCAGGGATTATTCAAGTAACGGCGCGAGGAGAAGAGAAGTATTTGGTCCATAGTGGGAGTCGTCAGCGTCTCGTAAAGGGAAAAGAGGCCACGATCCGATACGTGGAATCGTTGTTTCGGCCAAAAACATACCTGCTCCAGCCACGTATCCCACTCGGACGAATCAACGGCAAGCCTTTTGATGTGCGTGTCATGATCCAGCGCAGGAGCAACAAGGAGCCTTGGGTGATAACAGGGTGGTGCGCAAAGCTTGCAGGTCCGGGCTATGTCGTGACAAATGTGGCTCGCAGCCGTGGAAAAGTGTTGCCCATCCAGACGGCAATCAAGCTGTCGAATATAGAGGCAGGCCCGCATCTCTTGAGTGATATCCGCATGATAGCCGCAGCGGTAGCTAAGCGATTGGGAAGAGCCTATCCGACACTCCGGGAGATTGGTTTGGACTTAGGAATCGATGTGGACGGCAAACCGTGGATTATTGAGGCCAACTTCAGACCTTCTCTTTCTCTTTTTCAAAAGCTGGAGGATAAGACCTTCTACAAACGAATTGTTTCCATGCGAAAACGATAGGAGGAAAACCACTTGTCGATGTTGCTCAAACGGTAAGCTATGGGCAGGTGGTTTCCTCTGTTTTTTTACTCCTAATAAAAGTGGGAAAAATCTTTCAATTACAACAATGGCGCTGCTACTAGCGAAGGAACGCAAAAGTTGATAGAATGCCTCTCAATAAGATGGGAGGTAATATACACGTCGATGATAAATTTGTCTAAGAAAGAAATGCTGCTGGTCAGTTTTATGCTGTTTTCGATGTTTTTTGGTGCAGGAAACCTTATTTTTCCACCCTATCTGGGTCAAGAGGCTGGTTCCCTTGTTTGGCTGTCGATTACAGGCTTTGTATTATCTGCGGTTGGTCTGCCCATTCTTGGTGTGATTGCCATCGCAAAAGCAGGGAGCTTTTACCAATTGGCAAGTCGTGTTCATCCAAGCTTTGCTCTTATTTTTCCTATTTTGATTTATGTGTCGATTGGACCCGCACTTGCCATCCCACGTGCAGGCAGTCTCGCGTACGAGATGGGAATGGCGCCGTTTTTGCCGGCACAAGCCGCTGATTCCACCTGGAGTCTTTTCCTCTATACGATCGTATTTTTTGGCATTGTCTTTTGGTTCAGTCTGACCCCTTCCAAATTGATTGATCGCTTTGGAAAAATACTGACTCCTACCCTGTTGACTATGATTGCTTTGATCTACGTCAAGAGCTTATTCACACCACTTGGTCCAACGGGAGTACCAGCAGGAAAATATGCTACCAATCCCGTTGTGCAGGGTTTTCTAGACGGGTATTTAACGATGGATGCTTTGGCTGCACTCGTATTTGGTATCGTGATCGCCAATACGCTGCGGAGCAAGGGAATTGAGGACAAAAAGCAGCTGTCTGCGAATATGATCAAAGCAGGCATCGGAGCAGGTATGTTGCTGACATTCATCTACGTCATTTTGGGATTGCTGGGTTCATCCGGTGCCTCTTTAGGAAGGCCGGAGAATGGCGGGCTACTCCTTACAGCAATCATGAGGCAGTTATTTGGGACAAGCGGTACACTGATTCTTGGTGTCATCTTTACCGTTGCCTGCCTCTGTGTATCAATTGGCCTCGTAACTTCCTGCAGCCAATACTTTCATGGACGATTTAAAGGGTTGTCCTACAGAGGATGGGCGATTATTCTCTGTGTCCTGAGCATGGGCGTCGCAAACTTGGGTCTATCGGAGATTTTAAGTGTATCTGTCCCAATTCTGGGTGCTATTTACCCGATTGCTATCGTGCTCATTTTGTTGGCGTTGCTAGAGCGCTGGATCCCTACGCATTCTTCTGTGTATATGACGACTGTTGCAGTTGTTACCGTTTTTGGTGTCGTGGATTTGATGAATCTTACGTTTTTTAATCAGAGCTGGAACGATATCTTGGGTGTCCTTCCGTTTTATAAGGAAGGCGCTGGTTGGATCATGCCAGCAATATTTGCTGGTTTTGTCGGTGTTCTGTTCGACTTTCGGAAAAGGACAGACCGCACAGGAACAGAAACAAAGACTTCCCCATCCAAATAAGGTAGCACGAAAGAGAGGGCTTCGTTTTCGCGAAGCTCTTTTCTTGTGAAGGAAGCATTTTGTTACTTTTTTCAAGGTTCATTCGTATTAAAAGTGTTAAAGCCTAAGGAGCAGTTGAGGAGGTTCATTGACGTGAAAGTAGCACCTGTTTCGGAAGGTGAGCGAATTCGGCAGCTAGATGGGATTAGAGGCTTTGCCCTTTTGGGGATCTTGCTAGTGAATATGCACTCATTTTTGTATCCCATCATGTTCTTACCAGATGCAGGGATGGTCAATACCCATTCGGAAATGGATGGTTGGATACGGCTTTTGTTTAACATGTTTGTACAGACGAAGTTTTACACTATCTTTTCGTTTTTGTTTGGGGTAGGCTTCTTTCTGTTTATGCATCGCGCTGAGAGCAAACAGTTGCCTTATCAAAGCCTTTTTACTCGCAGACTAGTAGTTCTGCTGATTTTCGGGATGACCCATCTCGTTTTCCTCTGGTATGGAGACATTCTTCATACGTACGCCCTAGCTGGTTTTCTTCTGTTGCTGTTTTACCACAGGCAAGAGAAGACGATCAAAAGATGGGCGTGGACGCTCTTGATTGGTATGCAGGCCCTGTCTGCTATGATGCTGACTGTTCCTGAGGACCTCGTTTCTATGCCAGATCAAACAGCGCTCATTCAAAAGGCTATTGATGCCTATACCAATGGGTCGATTATCGAGAGGTTGCAATTCCGGGTTGGTTACGAAATTCCGGTAGTTCTTTCCTTTGAGTTTTATGTCATCCTATCGGTATTTCCTCTCTTTTTATTCGGATTCTTGGCAGCCAAGCGGGGCGTATTTGAGAGAACGGAAGCATTTATTCCAGCCATTCGCCGCGTATGGTGGCTGGCGCTGGGCTTGAGTGTTGTGCTTGTACCGATGATTCCGCTTGTTCAATTTGGCATCGTAAAATTTCCTGCCTCGATCTCGATCGCCGTTCAGACATTTGTTACCTGGAGCGGTCTTAGTCTGTGCGCTTTTTACATCACGTCACTGTTGCTTCTTTATCGGAAAGAGAGAGGCAAGCGCATGCTGAAGCATTTGGAACCGGTCGGCAGAATGGCCTTAAGCAACTACTTGAGCCAAACGATTATCACTGTATTGGTTGTGCGTGTTGGACAGTTGTACGGAACGCCTGAGCTGGCTCTCGGTTTGGTGTTTAGCTTAGTGATCTTTACTGCCCAAATCTTCGTTAGTCGCTGGTGGCTCGCCAATTATCAGTTTGGTCCGGCAGAATGGCTTTGGCGCTGTTTAACATACGGCAAACTCGTACCAATGAGACGAAAAGGAGGTTCTCATGCGATTTGACACGCTCATGACAATGGCTGTCGTGCTTGTGCTGACGTCCTGTTATTTTTATTTGTGGAAAAGGCTTCGCTCGAAAACGTCCAGTTAATTTGGGCGTTTCTTTTTGTTCCTTCAGCGTAAGCGCAGAGCCTCGGATAAAAGTGGCATGATTGGGGCAAAATTTTCCTATCTAACAAGCCGAGTAACAAGCAGCAGCGCTCTGAAAGTAGGAAGGAGAAAGAGGATGGCGGGCAACTGGATTCCGTTTTTGATCGGCTCCTTTGTAGGATCAATGGCAGCACTCATCGTGGTGGGACTGCTTTTGATCTGTCTTTTTCGCCCTCTTACCCAGTGGGTGCTCGCCAAGTTCATGAAGCGCCTTATGTCAGACCGCTATCCGGAAAATATTTTTGAGATGGTCTCCGCAATGACCAAAGTCAGTCCACGCTACGTTCTGGAGAACAGCTTGCGAGCAGCTACTGGACAAGCCATTGAGCGTCCTTTCGGAAGTCCACGCAAGTTCTTGAACTTCGATAGCTTGATATTTTCTCCTGCACAGCTAGCCAAGATGCCTTCGAGTGAGGATGCAGAAGTGGATATGCGAATTACGATTGGACCTATGGCAAAAAAGCCGTTAACCTTGGACATTCCGCTCATGGCAGGGGCAATGGGATACGGTATTGGCGTAAGTGCCGATGTGAAAATCGCGATGGCAAAAGGAACGGCCGCAGTGGGGAGTTTGACGAATACGGGTGAAGGTCCGTTACTGCCGGAAGAAAGGAAATATGCCAAACATCTGATTCTCCAATACAACTCGGGAAAGTGGGCAAAGGAGCCGGAAATTTTGCGACAGGCGGACGCCATCGAAATCCATTTTGGGCAGGGGGCGACTGCAGCTGCCGCGAGCTTTATCCCCGCTGAATATATCCAGGGAAGAGCTGCTGAAATTATGGGGGTTCAGGATGAAGAAATGATCGTCATTCCCTCGCGGCACCCGGAAGTATCGAAGCCGGAGGAACTCAAGAAGCTCGTAGACAAGTTGCGCACCATAACAGACGGCGTTCCGATTGGCGTCAAAATCTGTGCCAGTGCCATTCTTGAAAAAGACTTGGAGATTGTAATCCAAGCCGGTGTAGATTTTATCAGTATTGATGGCGGACAAGCGGGGACAAAAGGAGGACCTCCCATTCTGGAGGATGATTTCGGTTTGCCGACGATTTATGCCCTGACCCGTGCCGTGCGCTATTTGAAGAAAAAAGGTGTGAAAGAACGAATTACCTTATTGTCTGGGGGCGGATATAATACCCCGGGTGAGTGCTTGAAAGCGATTGCTCTGGGAGCAGACGGCATCTTTATGGGGACGGCTGTTTTGTGGGCGATGACTCATGATCAGGTGACAAAAGCAATACCGTGGGAACCGCCGACAGAGCTGATCACCTATCCAGGGAGCTTGAAAAACAAATTCGACCCCGATTCAGCCGCGAAATACTTGACTAACTTTTTTCTTTCGTTCGTGGATGAGATGGAAATTGCCATCCTCGCACTGGGGAAAACGTCTCTTCGTGAAGTGACCGCAGCGGATCTCGTCTCACTCGATGAGATGACGAGCAAAGTGACGAAAGTACCCCTTGCCTATCATTCATCCTCTTCCAGTTAAAATCGCTTGATCGACGTACGAATGGGAGGGATTCGTATCGAACAGAGGATCATCCAAATCAAGTCGCCTGCACAGTATAACGGATGGACCATGACGCAGACGTGGGAGCATCTTCTTTTTTTACATTGGGCAATTTCCCCGGCGTCTATCAAAGCGCTGATTCCAGCAGGGCTTGAGCTCGATACCTATGATGGCAAGGCCTGGATCAGTATGATCCCGTTTTTGCTGAGTGGCGTACGTCTGCGGCGGATGCCATCCGTACCATTCACGACGACTTTTCCTGAAATCAATGTTAGAACATATGTGAAGGCGAAAGGGAAGACGGGCGTGTATTTTCTTTCGCTAGATACGTCGAATCCTTTAGTGATTAAGATTGCGAAATTTTGGTACCGACTGCCCTATTATCGGGCCCAAATGACTTTTCATCGCCAAGGGGATGAGATCGATTTTACCTCTCGACGTCTGTCTGGTCTACCTCAGTCTCCCTCGTTCGAAGGCAGCTACCAGCCTCTCGCTGACAAATTTTTAGCCAAAGAGGGAACGCTGGTGCATTGGCTGACGGAGCGATACACGCTCTTTTGCAGCTGTAACAGAACGAAGCAAATGATGTTTGCGGATGTGGTACACGAGCCGTGGCAGCTACAGGAGGCAGCCTTTCATATTCGTGAAAACTCGATGACCGAAAACCTGTCGATCCCACTTACGGATTCTCCGCATCTAGCACTGTATTCACGTGGGGTACAAAGTCTGATTTGGCCGATTCGAAGTCTAGCGGATCTATCTGCGGATCAAGATGGGTAGTAGCGACTGATACCGCTCCAACGGGTATCAGTCTTTTTGATTTGAGGCTTGCCAGACTGACTTTTGGTCGGTAAGATGGAAGGTAGCACTTTTTTTCGTAAAAACAGGAAGGATATGGTATTTGGTTATGGCTCGAAAAGAACGAATTGGTGAGTTGGATCTGATCCGGGCCTTTGCATTCTTGGCTGTGGTTTATCAGCATGTCATTGGTGTGTATATTCGGGAGCCGGGACTGACAGAGCAGGTGTCGATCATCTACGGAATGCTGTTTCATTTGCTAAAATTCGCGGTACCAGCATTCATTTTCATCACGGGTCTTGTTTTGTTTTACAACTACTCTGAAAAAGTGAACTACATTTCCTTCACGCGTAAACGAATAACCGAGATTTTGGTTCCGTATGGAATATGGTCGGTGGTCTATCTTTACTTGATGGAGAAGCCTTTGGGTGAGGGAGCAGCGTTCGTCTGGAATGTAAGCAAAAATTTTCTGACAGGGACATCCTCGTATCATCTGTGGTTCGTCGTGATGATTTTTCAGTTCTATCTTTTGTATCCGTTTTGGCAAAAAGTATTTGAACTTTTCCGCAGATTCGTGACAAGCCGTTTTCGTCTCATTGTCGCCCTTGGTGTCACCGGATTGATTTATGGAGGTCTCATGTGGTTTTCAGCGCGGTACATCCCGGCCCACGGCTTTCGATTCGATATGAATTGGCTTGATACGTATTTCATCAAATACCGCGATCGAAATGCGTTCTATTATTTCTATTACTTTTTGTTCGGTGGCTTAGTTGCCTTCAGTTTGCCTGCATTTCGTGCCATCCTGAAAAAATACTGGCAATGGATCATTGCTTCGGTTGCTGTCCTGTACGCAGTCATTGGTTATGAACTTTTCCGTGATTCAGGGCAAGGCCAGATCAATATAAACGTAGCGACATCCTTGAAACCGTCCATGTTCCTGTATACGATGGCTTGCTTACTGGCTGTGTACGCGCTCTGCCTATGGATGAGCAAAAAGCAATCCAAATGGACACATTGGCTAGGACTCATTGGGAAATATTCGTACGGAGCGTATTTGATTCACGCGCTGATCTTGACATACTTGATGAAGCTTTTGCGCGAGCTTCAGCTTTTTCACACGGGCGTGTGGGGAAGTATGGTAGCATTCGTCTTGTGCTCCATTCTTTCTTTTGCCATATCCTATGGGCTGGGAAAAGTGCCGTTTGGTTCCTTGTTAGTGGGGGCAGCAGAGAAAAAGACAAAAAAGATCCCGTCCTCTCAAAAGGAATGGCAAAACGCAGGTTAATCGCAAGCAGTTTGGCCAGATGTAGAGAATTGCAGGAGGTTGAAGGGAGAAGCGAACCGTCATGCTGTTAGCTTACATTCAGTTAGCCTTGGCTATGGCCTTGGTCGGAAGCAACATCTCCATCGGGAAAGAAATTGTTTCCCATGTTCCTGTGTTTTTGTTTTCGGAGCTGCGCTTTTTACTCGCGATCGTCATCCTATTGCCGTTGGTTGCTATGCGTGGGGAATGGAAAACGTCTTGGAGCCGTGAGGAAGGCAGGGTGTTATTCTGGCAGTCGTTTTTCGGCGTGTTTCTGTTTAGTATTTGCATGCTGTACGGCGTTCAGTCGACGACCGCTACGGCAGCCGGTATCATTACAAGTACGGTACCTGCCTGCATTGCTTTGTTTTCATTCTGGATTCTCAAGGAAAAATTACAGGCCAACAGCTTAGTGGCAATCGGTCTTTCAGTGGGCGGCATCGGATTCATTACGTTCACAGGAAGCGGAGTGGAGCAGAACTGGGTAAGCATGCTAGGCAATTTGCTCATATTTTTTGCAGTTGTTAGTGAAGCGCTTTTCACGATTTTCGCCAAAAGACTGTCAGGGAAAATTACCCCTTTTCAAATGACGGCTGCGATTAATGTCATCAGCTTTGTCTTGTTTCTTCCGTTTGCGATCTGGGAAAGCTTGCGGTTTGATTGGGGTACCGTACCAGCAAATGTATGGTGGCTTCTTGTGTACTATGCGTTTACGGCCAGCGTCTTATCCTTCTTTCTCTGGTACAAAGGAGTGGAGAAGGTGGAGGCTTCCAAAGCGGGCTTGTTCACCGGAATGATGCCGATAAGTGCTGCTCTCGTGGCTGTCCTTTTCTTGAACGAAGCATTTACTTGGATGCACGGAGTAGGGATGATTCTGGTGCTCGCCTCCATTTTTATTGGTACACAGCAGCCTCGACTCATACGTTCGTCGATAGAAAGCGAATAGAAATAGCATGATGGAAAGGTCTCGGAAACCCTGGTATTTATACGTCTTGGGTAGCCGGGGCTTTTTTTGAAAGAGAACGAAAAGCGCCCTGACACGAGGTCAAGACGCTTTTGCAGTAGAGCTAGTTACATTTATTTGGTCGCTGCATTTTCCAGATCTTTTACACCGCTGTAAACCAAGTCGAACAAGTCCGCAATGTTTTCTTCTTCAATGCAGGAGAAGGCAATGCGCAAATCGGTTTGACCGAGAGCGATCGTACCCACGCCATATTGTTCCAGCAAGTGCTGGCGCAATGTTTCCGCTTCGACAGTCTTTAGCTTGAGGCACATGAAGTAGCCGGAGTTGAATGGATAGTAGGTCCACACGTCATCGTATTTACCGCTGTCGAGCACTTCCTTGGTGCGGTTGGCGCGACCTTTCATGATATCGAATTTCTCCTGCTTCTGTGCTTTGTACTCCGGGGCAGTGATTGCTTGCAGGACGAATGTTTGGGAAGGATGCGATCCGCTGGAAAGTGTAGCGCGGATGATTCCCATAGTCTTCTGCTCCAAAGCGCTTAGCAAGTCGCTGGATGGCGATGCATACGTAATGAAGCCAACACGGAAGCCCCATACGTAATCCTCTTTGGTAGCCCCATCTACTTTTACAGGCAGAATGCGAGGGTGAACATCGCACAGGCTAGCGAAGAGAGATTCGTGCATCGAATCTTCGAAGAACAAGCCGAAGTATGCGTCATCTGTCACCGCAACAATGTTGATTCCAGCCTCCGCGCCTTCTTTGAGTGCAGCGACGATTTGTTTTCCTTCCTCTGGACCTGGTGTATAGCCCGTCGGGTTATTCGGGAAGTTGAGTACAACGATGGCTTTGCCTTTGTCTTTTTGAGCGAGAATGGCATCACGCAAAGCAGCAGCATTAAATTTCATCTCGTCGTTATACAATGGGTAGTAGACCATCTCCGCACCACGGCGGATCGAAAACGTAAGCTCGTAGTTTTCCCAGTTTTTATCCGGGATGATAACACTATCGCCACTGTCAGCGAACAAGTCCGACACGATGCTCAGACCATGGGTCAATGCGTTTGTAACGATTGGGTTACTAAACGTATGAGTAGCCAGTGCAGGCTGTTCCTCGATCATTTTTTTACGCCATGCTGCACGCAGCTCAGGTTTTCCTGCTGGGGGAGCATATTCGTAAATGTCTTTTGGCTGGTAAGCAGACAGGTTATCCTGGATGACCTTAAGGTGCATCGGTTGACCGTTTTCCAGGGCAATCCCGATAGTTGCGTTGTACTTTTTCGCTTTTGCTTTCGCTTCTGCCGACTGGCTGAGAATCCCCTCTTTCGGGAAATAAATCAGCTTGGCGATATTGGACAGCATTTCATATACGTGTGGGTTTTCGCGTTGGATGGTTTCGTTCAGCGTTGATGCCAATGAATGCATGGTAGCCTCCCTTTTCATATACAAACATCTATCTTTACCAATAAAGATAGCGTATCTACATGCATTTGTCACCCTTGCCCAGGGGATATTTCAGATTTTGCGAGGTTCCTTTTGACATAGAGGACCGGATTTGCTACCTTGATATCGAAAAATGAGTAATGCGGGAGGGAGAAATAAATGGCTGAACGCATGATCGTTCGCCTGGGAGACCCTATCTTGCGTGAAACTTCAAAAAGAGTACCATCCATTACTCCGCAGGTTGAAAAGATATTGGATGATATGACCCAAACGATTTACGCTGCGAAAGGTCGGGCAGGCTTGTCCGCGATCCAGATTGGCATCCCCAAACGTTTAGTCGTGATGGATTGCGGCAGCGGCTTGATTGAACTAATCAATCCGGTGCTGATGGAAAAGTCAGGTGAGCAGGTAGGGCAAGAAGCTTGTCTTTCGATACCAGGTGTTTTTGGAATCGTTCGTCGGGCGAATTATGTCAAAGTTCAGACGTTGAACCGCCAAGGAGAAACGAAGACGATTGAAGCCGAAGATTTCCTTGCTCGGTGTATTCAGCACGAGATGGACCATTTGGAAGGAATTTTGTTTATTGATCATACGGAAGAGCTCTACTCAGCAAAAACAGGAAAGAAACTGAATCGTAAGGATTTGCACCGGCTACAAGCTAAGAGTGGGAAAAAATGGTGGGAATAACCGGAGCATAAACAACAAGGAGATTGACTCATGAAGCGTTGGAATATTATGTTAACAGGCTTTGGAACAGTTGGGCAACAGGTAGCCAGACTGCTGGAGCAGCGACGGGAGCGGTATCGCGAGCTATATCAAGCGGATGTCAGACTCGTGGGAGTCGTTCGTTCAGCTTCTGGCCTCTATGATGAGAATGGAATCGATTCAGGAAAATGGGAAGACTATGCTCATACAAAACAAGCAGGGAATCCATCTTGGAACGCGCTGGAATTTATCAAGTCAGCTCAAGCAGACGTGCTCATCGAGGCAGGTCCATCTGAAAAAGAGGGAGGACCCGGTCTGACTTATATTCGTTATGCATTGGAAAATGCTATGCATGCGATCGCAATTTCAAAAGGCGCGCTTGTTGTCGATTATGCTGGCTTAGCCGCTCTAGCCAAAAAACATGGCGTCGCGTTGAAAGTGAGTGGAGCAACAGCAGCAGCCCTGCCGACGATTGATCTTTTGCAGTATAACTTGGCAGGCTGTGAAGTAAAGCGAGTCGAAGGTATTTTTACGGGAACGACGAACTTCGTGCTCACAAAAATGATGGAAGAGGGGCTCACCTGTGCAGAAGCAGTCGAGCTCGCTCAGAAGATGGGGATTGCCGAACCCGACCCTTCTTATGATATCGATGGTTGGGATACAGCTTCGAAGCTCACGATCTTGGCAAACGCTGCTTTTGGCGGGCAAGTAAATCTAAAGGATATCGCACGTGCAAGTATTCGCGAAATAACCTCGTTACAAATCGAGACGTGGAAAAAGCATACGAAGATTCCCAAGCTGATCGGAACGATCCAAAAGGATGCGAATGGCACGCTTACTGTAGCAGTTGAGCTGTGTGCGGTGGATTTTACCCATCCGTTTGCATCTGTATCAGGTACGACAAAAGCCATAAGAGTAGAAACAGATGTCATGGGGGATTTATTGGTCGTTGGAGGAAAATCAGATCCTGTCGCGGCAGCAGCGGCTGCCTTAAAAGACCTTGAACATATTATGAGCAGATAGGTTCATTTGCATGTGCTTCCAGTGTTCCTTAGGAATGAGTCGTTTAGAACCGCGTGCATACTAGGGATGTACCACCAAAAACGGCGAGGGGGCCATACGGATGAAACAATCGTCTGATGTCAATGCCGAGCTACAGCAAGTATCTGCTTACCCCACCAAGCAAGAAATGGATCAAAAGGACGTTGCTTTGCTAGATGAGCAGGAAAGCTGCTGTACCCCCAAAAAACAGGCAACAGAAGCGCAGCGGAAGTAACGTCTACACGAAAAAAGCCGGGTCTCTATTACGAGACACCGGCTTTTCGTTTATCAGGCGGTATGTTTACCCGATAAATTCTTGTACCCAGTAGCCATTTGTGAAGCCTACACCAATTTTTGTGAACGCAGGGTTCATAATGTTTTGGCGGTGGCCTTCACTGTTCATCCATTGCTGCATGACTTCTTGTGGACTCTGTTGACCCATGGCGATATTCTCACCTGCAGTCGAGTACTGAATGCCATACTGCTTCATCATGTCAAATGGGGAACCGTACGTTGGGCTGTTGTGGTCAAAATAGTTGTTAGCAGACATATCTTGTGCTTTTGCCAACGCTACTTTGGACAGTGCTGCATCCATTTGAACAGGCTTGAGACCTGCTTTTGCACGTTCTTGGTTTACTAAATCCGCGACTTGTTGCGCAAAGTCACCAGCTTTTGCTTGATCCGCTTGATTTACTGGAGCAACAGGCTGAGTGAAGTTATTGCTAGGTTGCGCTGGTGCAGCTTGAACTGGTGCTGGTTGAACCGGAGTTGGTTGTACCGGCTTTGCAGGTTGCATCGGTGTCATTGGCTGTTGTATTGGCATTGGTTGTCCAGGGGCAAAGCCTTGGTTTTGTTGATAGAAGTTCCAAAATGGTTGGGAATTTGGAGCTTTTTGGAATTGTGGCATATAATATTGGAATTGTCCGCTAGGAACAGGGCAATTAGAAGCAGCCGAAGCAGAAGAAGCAAACCCTGTCAAAGCCAAGCCCAGACCAAGAGTCATCGCGATTGTAACAGAACCAAAACGTTTCATTAAACAAAT
This sequence comes from Brevibacillus sp. NRRL NRS-603, assembly GCF_003013445.1. Classification (NCBI taxonomy): domain Bacteria; kingdom Bacillati; phylum Bacillota; class Bacilli; order Caryophanales; family Paenibacillaceae; genus Brevibacillus; species Brevibacillus sp. NRRL NRS-603. The sequence continues at coordinate 468,101 of NZ_PXZN01000012.1, read as the reverse complement.
CTCTCCTTTTTTTTGCCTACGAGGTTAGTTGTCGGATTCGGATTGAGGAAACAACCCTACGCCAGTCGGCGATTCACCCCAATGTGGAATAGCTCATCCACAAAAAAGTCCCCCGCACTTCCTTTTCACGAGGAAGTCTCGGCTTATTTCGTTTGGCATGAACAACGATATCAGACAATCCCAATCGAAATAAAGGAGTAATATATGGCAAACAGCTAGAAGCGTTGATAAATTAGGCTCATTTCGTTTCGCTTGATTGTTCCTTCCAGGCGGTTAAGCCGCCTTCCAATGCATTTGCATGAAAACCATGCTCACGAAGCAGAGCGGCAGCTTTTTGAGCTTTGTTACCTGTTGTACATAAGGTAACGATCTGTACATTTTGCGCGAGCTTTTCGGTTTCTTCATCGAGTGGTTTGTCCTGTTCTTTCATTAGAAGATAGGGGACGTTTCGCGCCGATCCGTTTTCGTGAACAAGGCTGCCGGAAATAAATTTTTCAGCGTCACGCACGTCCAATAATAGTACAGGCACTCTTTTTTCAAGCATGTCGGATAATTGAATGGTTGTTAACGTATGATTTTGCAATGTAATCCCTCCCAATCCTATTGTAACAGAGTACCGCCTCGTCCAGAATAAGGATGAACGGTTGCTTTTATTGGACAACCATGGTAGAATGAGGTTGCTACTTGAAAAATTGATACCTATCATTCATCGAGGTGTATGCTGATGGATAACATTTTTGAATCCCCGATTCACACTGGCGCGGTCATCGGAGCCGCAAGGATGGAAGAGAGGAAGGGCTTTCATTGTTTTAGGTTTTCAAAAGGTTTAGTTTTTTATTTTGCAGTTCCGTCCTATGACATTCATTTATTTGCCGAGTAGGTAAAATTCACATATCATGAAGGCGTATCATAGCACATGATCTGGTATTTCTTCATGATATGTGAGCTTTATTTGCTTCGGTAAATATGACTAGCATATTCAAATTGAATTTTTGGAGGTTTTTTTAAATGCAAACGAACGGAACAGTAAAATGGTTTAACGCAGAAAAAGGTTTCGGTTTCATTCAAGTAGAAGGCGGAGACGATGTATTCGTACACTTCAGCGCAATTCAAGGTGACGGTTTCAAAACTTTGGACGAAGGTCAAAAAGTTCAATTCAACATCGTTCAAGGCAACCGTGGCCCACAAGCTGAGAACGTAGTAAAACTGTAAGTCTCCTTTTAAAAGAAACTGTCCTTTCAGGGGCAGTTTCTTTTTTGTCAGAGGACGTTGAAGCAAAAAGGCGTTGGGATCGTTCCCGGCGCCTTTTCCTGCATGCGAATCAATAAAAAAGGAACTATGGCGTCCCACCATAATTCCTCATTTTCATTCTGCAAAATAGTTAAATACAAGTTTCGATTTCGACAGTTTGGAATTGACTGTCAAGAACGGAAAGGCCGGCCACTTGACCGCCACCGATGGAAGTACGGCCATAAGTGGTGAGAAGGACATTTTCATTGTTTTCTGCTACGGTAAGGCGAACTTCATAGTGGAAAGAAGCGGGGACCAGCGCATTGAAAGCAGTGCGAGTATTCGCTGGTATAAATTGCGTGATGTCAAGCAAGGTGCTAACTGGATTCGTTTGCGTAACTGCGTTACCCCAGTTCAATACTTGCACACGTACTTCAACATCTTCTGTATTCAGATTTACTAGGTCGAGGTGAGCGGTGATAGCAACTCCAAGGTTGTTTTGCAAAATACCAGTTGTTCTCACAGTATTTCTTTTTGGGCGTCTGTGACTTCTTCTTTCAGTATTACCTTGATCGTCGTCGTGTTCGATTTCAGACATCCATGTTCACTCCATTCTTGTGTAATCTAGTGGGACAATAATACGATATTGTTTCTTGTCTTGATTTGTAACGGCGAACGTAAGGGGACGAGTAACTATTTTTGATAGAGGACGGTGGAGGGCTTGGGAGAAATGCCTGTATGCAAACAACTAGACTATACGGCTCGATTTGATTGGGGGTACGAAGGGGTGGAACAGGTCGGGGCAGCATCGGATATGATCGTCATTATCGATGTGCTCTCTTTCAGTACGTGTGTCGATATCGTAACGGGACGTGAAGGTATCGTCTATCCTTATCAGACAAAGGATGAGTCAGCCATTGCATTCGCCATACAAAAAGCAGCGTTGCTCGCTGGAAAACGCGGGGAACCGATCTCCCTTTCACCCGCTTGTCTAAAAACAATACCCAGGGGAAGTAGGATGGTGTTACCCTCGCCAAACGGATCGACCTGTACCATATTGGCAAAGAAAACAGGGGCAAAGGTTATCGCCGCGTGCTTGCGAAATGCGCCATCCGTCGCCAGATACATACAGCAGCAGAAAGGAACAATAACGGTCATTGCTTGTGGTGAGCGGTGGGGAAATGGAGCATTGCGACCTGCTATTGAAGATATGATTGCGGCAGGTGCGCTGCTTCACGAATTGGCGGGGTATCGATTGTCACCAGAGGCAGAAATGGCAGTGGCTGCCTTTCGATCTGCCCAAGATCATCTTCCCGCTTACTTGCAGAAATGTGCTTCCGGCCAAGAACTGATCAGCATGGGGTACCCCGAAGATGTCGCACTTGCAGCAAAATGGAATCAGAGCTGCACGGTTCCAATGCTTAACAATGATTTTGCTTACGAAGCGATTTAGTCTTTTCGCATAAAGAATCCCTCATTCGGTAACCATGGTTATGAACCACACATGAGAAAAACTGGACAGGGAGGATTCATATGGATGACAACAGCAAGTCCATTAACCAGTCAGAAGAAAATATCCTGACGAATCGCCAAGGCCATCCGATCACAGACAACCAGAACTTGCGGACTGTTGGAAATCGCGGGCCAACCGTTCTGGAGAATTACGACTTCCTTGAAAAAATCACGCATTTTGATCGTGAGAAAACACCTGAGCGTGTCGTGCATAGTCGAGGTGCAGGAGCACATGGCTATTTCGAAGCGTATGGAACCGTAGGTAATGAGCCGATTTCTACGTACACGAGGGCAAAGCTGTTTTCGGAGCGAGGGAAAAAAACACCTGTGTTTGTGCGGTTTTCTACGGTTAATCATGGTACACATTCTCCCGAAACATTGCGCGATCCACGCGGGTTTGCAGTGAAGTTTTATACAGAGGACGGGAACTGGGATCTGGTTGGCAATAACCTCAAAGTTTTTTTCATTCGGGATGCGATGAAGTTTCCTGATCTTGTACATGCGTTCAAGCCTGACCCTGTCACAAATATTCAAGATGTGGAACGGATCTTTGACTTCATCTCGAATACGCCTGAGGCCATGCATATGATCACGTTTTTGTTCTCCCCGTGGGGAATACCAGCGAACTATCGGCAAATGCAAGGCTCTGGCGTAAACACGTACAAGTGGGTAAACCATGAAGGAAAAGCGGTCCTGGTCAAATACCATTGGCAGCCGTTAGCGCAAGGGATTAAGAATTTAACACAAAAACAGGCGGAAGAAATACAAGGGAAAAACTTCAATCATGCCACGCAGGACTTGTATGAAGCAATTGAGCGAGGAGAATATCCGGAGTGGGAAATGTGCGTCCAGATCATGAGTGATGACGATCATCCTGAGCTCGATTTTGATCCGCTTGATCCTACGAAAATATGGCCTGAAGATCAGTTCCCTTTTCTTCCGGTAGGCAAAATGGTTTTGAACAGAAACCCGGATAACTATTTTGCTGAGGTTGAGCAAGCTGCTTTTGGGACAGGTGTTTTAGTGGATGGACTTGATTTTTCTGATGACAAGCTACTGCAAGGAAGGACCTTTTCCTACTCTGATACGCAACGTTACCGGGTTGGCGCCAACTATTTGCAGCTTCCGGTCAACGCTCCCAAAAAGCATGTAGCTACGAATCAGGAAGGCGGTCAAATGCTGTATCGAGTCGATCGGACCCAGCGGCATATTAACTACGAGCCGTCAACGATTGGCGGATTGCAGGAAGCCAGGCAAGCAGCTCCTGATCATCAGCCAGAAGTGGAAGGGAAGGTCGTTCGTCAAAGGATTGATCGAACCAACGATTTCAAACAAGCGGGAGAACGTTATCGCCTCATGGAAGACTGGGAAAGAGAAGACCTCCTTGCCAATCTAACGGATGCACTCCTCTCCTGTGATCCTCGCATTCAAGAGAAAATGCTTGGCTACTTCTCGCAATGTGACGAGGAGTACGGTCAGCGTTTGAAAGCTGGAATCGCACAGGGCAATGGCGGAAACAGCAAAGAGATGGGCGGACCGATGGGCGCAACGAATCCCGGAGCGGCTGTCAAGGAAGCCGAACAGGAGTCTCGCCCGTCTAAGCCTTACTGATGACCCAATAAACAACAGAAATGAATGAACAGCGGAGCTTTGCCGAATCCATGGTAAAGCTCTTCTTTGTATCTGGTTGCAATTTTACTTAACAATCAGTAGGCTAAAACGTATCGGATCGATTTACCAAAGGAGACGACATTCATGTCAAAGGATAATAAAACACATCAACATATTGTAGATGCAGCCTTTCAATTGTTTGCGGAGCATGGGATTGAAAAGACGAGTCTGACGATGATTGCTACAGAAGTAGGGATCACGAAGCCGGCGATCTACTACCACTTTGCATCAAAGGAAGCACTTCTCGATTATTTGTTTGATCAACTGTTTGGAAGTTATACATTTTCCCATTTTTTCACGATAACGCATTTTACAGCTGATAATTTCGCGGAACTCCTTATCGAAAATGGGTTGAAGCTATTGCCGAGCGAGGAAGAGGACTATGCTGTTTTACGTGTCTTCAATCAATTTCTGCTGTCTGTCAGTCAAAAAGAGAAGTACCGTGACAAGCTGCGTCTGATGCAAGAAGATTTTTTGCAGGGCTTTACCTCCTTACTGGAGCGAGGGATAGAGTTAGGTGTCGTCAAGCCTGATCGTGTCGTAGCAAAAGCTCATATTCTAGCACTCGTCGTCGATAACATCAGTAATTACATGCTGATGGGGATTGAGCTCGATCAGAGGGATATCTGGACTGAAACAGTGAGAAGCGTGCTAAAGTAATCGAAAAAACAGTGACGCAATTCGAGTTGCCAGCGTCTTACAATTGTTTACATTAGACGATGGCGAGGAGATTCATGATGGTACGAACACAGAAATGGGTAGCATTATTGAGCTATACCGCGGTACTCTCCCTATTGACGATGGGTGGGGTCGTTGCTGCATCCCCTGCAAAGGTAGCTACCCAAAAAGTAGAAGCATCGGTTGGCGCGACGGGCAATACCGAGGTGAAGCTACAGGCTTGCAGTCAAAATAATGCGAAAGCGGATCTTTCGAACATGACACCAAAGCCGTGGAAGGAATTGGAAAATAAGCCAGTGCTGGAAGGGATTACTTCGATTGCAACAGGCGTCATTTTTGATGAAGCAGGCTATGGATGGAGGCCAGGCATTTCTTATGCCTTCACCGAGGATGGTCAAGTGTGGAAATGGGGCTTTCAATCTGACAAGAAGTATGAACCGCACAAGCTAGCCGGGATCAAAGATGCCAAGCAAGTCATGACGGATTATGTCCTCACGAGCACCGGTGAAGTATGGCGGATCGATGAGAAGAAAGCACCAGAAAAACTGGCCGGTCTGGATAAAATCAAGAACATTCAACAGCTCGACCTTCATGAAGGCGTACTCTTTTTACTGAAAGAAGACGGTACTGTACTGAAATGGGAAAAAGGAGCGAAAGCAGCCGAAAAGGTGACGAAGCTCTCGAATATCCGTGACATGCAGAGCTCAGCCTTTTCCTTGTTTCTGGTAGATGACCAAGGGAAGCTTCTTTATCTCGATGGCAAATCCGGAGAGCTGAACACTGAAAATCTGCAGGTAATGGATATCCCCGGAAAAGTCAAACAGGTAGCCGTGGATTACAAGGATCGCGCCTTGATCCAAACAGAAAAGGGCGAAGTGTACAGCTACGATGCAAAAGAAAATGAAAAAGTAGTGCGTGCTGCTGATGCTGATGGTGCCACGCGGATGGCAGTTGGCGGAGAAGGATTGTACTTGATCGTAAAAGCGGACGGAACTGTTTGGGGCTGGGGACATAATACACTTGGAATGCTCGGTGCGAATCTGGAAAATGAGATCGAGAAGCCTGTCAAAATAGCAGGTCTTGCTGATGTTACAGACGTAAAAGCGGGTACCGACCATGTGATTGCTCTCGATAAAAAAGGGAACGTCTATTCATTCGGCAGCAATATGACAGGACAACTGGGGCGAATCCCTGTTACCTTTGACAAATGGACAGAATTGGGCGAATTACGTGATGTAAAACAGGTAGTAACCGAGCTGGATCGACCGTACTTCGTTCGTAAGGATGGTTCTGTATGGGGTTTTGGCGCCGATCGTGTGCCATATGAAGTGAAAGGACCTGCGAAAGTAAAAACAATGGATAGCATCCTGGATTCTCCGGTTACCTTGAATGAGAAGGGACAAATCCAGTTGTGGACAAGTGAATTTAGCAGCTGTGACACATTGGCGTTGCCTTCTCGCATCAAGGATTTTGTTGGTGGAGAGAAGCATCTCTTGTTGCGTACGGAAGATGACCAATTCCTGACTGTGGAATTCCGTTATGATTCCGCAGAACGCGGTGGGGGATATATCATTAAGAACTTGCGCCCCAAAAAAGTAGAAACCCTGAAGATCGATCCAAAAATGGCTGCGGACGTAACCAAGCTTTATGCCAATCTTTATACGTTCTTTGCTGTGACGAAAAATGGTCAGGTATTGTACGCAGAACAGAAGAATGATGAACCGTTCACTTCATTTGCGCCAATAGCTGGTTTGGAAGGAATTCGTGAGCTTGCGCCTGAATATTTTGTCCGTCATACAAAGGATATCGCATCCGTTTGGGCAATCAATGATGCAGGCAAGGTTCAGGAAATTCAGGTTTACCCTGAGAACGAAGGAAATGACGCTGGAGCCATCAAAGCGAAGCTGGAACCCAAAACGGAGGAAGGCATTGCTATGATAAGCGGACGTTTACGGATTACTAAGGATGGGCAAATCTTCGAGCATGATTGGGAACCACTTCAAAAGCAAAAAGTGGCGGCTCCCGTTAAACTGATTTCCTCCTCGTATAACTATGCGATTGAAGGACCAGGCTCGCATTATCATGTGCTGGTCACCGAAGATGATAAAATCGTATTGATCGGCGGTAATCCATACGGAAAAGCTGAGCTTCAACCAGGTATGGTCAGACAATAAAAAACGGGAAAGAGACGGCACGGTGGAGCATTCATTTCCACTGTGCTTCTTTTTTGCCGTTTTTTGAATGCTTGGAAAAAGATGGTTGACAGTTTGTATTTACAATTGTAATATTTTATCAGAAGTTAAATTTACAACTGTAAATCTAAGAGGTGACAACGTGATGAGCAACATGCCGAAAATATCGGAGGCTGAGTGGGAAATTATGAAGGTGATTTGGCGAGACCACCCAGCGACAGCGGAGCAAATCATAGAGCGCTTACCAGCCGATATCGAATGGACAGAGCAAACGGTACGCACGTTTTTGAACAGGCTGCTCAAAAAGAAGGCAATCAGCTATGAAAAATCTGGCCGCAGCTACCGATATTTCCCACTCGTCCAAGAAGATGAATGCAAACGTGCGGAAAGCGAATCCTTTTTGAAACGAGTATTTAACGGGGCAGCAGGCACGATGATGACCAATTTTCTCGAAGATGTGCAGTTATCCAACGAAGAAATCGACAAGCTGCAAAAAATACTGACAGAAAAACAAAAGAAGAAGCAGTGATGAGGGAGCAGTAAATGGATATTCTAGGGAATGTTTTTTTGTGGATATGCTATGCTTCGCTGGGGGCGAGCCTGGTAGCTATTTTGCTGGTAGCCATAAAAAAAGGAGTTCGCCAAGCGATCAGCTGGCGCATGCATCATTTGTTATGGTTCATCGTTTTGGCTCGCCTAATGATTCCTGTGCTGCCGGAGAGTTCATTTAGCCTCTTCACTTGGATTTCCTGGGCGAGTAACGGGTTGGCAAGTAACGGGATATCGGTCGCCCAGCCGCTCTCTGCCTCTACCGCACCAGAAGTGATACAAACGGAACCTCGTGGCGTTCCAGCTAACACTGGCTTGGCTGTACAAGGAGAGAATGGCGGGGGCATGCAAGTCGAAGCTGCCGAGGATAATAAAATGGGCACTGCATCCACTCATGCTGCCTATATTCAGATTTTGGCGGTAGTGTGGCTTATCGGCGTAGTCATTTTGTTAGCGAGACTATTCATTTACCTGTATGACATGCACACCAAAGAACGCTTTTTGATGCGGGTGACAGATGAAAGAGTAACGACCATCATGAATGCGTGCAGAGAGAGGTTTGGAGTAAAAAGGGAAATGCCCGTCTATACAGGAACACTTGCGAAGGGACCGCTAATCTCGGGGATCTTTTCACCATGGGTTTATTGTCCGCGGGATGTATACCAATCGTTGTCAGATGCTGAGCTGTATCACGTCTTTGCACATGAGCTCGCTCACCACAAACGAAAAGATTTGCTGTGGAGCTTCCTCGGCTCCCTCGCACTCGCGATCCATTGGATGAATCCGCTAGTATGGGTATGGATTCGAAAAATGAAGGCAGATATGGAGCTAGCGTGTGATGAATATGTTTTGGAGATTCTGGGGGAAAAAGAATCGATTCCCTATGGCATGACACTGCTTTCATTTGCGAGACAGATTTCAGAGAAAAGACCCATGCCGTATCCACTCTATTTTCACCATTCCCATCATTCTAATCAAATGAAAAGGAGAATTCAAATGATTTCCACGTTCAAAAAAGGCTCCGCAAAGTTATCAGCAGTAGCCATTGCATGCGGGCTAGTTATTAGTGCAGTCACACTTACAAACGCAGCAGAGCCGTCAACACTTCAGATGCCTGTAAAACAAGAGGATAAAATGCGCCCCTTGTTTGGGGAAACACCCGTCAAGGGGACGACTCGGCTGGAAAAAGCTGAAAAACTTGCTGGTTTTACTTTCAAAGTTCCGTCTTATTTGCCACCAGAAGTTACCTATCAAAACAGCATTATCTATCGCTCGGAGGAATCTGAACCTTTGGATAACAGCGTGCTCCATTTTTTTCAAAGTCCCGACACCCGGCTCAAAATAGAAACGAGCACAGTCGAAAGGACCCGGGAATCTTTACAAGTAAGATCGGAAGACGGTAGTACCATCTCCACACTCTCAGCAGAAGAAGACCTATCCGCGAATGGAAAAACCGTAAAAGTTATCATAAGAAAGACAACTTCTGGTGAAGGTTCTATCGATCAAGAAGTATTATATTTCTGGAGTGATGAAGGTCTCTATTATTCTATCGAAGTAGATGGCCACTTAGAAAATGAGGAGATCGTAAAAATCATCGGATCGTTTCAATCGCCAAATGAAGAACTGAGAAAAAGGTACGTCAATTACAACTTTATGAATAGCGACATCCTTGATTTAGAGGATCTGGAGTATTTCTCAGAAATAATCGGCTTTGCTCCCGTTTTTCCTTTGGATTTGCCATCCGGTTATAAAGCGACAGATGCTTATGTCAGTAAAAAGCTCAATTTTAGTTACCCTGAAAACGAAGAGGATAAACACAAGCGCACCATTCATATCACGTTTGAAAATCCTGAAAAACCAAAAACGATTGTGCTGTTTGCCCAAATCAAGGACAAATCCATTGTGGAAAACATGAGAAAAACAAAAAAGGTCCCTTTTGAGAGAATAGACGGGGTAAAATTTGAAGTTCCTGTCACTCCTTTGAACATCAGTGGCCAAGAAGTATTCCGCACAGCACCGTATAAAATCGATGATACAATGAGTACCCCAAAAGAGAAATTCAACCATACTTATTTTTGGCTAAAAGAGGATGTCTGCTATAAAGTGACGTTCAAAGAAGTGGAAGAGGAGGTACAACAGCAAGTGGTAGCAGCTCTGGTAAAGGAAAAGGCGATTGAAATGCATTTCTAAACAGTCGATGGAATCATTTTGAAATTATTGATACAATGATGAGAGTCCCTTCGGGGGCTATTTTTTTAAGGAGGGTTTTTCCGATGAAGAACATTACGTTCATCAAACATGTTTATGAAAAGCAACTGGGGGGTGAAATCTACTATGAACCCTAGTATTTTGAATGGCACCAGAAGTCATCTGATCAACCAGCTGGTCTTTTTTGACGAGCAGTATTCTCTTTTTTACGATCAATATGTACGCAATTATGGGAAAGAAAAGCAAGCCATCGATGAGATTGTCGAGCGTTACAAGCAAACACTTGAAAGCCTTCTGGCCAAAGAAGACAGTGCACTCTTTCAATCACTTAAAGCAATTACGTTATTAGGCAGCAGCGTAAAAGTACTATTTGAAGAAGATCAATTTGAGGAGTCATTTACGGTGGTTTATCCCACAGACATTGACCCGGATAACAACAGAATTTCATTCTTATCGCCCATAGGCAGGCAGCTACTGCTAGCGGCTCCACACGATTCTGTTGTGCTGGAAAGTCCGGTTGGCAGGCAACAGGTGCAGGTTCGGGAGATAAGCTTTACATATATGGGGGGATTCTCGTCACCTTAGGAATCTACCCATTGCATCGATTACATGAGAAGGCACTAACACGGGTTAGTGTCTTTTTTTGTGCATTCTAGTAAAATGCAAGAAAAGGAAGCTGTGCGGACAGGAGGGAAAGACGATGAAAATCATTGCATGCCCAACATGTGAGCAAGACGTGCAATGGGATATGAAACGCCTGCAAAAGTTAGAGGATCGGTGGGTGATGGCTTGCAAAAAATGCGGTGCCCCGTTTTTCAGCGTGTCAAAAGAAGAAAAGGAAATGATTCTTGAAGGCATTCGATTGACGGAAGCGTATGTACCGGATATCATCCATGCTTATCATAGTGAGGATGTAAAGAATCTCCCTTCCAGGGTTGGCTTCGAGAAACATGGAAAAAAATAGAGTGATAAAGAAGGGATTTCATGATTGTTTTTGGGATGATAATTTGCATTTGGTTGTTATCTCTCTGGATGCAGCCGATCCTACAACCTTATGTGGAAGGTTTTTTGCTCTTTTTTTATGGGGACAGATATGAAGCGTACATTCCTTATGAAATGACAGCCTTACATTATGTGGTGAATGCCATGACACTTGGTTTCATCCTTGGACTGCCACTTGAAATCAAATACAAAAGGGCAAAATCAAAAGGGCTTAAAAAGCTCAAGTTTCGTGAAAGCCTCGAGTCTGAGAACATCCTGTTTATTCTTTCCCTTGCGCGTGATCAGCAGGGCTATGTGACGGCAGCGGATATCGCGTCCCAATCTGCGCTTACGATACAAAAAGCCCAAAATATTTTAAGTAAGCTTCAAAAAGACGGTTTCGCTGACCTAAGTGTAACCGAGAAGGGTGACATTCTTTATTATTTCGCGGGTTTTACTGAAGGTGAGGAATGAGGGGCGAATGAATAAATTTTTAGGGAGCTTGGTGATTCTTTTTGTTATTGGCGTTTTTCTCATACTTGGCTTGTTTATCGGTTATTTTGTCATTGATGGCATCTATCAAATCTTAGACAACACAATCTTCTTAGCAATTTTCATGAGTCTCATTTCCATTAGCTACGCGTTCTTTTACATGGAAGGAAAAAGACTGGCAAAAAGGCAAATGCAACGAACACAGCAAGCCGTTGCAATGACGGTCGCCAATCGTAATCATGGAGTCGTCACTGTTGCATCGTTTGCTCTGGAGTCGCAGTTGCCGCTATCGCAGTGTGAGCAAATTCTGAAAGAGATGGAACAACGAAAGGTTCTGAGGACGTCCTCCTTACCTGGCAAGATGGCCGTCTATCAGTTGGATGATCACGTATACGGACAAATGCCTTATGAAAGTGACGATAACGAGGAGGCTGATGATGAGGAAACACTAGAGCTCGAACGAACGCAGCGCATACGCAAAAAAAGAATCGTTCGTGGTGTCTTACTTACAGTTATTGGCACATTGATTATGATCTCCGAAGAACAGATCTTACTAAACCTGAGCGAGTATCTCTATGCTGCAATTACTGCACTCATCTTTCTCGTTTTTATCGGACGTTACCTATTGTCCTCCCATCGAAAGGCGGATCAACGCCATTCGGAACACGATGTTTTGACGTATGTCATGGATAATGAAGGGGAACTCAATCCGAAAGAGATTCCTTATTATACGCATGAAAGCTATCAATCGATGGAGCCTATGATCGATAAATGGCACAAAAGAAATTACTGCTCGATTACGCATCAAGAAGACGGGGGAATCATCTATCTCTTTCCCAATTATACGGATGAGTCGGAAGTGTACGAATACGACGAAGAGTATAATCCGATCCCTGCATGGATCGATAAAAGGTCGAAATTTCTTCTGTTTAGCTGTTTAGCATTTGTCTTCAGCTATGTAGGCGGCTATGCCCTTGTACATTGGAACAGCCTTATCTTCATTCTCGCTTGTACCATCATAGGAGGAATCTACGGTTATTTTGCCTTCTCACAAAAACCGGAGCTAGAGAGAATCGAGCGAATCGCACTGCAAGTAGCTACGAAGAAGGGCGGTGCTGTAGCTGTTTACGAGTTGGCTTACAATGCCAGGATCACCATGGATGAGGCAGCAATGTTATTAGAAAAATGGGAGCAAACGAACATTGCCAGAAAAGTGTATTCGGAGGAAGGCGCGCCAGTTTACGTGGTGAGTGGTGTCGTTTCCAAAGAACAAAGACTGCGGTCGGAGCATGTTTGAATACACTCCCATAATCTGCACATACTACCATCACTCAATCAATGACAACCAGAGGTGAACAGCAATGGCACGTTCGAATTCCTTGGTGTATGGACAAGCTCGTGCAGCATTAGATCAATTAAAGTACGAGATCGCTGCTGAATTTGGAGTCGAGTTGGGCGCAGATACGTCGGCACGTCAAAATGGCTCTGTCGGCGGAGAGATGACGAAGCGTTTGGTACAATACGCGGAACAGCAAATGTTTCGTCTGTAGTCCCTCCTTGTGAGGGATTTTGCTTTCGCTTACATACACTGCAGAAGAATATGTGGCTCATGTACGGAATGCTTCCATGGAGCCGGCAGGAAAATAGTCGGACACGAGAGACGATGAGAAAGTTTTCATCGTCTTTTTGATGTTACTTGAAGTGGTTCTGGGTGCCCCAGCAAAAACCCTTGACCAACAGGTACCCCAAGCGCCAAAGCGACAGCTAAGTCCTCCGGCTCTTCGATTCCTTCCAGTACAAGCTGCGTATGATCTTGGCAGTATTGGACGAAAAGCGAGACGAGCTTTTGCTTATTCGGTATGGAGGACAATTGCTTGCCAAAGTACCTGTCGAGCTTAACGATATCTGGTTCATACTCCACGATCTTTTTTAAAGAAGCGGCACCCGAACCGACATCATCTAATGCGATCAGAAATCCATGCTGACGCAGCTCACGTATTTTTTGCCCCAACAATCTTATCTCCCACATCTTGTCTTCTTCATTGGCCTCGTTAATTTCCAAGACAACTCGTCGGTTCCACGATCCAAACAACCCCTCCGTAATAAACGATAGGAAGGAAGGGTTCAACAACGTAGAAGGAAACACGTTGATGAACAAGAGCGGGACGTGATCGTGAAAAGTCACCCTCGTAAAGTATGAATCCATTGCTTTTTTCATCGACAGCGTATCCAATTCATATAAGCATCCTTCTGCACGAGCCTTTCGAAAAAGGACTTCTGGTGTACGGTGTGAAGCTGAGCGAAGAAGTGCTTCATATCCGAAAAATTGTCCTGTCGTCAAATGCACTAGGGGCTGAAAAACAGGATATGGAGGTTCCTTTTCCAATACAACGTTCATGGAATCATATTCCTTCCTGTACTAAAGATTTGAATAGAGGAAAAATTGTTTCCTTTAGGAAAGATAATTTGTCGATATTTTACAACAGAGCGGTATGCTTTGCAATGCAAGCTTCCCACATAATTATATTTTGCATTAAGGAAACATTTTTGGCTATGTACAAAATATTTTTCATCTTGTAAACTAGGCTTGTAACCGACAATCAAGATTGGAGGAGAGAGGAAATGGAAGCCTATACGTTACCGGAACTGCCATATCGCTATGATGAGCTGGAACCCTATCTGGATGCGAGAACGATGGAAATTCATCACGGAAAGCATCACGCTACGTATATAGCCAACTTAAACAAGGCCTTAGAAAACTACTCGCAGTTCAGGAATGCGTCAGTCGAAGAACTAATCAGTAACTTGGAGGATATCCCGGAAGACATCCGCATGGCAGTTCGAAATCATGGAGGCGGGCATTATGGACACAGCTTGTATTGGTCGATCATGAGTCCGACTGGCGGCGGGAAACCAACAGGGGATATTGCGAAAGGGATCGAGAAGTATTTCGGAAGTTTTGAGCAAATGAAGGATGAATTGACAAAAGCGGCTGTGAGTCGTTTCGGATCAGGATGGGGATGGCTTGTAGTCAACGGAGACAAGTTGGAAGTGATGAGCACGCCTAATCAGGATACTCCTTTTATGGAAAAGAAAACGCCCATATTGGTCGTAGATGTGTGGGAGCATGCTTATTACTTGCAATACCAAAATAAACGTCCTGATTTTGTCTCGTCGTGGTGGAATGTGGTCAATTGGGAGGAAGTCAATCGTTTGTATAACAAAGCAATCCGTTGAGGCAGGTCCAACAATGAACAGACATGCGGTCTATTTTCAGGAACAGGAAAAACGGCGTGAAATTTTGATATTGCTTAAGAAGCGCCGTTCGGTCGATGTCCAAGAACTGTCAAAGCATCTCGGCATAACAAAAGTCGCGGTGCGTAAGCATTTAGATGTTTTGCATAAAGAGCGGTATATTGAGTCTCGAATCGTTCGTAAGCGAACGGGCAGACCAGCCTATGTGTATCATCTGACGAATACTGCGGAATATTTATTTCCACGTCACTACAGCGATTTGGCTACAGAAATGGTGGCAGGCATTCAGGATTTGTATGGGGAAGCTTTTGTCGATCAACTATTTGAGAAGCGGATGGCACGTGTGTTACAAAACTATCGGGAGGTAATGAGAGGACAAGGTTTTGACCAGCGAGTGAAAATATTGGCGAGCATACAAAATGAAGAAGGATTCATGCCTCACTTGGAAAAAATCAGGGAGGGTTTGTATACGCTTGAAGAAGCAAATTGTCCTCTCTTACAAGTAGCCATTCGCTTTCGCCAAGCATGTCAATGCGAGCTCTCCTTGTTTGAATCGCTAGTAGACGCGCATGTAGAGCGTACCTCGTGTATGGCAGAAGGACAAGTGAAATGCCGTTACCTAATAAAAGAAAAGCTGAGCAATGAAGAAACGTAGTGAGCGAGACATCCGTTACAAGGGCGGGTGTCTTTTTGTTGTAAGCAAGGGGGGGTGATCTGTCGGAGATACATAATTTTGGCAAGGCGGGCAACTGCGGAAGACGAATTGTTTGCCGAAAGGGCAAGTGTCTATACAACCAGACGGGCGATCACGTATGGATAAAGAGAGGTGTATTTTGATGGAAAGGAGTGAGGACATGCCAAACGTCAAGAAAAATCCTAAGAATAGAAGACCAATCCTTAAACAGCGAGGCTCCTTGAAAAAGTCAAGTGCATCACTCCCGCTCCTCTTTGTCACACCGAAGGAACAGATGCAGCCTCAGACAAGTGCCATGGATAAGCAGAAAATGTATCGGTCCAAGAAACCTAAGGGCAAGCGAAACCACGTATCTACGCCTCCGGTCAATCAGACAGCTACCGAACAAGTCTCCCCGCATCCCACTACCACCCCCACCCCTATGGATGCCAAGGAACATAAACAAGATAGCAACAGTGCTCAGCAAGAACCCATTCAAGCAAAAGTAGTCTACGTGGAACGTGCGAGTCAATCGTTCATGCAGGTTGCTTTCCTAGAAGAAATTTGGGACGTCGAGTGGGCCCATTCCTTACGTGTACCCTGGAAGCTTGAGTGGAAAGAGGTGGAATGCCAAATTAAGATCGATGTCCAGCACGTTCGCCACGATGATAGCAAAAAGATCGTCTGGCTGTCAGGTGAGTTGGAAATCAAGGGTTTGGGGGTCACTGTTCATTCGGAAAAATTAGAGCATGAGACGATTCGCATTCCATTTACCTCGACAGTATTACGACCATCCTTACCGCAGGCAAATGTAGGAACAAGCGCACTTGTCCTCACAGCACCATCTTGTCCAACGAATAGATGGGTAGAGACGGGAGAATGGCAAATCAACATCATGGCAGATCCGCTCACCCATTCGCAATCGGAATGGAAAGAGTTCAGCGGCTTGGCAACCATTAGCGGTCGTGTATGGTGGTATCGGAAACAACTGGTTCCCGTTCCGCCTCCATACATAGCGAAAAAGGTAAACAGTCTTTACTAGAAAAAAGGGCAGATAACGCTTGGCATCAGCCAAATCCATATTGAGTCTAGTCCATATAATATAAAGAGAACAGGTTGGTGATAAAGGGGAGTGTAAAGATGGGTATACATGGCGAAGGCTGTAATTGTGGCCAAACTCAAGTTACGCAAAATAGCTGCACGGTGGAAAACGCCCGTGTGTTTGGAATGGCTTCCACCGAAACCATTTTTCCTAAAACGATTAAAGTACCTGTAACGTTGGCAGAAACGGCTGTTGTCGTATGTGTGGAGGCTAATGTCCATTTGGAGAGGCCTGCACTTGAGATCATTCGGGTATTGAAGAGTGTCATTCTGGAGCAATGTGAGCTGGTTCCTACATTCAACCCGTTGTCTGCAAAGTTGTTCGTCAGTGGTTTTATTCGCAAAAATATCGAGTACACCACAGTCGATCAAGCCACAGGAACTGCTGTATGCGGTGATGTACGACATACAACGGCGCTGATACCATTCGATTTCTGTACGGATTTGACCTTTCCGGCTACGGGACCGACGTTGCAACTGGCACCAGATTTCGAGTCACACGGAGAATATTTGAATAAATCAGGTCATGCGGCCAAGATTAACGTAGGTTTGTTCGGCAACCGAAAATTTTACAACGAGAGACCGTATTGTGAGCTGGTATTCACGGAATTCACCGAATTAGACATCGGTTTGGAAAGTAAGCGGTGCAAAGACACAACCAAAACTTTCTCGACCGTCCGTGAAAAAATCGTTCTGCGTCTTGGTCTAAAAGTTTTGCAGGATCAACAAGTTCCTATTCCAACGACCCCAGCACCGACCCCACCACCAAAACCGACATTTCCGCCACCAATATGTCCACCTAAGAAAAAATGGTAGTTCGAAAAAGAGAGCGTGGATGAGACACTACAGGGATACTGGGTGTCTCTTTTTTTCATAAGGAAGTCATCGGTTTCACGTAAACGCGGTGAAGACGGAACACGGACGGCAACTTTTCACGGACTTGGATCCACTGTAATAGCATGCGGAAAAGATTTAATCAAGCACAGCGACAAACAAAATCCGTTTCGGGGCATAAACTCTCCGTTCTTAGGTAGTAGCGATCACGTATTTCTCTTACGATTTTGATAAAAAGCGTGCGCTATGGAAGGAGAAGGATGTGCGATGTTTCGAATCCGTTTTAGTATATTTTTGAGTGTATTTGTCGCGATGGTGGGCTTGATGATTATTGTCCCTGTAATGCCACCGCTTATCCGTGAATTAGGCCTTAGTGAAATTCACTCTGGCATCATTATTTCACTCGGTTCAATTGCAATGGCTGTGATGGCGCCTGTCTGGGGGCGGTTAAGTGATCTTAAGGGAAGGAAAGCGGTCATTGTCATTGGTTTCCTCGGAATGTTTGTGAGCTATGTTTTGTTCACAGCGACCATGTATGCAGGATTATCGCAGGTACTTAGTGGCGGGCTTCTCGTTGTATTGCTCATTGTGGCACGGGGATTGATCGGTATGTTTATCCCGGCGGTTCCATCTGCCGCGCAGGCGTATATAGCGGATATTACGAGCGAAAATGGCAGAGCGGCAGGAATGGCTTTAATCGGTGCAGCCAATGGGATGGGTCTTGTTCTGGGTCCAGCGATTGCTGCAGCCTTTGCGCTGATCGGTCTGATCTGGCCGTTATACATTGGTGCACTGTTGCCGCTTGTCGCATTAGGCATCGTATGCTTCTTGATTCCGGCTCAAAAACCCATTATTCACGAAAAACCTCCCAAGGTAAATCCTTTTCAAAAGGGTCTCCCCTTATATTTGTTTGCCGGTTTGGCAACGATGCTCAGCATTATCACCTTACAAGTCGTTGGAGGGTTTTATTTTCAGGATCAGTTGTCTTTGACAACAAAGGAAACCGCCAGAATGTTATCAGTAGGTCTTATGATTTCTGGCGTAGCGATGATTGTCACACAAGGACTGCAAATGAAAAATCCAAAATGGCAACCGAGATCGCTCATTCTTTGCGGGGCAGTGCTCTTAATAATCAGCTTGTCTCTCTTTCTTTTCTTCATCAATGTGATCATCTATTACGCAGCCTTTTTCTTGTTTGGTGTAGGAGCTGGGCTCATGATGCCTGGGTTTATGGCAGGGGCTTCCCTTGCTGTTGATCGTGAACAGCAAGGAGGCGTTGCGGGGCTTGTTGCATCGGTTCAAGGAATCTCCGCTGTCATCGCACCGATTCTCAGCACAAGTCTTTACCAGCTGAACAAGTATTTGCCTTTTGCCGTAGTAGCATTATTTGTGATGCTGATGGGAGCAACGTTGCTTTTCGTCAAAAGCAGGTCAAAAATCAGCGAAAATACAAGGATCGATTCGTAATCAAATCGATATGGATACCCTGACATTTTGGCATATAATTGGGATAGCAATCTCATACGAGGAGGACCTTTGCAGCGTGAAAATAAGCGAATTATCCCAATTAACCAATGTCAGTACCCGGTCAATCCGCCATTATGAAGAAAAGGGCTTGCTACAGGCAGAACGACTGGAAAATGACTACCGTTATTTCAATGAATCGGCAGTCAACCGTGTTAAGATGATTCAACTGTATTTGAAGCTGGGCTTAACAGCAGATGAAATCAAAACGGTGTTCAGAGGGGAAGTGGCATCACCCGACGATTACGAATATTGCGAGGAAATGCTGGCGATTTATGAACAAAAGCTCAGCAGAGTGAACGAACAAATTGAGGCACTCCAGGAGTGGAAGAAAACCCTGGAGAGGCAAATTTCCATTACCCGTGGAAAAAAGGTTACGAGCTAGTTCATGGTCATGGTCACGGCCCCGAAGCGATCAGTTGCTCCGGGGCCGTCTTTTTACAAGGAATGCAAGTTTTGACCGATGCCACCATCCACAGTTAGCCTCGCACCAGTCGTAAAGGTAGCGTCAAAGGCGAGGAATAGAACAGCTTTGGCCACTTCTTCTGATGATCCATGACGTTTCATTGGTGTAACCTTGTCGCCAAGCTCCTGAAAGGTAACGCGTTCTGCATCCGTAAAACCGGCAACTCCCATAGATGGCGTATCAATGAAACCGGGACTCACAACATTGACGCGAATCCCCTTGTCCAGCAGCTCCACCGCAAATCCGGAGGCCAAGGAACGCAATGCCGCTTTGGATGCGCTGTATACGCTCATGCCGGGGTAGCCGCCTTCATCTGCTACGGAAGATGTAAATACAATCGAACCGCCTTCATGAATAAGCGGCGTCAAGCGCTGGACGGTGAAAAATGCCCCTTTCGTATTTACCTCAAAAATCTGATCGTAAGTCTCCTCAGTGACTTCCAAAAAAGGCTCCAGAATGGAAGTGCCTGCATTCACATGGAGAAAATCGATCTTGCCAAAATGCTTTTCAACATAGTCTCCGAATGCTTGCACATCCTTCATACTCGATACATCAGACACCACAACATGTGCCCGTTCGCCCAGCTCACGTTTTGCATCTTCCGCATTTTTCGGATTGCGACCAGAGACGATGACCTCGGCGCCGCCTGCCAGCAATGCTTTTGCCACGGCCAAGCCCATACCATGTGTACCTCCAGTTACGACTGCTTTTTTCCCTGTATAGTTGTTCATTTCTGTTCCTCCTTGAGTGAATGAGTTATCTTTCTGAACGTAGTCTAAACGTTCACGCTAATGTGAAAGTCAAGGGCTCTCCAAAAATTAGGTAAACGGTATACCGAAAGAAAATTCTGTTGTAAAATTTTTGAAAAGGAGTGTGTGGAATGTTAAAACAGAAGCAGATTATCGAAGCGGTTCAAGAAGCTTGTAAGCAAGATACCCAAGTCAC
The DNA here is from genome assembly GCF_003013445.1 of Brevibacillus sp. NRRL NRS-603. Taxonomy (NCBI): domain Bacteria; kingdom Bacillati; phylum Bacillota; class Bacilli; order Caryophanales; family Paenibacillaceae; genus Brevibacillus; species Brevibacillus sp. NRRL NRS-603. Next base: position 447,790 of record NZ_PXZN01000012.1, on the reverse strand, counting down.
ATCATGTATGATGTACGGCTCCTTTACGAAGGGAGAGGGAGATCAATATTCAGATGTTGAGTTTTATATTTTTATAGAAGACCCTTCTTTTGAGACTTTTCAATCCACACAATGGGTCGCCAATATCGCTCCATACGATTTGATGTTTTTCAATGAACATGGAACCGAAGTCGTGATTTTTTCCAACTTAATCCGAGGTGAGTTTCATTTCTTGCCAGCCTCAAAAATCGAAATCATAAAAAGCTTCAAGCCGACGGGAGTTTTCCCTGATACAAACTCCATGTTTATTTACGACAACACAGGAATGCTGCGAGAATATCTGGATTATTTAGGGGGCAAAGGTCCAGAGAGAATGACAGATGAAAATGTTTCCTTTGCTTTCCATAACTTTGTTAACGCTTGGTTGTTGGGAATAAACGTGTTGAGAAGAGGAGAACTCGCACGATCTTTAGAGGTGTTAACCTATGTGCAAAAGTATATGTTGCAGCTCCTTAGAATCAATGAGCAGAATGTAGAGCGGTGGCTAAACAGCACGAAGAATTTGGAGAGAGACTTGAGTCCTGAAGCCTACAAAGAATACGCATTGATCACAGCAAGGTTACGGAAAGAGGAGTTGGAACAAGCCTATACGCATGCGCTGATGCTGGTGGACAAATTGAGGAAAGAATTGGAGCCTCACTATGTTTTTGACATGGATGAGAAAATGATCGGCAAGCTTCGCGATTATTTGAGTCAAACCGAATAATAGAGGATGGTCGAAGAAAAAAGTGAAATTTGGCCCGCGTATGTAAAAGCTAGGTTTATACGGCAACATATTGGATTAAAAAGACACTAGAGTCGTTCTACTAGTGTCTTTTTGTATGGGTATCTAACGCAAGCTGCTGTCCTTAGAGGGATAAGTCAAACAAGATTGGGTTCGGTGTCGAATGGGGTGGTTATTTTTGGTATAATTCAAGGGCATTGAAGCTTTGGGGTTGAATCCAACATGGAAGTGAATGTATTAGATGATCAATCTGGGGCAATATCCTCATAGCAAAGAGAGTCTTTGTCAACTACTTGAACGTTCAAGAACGAGAACACTCTCCCATGAAGAAGTCGCAAAGTGGTGTTGGCTGTTTTGGTCAACAAAGTATGGAGTCCAAACAATCATTTTCGGGAATGAACAGATAGATAAGTGGATTGGCAGATTACAATAATCGGTTAGAAAAGCACGATAGATTTGGAGGGGAATACTTGGATACTCAACTAACGCTAAATTTTTTATCTGCTTATGTCCACCACCATAAGTACTATCTGGATGTGTGGCGTACAAAAGGGTTCTCATGGAATTGGGGAGCTGCACTTTTTGGAGAAGCATGGTTTGCCTACCGAAAGATGTATCTGCTTGCAATTATTATTTATTCTGTGAATCTATGTGTAGGTTTGCTATTGGGTTTCGTTGGACTTGATGATGCTACTTTTTATGAAATATACATTGTCTTCGCAATTACTCAACGAGTGCTTTTTGCATTGACAGCCAATTTTTTGTACTATGTTTCGGCAGTGCAAACAATTAAAAAAGCTCACAGTAAACATACAACGCTTGATATAGAAGAGATAAAGAAGCTGGGTGGGACTAGTGTCCGGGCTGTTATTGTGGTGGTGCTGGTCAATTTGTGTTTTAGTCTGCTGGATCGATTCTTAGCATAGTGAAAAAGTTTCCTCAATAGAGGGGGGAAATAGTGTGGGAGAAGCTTATAAGCTGCTTTGTCAGCATTGTTCCTATAACCAAAAAATATATGTTGGCGTTGGATTCAGATATATTCGATTGCCGGAAATATGGGAATGGTTCGAGGATGAAGCTGGCAAGGAACGCATTCGTGAATTTATGCAGGACAGTAGCACGAGACATAACTGCTTTCAAGGTCTATATATTTGCGAAAAATGCAATTACCTGCTAAATGCCACATTTTTGCAAATGGAGTCTGATACCGATACATATAAGAACAGCTATGATTGTCCCCGATGCTCAGAGAAAATGCCGTCTATGCCTATCGATGAGGAGCTTGATCACGGTTCTTCGTTAGCTTGTCCAGATTGTGGCAAGGAAAAGCTGTCCGTGGAGTGTTTTTTGCATTGGGATTAAAAAGGCATCTCTTATCTACAAACATAAAGGAGAACCTATTATGAGCATTTGGCCTAAGCCTTTCTTGGAGCCCGCAGCATTAAAACAGCGTCTGCTTATCCTGAGCGCATTGGATATCGTATTGTGTCAAGAGGAATGGCTGCGCAGATATCAGTTCGACCCAGAATGGGATGGAAACACAACATTCGCGAGCGTTAGCAACGGTTCAGGCGACGATCTTTTCATTCTATTCACCCCCGAGGGCGTCATTGTAAAAGGATTCGATCACGAATCGGAAATGAGTCCTCATGCCAGGGAAGAATACGAGGTCTGGCCTGGTATCTATGAGCAAGTCCCACCAGCGTTGCTTGATCGACTCGATGACGAAGCGTTAACCAAGGAGGACGTTACATTTTGCCTTTGGCAAGAATCTACCGATCACGTGTGGAAGACGGGAGACGTACATAATCCGCAAGGGCTGAATGACGGATCAGATTTTTTGCTTGGGATGATATATGATAATCCAGAAGACTATGTAGAGTGGGCAGAGGATTATTACGAGGTGAAGGTTTCGCTTGATGTAATTGGTCATGTATTTACAAATACTGCTATTACCAAAGAAATGATTATGGAGCTGAATCCGGAAGTTGATCTGGAAATCGCGATCAAGGAGCTCCAAGCGATTGGGTTTACCGTTACGTAAAGTACGCCATGACTCATAAAAACACATTGGAAAGAAGATGACGATATGCCAAAAGGTATGTATTCTCAAGGAGTTGCCGTCCTGCTGTCAACGGCGGTTTCGATTCACAAAATTGCAGACATGCTCAAGGTTCAATTCGAAATTGCCAACATCATAGAAACATTTGACCAATGGGTGTTCAGCGGCCCTAGCTTGCTTATTCCATATCGTCCAGAAGTAAACGGATATATCCAGGTCGATGTCGTCGATAAGCCTTGGCCGGATAGTATGGGAGACCCGGCAGAAGACACAATGCTGTTTGGCGCTTGGTCGATGGGCTTTTTCGGTCCGTTTACGTTCTCGAATAGCCTGGAGCGGGCAGCTCAGCAGTCGTGGGGATTTCCAGAAGGGCAGCAAGCCACATCCGAGCACGGAGCATTTATCCGGATTCGTTCCTCTTTCGTGTTGGGAGAGTCGGACGATCAGGCTCCTGTACTGCCTGAGGATTATCAATCGCTCCCTGAATTGATGACGGTCACTGCTATTGCTGAGTCGCTGTTGAAAATGCCAGAAGCCCTTTGCTTTTTTAATCCGAATGGGGAGTGCCTCGCGTCTGCCGAGATGATGCAAGAGCTGAATCAACGTTATGAGCAAATACAGCTCCTCCCGCTGGAGCTGTGGTCCAATGTCCGGTTGTTCAACCTTCCAGAGGGATGGCTCTTGATGGATACCGTCGGCATGCAGCAGTTGGATGTGATCGATCATGAGGCGGTCTTTAATAGGGATGCCTACGATCCGAATGAGGTTGCGAGTTTCCTGCGTAATATATCGAACTATGTATACGAGAATGGTCCTGTTATTAATGACGGCGATACAACCGATGGGCCGGGTGAAGAAATTTGGAAGTGTGTCTTGTTGGAGGAAGGGTTGGCAAGCCCTCCGCGTGATGTGCTTCGCTGGTATCCGTTGGATGGAAGGGAAAAGCCTGCGGGATTGGAATAATCACATGGGAGTACAAGGAACTTAATAGGAAAAAGCACGACCATCCCACTGTTTCAGGGCATTGTCGTGCTTTTATTTATGAGTATGAGAATGTAAGAGAATTCAGGCTCACTGGTACCTACTTATTTGATAATCTCCTCATAGATCAGCTTTCCGTCATGCGTATACACGCCGATCTTTTTGGTCCCCGAGATGGTGTACTCGATGGCGACTGTCTCATTCGTAGGTGTGATCAGCAATTGATGTGGAAAGTTGAAGCTTTGATTGTTAGCTGTGTTCGCAATGATCTGGGTATCGGTATGGAACAATTGTCCCGTCTGCTTGAGCTCTTTCATTAGTTCTGGCTTATTTAGCACATATTGTTGCGGTGATACGACTTTATCTGCCGCATTAATTTTGGTAAAGGTATATTGCTTGTTGGTTTTCGTCACAGCGAGAAAGTGACCATCGGATGTCGGGCGGATAAACGCATACTTTTTGGAAACAATGAGTCCCTTTTTATTCATGAGCACATAAAATTCTTCGTTCCCCAGCTTGCCTGAGACAATAAATGCTCCACTGTGCATATTCGATTCGACTTTATAGTTACGGGAAGGCTTCAGCATAATTTTGCCTTCATTGCTGATAAAATGTGTCTGGCCATTTATTTTCACACGATGCCAGCCTTCACCATACCCGAAATATTCATCGAAAAATGGCTTGCTCAGTATTTTTCCATGAATATTTCGCATGCCCATCTTGTAGTATTCGTCCCCTTTTGCGTCTTTTACCATTTCACCATAGGGCAAGTAGTACGGTTCAAACGATTTCGCAGTCGGTTCGGCTAAGTAGATTGGATGATCCGCGTCGGGAAACTTCTTGGTAATTTTCCCTGTTTTGGCATTGTACAGATACGGCAGGTTTCCCGGATAGTCCGTGCCCGTAAACCATTCCCCATGTATCTGCTTGAAAGCAACATCGCAACAGGTACCCATAGGTGAAACGTTGCCCTGCTTATCGTAGACCAAATATTCCACATGCTTAAAAAAGCTGCCATTATAAAAATAGCCGTACCCATTTCGGAGCGGGTACACTTCACTTTTATAAGCGAGGTATTTGCTTTTTATTACTTTTCCAGACGGTGAAACCAATGACATGGTGTAAACCTTTGGAGGTGAATCGTGCTTGTAAAGTGGTTGCTTCGTGAAAAGAAAGAATGGCTCTGTCAAATGAGAAGGGATTTGCAGGTTTTGATACACCACTGGTAATTGCGGTTCGCTTGATGGGTCTTGCTGCTCTTCAGCCTTGATTGGCGAAGTAGAGAAGAAGGTGAGTAACAAAACGAGCATGGTTTTTAATAGGGTTGAAAAATTCACGATAGGAATTCCTTTCTAGTAGGTTGATGAGTTAGCCTTAATCTATGACGGTTCAGCCGTGACAAATGTTACCATGCGTTTGTAAAAAATGAAAGAGTTACAAGAAGGCTCCGTATTTGATTCAACTTATGGAACAAAGATTACGAAAAACAAATCAGTTTGTGTTTGTATTTTCCGTACGATTTATTATAAATAAATATATTCGTTCGTTTTTAATGAAGGGCTTTTGCTCGTTGTTAAAAAAATTACGGGGGTAATACTTTTGGACGGCCCATTTGATCACCTTAAATCCGAACAATCTTGATATAAATGAGTTGTATGAAATATTTCATGGTTATCCAATCAAAACCGCTTTCTGATTACATTCCCTGGAACCGAAATCCGACAAAGCGTAGACAACCCCAAATACCCAAACAACGGATACAAAAACATCAGCAACTGACTATACCCAATCAGGCACAATACGAAAGCAGTAGAGAACAAATACAAGTAAAGCCGCGATTCCGGAACGTCCAATAATTCCCGCAGCTGCTGACCAATCCCGAACACGTTGGAAATCAATGTGGTAAAAATCTCGGAATAGAGCACGAAAACAAAGAATAGCTGGAGCCACTCGTTCCATTGGTCCGTTACAAAAAGTATCGGGATATTCATGAGACGGACATCGTCCCAGTTGGCCAACATGGCAGTATGGACGACGAGGAGCATGAAGCCAAGCACGACTCCGCCAATGACGGCTGCCCGAAACAAAACAACCTTATCGCGGATCGCATAGCCGATCGGGATGAGAACGGATTGGGCCATGGCTAGATTAAAGGACACGTATAAGACTGTTTTCCATAAGAAGGAGTAATCAGATGGGGTCGAGAGAGGCATGGGAGATTCTGCGGTGCCATCGAGCAAAATGAGCAAAGCGAACAATACCATAGATGGAACGACGATCGCATTCACGACGAGCAGCTGCTCCAACCCTTTTCGCAGAATCAGCAGGGCGAGCAAAGCAGTGGCTATGGTCCCGACCAAATACGGAATGTCGAACTGTTCCTCCAAGACCGAGCCCGCTCCTGCCAACATGACTGTCGTTACGCCAAAAAGGGTGAGAAATACCAAAATATTCATCGTACGACCGATCATCGGTCCAAACAGTTTTTGATTAAAGGATTCATAGGAGGGTGTGCGCAAATGATGAGCGATTAGCATCATCTTGTAGCCCAGCCAAACAAAAAGAGAGGTGGCGAGCAGGATGCCGATTGTTCCGGCATGGCCGTAGGCGGTGAAAAACGCGAGTATTTCTTGACCGCTCGCAAACCCTGCGCCTACGACGGTTCCAATGTACGTTGCTGCGACCTGAATACTTTTTCCCCACAACTTCATACTGTTTTTTTCCTTTCTCATCCAATATAGAGGCTAGTACAAGTGTATGAATCTCGGAGAAAAACAGAATGAAAAAACTCGTCTATCTCATAACCTAATCAAGGAAAAAGCGAATGGCACGTGACCATTCGCTTTTTTGTATGGATACCGACATTTTACAGAAGAAACATCGCCACGATTGTCGTCACCAAAAGCCCAATCGCCACGGGATACAAATTTCGTCTCGCCAGCTCAAAAGGGTCTACTCCGCAAATCGCCGCAGCAGGAATCAATGCCCAAGGAATGATCGTTCCACCGCCGACCCAGATGGCGGCAATTTGTCCTAGCGCTGTTAACGTAGCTGCACCGGCACCCAAAGCAGTTGCGAATAGTTGAGCCAAAGAGCCAGCTAGTGTAATCCCGGAGAAGCCTGAGCCATCCAGCCCTGTAATGACACCTACTGCGGATACAGTGAGAGCGGCTACTTCCTTGCTAATGGGAATCGTCTGTGCAAGCGCCACGCCAAGGTCGTTCACGATTCCGTGTGAACCCAGCGGCAGCACCTCCCCAAACACCTTGATAAACCCACTGTCGCCCATATAAAAGAAAGCAGCAATCGGGATAACCGGACCAAATACCTTAAACCCGAATTGAAAGCCTTGAATCAGATGTGTGGTTACCTGCTCGAGACCGCTTTTCTTGTGCGCGAGCATCGTTGCGATGATGAGAATGAGCAAGGCGGTTCCGCCCACTAGCGCCGTTGCATCGCCTCCGCGTAAATCAAAAGCAAACATGGCCACGACATCGAGGATAAATAACACCGGTACAAGTCCAGCCAACGTACGCCGCACGCCATCTGACAAAGGGACTCGTACGGAAGTAAAAACGGCATCGGGCACGACTGTCTCTTTGGAAGAAGCAAGAACGCCGAGCTTCATGTCTTTTTTCAAATACCAGAATGCGATTGCAGTTGTCACGACGCCCATAATAATAACGAGAGGGACACTGGCCGAAATTACGTCTGAGACAGGAATTCCTGCGGCTTTGGCCGTTAAAGTTGGAGCGCCTTGAATAATATAATCACCGGACAGTGCAATCCCATGTCCAAACAAGTTCATCGAAACGGCGACACCCATCGCCGGCAGGCCAGCGCGCAATGCCACGGGCAACATGACAGCACCGATTAGTGCGACAGCTGGAGAAGGCCAGAAAAACCAGGAAATGACCATCATGACGATCCCAATAACCCAGTAAGCCAATGCAGGATTTCGAACCAAATGGGTCATCGGCCGAATCATCGTTTCATTTACACCCGTATCGGTCAAAACGTGACTCATTGCAACAATGATGCAAATAACTAAAATCGTCGGCAATAGCTCGGTAATCGCATAGATGAAGCTGCCGAATATTCCGCCGACGGCTGTTGTCACAGAGCCTGTCGCAACGAAACCGAGGATTGCTATGCCCACGATACTGATCAGACTTGTATCTTTACGTAAAACCATTACGAGAATAATGCCAATCACGAACAAGACATACACACCATGTATCCACAAAAGCTCAATTCCCATGTCGCACCCTCCTTTTTCGTTACTCCTATGAACGTACCTTGATGTCACAACATATGCGAAAAATGGCCCATGGGTGAACGCACATTCGAGTGCAGACGAGTGAAGCGACTGGAAAACTGGCATTTTTGTCCATGATATGCCACTATTAATGAATGACGTATATTTGGGTTCCAAGCAAGAGAGGGGGATCGGCACATCGACGTACGTAAACAGTTCGTCGTGAAGCCAACTACGATGAATTCAACTACACCCATCCAACGTAAAATGGACCAGGCAATTGAGCTTTTGGAGCGCCGTTTCCTGGAAAGAAGTGAACTGATTCGCCTTTTAATGCTCGGCATCATGAGCGGGGAAAATGCTTTGTTAATTGGCCCGCCGGGAACAGCCAAGTCCCAGCTAGCACGGTCAGTCGCTCAGCTTTTTGGATCGGAACATTGGTTCGAGTATTTGCTCACCCGTTTTACGACACCTGATGAGATATTTGGTCCAGTCTCCCTTCAACAATTGAAACTGGATCAATACGTACGAAAAACAACAGGCTATTTGCCCAATGCTCAGTTTGCGTTTTTGGACGAAATTTTCAAAGCGAACAGCGCGATTTTGAATGCGCTGCTTTCTATATTGAATGAACGAATTTATTTCAATGGCAGAGAAAAAGAGGAGGTTCCATTGCAGTTTTTAATCGCTGCATCGAATGAACTTCCCGATGACGATGATCAATTGACTGCTCTGTATGACCGCTTCCTATTCCGGTATGAGGTTCACTATTTGAAGCATGCTTCCAGCTATGAGCGCATGTTTTCTTTGCCAACGACGCCTCTTCCCGTTGTGTTCTCTCTGTATGACGTGAAGGATATTCAAGCGGCAGCGAAGCAAGTGGTCATTCCAGAAACTATCATTTATTTCTTGTACCGCCTCAAACAAGACCTGGAAGCAAAAGAGTATGTTCTCTCCGACCGTCGCTGGAGCAAAATCGCACATGTATGGCGTACTTCTGCTGCATTGCATGGACGTGAGCAGGTGACGATCTGGGACACGGTTTTCACTCCGCATATGCTGTGGAATGTCCCTGAGGATTTGACAGTTATGCAGGAAGCGTTTGAACAACAATTTACGGAAATGCTGAAGAATGAAATGGAGAACGAATTGCCACTCCAGCGCTTCGGCCAAATTGCGGATAAATGGAAGGAAAAAGAATCGGAGCTGCATGCGTTCCAGTTTAAAAAGGAAGTGGGCGCAAAGCTGGGCAAGGAAGCGACGGAGCGCAATGTCCGGTTGTTAGAGGAGAGTCGCGAAGAGGTAGAAGAGACGGCGCGAGACTTGCGTAATCGTCTTATTCAGTGGGAGAAGCGGGAGCACGATCTGCATGCCTATGTCCTGGAAAAAAACCGCTTGATTCCCCATGTAGAAAAATACGCGGTCAAATATTCATATCTGCGAATTGAAGGAGAACGGATTTTGCAGCAACTCCAGCGCACGTATCGGACGATTTTTGACAAGGAAATCCCCGGGACGGATTATGATTTTACGTTGTAGGGGGTAGTTCGTATGATCATTCGCGCTAGCGGTGTTGATCGCTATGTATTTGAAGCGTACCTCGCCTCTTCGCGCACCGCTCAGGAATGGGTTCATGAGGCGCGGGCACGAGCAGCATGGTTTGATTTGGAGCTCTTGGCTGATTTTTTCCTCGTCTTTTATTTAGAAAAGCCGGAGATCGATCTGACGCAAGAATCCACTCCTTTTCATCATTGGATGATTCGTACGCTCATGAAGCAGTATTTTACACGCATGATACATCCTCGTACGGTCGGGCAGGAAAGTGCGTCGTTCAAAACCGCGATCAAGGCCTTGCTGTGGCTGACGGAGACGTTTTCCGAGGAAGTGAAGCAGCGGGAGAAGGATCAACGGCTTTCCCCGCTCTTAACTGGCTTGAAAGATCAGCAAGGTCAGGAAGGAAGCCAACAAGCACAGCTTTCCGAGCTGTTGACCGAAAAACAAAAGGCCAAGCTCGAGTTAGTCGGTTATACTCTCCAGCAGGGGAAGCGGATCGTAGAAGACAAGCAAGAGGCCATGGACACCAAGCCGTTAGTACGGGCAGAGGTACTGTCTTTGCAAAATCGCATAACTGAGCTGCAAGAAGAAATGAAAGTGCAGTTCACGAAACGGACCAAGCTTCTGCAAAAGGTGAAAAAATTGGAGGGAGAGCTCTCTCAGCGAGAAAAACAGCTTGATCGACTGCAAAAGCAAGAGAAGGAAGCGATCGCCGCTTTTGAAAAAGAGCTGGGACAATGGCTGGAGCAATCGTTGAAGGCGACGCTATCTACGGAAGAACTCGATACGCTTTTTGTCGAAGAGGTATTTACTGCCAGTCAGCGTTTTGCTAACCGAAGCTGGGGTCATGAGCTGGGCAAGCTGCGGAGGCAAAGCTTTGAGCAGTATTTGAAATGGATTGAGAAATTGAAGCGCCATCCTGATCTGGTCGCTTTTCTCAACGAGGTAGGTAGGCAAGTCCATCGCTTCCGTGTAAAGCGCAAAGAAATTCGCTCCAGGCATTTTCCTGAGGAATACTATGATTTGCGACAGTCGGGCGATATTGCTCACATGCTGCCTGGTGAAGCTGTGCTTCTCGCTGATCCGGACTTCGAGAATTACTTCATGCTTAAATGGCTAGAGCAAAAGCTCATGACCTACGATACCTCAGGATGGGTAGAAGAACCGCCAAAAGGTCCGGTCATTTGCATGCTGGACACATCCCATTCGATGCGCGGAAGTAAGCTGCGGCTTGCGCAAATTTTTATCATGACGTTTGCCGCCCTCTCGATGCTGGAAAAGCGTGATTTTATTCTCCTCTTGTTCGGGGCCAAAGGCGAGATTAGAGAGCAACCGCTCTATTACAAAAAGCCAGATTGGGCTGCCTTTTACGGCCTGGCGCAAATGGCGTTTGGCGGTGGGACTCACTTCGATGCCCCGATGAAGCGAGCCATCGAGCTGGTTGAAAAGGAACAAGCATGGCGTGGTGCAGATTTTGTTATGGTAACGGATGGAATTGGGGGAATTTCTCCTTATGTCCAAGAAAAACTCATCTCTTTGGGTCAGCAGAAACAAGTTCGCTTGCACAGCTTGATTGTGGGTTCTGCGAGGCAGCATCTTGTGCAAGCATATGATTTGCTGGGCGTTTCTCACCGTGTCAAATTTGCGACGAGCTGGGAAGCGGATGGGGAGGAGAATACAGGACTGCTCCTGGATGTATTTTAAACAGCCAAATAAGTAATTCGGCGTGTCTTTTCCAAATCTCGTCTCTCGTGGGACGGGATTTTTTAGTGAAGCTTTAGAAAAAATTTATCTCTTACCCACTTTTTTCTTTAATTGTTTCTCCTATGCTGAGCGTAACCAGGCAACCTGTTCAAATGATGGATGCTGCAAAAGGAGGACACCATGAAGGAACTGATTAAGCTGGCCAAGCTTATAAGGGGAGCCAATGTCTTGTTTTCAAATATTGCGCAAAAAGAGTTAGAGACAAATGAAATCAATTGGCAACAAGTATTAATTATCGAAATTCTTGAAAACGGGCCAAGAACAATGGGGGACATTAGCAAAGCTATTGATTTGTCAAACAGTACAACATCGGGCTTAATTAGTAGGCTGGAAGAGGAGAACTTGGTACGAAGATACCGAGACCAAACGGATCGTCGAATCGTCTGGGTTTCACTGACGGAACGATTATGCAGTGCATAAAGAAATCGGCTGAAAAAAGTGGATAGACCGCTTCTTATCAGCCGATGATTATGACCCTAATTACCCAACTCTCGCTGCCATCGTACGTCCGAATTCAAGCTCTTCGAATTTGTTCTGAACGACTTGACGATCGTATTCCCATAGGGCATCTTCCAGTGAATACTCCACCGGAACATCCCGGATTATCGTAGCGAGCTTTCTGCTCAAGTACACCTGATCGCGATTTTCTTCCAGCTTGCTGCGCATTTTAGGCGTGCAGCTTGCCAGATTTACATATAGGTTGTCCAGATCACCATGCTCGGTAATCAGCTTTGTCGCTGTTTTCTCACCAATTCCTGGGCAGCCTGGAATACAGTCGGAGGCATCACCCATTAAAGCTTTGACATCGACGACCTGTTCTGGCGAAATTCCACGCAATGCCAAGAGACTCGCTGGATTATAATGCTCGTGCTTGCCGCCATTTTTCAGGATTTTTACGCTGACTCGCTCAGATACGAGCTGCAAGCTATCGTAATCACCAGTGGCAATGATGACCTCGTGTCCTTCTTGGGATAGGCGTGTGGAGAGCGTACCCAATACATCATCGCCTTCAAAGCCTGGGCAACCCAAGTTCGGAACGGAGAACGCATCCGTCACTTCTTTTACCAAATCGAATTGTGGAATGAGCTCATCCGGTGCCGCTTGACGATTTGATTTATAGCCGTCATACCATTGACTGCGCACCAAAGACTCGCGCGAGGCAACATCCCAGCCCACGACGAGATGAGTAGGACGTGTCAACTCAGCGTAATCGAGCATCATTTTTGTAAATCCATAAACCGCATTTGTGTACACACCTGATGAAGTCTGGCGATAGGCTCCACCCCAAGCAGAACCATAAAAGGCGCGAAATAAAAAGCTCATGCCATCGATGAGCAGTACTTTTCCCGAATCACTCACAAAACCTTGCCCCTCTCACTACCAAACTATACGCACCATTATAGCATAAAGGAGCGGGACAACCTTGTCAGATTTTACAACAGAAATATCGTGAGAAAACGTGCATGTACTTTTTTTGCGGTGGGATGATAGTACCACAAGAGGTCAGCAACCACCTCTTGAATATCAACTTCCGGTCTCAAGGTGAGAAGCAAAAAACGCTAGACGGTTCAACTCCGTCCCGGGAGAAAAAAAGCGTTGGGAGGAATCAATCATGGCAAACAACGGTGGAAGCTCCAACAACCTGCTAGTTCCTCAAGCGAACCAAGCTTTGGATCAACTCAAGTATGAGATTGCATCTGAATTCGGTGTAAATCTCGGACCAGACACTACTTCTCGTCAAAACGGTTCTGTTGGTGGCGAAATTACCAAGCGTCTGGTGAGCTTTGCTGAGCAACAAATGGCTGGCCGTCAAGTCTAACGTACTGACAAGTAAATAGCTGGATGATGAGAGGTCCCTTCAATGGGGCCTTTCTATTTTTTTCAATCGCCCTTTTCTGCCACTTGTGTGCAAACACACAAGCACAATCGCGGACTAGTCATATGGTGTAACGAACAGTTAACTATCCTCGTTTGTCCAGTGGAAAGGAGCGACGTCCGGCTATGAAGAAAAAAGAAATCAAGCAGCTTTTAAAAAAGCATCCCGAATTTGAAGCGTGGGTCCTCGAAGATTCCATGCGGATTAGAGCGGTCCGTAGCAACCCCAGTATGGCCGAAGAATTGTTTAAAAGATGGAATGATCGTAAAAAAGGGGTACTTAATTTTGAGGGCATCTCGCAAAAAACCAAACGTGCAAGCGAAATGCTGACAGGCGTGCAATCCATTATGGAAATGATGTCGGATTATTCGAAGAAACAGTAAGATTACATTTGGAATGATTGGAGAAGGCTAGCTCATTAGCCTTCTTTTTCTTTTTCCTTTGAGGGTGTGTTTTGTTATACTAGATAATGGGAGGGAGCATGTCTATGTTCAAATCAATGGTTAGTCTCATGTTGGTCACAGCATTGACGCTCGGCTCTGGGACAAGCATATTCAGCCAGACAGTAGAAGGGGTTTACGCCCAAACAACAACGAAACAACAACCAGCGATCGGCGTAACACCAGCCAAAACATATCCTGGAGACGTTATTTTTGTACGCAGCAAAGAGCCACAAACCGTAACGGTATTCTCTCAGAACTATCGTTTGCAAAAGACACAAGATGAGTATGCCCGATTTATCCCAATTCCTTTTAACATGAAAGCAGGAACCTATAAAGTTACATCTGCTGACAAAAAGCTTTCTGTAACGGTGACAATCGAACCGAAAAAATTTGCAGTAGACAAGCTCACAGTAAGCAAACAGCTCAACAAAATGCGCCAGGATTCGAATCGAATCAATGCCGATCAAAAAAAGATCAATGCAGCCAGATCAAACTCGAGAGCGATTCCATATTTCTCGGAGCCTTTTAAACAGCCAGCAGTCGGAAAGTTAACGACTCCATTCGGCTACCAACGCGTAGTAAATGGTGTACCAGCCAACCGGCACGCGGCGATTGACATCGCGAACAAAACAGGAACGCCAATTTGGGCGAGCAACCATGGGAAAGTGGTTCTGTCCGACTCTTTATACTTAACGGGCAATACCATCATCATCGATCACGGGTTAAATATTTTTTCCATCTATGCTCACTTGTCCAAGCTAGATGTAAAGACAGGGCAAGAAGTGAAACAGGGACAGGTGATTGGACAAATGGGTAGCACCGGTTTTTCTACAGGTCCTCACCTTCATTACGGTATGTTAGTGGGTAATACTTACGTAAATCCGCAGCCGTTTTTTGATGCATCACCTTTCCTCTGGAAGTAATTTGGAGGTGTCTTCATGAGAGTCACAAATGTGCCAAGCAAAGTGCTCAACAACATGGTTCATTTCTTGGCGCCGTATGAACAGGCAGTTGAAGAGCTAAAGTTAAAACTAAAAGGAATTAAATACGGCTTTCAAAAAAGCGGCCGTTATTCTCCTATTGAATTTGTTGTCGGACGAGTGAAAAAAGTCGACAGTTTAGTAAAGAAGGCGAACGAAAAAGGAATCGACTTTCTGGGAGATCATTGGCAAAGTGATGTCGCCAAGGAAGTCCAGGATATCGCGGGCCTTCGAGTAGTATGCCGTTATGTAGACGACGTCCGCGAGGTGCAGCAGTTGTTGCAGGAGCGGGAGGATATTGTCATTCACGATGTCAAAGACTATATAGCAGCACCGAAGGAATCAGGCTACAGAAGTATTCACATGATCGTTTCGTATACGGTCTACCACGGCAGCGAAAAGAAAACGCTTTTTTGTGAGATCCAAATCCGTACATTAGGAATGAACTTCTGGGCGACAAATGAACATGAGCTGCGCTACAAATATGCGGGCAACATTCCGACAGACGTGTTGGAGCAGCTTCATGAAGCGTCCGTGATCACACATCAGCTCGATGTGCTGATGAACAATTTGCGTCAAGAAATTCTAACGCCGGCAGAAGTTGATACGACACTGGAAGAAAAATTGGAAGAGATATTTTCTTTATACGTCAAGCAGGATTTAGATTCCGCCGCAGCATTGTACAGAGAGCATGTCAGTGGTTTCGAGGAGGCTTTTGCGGACAATCCTAAGTTTAAAATGATTCACGATTTGTTGGGGATCCGGTTGAAATAACGTCTTTTATTGTCTACAGACCAAATGTAACCTGAAAAAACGCGACAAAGTAGGAAAGGATATAGACTAACATGCGCTTTTTACTAACGAACCTACTCGTTGTGGTGATGGTTTTGTTCAACCTAGGCATGCCTTCCGCTTTTGCCGAGGAGTCATCAGGCCTGGAGCCTAACGCTCTTACTGGACAATCAGCCATTCTGATTGATGCTACAACGGGACAAGTCTTGTTTGAAAAGAACCCTCATGAGAAATTGTACCCTGCTAGTATTACGAAAATCGCAACAGGTATTTACGCGATAGAAAAAGGGAATCTGGATGACACTGTCACTGTCTCAAAAAAAGCACGCCGTGAAGAAGGTACACGCGTCTATTTGGAAGAAGGAGAACAGATTTCCCTACGCAATTTGTTATACGGATTGCTCATGAATTCAGGTAACGATGCTGGTACAGCGATTGCTGAGCATATGAGCCAGACGACAGAGCGTTTTGCAATGGATTTGAACGCCTATTTGAAAGAAAAAGTTGGTGTCACCGAAACGAATTTTGCCAATCCACACGGACTGCATGACCCGAATCATTACACGACTGTCGCTGACATGGCCAAAATTTCGCAGTACGCGATGAAAAACCCTGTTTTCAGGGAAATTGTCGGTACGAAGCGGCTGCCTTGGCATGGACAAACGTGGGAGACAGTGCTAGTAAATCATAACAAGCTCCTGCGCGAATACGAAGGGGCGACTGGCATGAAAAACGGGTTCACCGATCAGGCGATGCATACGCTGGTAGGCTCCGCCAAACGTGGAGAATTGGAGCTCATCGCTGTGACGATGAAGGCCTCAACTAGTGCAAATGCATACAAGGATGTAAAAAAGCTACTGGACTTTGGCTTTCAAGGATTTGAGACCAAACCAATCGCCAAAAAAGGTGATTCTTTTTCAGAAGTAGCTGTTCCTGGCAACAACTCAGTTGTGACTTTTACAGCCAAGGAGGACTTGTATGCAACGGTTCCCAAAGGTGTGGAGCCGTTGGTAGAGCTGAAAGCAGACGGGAGCTTGTCTGTCCAGGCTGGTAAGCTTGCTGTCTCTTATCCGTTGCTCCGCCATGATCCGCCCGCTCCAGCTCCTACTAGTGTATTTGGGGATTCAGAAAGTAGCAATGCACATCCACTGGCCCGTTATAGCGTGTTAATCGTCTGGTTAGGAATGAACCTTTTCTTAATCCTGTATACGATTTCCCGTGCGCAGAGGAATAAACGAATTCGTGAGCGCAGTCT
The DNA here is from genome assembly GCF_003013445.1 of Brevibacillus sp. NRRL NRS-603. Taxonomy (NCBI): domain Bacteria; kingdom Bacillati; phylum Bacillota; class Bacilli; order Caryophanales; family Paenibacillaceae; genus Brevibacillus; species Brevibacillus sp. NRRL NRS-603. Next base: position 431,062 of record NZ_PXZN01000012.1, on the reverse strand, counting down.
TCAACGGCGGTTCTACTAATCCAATAATGACAATCCAAACAGGACGTGGCACTATGCGCGTCCTGTTTTTGATGTTCCCAGTAGGTCATCTCTTGTTGAGTTGTGAGGGATAGATGCCGTGTCCAATCGTGGAAAATGAGCGTACATTAGTGTAAGAACTTATTTCTGGTGAGGGGGAGTAAGATGGACAACCGAATCTATGATCGCCCTGCCGTGTCCGTCATCATCCCAATGAGTGATAACGCCAGGAATATGAAGAAACTGCTCTCTGTTGTCAAAAGAATAGACCCACACACGGAGGTAATCGTCGTGTGCAACGGAGTGAGCTCCCAAGAAGCTATCCTGTCCGATGAATGGGGAGCACAAGTCATCTCAACCGGTTTGGAAGCAGACAGCCATGAGGCAAGAGCGATCGGCTCTGCTCACGCGAGGGGAGACGTCGTGCTTTTTATCGACGAACGCCTCGCCATGCCTCTCTTATACTTGAAGAAATATGTCACGCTGGTCAAAAAGGGATCGGATGTCGTTATCACGACATACTCCGACCACTGGGCATCCAAAAGAGGAAAACATTCAGCGCGCAGTGCCTATTGCCTGTTGAATCAGCTTCTTGGTCAAAAAAGAATGGGATCCGCTTCCTTTGAAAATATTCCTTTTGCCTTGAGCAGAAATGCTCTGGAGGCAATTGGTTCCATGACCTTATGCAAACCGGCAGTTGCTTTGGTTCAAGCGTCAGTCTTGGGACTCAAAATGACATCAATTGCCCCGTTTGCCGCAACGAAGCAACCAACCGGCACTCGTGATATTGTGCGAAAAGACATCCGGACGATTTATTGGGAGCACGCGAAGGCAATCCAGTTACTAACGGGTGGAACGAAACTGCGACGCGCAGAGCAGGATGGACAGCGACACCGCGACTTGGCGCATTCATCGGACGTTTTGCATTTGCGCTCGGTCATACATCTAGAATCGCGTGTTAAGGAGGGCGGTGGATGGGGTGGCAAACGCAAAGCGAAATATGCGAGATCCCACAAAAAAAGGCAGAGAAGAGCACATTAATGGCAAGGAAAAATGTCAGAATGTAAATCGATTAAGTGTCATCCTCTCTGTTCACTACGAGCAGACGATCAAAAAAGTACTCAAACAAATTGAGAAGCTCCGGCCCATGGAAATCGTGCTCGTTGTAGATGGCTGCCCGGATCAATCAGCGAAAAAGATACTCACGCATTCCTCTTGTCCACTCACAGCGCTTGTGTATCCATTTCCTCTCGGGGATGATGTATGGAGAGCAATTGGTGCCAAGGAGGCTACAGGAGATGTGTGGTTGTTTGTCGATGCGGATCACGTTGTAGCTGCAAATGACATGCAGTCCTTTGTCAGAACGTGTTACCGGGGAGCAGACATCGCCTTGAGAAAGAGCATGACGAACCTTCGACAACCTTCAATGGAACCGGATGCCATAGTGCTAGCGAAGACATTTCTCAATAACTTGGTTTCACGACATGAACTAGGAACTTCTTCGATGTACGATTTACCTTTTGCCATGACGCGACAGGCTGCCTCTATTATCGGCGTTCAACATTTAGTCGTACCTGCCGTTGCGCACGCCATTGCTCTGCACAATCAATTGAGAGTCGTACCATCTCATTCCATTGCATCAGCAAAGCTTACGAGAAAAAGAGTGCCACAAAGAAAGAATAAACCGAGCGTTAAGCAGACGATCCTGGGAGATCACCTGGAAGCAATGGATTACGTGATGTCCCTTAAATGAATGAAACCGTTGACGAGGCGATGCCTTCTGTAGGTATCGCTTATTCGTTATGTTCAAAAGCCTTGTGCAAAGACGCCATCAAAAGCAGCTGGAATCATTTGATCTCTTGACTTTGCATTGTTCGGTTTTTGTAGTACGATAGGCAAGTAGGTCATTTTTTCTTGATAAAGGAGCAAACAGATTATGAGTATCCATATTGGAGCGCAGCAAGGTCAAATTGCTGAAACCATCCTGCTGCCGGGCGATCCCCTACGGGCCAAATACATTGCTGAAACATTCCTCGAAGGAGCAGAGTGCTACAACAACGTGCGTGGCATGCTCGGCTTCACAGGTACATACAAAGGTAAGCGCGTTTCTGTACAAGGAACGGGCATGGGAGTTCCTTCTATCTCGATCTACGTCCATGAACTCATGCAATCTTATGGCGTTCAAAACTTGATCCGTGTAGGCACTTGCGGCGCGATCCAGGAAGACATCAAAGTACGTGACGTGATTATTGGTATGGCTGCCTCATCCGATTCCCAAACGAATCGTCTCCTGCTCAATCAGGTTGATTTTGCTCCTACTGCTAACTTTGATTTGCTGTACAAAGCGTATCAAGCAGCGACAGAGCGCAATCTGTCTGTTAAAGTGGGCAATATCTTTACGAGCGACAGCTTCTATCGCGAGAACCTCGATTTGTACAAAAAATTGGCTTCCTATCAAGTGCTTGCTGTTGAAATGGAATCTTCCGCGCTGTACACATTGGCTGCAAAATATAAACGCAACGCATTGTCTATCCTTACCGTGAGTGATCACATTCTAACTGGTGAAGAAACTTCCGCTGACGAACGCCAAACGACCTTCAATGAAATGATTGAAGTGGCGCTGGACGCAGCTCTGATCAAGTAAATTAGCATGCAGACGACATCCCACTGGCAAACTATCGTCAGTGGGATTTTATGTAGAGAGTGGATAAAGGGGATGAAATCATGAAACATAATTGCCCTGCCTTTTTTGAAACGGCATTTGACGAAGAGTATACGATAGAGCAGGATGGCTATTTATATCGGTTGTTCCGCCAAGATATGGGCAAGCTTCAGGTGAAAACAGGAAAAATCGTGGCAAATGATCCGTTTGTCATGTTTGAGACGGAACCGTTTATGGAGGTTTTCCCAAAGGGGAGCTTCTCCGTACAGCTCGCTATCGCGCAAGTTCAATCCCTGTCAAAGGATGAGCAATTGGATGACGCTCTGGAGCCAGATGAACGGGTTGCATTGGCGCGGATTGTCTTCTCAGATAAACCTGTCGTGTCTTGGAAAATGGCTGTTTGGCCGGAGTCAGATGTGTCACAGCTTGCCGAAGGTGAATTTTTTGGCTATGGTGTGGATGCGGGTACAGGCTCGTTCATGGATGCAGAAGCTTGCACGCTTTTGGAACGGGAAATGGAGAAGGACGAGATGTTCTATGGGACGTTGACAAAGAAAATGGATCAAACGTATAAACACACACGGAGTTGGGGGCTAATAGATTTAGCGGACGGCTGTAATGTTGCCATGTTTTCAACAGGGTGGGGAGACGGCAGCTACGCGAGCTATATCGGTTATGATGCTGAAGGACAGATCGCCCGTCTAGTGACAGATTTTTACTTGTTGGATTGGATGGGAAGCGCAAAAGAGTAGAAGTCGCGGTAAACGGGGAAGGGAGAGAGAAGAAAAGCTTTATAGACGCCAAAGTAGAGTGCCTCCAGTGGCACTCTTTTTATTGGTTATTTTTTCTTATTTCGTTCGAGGTATTGTGCCAAGTTATTCAAGGTATTTTCGTACGATCTTTTTTTCGGTGTAGTGGTGATCGTTTTGGATTTTGGGATTACTTTGGTCATTTCAGGACCTCCGAGCGTTTTTAGTTATAGTGATCTTAATTATAATATATATGAATTTACAATAAATGTAAATCACTATTTTTTGTTTAAAATGAATTTTTTTATTTTTATGAAACTTAAGTAACTTATGTGGACCGTTGTTAAATGTCTGATTGACCTTATTAGATGATCGAGATGGTTCAGACAACCATTTTGTTGCTGGTTGTTAATGACTTGCAGTGAAACTGACAAATTTACTGGAATGGTTCTGGATTACTAATTAGGTTTTATGAGCAAGTTATATTTTGCAGGATCATCAATTAGACCCATGTAAGAACGAGTTAGTGACATAAAACTTATAAACAGGTGAGTACCCCTCTCAGAAATTATGCATTTCATTTTGAGTCCGATAATATATATTATGTAAACTGATAAAAAGAGCAAGTGGGAAAATAACTAAAGGTTCTTGGTTTCTGATAATCATCAGTTGCGTCCGGATAAGTTTCGGAGCCGTTCCAATAAGTTTCGTGGATGGTCCATAAAAATCGGTTGCGTCCTTATAATCGATTTATTAGGAGGATGATTAAGTTTGCAGGTGAAACAAGCGATGGATGAATTCTTGTTTTATATGGAGGTTGAACGCAATGTATCTGTGAATACGATACGTAGTTATGCGTACGATTTACATGTATTTGAGGCTTTTCTAACGAGGGTCCATGGTACATCGGTACTGGAACAAATTCGTAATTGGAGAATGATCAGCATAAGTTATCGTTACGGAATCATTTGATGTTTAAGCTATTGGCAACAACCGGGATGCGTCGCCAAGAATTAGTTGATTTGTCTTGGGGGCAAATTGATTTGGAATGGAATTCCATACGGATTCATGGGAAAGGTAATAAAGAGCGTATACTCCCGCTGCATCCGATGGTGATTCCTCTCATCAAGCAATACCAGGAACACTTGGAAACGTTTCAATTACATACTTCCGAGCCGGTTTTTACGAATTACATGGGTCAACGGATAGATCCTCGGGGCTTACATCGGATCTTTAAGGAAGTCCTTCAAAATGCGGGCTTACCCCCTCGCCGGTTTACACTGCATCATTTGCGACATACCTTCGCGACTCTGCTCTTGCGTTCCAATGACGGTCCTTCAAAGGTAGATATTCGTACTCTACAAGAGCTTCTTGGCCATGAAAGTTTAGCGACTACGTCAGTTTATACCCATGTTGACTTGGAGCAAAAGAAAAAAGCAATCGAAACACTAAAGTTTGAAAGTTAACCAAATAACCGCACCTCTAGTTTAAAGAACATAGAAGTGAGGTTTCTTAATTGTCATTTCAGTTCATGAAATTGCTATTTCATGAACCAAACCTATAAACAAAGTGTATTTAAAGGCCAATTATTCAGAAATATGTATATTTTCCTTTTCAACAGTTAATTACATATGCCTTAATCCTCGTTGAATTAAACTAACCGCAATGTCTGGATCTGCCTGGATCAACTTCAACAGTACATCTTTCGAGATTAAATCTAAACCTCTATTCTCCCCTATCTGCGATTTATCTTCATTATAAGTATTTTTTAAAACATGACCATTCGTAGTTCCTTGTATCAATTCATCTTCGATTTGGGTCAATGACTTTTTTAATTGGTTAATGTGTCTTTGAAAACGCCTAATATAATACTGTATATTATCCCTCTCAGAATGCCCTAAAAGAAACTTCATTGCTGAAATATCTACCCCTCTTTCAGATATTGTGCTAATAGTAGCCCTAAAACCGTGCGGTGTAATACGCTCGTTATCATTCCAGCCAAGCTCTATATTAATCCGATTAGTAAGTCTATTGAGTGCCTTTGGCTATTGCAGTGAGTCTAAATGTTTATTTAACACTTTATTTTCCGAGTCTAATACAGTATTTCAGTGACCAATGCTTATCGCCAAAAGTAAAAAGAAATCCCTTAGTAATAGGAGTTTCACTAAGGGATTTCTGAACTAATCCAGCAAAGTAAATTGTAAATTAACTAAGAATTCTTGAATGTTGAGGGACTCTAGTTCTGCAAAAGATTTAAGGTCTTGTAGTAACGCCCATTGAATACTTGCCGGCTGAATATATATATGGAGAGGTCGCTCTTCAGCATCGATTAAGATAACATTTGTATGTCATTCCCGTAACCATTATTTTATTGTTTTTCCCTGTGCTGTTTCTTACTGTGATCTCCTCATCATGTTTGTCGATCCACAGATTTTTGAGCTTATCAAACAAATCAGGCTCCACTATATTTAGAATTTCCCGGGACCTCTTTCTGGTCTCCTCCTTGCATGGATAATCATTTTACTGTACCCCGTTAAGAGACGAGTATGTAGTTATTGGGTACTTGAAAAAAGAACTCGCTTCCTTTAGGGCAAGCGAGTCCTCCTTAAACCCGAGAGTTAAATGTATCCACATGTTATAGGTTATAAGAAAAAATGCATTCGTATGGCTTAACCACTCAACACTCTACTATAAATCCTTTGAATCTGCATCGTGATGTAGACCAATTCCATCTCGGGGAACTCAAAATCATATTCTTCTTGCGCAAATTCACCTACTTTTTGTGCACATAAATAAGATTCCTTGTACTGTTCTTTTATGATCTGGGACATTTCCGGTTCTATATCTTGAAACGATTCGCCAAACTCCGCCCGTTGTACTGCAAAGCGCAAATGTGTGACTAATCGCTCATAGGAAACCGTTTTCTCCTCAATCTTGATTTTCAAACTGCTTTCGATCAGATCGATCATATCCCGTATCATAGTGGTCATATCCATTGTTTTTGCCATATCTCCCGCGTTTATCCTGGCAGTGTGGATATGCAATGCAATATAACCGACCTCATCTTCGGGAATTTCTATCCCTAGCTTCTCTTTTATCAATGCTTTCGCCCAGCAACCGATCTGAAATTCTTTTGCATACAAAATTTTGATTTCGTTCAGCAAGGTATTTTTAATGACCATTCCCTTCATTAATCTTTCTAGGGCGAAGGACAAGTGGTCGGTCAAGGCGATATGAATATGGTCATGCAAGGTTATCCCTAGTTCTTTTTCCGTATGGGAGATAATTTCCTCAGCCACTTGGATATGTTCTTCAGGAAGTGTTATTAATATCTCTTCGAACTTTCCGTACTCTTGCCATTCATTCATGACAAATACTTTTTCTATCTTTGAAATGTCTACCAGATCATTCTTTTTTTTCTGGAAAGCGATCCCTAAGCCCATAACGATCTTTTCTTCTCCCTGATCCTGGACTACAACCGCGTTGTTATTTAAGATTTTTTTAATTTTCATGGTATCCCTCCTGTCTATCCTCCCGTCACCTTCCCCATTTACTAGGTGAACCATGATGAGAAAAATTACATCTGTGAGGAGTTCCATTACCTTTCATTTTACCGTAACCGTCCCCCATAGAACGCATCCAATTTGGACCAGGGAAACCCTTCTCCCGGGTCATCAGAATGATTTATTCCTCTTCGGTAAATCTAAGTATCCATGTCGAGGTGAAAGCGGCAGTAACCGCAATAGCTAGACCAATAAGATAATGGACTGCGTTTGATATTCCTAATGGAGTCACGATCGCAAGCATGGGGATTCCGGTTAAGCCATATGCGTTGGCAACCACGTGAGCACCTACGACATATGCCCCGCCCAAGCCCCCTCCAATGGCCGCTCCTATAAATGGGGTGACTAACCTCAAATTGATGCCAAACATCACGGGTTCAATAATGCCAAAAAAGGACGAAAGAGCAGCAGGTATCGCAATCTTCTTCAGTTTGTCATTTTTCGATTTGAAAAAAACGGCTAAAGCAGCTCCACCTTGGGCCACGTTAGCCATGGACCAGATCGGCAGCAAAAAATTGACACCAACCTTCGGATCGGCTAGCAACCCCACCTCAATGGCGTGCAAACTATGATGCAATCCAGTAACGACGAATAGCGCATATAATCCGCCAAACAGGAACCCTGCCACCAGTCCAGCATACTGATAGACATATTCCAAGCTACTAGAAATCATCTCCCCGATCATCATGCCCAAAGGGCCAATCGCTGCGAGGGAGACAATCCCGGTAAACGTAATGGTGATAAAGGGGATGAGCAATAAATCTAATGACTGGGGTATGAATTTTCGCAGAACTTTTTCAAACCTGCTCATTACGTATACCGACAACAAGATAGGAATCACCGTACCCTGATACCCGATCAACGCGATTTCAAGCCCAAACAAATCCATATATTCCGGGGTGCTGTTCCCCAGCTCTGCAGGGTTTAATAATGACGGGTGGGTTAATATCCCCCCAATCACTGCACCTAAAATGGGATTGCTGCCAAATTCCTTGGCTGCGCTAAAGCCAATTAATATCGGAAGAATAATGAACGATGAGCTGGAAAACATGGTGAGCATCTTCATCCATGCGCTATCCATCGTGATCCAACCAAAAGCCTTCACCATACCAAGCAGCCCCATGAGCAAACCGCTCACTACGATAGCGGGAATAATCGGTAAAAAGATGTTGGATAGTGTCTTTACAAAATGAGTGAATGGATTCATCTTTGGCGCCTTCTCCATCCGCTCTTTGGATGGATTTGTCTGTGCGATCTCGATCGCCTCGACAAGTGCTGTGTACACTCTGTTTACTCTGCCGGTCCCAAAGATAATTTGGAATTGTCCGTGCCTGGAAAATACCCCTTCTACGCCATCCATTTTTTCGATGGCTGATATATCCGCCTTTTCTTCATTTCGAAGAAGCAAGCGCAATCGAGAAGCACAGTGGGTAGCGTCAGCAATATTTTCCTCACCCCCTACCAGAGGCAACAACTCTTGAACAAACTCTTTTGATTGCATCAGCTTTGCTATTGTCTGTTCCTCCTCTTTTGTATAAATAAGGGAATCGACTACGCCCCGCTTATCATTCCATGAAAGCGAAAGAATCATGAATGGATGTCCACAAGAATAAAGACGCTCAGCAACTACTGAACGCCAAAAACTTTCTATTGCCAACCTCTCTTGTTTTTTAACGGAACACGCCTTGCTTTTTCTCATGAAGAATCCTTGTCTTGTCGTCCGCCATGGAGATTTTTAGAGATGGTGCCAGCATTCCACCGAAATGATCCTTTTGATAGTCTGGTGTTTGTTCGCCAATTTGCTGGATGTCTTTACCCTCTACATGGACATAGTTGACAAAGCTAATAACCGTACCATTTGGCATGACCATCCAAGAGTATGCTTGATACGGATTGTCTTTTGGATTTGAAATCACCAGTCCGCTTCCGTTCAGAGGTTTATACCCGCTCAATAAGGACCCGGACATAAAACCGTATAATCCTTCCGGCGCATCGAGACCTGGTGCGAACTTTTCATGGTGGGTTTTAGCAAAGAGATAATATTGATTGCCTTTTACAATGATGCTTGGACGCTCCAGCTCGTCATTTACACAGTTTGCTTCCAGTAAAGGGGGAAGAGCCTCAAATTCCGTCAGACTGTCAGAAGACGCTTTGGCGATGCCTATACTCGCATTATAAGGTTTTGAACTGTCAGGCTGACAAGACCGCTCTGACAAGGTTCCTGCGGAGTTGGCCTCAAATAAAATATATTCTTGTCCGCTCTTTGGGTCTTGGAAGAAGTAAGGATCACGGAAGGCGTAAGAAAATTCACCTTGGTTGGACTGACTTTCTGTTTGATAGTATTCTCCATCCGGTTCCAGGATGATTTTGTGTTCAGACCAATTTTTAAACGCCACAGAGGCATTGGTAGTTACGATATCAGCGGCAGCCGTAGCCAATCGCTGTTCGTATGTAAGTTTATTTTCATTTTTTCGTCCGGTTGCTGTATAAAAGATATGGACTTTTCCATCTTTGTCAATCATGGCAGAGCCTGCCCATTGCCTTGAACCCAATGCTTTTCCGTCATCAAACAAACGTCCGCCCAACTGCCAGCTCTTTCCGTCCTTTGCGTAGAAATAGCGGATTTCCGCCGTATCGTGGCGTTTGCCAGGAATCACGTCACTTGGCACCGTCAGAGCAAAAATAACCTTATGGCCATTGACAACTGCTGGATGGCCATTCCGGTCTTGCAGCGGCCATGTATCCCATACCAGAAAGTCCTCTGAAAGTTCCTCAAGCTCCTCCTTGTTGATGACAGGTGCTGTATTCTCTTCATTCATCTTTATTTTGCTGACATCTTCGCGTGTCCAATCGAATGTAGCTGCGGTTTCTTGGGCGAAGACGCTTGAACTGATAACAGGGGCTAGAATAGCCGAAAAACCGATAACTGCTGCTGAAAGCATTTTCCCGGCATTTTTTGTGTTCCAAAACATGTGTATGCAGCCTCCTACCGTCACTTGTTTTTAGAAAAGAATAGAAGGTCAACCGACAACTTTCGGTTGACCATTCTTATTTATTGCTTGATCCAACCTGGCTCGTACTCTTGTTCCAATTTTGTGCGATCGTCTTTGATCGACAGCTTCACCGTCGGAGCCAATGTTCCGCCAAAGTGGCTGAATTGGAATTCCGGAGTCTGATTGCCGACATCGCCGATGGTCATGTTGCCCAGATCGCCAAAATGGGCGAAACCGACCACGTTCAAGTTCGGAAGCACCAACCAGGAATATGCTTGGTATGGATTATCCGCCGGATTGGCCAAGACCAAACCACTTCCGTTCAGCGGCTTATATCCGCCGATCAGCTTGTCTGAAACGAATCCGTACAGTCCGTCCGGTCCGGTGAGTCCATCCGCATATTTATTGATGTGGCTGTCGGTAAACAGATAATACTTTTTATCCTTCACCACAATATGCGGGCGCTCCAGTTCTTCATTTACGTAGTTGGCTTCTACGAGCGGAGGAAGCATTTTGATTTTGGAAAAATCGCCGCCCTCCACCTCAGCGATGCCGATGTTGCCGTTAGCGTGTACGGCACCTAGAGGCACGTTTTGCTGCCCGGCAAATTCAGGGCTGCCGACATATTCCGGTTTCAACTTGCGGTCGGCAGCAGAGCCTCCAGAATTCCCTTCAAACAGCAGGTATTCTTTTTTTGTTTGCGGGTCTTTGAACCACATCGGATCGCGGAAAGCGTAACCCCCGCCTTCACCTTGCTGCGCTTGTTCTTTGGTCTGATAGTGTTTTCCGTCCGGCTCCAAAATGATGCGGTGATCGCCCCAATTTTCGAATCGGACTCCACTGTTGTCCGCGACGATGTCGCCGGTAGCCATGGCCAAACGTTGTTCATAGGTCAAACGCTCTTCGCCTTTGTGTCCGGTTGCGGTGTAGAACGCATGGATTTTGCCGTTATCCATCATAGCCGATCCAGCCCACTGGCGGGAACCAAGCGCGGATCCGCTCGGGAACAGTTCGCCACCCAGCGTCCAATCTTTTCCGTTTTTCGAATAAAAGTAACGGATCGTGGCAATGTCGTGCACTTTACCCGGCAACACATCACTCGGTGCGGTAAGGGCGAATATCACTTTCCAGCCTTTGATCGAGGCTACATTCCCGTCACGGTCTGTCAGTGCCCACGTATCCCACATGTGATAGCCTGGCGCCAACTTTTCCAATTTGCTGATGTCGGTGTACGGCAAGGTATTGTCTTGATTCAGCTCGATTTTCGATGCCTGCTCGCGCGTCCAGTTGACCGTTTGCTCACCGCCCTCGGCATACGCCGATAGCGCAGTGAGGCCGGAAGCGACAACGCTTGTTGCCAAAGCCAGCGCGGTCAATGCTTTCTTGTTTTTGCGGATCATGTTACCGCCCCTTTCTTTTATGGCTAGATATGCTTAGCGATTCGGGCCGAACGGTTTGATTTCACCTTGTTTTCCCTCTTTGGTAATGACCGATTTGTCGCCTTCCAGGTTTACCTTCAAGGTTGAAGAGAAGGTACCGCCGAATTTCACTTCACCGTTCTCATCTTTTGGTTCGTTAATGAAGCTGATCACCTGTTGGTTCGGAAGCACCATCCAGGAATACGCTTGGTACCCGTTTTCCGCCGGGTTGCCGATAACCAAGCCGCTTCCGTTCATCGGTTTGTAATCACTACGCAGACCCTTCCCGACAAAACCGTATACACCGTCCGGACCTGTCAAGCCAGGCGCGTAGGTGAAGGTATGGCTGATCGTGAACAGGTAATAATCATCGCCATTTACCACGACGTGCGGACGTTCCATCTGATGGTTGGTTCCAACTGATTCGAGCAGCGGCGGCAGCAGTTTCAATTTGGTGATGTCGTGGTCAAGCACTTCCGCGATGCCGATATTGCCGTTGTACAATTCCGCCCCTGCCGGAACCGAATGGGTTTTGCGGTATTCTTCGTCACCGATGTTTTCCGGCTTCAATGAATAGTCACCGCCGGCCTGTCCTTCGAAAATGATGTACTCTTTGCCGGTGTTCGGGTCTTGGAAGAAGAACGGATCACGGAACGCCGTGATGATATTGCCTTTGAACTGTTCAATCGTTTCGTAATAATTGCCGTCCGCTTCCAGAATGATCTGGTGTTCACCTTCGTTCGTGAGATGCACGCCATCTTTGTCGGCGCCGATATCGAACGTCGTCTTTGCGATGCGCTGCTCAGCCGTTTGAGCCCATCTGGATTCGTCCCAATTGTTTTTATCCCCGGTTGCCGTATAGAAGAGGTGGACTTTGCCTTTCTCATCTAGCATGGCTGTTCCGGCCCATTGCATATGACCTAACGCTTTGTCTTTGTTATAGGGAATCCCGGCGTAGGTCCAGTCTTTGCCGTTTTTCGAGTAGAACATTCCGATGCTTGCTTGCGTATGACGTTCGCCCCAACCCAGAGAGCGCGGAGCGACCAGTGCGAACGCGATTCTGTAACCTTTTACAGTAGCAAGGGAACCGTCTCTGTTTTGCAGGGGCCATGTGTCCCAAACCCATTGGTCCGGTGCGACGAGCTTGAAGTCCAAATCGACCGGCGGAGCGGTTGTCTCTTTCGTGAGAGCAACCTTTTCCGCTTGCTGGCGCGACCAAATCGAAGTGTGATCATCACTGACTTCAGCTGCTAATGCTGGGATGGCTGCAAGAAAACTGGCAGCGATCGCTGTGGATAAAGCTAGATTCCTAAACTTAGGTTTGCTGGATTTTCTCATTTTCTTAAATCCTCCCTTTACATCATGAATTGCAGCAAAGTTACCTATTATGAGAATATTGAGAGATTGAAAACTCTGCTCTTCTCCATTTACAGGACACAAAAAAGACCTAAAACGCGAAAGGGACTGTATAGCGATAGCCATACTTCGCCCATCTCACGTCTCAGGTCTTGCCTGCTTAGCAGTAACAATCCTGCGGTATTTTGTTCGCATCCTCATTCTATTCTCTGCGAATTACGATTTCAATAGTCAAAAATACCCTTTCCTACAGATCGAAACAAAGGAGAATATTCCCGGACTGTAAATAGCACCTTTCTAATTGGAACCTTAGTTAATCGTCCGCTTGAATCGGATATTTTTTCTTTTGCAATTACTCTGGATCTACATCTCTTCCTTAATTCTTAACGGTTCAGCGTGACCTCTGTCCTATACTCTTGCCTCCCTCGGCAGTTCCTTTCACTAGCATTAAAGCAAGGGAATAAATAAAATAAAGACGGGGTTCACCATATAGTTATAGGCGACTACTTTACCGAACCATATATGTATTTGGAGCCTTGTTTTCAAAGGTATCCTTGCACATTTTATTGGAGTTCCCTACCTCGGAAGAGGTCTTAAAAGTTAGGGAATCTGAATTGACAGAACGAATCGCAGCAATATGTATCAGTCGTTCCAACGCTTGGGCCCAAGAAAAAGCAAAAAAATAATGGATGCAGCAAGCCGCAATCCAATTCAAATAGCCATGTACGAAAGTCATTTGATTAGTCTTGAGATGTATATTCGTATTGTCGGAACATTGCCTCCATTTGGTTTCGGAAAACCGCGCTTCCCTTGCTCGTCAGCATTATGGAATAGAAAGAAGCATGCTGCTCCAAACGTGCGCAGTAGCGCGGTTTTGGAAGTGATATGAACCAAGCCCTCTTCAGACATACAATTGCGCAGTAACTGGTTATTGACATTCGCTTCCTCCGCAATTTGATTGATCGTCATGCTCTCGAAGTCCTTTTCTGACATCAGCCTCATAAAAGCATTCATAATCGCTTACCTCGATTTTTGAATACGTCTGTCCATATCGTTCTCCCATTTATCCTATATAAAATGAACATATTGAAGCCCTCTGTTGAAAAATCAACAATCGGGCTTGTTTTAACCATTGAACATCATCTATCGCTCTATTACGATTTTACTAGATAAAACTTATGTTGAAAATTCAACGTATGTTCTTAATTTAAGAGGAGGCATAATCATGAAAGCTATTGCTTTGATAAGCCTTGGAATCCCCGAAGTACTAGAGGAACTGGAAGTGCCAGTTCCCACACTCACCGATACACAAGTTCTAGTCGAAATGCGCGCCTCTTCCATTAATCCTGCGGATATTCAAATGCGCAGCGGCGCGATTCTTCAGAGTCCGATGGCTGATAAATTTCCGGTTCAACTGCCGATCGTCCTTGGTTTTGATGTAGCCGGCATCGTAAAAGAGGTTGGCGAAAATGTGCGTCATTTCAAGCCGGGGGATCGTGTCATGGGCTTGGTTCCGATGGGTTCCTACATGGACTACGTTGCGGTGGAGGAAGATCATCTTGCCGTTATCCCGGAAAGTCTTTCCTTCGAAGAGGCAGGTGCCGCGCCTGCGGTTGCCCTGACAGCTTGGCAAGCGCTGTTTGAGCACGGCCGTCTCCAACCGAGACAACGCATCCTTGTTCATGCCGGCGCCGGAGGTGTGGGACATGCGGCGGTCCAGTTGGCCAAGCAACATGGAGCATATGTTATCGCAACCGCGAGGGACTATAATCATCATTTCGTCAAAGGACTCGGTGCGGACGAGGTGTTCGACTACACGAAAGTCGACTTTGCCTCCAAAATAACCGATCCTGTCGATATCGTGTTGGATTCCGCTATGGACCCATCCACCTTCGGTACCGGGCTACCGGGAGATATGGGAGAGAAAAACTTCTCGGTCATCAAGGATGGCGGCACCTATATTTCAGTGGTGGCATTTACGATCAATCAATATCCAAAGGTCCGGGGCATTGACGCCCATTTCTTCCAGGCAAGACCCAACCGTGCCGATTTTGAATTTATTGTTCACCATATGCAAAAGAACAAGTTGAATATCCACATCAGTGAGACCTATCCCTTTACTGCTCAGGGCCTGCTTCAGGCGTACCGCAAAAGCGAAGAGCTGCCGAAACGGGGGAAAATCGTCATATCGAAAAGCATGGGATAAACATCTTGCTTAGTGATATGGGATGTCTCAAAGTAAGTTTTCGCACTTGACGGATAGCTTGCCTGATCAAATCATCTTGCAAAAATAAAGCGGTGCTGGGTTCCCCCTCACTGCCATTGCTTGCTTCCGTCTTTTTGAGCAGATAATATTACGATTACAGTTATTGATATGTTGCGTTAAACTGCCCGTTAGTTTAACTTGGCCCCAGTCTAGAACTTTATTATCCAGTCTAATACTTTATTTTCTAGTCTAAAACATTATTTTCTCGGAACAAAAGGATACGTCTTAATTTGAGATTTGCCTCAAACCTGTCTTTTATAACACGCTATCCAAGCATTCTCATAGAAGATAGCTTCATTGCCTGAACTCGTACTCATTGTCGATCACCCTTGGACAATTTCTTTTTTAAGAACATTACGCCTGTCTAGTTAATTTCCAAGTTTAAAGCCGATACTTTTTACGGACGTAAAAAGCCCGATAATAAACATTATCGGGCATAGCTGTACAGTTTTTAGTTTAGTAGGCGACTAATGTCGTCTTTTTCGTAATTCACTATTTGAGCATCCCATCTCTACTGAACAAGGTCGACCAAACTGGCTGTTTTGGGATCATAGACCACATTGGTAATGGGGCCATCCCTAATACGACTCACCGCTTCGTCAATCACGTGCAGCGGCACGAGGAACCATTCCCTCGGCCGTACAGGGCGGCCAAAGCGGTCATGGATGGTGAGGTCGATGAGCCGGTGCAAAGATGCGGTGGAAAATACCTTCTAGCATCGTGCGCCGCATCGGCGATACGGGTTCCCAGTGTCATCTTTGTATAGCGCGCGCTGTAAAGACCTGAATAGCAAGACTACCGATTCTTGCTGATGTGATTGGAGACTAGTAAACCGCATTCCAACTGAATACGTACCAATTTCTGAATGGGAATAACTGTATAGTTTAGTTCTCGTTCCAGCTCATCCGTATACTGTCGCAATTGGCGAAGCCCTTCTTGCAGCACTGCTTTCAGTTTTGTGATTGTTTCTTGGTCGTTTGAGCCTTCCTTTGCTAGCCGCTCTAGCTCAAATTCGCAAGTGCGGACCGCCAGTCCTAAGCTCAATCCTCGATAAAACTTCGATACCACGAAACTGCTGAAAACTTGGGAACCCTTTGCCGGCTTTTCAAATTCTGGATCGCTCATTGCCCATTTTCTCTGTGCTTCGTTCCTTTCTTTGCGTGCCGGGGAAGAGGGATCCATCAAATTGAAAAACGGGTTATCCTGCGAAATATAGGACCGTATGCCACCTATAAGTCTCTCCAGCATTTCAAAGAAAGCCTCACTTTGATCTGCTTCGGTCAGAAGTGCCTCTCTGCGGGAGATATCTGAGTCACTCTGATCCTCTATTCGTGGATCAAAAAAATATGGCAGCTCGGTGATTAATGTTACACAATCCGCTTTCGAAGAGGCGTATGTGTGGCTGTCTGCCCCCACATCAAGTGTCGGTGGTTTTCCTGTATGTTTCTCCATATAATCATAGTATTCGTCTTGCCCGTTTAAACTGAAGATGGCCGGAGCAAACTCCGTCGCAAATGGCGTCTCTGGTTCTCCTAGATCTAAAGGCACATCTTCCTTCCTTGCTGAATTGTGAAATCCCTCGTATAATTCTGGCAAATCGTGCGAAATATACCAATAAGCCCCGCATAACCCCCCATTGTGTAGAGAATACATAAACTCAGGTCTAGTCTCGTCTATGATTTTCATGAGCACTTGCGTTTCAGGCAATGGTTTGTCAAAGCGATATCCTTTATATTCAAACGGAAAAGTCCATTCCACCTGCTCATAGCCGACAGGTCTATAGTAATTTCTAATGTAGTTAAAAATATTGTATGGCCCTTTAAACCAATTTTCATTTAGTCGCGTACCATCAGGGTCAGCACATTTAATGATGTACCACGTGAAGCCCAGCTCGTCGCGCAGAGCCTTGTCCTCTGCCAATGCGCGTGAGAGATATTCCATCGTCATCGCGCCAATCGGCTCGTTAGGATGCGGGCAGGCAAAGCATAACGCATTTTTGGGCCCATCTCCGATTTTGATACATTGAATGGGGTGTCCATCGCGAGACTTTCCCGCCTCAAATACGGTTACAGCATCAGGAAACTCTTCGGCCAGCTTTCTGGTGCTTTCATCCATCTCATCTACTGTTAGAAAAACCTTGTAGTCTGGCACCTTATCAATCACATGTTGAAAATTCATCGATCATTCCCTCCTCGTCTGATGCAATATTTTAATCTTGTCTCGATTGCAATCTTCCAAGTCATTCTAAAAAAGATGCTATTCCTATAGCGTATCGATTAGGCTCTTGACGTAGACGTAAAGACTCCATTTATTTTTCTACCCAGCTATCTTGGAAATTGGGAGAATAAGATGTCCATTTCACGCCTTTTACTCGCGAGCTTACTACCACAAAGAGCTTGTCATAATAGATGGGAACAACATATGCTTGCTCAAGGAGATGTTTTTGGGCATCTACATATACCTGTTTTCTGGCTTCCGTTTCAGCGGTTGCACGTCCTTTTGTTAATAAGGCATCCAGCTTGCCGTCTTTTAGACCACTTATGTTAAAACCAGCTCCAATTTGGCTAGAGTGGAAACTATGGTATAAAGCATCAGGGTCATCGTAACTATAAGTCACCATCGTCACATCAAAATTTCCTTTCATTTGTCCATCACTAAACGCTGACTCCTCTAAATTTTGAATGGTAGCTTTGATCCCCACCTCGCCCAGCATAGCTTGCAACAACTGAGCTTGCATCTCAAACCTAGCCGAACTCAAAAGGGAAAGGGTAAATACTTTTCCATCCTTTTCTCTCAGGCCTTCTCCGTTTACCTTCCATCCAGCAGCGTCAAGGAGCTTCTTTGCTTCTTCCACATTGTATTGGTACCCGTATTTTTCCAATGACTTATCATACCCCAATGTAGAAGGGGATAAAAACGATTGGGCAACTTCTCCTTCACCCATTAAAACCGCTTGAACCATCGCTTGTTTATTAACCAGCATATTGAATGCTTTTCGGACTTGGATATCCTGGAACTCCGGTTTTGTCAAGTTCATATATAAACTAAGAGGTATCCCAGCCCGTAAGAGTTCTAGAACCTGATAATTTGGGTTATTTCGATACTTCTTGATATCTTTTGCGGGTACATCAAATGCAACATCGATGGTACCGTTTTCCAAAGCGGCCAACACAACACTTTTATCTGGTATTGTTTTGATCACCAGTTTATCAGGTCTTGGCGGTCCTTGATTTTCATCGAGCGGCATGGCCCAATTAAAGGCTTCATTACGAACCAATGTAACCCCCTCGCCAGCCTTCCAGCTCTCAAACTTCCATGGACCCATTCCCACAGGATTTCGTCCATATCCCTCACCATATTTTTCAATAGCCTTCATGGATAGCGGTTGAGTTACACCAGTGCCTAAATCTTCAAGAATCGACACATTGGGTTCATGTAATTCAAGGATGAGGGTTTTATCATCAGGGGCACTGACGCTCTTCACCGGCATCATAACTATTCCCGCCAGTTTTGCTTTAGTTTTCGGATTCTTAATGCGTTCAAAGGTATCCTTAAAACTCTTGGCAGTCAGAGGTGTTCCATCGTGAAACGTAACATCAGAACGAATGGTAAAGGTGTATGTTTTTCCGTCCTCTGAAATCTTGAATTCACTTGCAAGATTAGGTTTGAATTCTTTTGTAACAGGGTCCTTGTAGACCAGCGATCCACCCATATTCCAAGTAACACCCATATCGTTGCCAACTGACTTGTGAACATCTAAGGTATCTGCTTCACTTGCGTAAGCCACAGTGATGGTTCCGCCTGCCTTCGGTTTGTCAGTCTCTGGCTGTTGATTTGGTTCAGGTGTCGTGGATTGTGTGCTGCATGCAACCACCAACGACGTACATATCATAATTAGTAATCCTAAAATAATGCCATGAAATCTCTGTTTCTTCTTCTTTACCATGTTACAGCTCCCTTCTTCTGTATTGTTTTAAAAATTTTGCAGGTGAATCCAACGCATCAGCCCCCCTAGGTCCCGATTATAAAACCTCCAGCAAGAGGAGATTCAATCGTTAGTTTTCGACAATATGTTTCTTCAAAAGAATAGGGAGCTTGTTTAAGAAGCTCCCTGCGCATGCTGAAATTCCTGCTCAATCTGTATTGTTAGAGTGAGCGGAGCGTTGGAGATGGGACCTTTATTCGATAAAGACTTCCTGAATACTGTAGATCTGTTCCATACGCCCCTGCCGCGTTTGCATCGTTTCTCGGTTCGTTATCAGAAGCCCCATGCTGCGCATATGCAAAATACTGTAGACGGCCGACATCGCCATTTTTCCCATTGTTCTCTTGCAACATCCATACTCAATCGAAGAGTACAAATTTACATAAATTAAAAAAAGGCAGCCGTTATAGAGGCTACCTCCGAAAAAAGAAAAACTTAATCAAGTTCCGTTGGATTGAACTGACTAATCTTTGTCGTCTCCCTTGCCCATTTTATCGAAAGGAGTGCACTCACAGCATGAAGCTTTGACTGACTATAGAAATCATATATATGAATTCCACTGATAGAATGAATCCCCACAACTACGTTAATCCGATCTGGTCTGAGTTGTTTTCAAGCGGTTTCTATGTTTTAAGAAAAACTGCTTCTTCTTGTTTTCACTACTCTGCTCGGAGGAATCAGGCCTTAATTGATCAGTGTCATCCTCGCTCGGAACCAATAACGAGTCCATAAACTCTTTTGTCGGGATATAGGGTTCATAAGCAAGAGGAACTTTTGTTACCTTGCTCGTCAATTCATCAAGGGCTGCAAGATCATCAACGCCAACTTGATGAATAGATGTTTTTCCCAATGCAAGAATCGCGACTTTCATTTCTTCCACAAAAGACGTAAGAAAGTTCTCTAAATACTTTGCTGCTTCTTGCTCATCAAATTGAGCCGTTAAACTTCCTGGATAAAAAACAAGTTGAGTAGGAGGCTCCCAAGGAATTGCTTTTGTTACCTGATCATGCGTCATTGCCCACAAGAGTGCCGTTCCCATATAAACACCATCAACGCCTAACGCAAAAGCTTTCAGGCAATCACTTGGCGAGAAGTATCCTCCTCCGCTTAATAAGGTAATTCTTTCCTTCACCCCGCGTTTTTGTAAGTAATGTACGGCACGAGAAACGGCATAAATGGTGGGGATTCCAAAATCGTCTTCCAGGATGGGAGGTCCGCCCTTAGACCCTGCCTGTCCGCCATCGATGCTTACAAAATCAACCCCTGCAAAAATGGCGACTTCCAAATCGGCTTCAATCTTTGGGCTTGCACATATTTTAACTCCAATGGGGATTCCACCAGTAAGGTCGCGCAGATAATCAACTACTTTGCGAAGATCCTGCGGTTTATTGATATCTTTATGCCTCGAAGGAATGACGACATAATCATCGTTCTCCACTTTCATGATTTTCCTAGCTCGTCCCTGAACGTACTCCGAAGGGATAAAACTCCCCGCACCAGCAATAGCTCCTTGCCCGATATGGATTTCGATCGCATCGGCCTGTTTCAGAATTTCTGGTTCTTTTGACCACTTACCGCTATGGTATTGAATAATCAAATGCTTAGCATTTTGTCTCTCTTCAGGTAAAAATCCCCCTTCACCCGTATTTGTTAGAGTTCCGACCGCAGCAGTTCCTCTTGCAATCGCTATCTTTGCTTTCTCTGATACACCAATCCCATATCCCATTCCTCCTGCCATAATGGGTATTTCCAGCGACAAAGGTTTTTTTGCATGGGGCCCGATCGTAATCCGCATATCTACATCAACATCTTCTGGGGTGACTAACGTGGCCAGTTGTGCAGGTGAAAAGATAAGTCCGTCGTAAGTAAGAAATTTACGTGGACTCCCAAACGGTCTTTCAATGACTGCCCCTTCTGCAGCTCGCAAGCTATTTTCAATCAAAATTCTGGGTGGCAGGCGAGTCAAAGCCGTTACCATTTCCCAAATGTTTTCGGGATACCGTTCATTCATGAGCCGCTTCGTGAACCGGCCAATGATCCATTGCAGCAACGACCTAGAAAAAATAAGCGCTAGAATTCCTGAAAATAGAATGGCTGTCATTGTACCCGTAAATGATCCGATATCAAAAGACATCCATTTACTTCCCATTATACTTCTCCCCTTCGATAACGTTAGCAATAGCGTACATGCATATAAGAATGATCCATGCGCAGGTTAGCGATAGTGGCAGGATATTCAGGAATTTTGTGATTTACCATCGTTTGGTTTACCGCAGTATCGTATTCTTTTTTCTCCTGTAGTATAAGGCAGTTAGACAAGTTTATTCCCACAAAAACGTCGTTGAACAATAGTCTTAATACTTCATCAGCACAATAGCTGCCATGCAATGGTTTTGATCCATGTATGCATCATGGTTGGAGTATTGTGGCAAAGGTTGGTTGAATACCTGGCTGTATCCTGAAACTCTTTCGCCCTATGACCTGGGTACTCAACGAGAGAAAAATTCGGGTAATACATACAATCGGGCTTAAATCCGAATCGTTAGCACAATGAGCCATTTTGCTAAATGATATGGTTTAGCTTTACGGGGCTATCGGCGAAAAATGCAAAAGGAGCTGTCGCGGCGCGACAAGCTCCTAGAAATCCATTTGAATACAATTTAAATAATCGAAGACAATGCTTTGGCTAGCAAGTAAACCGGTGCTATGTCACCCAGAAGTAAACCTGCCGCTCAATATGCAGATGAATGCTGTATAGCTCTTCTCTGTATTTTTCGACTTCGAAATCCGGAATCTGCCACGGAATGGTTTTCAAATAATAGATGACACCTTTTTGCTGAAGATCGATCACTTATTAATCAAGAATGAGATACCAATAAATCGCTATCTCATCACTATTTTTATCTAAACCTCTGTAGACGTAGGAATCGAAACCTCCGATGACAAAACCACAACTTTCGTAAAATTTACATGCGCGGACATTATTATTTTGTGTCTCCAGCATGATTCCTGTCATCCCGCCATCCATCGCCCAGCGTTTAGCCTGTTCGATTAGTTTTTTACCGACACCGTAACCTCTATATTGCTTATCAACTTTGATATCTTCCACATAGGCATATTTGTTCCAATTTCTTTTTAAAACAATTTGACCCACAACTTGATTATTTGCGAGCGCTACATAAATGATTTGATCGGGATTGTCGATATAATTCGAATAATCCCCTACAGTATCTTCCTCAAGCTGTTCATCATCGTAGCTTTTAATTCTAAGAGGGATCTCCTTCACCGTATATCCGATTCGCTGTCCCATTAGTTGCAAGACCAAGGTAGAGTCCACGATAAAGCTCCCATCAATGTTTGTACCACATTCTTCGTCCCCAGCTCTCAGTTCTCTAATGAAAATATCCATATTCGTCCTCCTATATTTTTATAAGGTGAGAATAGGGATATAAAGGAGGACCACGGACTTAACGGAATACATATTGCTCCGTCATATTTATAACCTCCTGGTATTATTTAGGGCTTTCTAGATAATTGTACAATCATTGCTTGGCAGGTGCTACAACTTATTTATTGTTAATCCCGTTAAAGTAATAGGTCATGGAGCACGAACTGTACTATATTGCAAAATAACCCAACATCTGGTTGTATCTTCTTTCATATATCCAATCGAGAATATACAATCTAAAAATGGGAGGGATGGAAAATGGATAAACTAATAATTGAACCTATGAAGGGAATTGGCAAAATACTACTTGGTATGACTAAAACCGAAGTAGACGAATGTCTGTAATATTACACGGAAAAATACGAAATAACATATGCGAAAAATCCACTATGTTATCATACGAAGGGTGCTATTCAATCCTTTTTTCAATTGGAATATGATTTTGACGGTAAGGTCAACTTTATTCAAATACCATCTGCTATAAAGGATGTACTTAACTGCGTATTTCATAATTTGGATGTATTTAACACAAAAACCGAGGAACTGGTAGAAAAAATTGATAAGATATCGAACTATGACCGATATCACCGTGAGCTTGGTTGGACTTATTATTATCCTGAATTAGGACTTTCTTTTTGGAGACCAAACATACTTAAGGAATCTGACATGCAAGAAGAATGGTTCAAGGAACTAGAACCATCCATTCAAGAGGATGAAAAAAGGAATTTATACTTTGAATGTGTAAGTATCCAGTGTATTAAGTAAAATACAATGTCCGTAAAGCCTTTCAGATCCGGTTGTCCCGGCAGAAAGGTTTTTTTGACTTTAGTTTTACGGTTCCTTTTGTGGAATTCCAATATGATGCCCCCCGCTCAGCTCCTTCTATTCCTACTTGAGCAGCTTGTTCTTAAGCTCTTCAGCCGTGTCCGGCTTCCAATAGCTTATTTTTAATTTCTTCTCCTGAACCAATTGTCCAACCTGTTCAAAAAGCATTGCTCTCCTCTGAGCTGGCCAATGGGTAAAGGACTCCAAATCACTGGACACATTCCAAATAGAGGTTGCATTTTCCATTTGGGACCATTTTTTCATAAGAATCGATTCAACATCCTCATAACCTATCCGATACAAAATGCCAACGTATGTCGCGCCAATTCCATCATCTAGAATGGCTCTTTTCAGAAAATACGATTGCACCTTTTGGCAGCAAATTTCATTATGGAGCGGAAGCAGGTCACCCAGAACGTCATCAAATTCTCCAGTTACTTTTCCTACATAATAGCTCGTTTTGATAAGACCGCTTAGCTTTTTCTCCTCCGGATCAGCTGCCAAAAGTTCTATCCAGCGCATATCCAAATCCTCAAACAGCAGCGGTGTAAGTGAAAAATATGTATCATCCCGAAGCATATGACCCCAGCCAAACATAAACGTATGCCGATTTTGCTTAGGATCAAACTTCACCGTGCCTAGCACGTTCAAAATAAAACGCTGCGCTACCGGATCTTTGTAATACGGTGAAAATGCCTCGAAGACATCGCTAGCTGGCTTGGTTAGAAGCGCGGAAGCGAATACAGGAGATAGCCAGGCACCGCCGTATTGTTCATATAGCTTGCAAGCCAGCGCTTGCAGCCTACTATCTCCATCCATTAAAACAGATCCAACTAAAATCATAGGAAAGGCTTGTTCCAAAGTCACCCCATCCAAAGTATCACTTATATGAAAGATAGAAGTATCTCTGTAGGTTAACTTTAGCACCTCGCTGTCGGGCTTAAATGATGAAATCTTCTGGATATGCTCTGCTGCAAGCTCATACACCTCGCACATCTTCTCACTTGCTTTGCCCGGCACCATGCCAAGAAAGGCAAGCAGTGTTTCATGCTCTTCCCAGCTGATCTTGCTGCCAGGCTTCTTCTCCAGAAACGTCTGCAAAAAAACTAGAAGTCGATCAGCAAGCACTTCCGACACTGTATTCGAAAATGTGTGGTTTAATATTTTTTCGCATTTTTGAGGCGACTTTAATAGCTTTTTCCAATAAGCTGCAGCAGGTTCATAATCAATCTTAGCCAGTGCCCTCTGGGCGGCAAGCTTACTCTTCCCGCGCTCTGTACTGGCCAAATGCAATAGCACAGGAGCCTCACTAGGTCCGAGCTCCGAGATAGCCTTCTCTCTGCTACTCCCTTTGGGCGGCAATGCATCGAAAATTAGCTGATTATAATCTGACATTACTGGGTTCCCCCTCATCCTGACTATTTCTTTTATAGTAGCACGCCAAATTTTGAGGATAGGAAGTTAGGGACTAAATATCCTAAGTTTGTCGCTGTTTGATTAGAAGTAATCATTGTATAATTCTTGCTGCTGTTCCTCTGCTATGTTCTGTAAGTCATATGCATTAATTCGAAACAA
Source organism: Brevibacillus sp. NRRL NRS-603 (assembly GCF_003013445.1). Classification (NCBI taxonomy): domain Bacteria; kingdom Bacillati; phylum Bacillota; class Bacilli; order Caryophanales; family Paenibacillaceae; genus Brevibacillus; species Brevibacillus sp. NRRL NRS-603. Next base: position 406,204 of record NZ_PXZN01000012.1, on the reverse strand, counting down.
CTGATAATCGCCAATATCCGCTTTTTTTTCGGCTAGCTTACTTAAAAATTTCGGGGAGCCTTCGTTTTCTTCATCGTAAACTAACAAGATACCGTCTGAATTGGATAGCAAGAATTTGTCTTTCTCTCCAAGCTGCCAAACTCCCTGATAAGGTGTTTGATAGACACTATTGATATAGTCGGCTTGCATCACGATATTTCGGTAGTAATCCTGAGTTTCTTCTTTCCACTTCTCCTCTTGATTCAAAAATGGAGTAATTACTGCCAGTTTTAGATGTGGATACTCCTTTTTTAATTCCAGAACAGTTTCGGCTGCCCACATTTCGACCCCAAGTTGACCTGATATGATGACCCATTCCAATTCTTCTTCAAGGAATCTTACGAGTTCCCGCTTCAGTGCTTTCTTAATAATCGCTAATCCCGGATTTTTTTCATTGAAAATGCCAAGCTCGTGAGCCTTGTATCCTGAAACAAATAAACGTTTTAACATGTTGCCACCTCTAATTTAAAAGAAATCTAGCAGAAAGTAGATTTCTTTTCACTTGCTGTCTATTCTTAATGTTTGTCTCATTTTTCCTTATAATATCACAAATTTGAATGCCTCAGGATAAAGCGGAGGATTCGTTTCTCTTTCCAAAACGGCATTGGGTAGAAGTGGCAATCGCCTTTCGGTAAACGGAAATATCAATCATGGCTCGTTCTAGGTGTTAAACCGATCAGTCTTTTGAAAAAATTAGAGAAGTGACTTTGATCGCTAAAAGTTGAACGCTTTAAAGTTATAAGCATACCCCTAATCGATGTATAATACCACCACGCGCCAACATGAAGCTGTCGCGTGGTCCAGCCCTTAGACGTGGGGAGAGTTATGCGGAATAGCGGGGTATTTGTTCAAAGCATCCATTCAGTTTTCAGGATTTTTGCCGACCCCTGGGATTTCCTTTCTCATTTCAGCGTTTTTATTTTCGGGTTCACTCTGTACTTTCTTTGCACTTTTGGCGAAGCCCTCTGCTTTCAGCCTGTCCACTAATAACTCTTTGTCGAGCATCCTATCACCAACTTTACATAGCGTAGGGGTAAAATATTCCCCTCGCCTTTTATAATGAACCGAGACCCTTACATCTATATGCTACTTTTCTTCTTTCATTTTTTTGGAACAAAAGATCAGCCATTCAAATTTTATCTAGGTGGACAGCAGCTTTTCTGTATGAACCAGTTTTCGTAACTCAGGGATAACTCGCTCCTTTTCTTGATTGCTATCCCATTCTTCTTCAATAGCGCTATAAAACCGTTCGTATTCTTCCACCGTAATAACCTTTCTCATTAACAACTCATAAAAACAATCCAGTTTGTCCTGCGTCCGCTTCACAATTTCTTTGTAGGACAAACCCTTTCGCATCATACGCTGATTATAGATAACATGGCCTACCTCATGCGCCAGTATGTCAGAGAACGTATCGAGGCTGATGTCCTCCTTGTCCGCCAATATGTATATAATGTTTTTTCCGTTTCGAAATTCCACAAAGCCATTTGCTTGCCTAGGCTGCTCTAAAAAATAAACTTCACAATCATAATGGGCTTCAACCCAGGACATCATCCGTGCGAACGTTTCATCTTTCCTCGATTGTTGTGGACTGTTCATCATGTCATCTCCCATTCAATCAAATAAAGCGATCTGTCCACGTACATAATAAGCGAGACTTAAGAGTGCAGGAGGGCTTGTATCGTGGAAATTGATGATCGTATTACAGTTGAGGATGAGCAAGGTAATGAAAAAGAGTATGCAGTTGAAGCTTTATTCGATATGAACGAAAAATTCTACGCCCTTTTAACATCAGATAAGGATCGCATTCTTATGCGAGTCGTAGATCCGGAGGGGGAAAACCAATATCTGGTGGGGATTGATGATCCCGAGGAAGCAGCATCTATATTGGACGCGTATCAAATTGCATTGGAAGCAGATGAAGAAATTCCAGATTGATTATGGTGTTTTCCATTCGATGTAAAAAGAAGCCGAGAGAATACGAGATAACCCCACGCATTCTTCTCGGCTTTTCTCCTTACGAACCTATCCCGTTTTTACCACAAACTCAATGCTTCCAAGGCCACCCCATTTGGCACTAACGACATCACCTTCTCGTAGCTGGTGGGAACCGGTAATGCCCCCAGACAAAATCAAATCTCCTTTGTGCAGCTTGCGCCCTTCGCGAACAAGCATGTTCGCCAGCATCGCGACCGAGCGAGCTGGATGACCAAGAACGGCCGCACCAGCCCCCAAGTCTTTGAGCTCGCCATTGATCGAAAGAGTAACGCCAACCAAATCGATTTCAAGTTCATTAGGCTTTCTCCATGTCGATCCGAGAAACATACGGGAAGACGATGTATTGTCGGCAATAACATCCGGCAAGGCAAACTGAAACTGCACGTACCTGCTGTCGATAATCTCCAATGCGGGAACCACATAGTCAGTGGCAGCCAGGACATGAGCCTCCGTAATGCCGGGTCCTTCCAAATCCTCATGCAAAACAAAGGCGATTTCCGCTTCCACCTTGGGATGAATCAATTCATTAATCGGCAGAATGCCGTCCTCGATATTCATATAGTCAAAAATGTAGCCCCGAATCGGTTCGTGAACATTCATCTGCTTCATTTTTGCCTGACTGGTCAAACCCATTTTAGAGGCAAAAATTCGATGTCCCTGCTCAAGCTTGAGGGAGACCAGCTCATTTTGAATACGATATCCATCTTCCACGGTCAGCTCGGGGTATTCAGCCGTTAGTTTCACGACCACCTCTCTATTCAACTCCGCATCCACCAGCTTCTGCGCCAACCGTTTGTACAATAGTTCCGATTGCACGCTAGTCACCCCCCTATCTAATTTTGGTAGTGCTGTTTAGTTGGGCGATTTCCGCTGCGACATCCACGATCATGTCTTCTTGTCCCCCCACGGCCTTTCGTCTTCCCAGCTCGATTAAAATATCCCGGGAGTCGATGCCGAATTTCCTGGCTGCACGCTCGGCATGAAGCCGGAAGCTCGAATAGACACCCGCGTATCCGAGAACCAGAGCGTCTCTGGTAATTTCCTGTGGTACTTGAAGAATCGGCGACACGATTTCCTCTGCCAGGTCCATCATTTTGTACAGATCGACGCCTGTCTGAATGCCCATACGATCCAGTACAGCAAGGAGAACCTCGGTTTGTGTATTGCCCGCACCTGCACCCAAGCACCGAACACTGCCGTCAATCCAGGTGGCCCCCTCTTGAATGGCGACGAGCGTATTGGCCATGGCTAAAGACAAATTGTTGTGTGCATGGAAGCCAATGGGAATATTCAGACATTGCTTCAACGCCCGGACTCGTTCTCCTGCTTGATCAGGTAGCAGAGCGCCAGCAGAATCAACGATATACACGACATCGGCCCCATAGCTTTGCATAAGTCCAGCTTGCTCCGCCAATTTTTCCGGAGTAGCCATATGCGACATCATCAAAAAGCCAACTGTTGTCAAGCCAAGCTCTTTCGCCTGATAAATATGCTGAGCGGAGACGTCCGCTTCGGTCGCATGTGTGGCGATTCGAGCCATGCCTACCCCCAACGCTGCAGCCGTCTTCATATCTTTGATCGTGCCAATTCCCGGTAGCAAAAGCACGCCCACTTTCGCTCGTTTACAAACAGAAACGGCAGCCTCGATCAGCTCCAGTTCAGGGGTCTTGGACAGCCCATACTGCAGGGACGATCCTGCCAAACCATCTCCATGGGAGACTTCGATATACGGTACGTTTGCTTCATCTAATGCGCGCGCCACTTCGACTACTTGCTCCACGGTAAACTGGTGATTGATCGCATGGCTCCCATCTCGAAGCGCTACCTCGGTGATCACAATATCACGAGTCATTTGCGGTTCCTCCTTTCATCGTTGCTATATACCCGTGCCGATGCCGACAGCATGCTTGGCATATTCCTCTGCTACCTTCACCGCTGTCGCCGTCATGATATCCAAATTGCCTGAATAAGTAGGGAGGTAGTCGCCCGCGCCTTCCACTTCTAAAAAAACGGTGATCTTGTTTTCATCAAAGATTGGTGCTGAGCGCAGGCGGTACCCAGGCACGTACGATTGAATATAAGCTACGGTCTGGTGAATAGCCTCCACGATCGCCTGTCGGTCAGCACCTTCCTCCACAACTACATAGATTGTATCTCTCATCAGGATCGGCGGCTCTGCCGGATTCAGGATGATGATCGCCTTGCCTTTCTTCGCTCCACCGATCGCTTCAATTCCATGTGCCGTCGTCTCCGTAAATTCGTCGATGTTGGAACGTGTGCCAGGTCCCGCGCTTTTACTAGAAATAGTGGCCACGATCTCTGCGTAGCTGACCGGACTCACACTCCCTATCGCATGAACGATTGGAATAGTAACCTGGCCGCCGCATGTGATCAGATTGATGTTCTTTTCATTCAAATGTGCACCGAGATTCACAGATGGTACTACATAGGGCCCCACAGCAGCAGGTGTGAGATCGATGGTGAACTTTCCTGCCTCCCGGAGCGCCTTGGCATGACGAATATGTGCTTTGGCTGAAGTAGCGTCAAAGACGATATCCGCAAGATCCGCACCGCTTTCTAAAAACGGTAGTAATCCGCCCTCGAATGCGTAGTGTCCAGCTGCCTTTGCTCTACGCAGACCATCCGAATCAGGATCGATACCAACCATGGACGTCAGTTCAAGAACTGGCGACCTTCCTAGCTTGATCATCAGGTCTGTCCCGATGTTACCCGACCCCAGTATGGCTACTTTTACTTTCTTCATACATGCACTCCTTTCATGTTTTTTTCTCGCCGAACCTGACTCCTACGGAACCAAGTCCAGCAAGCCGTGTGTGAAATACATCGCCAGGCTTAGCTTCAACCGCTGCCGATAACGCACCGGACAAGATGATTTCTCCTGCTTTGAGTGTCATTCCTAATTCGTACAGCTTGTTCGCTAACCACGCCACACAGGATGCGGGATTGCCCAATGCCGCGGCACCAACACCGGTATTGACCAGCTCCTGATTTTTATAAAGCGCCATTCCTACCAGAGGAAGATCCAAATCTTGCGGTTTCATGGGATGTCCACCCAGCACATAGAAGCCCGAGGATGCATTGTCGGCAACTGTGTCTTCTAGTTTGATTTGCCAGTTGGCGATACGGCTGTCCACGATTTCCAAAGCAGGCATTACATATTCCGTTGCCATCAAGACTTCATAGGTGGTTACATGTGGCCCTTCCAGATCGCGCTTCAGCAGGAAGGCAATTTCTGCTTCTACCTTTGGTTGAAGGACATGCTCAAAAGGCAGCTCTCCGTTGTTTTCCACAATCATGTCGTCCAATAGATGTCCATAGTCAGGCTGTTCCACGCCAAGCAGTGTCTGCATGGCCCGAGAGGTCAGGCCGATTTTCTTCCCTGTAATCCTCGCACCTTCTTTCACTTTTCGTTCAATCGTCTTCAATTGAACCTGGTATGCCTCTATCTCGCTGAATTGCGGGTCCAGTAAGGTGAGTGGCGTTACTCCCACCCCTTCACGACTCGCCGCCGCTAAATGATCGGCGAATCGCGTGATTTTTTCTATGTCCACACGACTCCCTCCCTGATTTGCTGTCCTTCTCGCTATAATTTCATGGTGACTGTCTTGACCTCGGTGTAGAATTCGAAGCTGTGACGCCCGCCTTCGCGGCCAATCCCGCTGTCCTTGGCACCGCCAAACGGAGTTCGCAAGTCACGCACATACCAGCAATTGATCCATAAAAGACCTGACTGTACTCGATCCGCCACGCGATGTCCGCGCCGCAGGTCGTTGGTCCAAACCACTCCTGCCAGGCCGTAAGCTGAATCATTGGCGATCCGAATAGCGTCCTCTTCTGTACGAAATGGAATGATCACGATGACCGGACCGAAAATCTCTTCCTGCGCCACCCTCATTTTGTTGTCTACATCATAAAGAACGGTTGGCTTCAGGAAATTGCCGTCACCAAGCCCGCTGATCCGTTTTCCCCCGTAACCGAGCTTGGCTCCTTCCTCCAATCCAATCTGTATGTAGTGTTCCACCGTCTCCAAGTGACTGCGAGACACCAACGCTCCCATATCTGTCTCTGATTCCAGAGGATTTCCCACCTTGATCTTTTGGACAGCCGCTACAAATTTGTCCAGAAAAAGATCGTATACGCTTTCTTGCACCAACAAACGCGATCCTGCCAGACAAATCTCACCCTGGTTGCGGAATATCGCCTCGATTGATCCTTTTACCGCTTCATCAAGATCAGCATCTTCAAACACGATATTGGCTGATTTGCCTCCCAATTCGAGCGATACCGGAATCAGATGCGAAGCGGCATTCTGCATGACCGTCCTGCCGGTGTTCGATTCTCCTACAAAAGATATCCGGCGCACATGGGGATGCGTCGTCATTGCCGTCCCGACAGTCCCGCCCGGACCAGTGATAATGTTGAGCACGCCAGGAGGCAGACCTGCTTCATTGGCAATCTCTCCGAGCATCACCGCCGAGAGAGGCGTGTACGAGGCTGGTTTTACAACAACGGTATTTCCCGCCGCTAAAGCAGCCGATGCTTTCCATGTCATCTGCATGAAGGGCAAATTCCATGGAATGATCAGACTTGTCACACCTGCTGGAGCATATTTGACGTAGGACATAAAATGGCGCATTTCATAATGCTCATGGACCATGTATTTAGCCATTTCGGCAAAGAAGCGCAAATTGGCTGCCGCTCTCGGAATGTCGAAGCCCCGGCTTTCTTTGATCGGTTTGCCGACATCGAGCGTTTCCACCAAAGCGAGTTCATCCACACGCTCCATCACCAGATCAGCCATTTTGCATAGAATCTTGGCACGCTCATCTACAGACATCTCACTCCAAACGCCTGACTCAAATGTACGCTGGGCCACGTCGATCGCCCTTTTTACATCCTGCTCACTTGCATTGGCCACAGACGCCAGCTTGAGATTTGTCGCTGGGTTGATCGTATCGAAGGTTTCACCAGAAACAGCGTCCACGTAAGCGCCGTCTATGAATAGCTTGGCGTCTTTTCGAACATGGTTTTCCTTGGCAGTCTGACTCATGGGAATCCTCCTAATTCTCGATTTCCAAGATCATCTCTATCTCTACGGCGTTGTTTAGCGAGAGCTGGGCCATCCCTACAGCGGATCGCCCATGCCTGCCTTTCTCGCCGAATAGCTCCACCAACAAGTCGGATGCCCCATTCATGACTGTAGGCTGATCGATGAAAGCTGGATCGCTGTTAACGAATCCGAGTATTTTGACTACTCGTTTGACTCTCCCCAGTTCCCCTAGCTCATGTTTGGCAACAGCCAGCAGATTGAGCATACACTGTCTGGCTGCGAGGTAGCCTTCCTCTATCGTGACATCCTGTCCCAGCTTCCCTCGATATTCGTTTGTCCCTTGGCCTGCCAGAAAGAGGAGATTGCCCGATTGGACACAACCGACATAATTACCGGCTGGCTGTCTACGTTCGGGCAGATTTAGGCCCATAGCCTGTAGACGTTGTTCCGGTGTTTCAGTCTGATGTCTCACAGTACTTTCATCTCCTTTATGTTCAGGAAGCGAAGCGCGTTTTCACCCAGCAACGCCCGCTTCTGCCCGTCAGTCAGTTCCAACGTATGATCGATGACTTCCCCGGGAGGTTTTTCACGAAGCAGAAAGGGATAATCCGAGCCCATCATGATTTTATCTTCGCCAAATCGCTTCATCATGTATGGGATGTTCAGTGAGTCGTACGTCAAGGAATCAAAGTAGAATTGTTTCGCGTACACACTAGGCGGTTGATCGATCAGACGCAGATGCGGCCATACCTTCCAGCCTTGATCCAGCCTGGGTAGAATATAAGGAAAAGAGCCGCCGCCATGGGCAAAGCAGATGTTCAGCCGCGGAAATTTCTCGATCACGCCACCCAAGATAAGACTTGCTGCGGCAAGCGCTGTCTCGCTTGGCATCCCGACGGTGTACATCAGGTTGTGCCGCGGCATCCGTTCTCTGCCCAATGTCTCCCATGGATGGACGAAGAGCGGCACATCCCATGCCTGACACATTTCAAAAAAAGGAATCAGTCCCGGGTCGTCCAGATTGTTGCCATTTACGTTGGTGCCGATTTCGATCCCTCTCAGGCCGAGCTCGTGCATGCAGCGATCCATTTCCCGAATAGCCGCCTCCGTGTCTTGCAAGGGAACGGTACCCAATCCAAGGAAATGATTCGGATGTTGGTTGACCGTCTCTGCGATAAAATCGTTTTGAATCCGCGCCATCACTTCCGCTTCGGCTGTCGGGGCCCAGTAGGAAAACGTGACCGGAATAGGTGATAATACCTGCATATCCACGCCTTCTAGCTGCATGTCATGGATCCGTTTTTGGGGATCCCACACTTGATTCGTCACTTCGCGAAAGACCTTTCCCCCGACCATGATAGTTGCCCCGCATGTGCAAGTGCGATGCAGAACTGGCCAACGCTCTCCATGAAATCGTTCAGCCAGGTTGGGAATATCCTCTGGAATAATGTGGGTATGGAAGTCTACTCGCATTTCCACTCACTCGCTTCCGGAGGCATGACGTGCCCGCATTTTTGGCATGTACGCAGCTCTAGATTGCTGTTGAAGCCTTCGATCGCCTCTTTTACCTGCACCTCTATGTTGGTCAGTTGAATCCGTACGCGATGCATTTCGTGGTCGCAGTTTTCACAGAACCAAGCAAAGTCCTCTAGTTCTCCCTCATTTCTGTTGCGCTCAATCACGATCCCGATGGTATCTGCGATCCGGTGTGGGGAATGTGGGACATTCGCAGGAAGACGGAACATTTCGCCTTCTTTTACCGTGATGATCTCACGCCTGCCATCCTCATTCATGATCTCTACGAAGCAATCACCCTTGAGCTGGTAAAAGACTTCCTCGGATGGATCTATGTGAAAATCTCGCCGCTTATTTGGCCCTCCCACTACCATGACCATCAGTTCTGCATCTTTCCAAATTACCTTGTTATTCACCGGTGGCTTGAGCTGATCGATGTGATCCTCGATAAACTTCCACAAATGGATAGGTGACAATGTCCGCATGCTCTATTCCCTCCCTGTTTTACCTTGTTTAAAGAACCTGCTCCGTCTGTGATGCCGATTTGGCAGAATAAACGCTGAGCGCATCATCCACCATCGTGCAGGCATGAGACTTCTTATAGTTGTTGTAAAAAATCGCTAATTTGCGCACCGGATCACCGGTATAGTATCGTTCGTATTGCAGCAAACGCTGTCCGAAAGCTTCCCCGCACAGGTCCCAAGCGAGCTTAAACAGGCGAACCCGATCTGTACCGGAGATACCCTTCCGCCCGGCATAAAACTTTTCCATATCCTCCACCAAATCGGGATGCTCCATATCACTGTCTGTCGGGGACATGAGCAATCCGCCTGCTCCAATAATTTGCATGACTTCGATCGCTCGCGGGTACAGCTTCGGAAGCAGTCCGCGAATGGTTTCGAGCTGTATGTAACCCGGCATGAGCTCGCCCGAAGGCAAGGTCTCGTATTCCAGCTCAGCTGTCTTCAGCAGCGCTCTAACCGATTCCAGCGATTGTGCTAGCTCCCCGAGATTGTTTTGGACATTCGGATAGATGTCTACCCCGATGGAGTCTGCCAGCCGCATGGCAACTTCTGTGGCAAATTGGAGCTTCACCAGACCTCTCACCCCTGACTGGTGCGCAGGCTGCTGTCCGATGCCTGTCTTTGGATAAAGCAGGTTGGCTGCTTCTACATTGTTGTACAGGAATAGGCGCTCCCAAGGCACGAGTACGTCATGAAAGACAAGAACAGCATCCATTTCTTCGAAGCGCGATGCCAACGGATGGTCATAAACGGAACGAATTCCATCCTGCATGGGCTCTCTACAAATGATGCGCAAGCCCGGCGTGTTAATCGGAATGGCGAATGCCAAGGCGTAACGCTCATCTCCTGGCTGGAACCCAGGGAACGAGTAAATGATGACTTCATCCGTGATCGGCGCCAGTGTCGCGAGCATTTTCGCACCTTTGACAATCAGCCCTTCTGGCGTCTTCTCTACTGTTCCCAAATGAGTGTACACATCGTTTTGTTCATGCGAGGACTTGCTGCGGTCATTTTGCGGATTGATAATCGCATGCGTTAAAAACAAGTCTTGGTCGCGCACATGCTTGTAATAAGTTTTCACGTTTTCCGCCCATTGCGGATTGTACCTTTCCAAAAAAGACGCATTGCTGTATAGCGACGTCAAGACGACATTGAGAAAATCCGGCGTTCTTCCCATCAAGCCAAAAGTGGCTTCCGCATAAGCTTCGTACACGGCTCGTTTCGCCCGCAATTCCTCAGGGGTCTTTGCAACGAGAAAGGCGTTGTTCACACGCTCACCGGTTTCCTGACAAATATGGGTAATCTTGTCCTGGTACTTCTCGTCATACTGCATGTCATACAGTTTGGCTATTTCCTGAATCGGCTGCCGAAAAACAGCTTCCTCACATACATTTGTCACCTTTCTTCCTTGCAGCCAAATCTCCGGTTGCCGTGATCTCAAGCCCTGAATGTATTGGTCACCTGTGCGGATTCCCACTACAATTCCTCCCTGTGGATTTTTGTTGGTTGAGCCGTTTTTGTTCTTAAACCGCATTATAATGTCTGTCTTTTCAGAGAAATGTAACCCACTTAACATCACGGCTGAAAAATAAAAAAATGCCGCTCACCTAATTGATAAGCAGCTGAGTTTTATGTAAACGATTTAACATCATTTCTGTTTTTCTTTCGAATGCACGTCATTTTCACGTTGAAATATTGGTAAGGAGCTTTTTATTTTCATATAATCAAGAGTATCGAGTTCAGAAAATTAAGACTTAATTTTCGTTGGGTGATTGGAAGAGGCAAGATCACGGATGAGGAAAGGAGCGGTGATGATGGTATCCCCTTTTGAAACTGATTTGAAATGGGAAACCCTTTTAGAATACGGCACCCGCCAATTTGTGAAAGGAAAAACAGCAATCTATAAGCAAAAGACGATGGGAGAAGGTTTTTATTATCTTCATAAGGGATTGGTGAAGATTGTGACCTCTACCTTCAAGGGGAAAGATCGCTTGGTGAACATCGTAGTCCCTGGTCAAATCATGGGACTGCAAACGATGGATCAACAACCTCATTTCACCACGGCAATTGCTGTAAAGAATGCAGTCGTCTACCATTTCTCCTGTTTGCAATTCCTCGAAATGCTGAAGGCACGCCCTGAACTCTTGTCTCTTTTCACCCAAACAATCAATCAAAAAATGCGGATTCTTCTAACCGCCATCAACATGAAGGCACTGACTTCAGAAGAGCAAATCGCTCGTCTCCTCCTCAACATTTGCGAAGACTTTAAAAACCACGAGGTTCCCCTCACTCAACAAGAGCTAGCTGAATGTGCTGGCCTCACCCGCATCACAGTCTACAAGATCCTGAAGGCTTGGAAGGAACAGGGCATCATTGAAATCAAAAACCGATCCTTTATCGTCAAACGCCCAGATATGCTGAAGCCTCCACAACTCACGGCACAGACTGCTCGCACAGTGTAAGCCTATCAATGTGAAAGGTGGTTACAATGGCCTGTCTCCGCTATCAGTGGACTCCGTACCTCCTATATGGCAAGAAGATCGAAATGGGAAAACATACAATGATCTACCATCAAGGCGAGGTGGGAACAGGATTTTATTATTTAGACAAAGGGAGTGTAAAGATCACTCTCTTATCGGAGAACGGGCATGAGCGGTCTATCGATTACATTCCCACAGGTGGATTGTTTGGGGAGCACGGCGCCTACAACGGCACATACCTCACATCAGCCATAACGACTTCGCCTTCCGTCATTCATTATTTCTCCGACGAGGTCCTATCCCGCATATGCCAAGATCACCCGCAGTCGGCAGTGATCTTCACCAATTCACAAATCTATAAGCTCCGTCTCCTGGCTGAAATCATCGCGTTCACTGACAGTCCAGTTGAGCTTGCGATGGCTAATTATCTGCTCAAACTAATAACTGTGCACGGGAGTAATCATATCCCTATCGATCAGTTGTCTCTAGCTCGCTATATTGATACGTCTCGCATGACGGTGAATAAAACTTTGCAGAAATGGCGACAGCAAGGCTTGATTGAGTTATCTGAGCGTAGTGCCATTCGAGTTGTGGATGTAGAGGGATTGCGTGGAATTTATTCTCGCTTCCAATGTAAATAGGGCGAAGCCTAATCAGCTCGCCCCTTTGTATTGAAAATAACCTTTGAAACTATTGATACAGCCCTGTGTGGTTCTGATTAGAGCAGATGCATCTTGGCTTCTGCCTCATCCCACGGCACTGAGTAGCCTGCCCCTTTGGCGCAAAAGATCGAGGAGGAGGTATAAACCGGATCTGCATCCTTTTCATAGCTTTTCCTTTTCATTACTTCCTCTGCGTTATGACAGCGATCGTATCCGCCAAAAACACAGCGGATGCTGCCTCGTCCATGGGTGAAAGAAGCGAATTCGGTGCTGTAATTCATGAATGTTGCTACGGGCACCCTTCCCGTAATGACCGCATGCGTATCCGACATTTGCGGTGGCTCGAATGAACCTGAGGCGCGCTGAATATCCGAAAGTACCCTCCCCATCTCGTTCATTCCCACCTTTATTTTGAAGTCATAATATGGTTCTAACAGCATATTCTCCGCTTTCTCCAGCCCTTGCCGCAAGGCGCGGAAGGTGGCCTCACGAAAGTCGCCCCCATGCGTATGTTCGTTATGCGCACGACCTCTTAGGAGTGTAATTTTCATGTCGGTGACCGGCATTCCTGTCAATAGCCCATGATGCTCCCGTTCGTAGAGATGAGACTGAACCAGATTCTGGTAGTTAAAACTCAACTCATCAGGATGACATACGCTAGTGAAGTGGATTCCGCTGCCTCGCTCTCCCGGTTCAAGCAGGAGGTGCACTTCCGCGTAATGCCTGAGCGGCTCGAAGTGTCCATACCCCGTCACAGCAGACTGTATCGTTTCTTTATACAAGATTTCCGGTTGGCCGAAAGAGACAACGAAACCGAAGCGTTCCTTCACCACCTGCTCCAGCACTTCTAATTGGATCATTCCCATGACGCGAATGTGAATCTCTTGCAAACTCTCTTCCCAAACCACATTGAGAGACGGGTCCTCCGCATTCAGAATGCGAAACGCACCGAGCACTTGCTGCACATGAAGTGATTCCTCAAACTGTACTTTGGACTGTAGTGTCGGCTCCGTCTCATAAGCGAACTTGTCTGAGTAGAGCCCCACCCCTTGTCCAGCTTCGGCCTCGGACAAGCCCACGACCGCGAACAAATCGCCAGCTTCTACTTGTTCCACTGAGTATGATTTCCTACCAGTAAACAATAAGATTTGGGTAATCTTCTCTTCGTATCGAAGTCCACCGCTCTCATAGCCAAGCAGCTCCCGTACCTTCAGCTTGCCGCTCAACGCTTTGACGAATGTTAGTCTCAACCCGTTTGCTGCGTGTTGAATTTTATAAATGCGCCCCCCGAACGGAGCCGTCTCGTCATAAGATGCAGTTGTCAACAAGGACAGTTGATTCAGGAACTCTACCACGCCATCATCCTGTAGTGCCGAGCCGTAGGTACAAGGGAAAAGACGACCTTCTCGTATCATCTCCTGCAAGGCACCTAGCCAGAATTCTTGATCGTCCCTTTCCTCTAAAAATGCTTCCAGCAGTGAGTCGTTCCGCTCTGTCATCATTTCTCGGAGCCCTTCACTGACCATACCGTTGGCGAAGTTGTCTTTGATGCAACAGACATCCCCAGTCAACTGACTGCGTATCTCCTCTTCCGTCCTGCTGGCATCCGCACCGATCCGATCTATTTTATTGATGAAGAAAAATGTCGGTATCCGATGTTTGCGCAACAACTGCCAGACTGTCTCGGTATGACCCTGAACACCTTCTACCGCACTGACAATCACGATCGCGTAATCCATGACCCCGATCGCCCGCTCCATCTCGGAAGAAAAATCGACGTGTCCAGGCGTGTCGATCAAATAATAAACGTCGCCCTTATGGTGCATAACCGCCTGATCGGCGAACACGGTAATGCCTCTTTTCTTCTCGATATCGTGGCTGTCCAAAAAGGCATCTTGATGATCCACCCGGCCCCGCGACCGGATGCTGTTCGTATGGTATAGCAACTGTTCGGCGAAAGTAGTCTTGCCCGCATCCACATGGGCAAACAAGCCGATCGTTAGACGCTTCATGTAATCCCTCTTCCATAGCTACTCGACTTCTTTTTCCATTAAAACATAAGAAGTGAGAAGAAGAATAGGCTTGCCAGGTTGAAACATGCGCCTGCAGTTTTTAACGTCCATTTTTTTACAAATCCAAGCACTCGTCCAATCAGGAGGTGAATTTTGTTAATAAGTTATCTTAGATCGTTATAAAGGAGGAAGTACCTCATGAAAAAGAAGAAATCTAAATCAAAGAAATTCAAGAAAGTAAAAGGTCAATTGGTGCGATATCAACCATATGAATCCCATGGGCAATATCAATCACGTGCTAGACGCTGTTTCCCTTGTTGCTGGGATGATGGCTGCGGTTATTGTTGCCCTAGCCACCCCCCAATAATGTGACCATCCTCTAAATAGAACGATCATTGTCTTCAAACAAATTGCGTAAGTATAGTCCCAACATCAATCTTGGACTTCATAGACACTCCTAAATTATTCGAGGAGTGTCTTTTTATTTTCCTATTTATCAAAACGTATTTCTGGGGCTCCTTCATACACAATTTCAGGACAGGTCCTTTCATGTTTTTACTTCAGAGCTCCATCAAACACAGATTCTATTTGATCAACCTCTTTCGACACCGCGAATAAAACAAACTGCCCTTTCGTTTTCAATACATGCTTTTCGATGAGAAAATACTCCTCTGGGCGATAGTCTTTAAATTTGATTGTTTGTGCCTCGATCCGTTGTTGTATTTTCTCTGTTATATTTTCAGTGTCGTTTGTATTTTTGACTTTGATAACAGCCAGTTCATCCGCTTTCACATTCGATGAGGCCGTGTACAGGATGAAATCTTCCACTTCTTCTGCCTCGATGTGATACAACTTTTGCAGTTTCTCCAGATCCCCTTGTTTCATATCCTGAAAACTTATTGTTTGTTGAATTTTTTCTCCCACTTTTGCAGCCGATAGTTCTTCGGTAGTCCCGCCGTCACTGGAGCATCCGGCCAACATTCCCATTCCGATAGCAAACATAAGCAGGACAGACAAAAATCGCTTCATTACATTCACTCCATGATGTTCAGTATAGAGGTGTCTTCAAAAAACGTTTTAACGTTGTAAAGGAATAGCATCTCATGAAACTGCCGATCTTGTATGAGCTTTGTTACAGATTCCTCATAATAGCGAAGGTCAACGACATCAATCTCTGCGAAGTGTTCGGCCAAAAAAGGAATCAGGCTATTGGCGTACGAATCTTTCACGACAAGCAGCTTCTTCCCGTCCGGATGGCCCGTTGTGATTCGGACCAGTGCATGGTTGCCATCCAGGAATACCGCATACTTATCCTTTTTGGACAGATTGGCCATCTGGTACAAGGAATCCGTGGTACGGCCTTCGTCCACGTACTCCACCTTCTTTTTGCTTTCCTCTTTCGGCAGATATAGATCGATACGATCTGGCTGCAGATGGCGAAAGCCGCTTTTCGAATAGAGTGATCCGTAGAATGCATCCGTTACCTGCCGAATGTTGAACGCAGCTTCGTCTTTTGGAACAATCCCCATCTGCTTGCACAACACCCGATATGCATCAAAAGCGCCTTTGCTCGTCCAATGGTGATCCGTTTTATAAAAAATGGCTTCTTCGCGTCCAGCATACAGCGCGGGATAGACATCAACGAAGCGAATGCCAGACGGAAGCAATTGACGAACTCGGTTCAGCGCAGCATATTCGTCGCCCATTGGTGCGTAGGCGGGCAGTTTATCCCGAAGCAACGCGGCGGCGGTCGGTACCAGCATGATATACTTGCGAAGGTCGGGCGTTGTCTGGTGAATCGACTGGATGGCCTGAACTCTGTCATTCACTTCCCTGTCCAACGGCGTTGAGAAAAGTTGAATTAGGTACCCATCCTTGCCCAGATAAACACCGTTGCTTTCACTTTTGCCCATAACACGATCGGCATCCGTTTTTAGCCCGATCCAAACGTCCCGGAAAGCAAATTGATCGGTGATATAAGTCTCGTAATCAGAAGTGAACTTCCCCGCCAGCAGTGATCGCAGCGAAAATGACGGCCTCTTTTCGAGCACCCTGTTTTCCGATTCCGAGAATGCCTGATCAGGGGTCAGCATGTTCAAAACGGCCACGATGAGGATAAACAGCATGAACAACAAGCCCGTCACGGCTTGTGTCCGTTTGTCATATCTGGTCAAGTCCGCTCTCTCCCCTCAAAACCGAAAATATAAGAATGGATTGTAATCCTCAAAGACCAAATAAGCTGATGACAAAACCAAACTGATGATAGAAAGCACCAAAGCAACGATCATGCCTACCGAATTCCATCGCACTTTTATCTGCTCCAATACTTTCCGAGGGAGCGGTGTCGCGCACAAGGCCAACAGAACGAGCAATCCCCCATACGTCGTCAGGTCGTAGAGCGCCTGGCCATCCACCCAATCGTGCTCACCGAAACCAAACATCGCACGGATGAACATCCACGCGGAAGGTAAATGTTCGAATTCAAAAAGAACCCACCCGACAACGACAATCAGCAGCGTGTAGAGATGACCTGCCCATTTCGGCCAGCGATTCAGCCGCTTCAGCAAAAATAGCTTCTCAACTGCAACGAAACAACCGAAATACAAGCCCCAGACGATAAAATTCCAGCTCGCGCCATGCCACAGACCAGTTAAGAACCATACGATCAAGAGGTTACGGAACTGCTTGCCCAAGCCCATCCGATTACCGCCGAGCGGAATATAGACATACTCCCGGAACCAGGAACCGAGGGAAATATGCCATCTGCGCCAAAATTCTGTAACGCTTCGTGAAGTATACGGATACTTGAAATTTTCTGAAAATTCGAAACCGAACATTTTGCCGAGTCCGCGCGCCATATCCGAATACCCGCTGAAATCGAAGTAAATTTGTAACGTAAACGCCAGAATGCCGAGCCACGCGGAAAGTACAGTCAACTCCTCCATCGGCGTCGATTTCACATTCGTCCATAAGAGTCCAATATTGTTGGCTAGCAGTACTTTTTTGGCCAATCCCCGGATGAACCATTCCGCTCCTTCTCCGAACCGCTCCAGCGTCACTTTACGAATGACCAGTTGCTCCGCGATATCCCCATATTTGACGATCGGACCTGCGACCAGTTGGGGAAACATCGTGACATAAGTGCCGAAAGCGACGAAATTTCGTTGTGCCGGCACCCTACGAAGGTAAACATCCACTACATAGGACATCGTTTGGAACGTATAAAAGGAAATACCGACGGGTAGTGGCAGATCAGCCACCTGGATTTGCAGACCGAATAGATCATTCACATTCGAGACGACAAACCCGGCATATTTGAAGAAACCGAGAATCGCCAAACTGCCGCAGATGGAGCCGAACAATACTGCTCTGGCGATCGGCTTGCGGTGACTGTACTTGTCAATCACGAGTCCGTTGAAATAATCAAAGACGGTTGTAAAAATCATGATGATGATATATACCGGTTCGCCCCATGCATAAAAGATGAGACTAGCTGCGAACAGAACAGCATTTCTCAGCTTTTTGGGCGACATATAATAAACGAGCAGCACGGCGGGCAAGAATTGAAACAGGAAAATCAGACTGCTGAATACCAACGTTCGTTTCCTCCCGTGCCGCTATTTTGCGGTCTTCTTACGACCCAGCTCATCTTTTATGTAATCGAGCAGGACCGGATAAAACTGGGCTTGGAAATGAATGCCGTCCGCATCGTACATTTCAGGATGATCGGCCACAATTGACGACACATCGATGTATCCGACTTGTACCTTGCTTGCCAGCTCCTTCAGTCCTTTATTGTAGTCACCGATATTTTGATAGCGGGGCTCCGCTTTTTCTGCCTTATCCGTAACCGGGGTAACGGAAAGAATCGTGATGGACGCCTCTGGAAGTCTTTCTTTGATGCGATTGATCAATTTGGCGTAGTACGACAACGAATATTCCTTAGGATGGTCGGTCGGCCATAAAATGTCGTCCGAGCCTAGCTGGATAAAAATATGCTCGGGCTTTCGCTTGACTAATTCGTCCACATCCTCCAGTGCGAATTCTGCTGTCTTCCCTGCACCTGCAAGCACATTCTTCTCTTTCAGCACATCATGGTAAGACAATCCCTCCGTAATCGAATCTCCGAGAAAAACGCTTGTTTGATACAGCGATGCATATGAGGTTTGCTCCGGAGCGGAGATGTCCCCGGCCTGTCTGGTAATCTCGGAAGCGGGTGGTTGTCCATTGGTGCCACATGCCGCAGCCGATAAGGCGACCATGGCGAGCAGTGTAATACCCATTATTTTCTTTTGCACTTTCATCTTTCATCTTTCCCCTTTCGTCTTGAACAAGGTAAAGAGTAACCGTCAAAGATCAAGATCAGATGCAGATCGTGTGCAGATTGGGTAGAAACGCAATAAAAAAAGTGCAGAACCGAAGTTCTACACTTTTGTTTTCTTCAATTCAAAATAGAACAGGACGCCTTCCTCCGTATTCGTTGCCCCATAGACCGCTCCATGCAGTTCTAGTATCTGCTTGGAGATCGCGAGACCCAATCCGGTTCCTCCGGTCGAACGGTTGCGGGAATGCTCGACGCGGTAGAAACGATCCCATATCTTCTCCAACTGCTCGGCCGGAATATGGACGCCTTTGTTTTCGATGCAAATCTTGACGGTATCCTCCCCTTCAACCGTCGAGATGACAATATCCTCTTGTTCCGGCGTGTAGCGTATGGCGTTTGTCAGGAAATTCACGATCACCTGCTCGATTCGATGCTGATTGGCGATGACTTCGACTGGGGCTAAACGGTAGTGCAACTGCAACTGCTTGCCCGCGAGGTCCGGTGCCAGCTTTACGCAGATTTGCTCTAGCAGCACATCAATCCGGAACGCATCCATCTGCATTCTATACGTACCAGATTCATATTTTGCCAATTCCAGCATATCCGTAACCAGCAGGTTCATCTTCCTCACTTCATCTTCCATCGCAGCAAAATAATAGTCCCGCTTCGGGCTGTCCGCCTTATCCTTCAGAATGTACAGGCAGCTTTCCATGATGCTGAGCGGAGTTCTCAGCTCATGCGATACGCCAGCGATAAATTCTTTACGCGTTTGCTCCAGCCGCTTTTCTTTCTCAATATCCTGCTCCAGCTGGACAATATGGGCATGCAGCATATCCGAAAGCCGATTAATATTCCGTGACAGGCTGCCGATCTCATCCTCTGTCTTGATCGGAATTTTTTCAGAGAAGTCCAGCTTGGCCATTTTTTGTGTCATGTCGTCCATGCGGAGCAAAGGAGCTGCTATTCTGCGGGAATAATAGAAGGAGGCGAGCAGAACGAGCAGCAAGGTACCCGCAATGATGTAGCCGTAATAACTTTTCATGACCTCCGCCGCTTCGTTTACGGGCTGCAGGGATGTCATGGCGAACAGATAGGCGGGTTTCCCTGTTTGATCGGTCACGCGCTCTACGAATATTTTGTACTCCATATCGTTCTCTTTGAAGTCCGTTATGGTGCTTGTTTGCTCCACAACATCTCCGTATAGAAGATCCGCTTGAAAAGCTTTCACCCGTTCAAGAAATAAGCGGTTCGTATAGCGGGATACATCTGCGCCTTGCGGTGTCCGGACCTGTGTGATGGTTCCGCGCACCAAAACACTGGGATAGCGCTCATGGTATTCGGTGCCACTCTTGAATCTCGGGACGACCTCATACTCTTTTTTGACGAGTTGCTGATTCTCCAGCTGATCTTCCTCTCTGAGATTGGAGACACTCCTCCCGATCCGCTGCGCAAACCATTGATTATCGATCATGATCCCTTCCATGGCTATCTGTTGTCCCACTTTCACATAAGTCTCGAGGAAGGGGTTATCGGCGGTTACATCCTCCACATCCATGACCGTGTACAGCGGAACGATAATCGATTTGCCAGAAAGAGCAGGGGTGTCTTCCGAGTACTCCAGACGGACCTCCATCTCGAAATCGTCCGAGTATTTCAAATGGCCTCTATCATCCAATCGAGCAAGCCAGGCATTCGTCTTTTGATAAAACTCCTGTTCCTTCCTGACTTCATCCTGGGAAGCCCCGGCATGAGTCATCTCGTTTTGCCGATAGGATTGAAGGGCTTCCTTCACCTTTTCTACCTTTTGATGCACATAATACTGCTCGAAAAATACGGTTTGTCCGATAAAAATGCTTGCGATCACAAACAAGCATAATCCCGTCGTGAGCAGAAACAGCTTGAGTACAATGCTTGTTCTCATGGCCGGTCCTCGAATTTATAACCGGAACGAACAACGGTGACAATATGCTTCGCATGCTCTCCCAGCTTGGAACGCAAATTCCGAATATGGCTGCTGAGCGTGCGATCCTCGCCGACAAAGTCGTAACCCCAGATTTTTGTAATGAGCTGTTCTCTGGTGAGGATAATGCCTTTGTTTTTCATCAAGTAAGCCAAAATTTCGAATTCCGTGTGCGTCAGGCTATAGTTTTTTCCCTCAATCGAAACAGTTCGGGACGGCAAGTGGATCGTAATCCCGCCGCCGGACAGCATATCCCCAGGTTCGTGCATTTGCCGGTTTTCCAGCAAACGTTTGGCGCGTGCCAGCAGGATGGGAGGAGTGCACGGTTTCACCACATAATCGTCCGCCCCGAGCTCGAATCCAAGCAACGTGTCATCTTCATCCGAACGAGCTGTCAACATTAGAATGGGGACGTTAGAAACTTTGCGAATGCGTCTGCATACTGACCACCCGTCCAATTCCGGCAGCATAACGTCCAGAATGATCAAATGAACTTCATGCTCTTGAAATAACGTCAGCCCCTGACTCCCGTCTCCCGCTTCCAGCACTTCGTATCCTTCGTCCATCAAGTATTCCTTCATAATCTCTCGCAAAACCTGCTGGTCTTCCACAATCAGTATCGTTTTCCTCATGCTAATGCCCTCTCGTCCTCTATCTCTCCAAGATATTTTTTAGAATGTTATCATGACTTTGGGATCGTCACAATATGGGCAGTATAGCCAAAGGTCGTAGAGGACGCCATTTTCTAATCAGGCATGTTTTCAGACCGTGTACAATCTCATCTGGCTATAAAAATTTTCCTCGATCAGCATCTCGGATGAATCCGCTAATAACTTGATCTCCCCGGTATCTTTATAACAGATGAAAACCTTTCCTACCGGATTGATGATAATCGGGTCGCCGGACCCATTCATCGTAATGACATAACTGGTTTGTAAAACCTCTGCAAAGGGAAGTTCCTTGAATTGCTCCCGAAATCTCAGTGTCAGATCAACAACCGTTTCATTTCCAAGACTAGAGCCATTAGAGAATGCATATACCGCAAGACCTACATATGCGCCCCAAAATGTCCAGATAAAATGCACATAATCCTCATGAAAGTTTACATTCAGCCGCTTCTGTGCCTTAGCAATTTCCTCTTGGCTCGCCGGAAAGCCTACTAGTTTGCTATTAACCTCCCGATGAAGGAAAATCTTTAATCTCTCCATCAACTCATCTTTCATAGGTTTGACCTTCTCCCTTGAGTGTTTTTATTTTAACAGGTTTGTATGTTGACTTGATGTAAACTGAACGAAGTCTAAATCACTGCTCCTTACTCCCAAATGATTCCAAAGCACTGAAAACTCAACCATCAATTCAATTTTCTGCTTAATCACTATTTGTGATATATTTCACCGTGGCGGAGGCTTCGGCAACGAAAAAAGCCGTACCTCTGCGATACGGCCTACATTATCTTTTTATGATTGGGAGCTTACGGTTTCCTCTAGAGCTTTATCATTATTTATACTTCTTGACAGGACCAAACAGTCTTTTCCACCAACTTTCTTGCTTTTTTTGTTCATGCTCTTGTTCAAGCTCTTTTATATTTCGTTTTGCACATTCTAGTTGAGTAAGTAAGTAGTTTTTGTCTTTTTCAATACTAGTTATTCTTTCAGTTAGTTTTCTGCATTTACTTTGAAGTAAACTGTTCTCTTCATTATATATCGATATTTTTTGTTTAATATCTGTAATCTCATTTAAAAGCATTTTATTTTGTTTTTTAAGCCTATAATATTCAGATTCAGGATCAGACAATAACTTCCCATATATTTTGTTTTCATACATCCTTTTAATATCACCTAACTTTTTATCTAGAAGTCTCTCGTTTTCATAAATCCCCGATAAATCAAAAGAGTCGGGGATCTTAACTTCAATAACTGGAATTCCATGCTTCTCAAGTGCGAGGCTTTTCTCTTCTCCTGTCTTGTGGGTATCATAAATTTCGATTGCAAGTACACCCAGCCACTTGTCTAAATAATCAATTGGATAAGATTTTTCAAATTCAACAAAAATGTCTACTTGAAATGTTCCATTATTAGTATCAAATCTATATTCTAATTTTGACTCTGTCGCATGAATTACTATTGGCTTATTATTTATCATAAAATTTAAAACTTTTAAATCCCCAATTATTTCTTTTACGTACTGATGTGTAATTCCCTCACCCCCATCATGATCTTCAGTAGCATTCTTATATTGAAAAAACGGATTTTGTTTATTGCCCCGACCATTAACATGTATCATTTCTCTAATGTCTTCTTGGTTATAGTGAGTACTGTAATATGTTCTACCCTTATATTCCTTTGGGTTCTTTTTCTTCAAGTTGTATATCTCCCATGCCGATACTAAGTCTGCACGATTTCTATTCTCTCTTTTGGTATAAGCTTTTACTTTCATAAAATCTCCTGTTTAACAATTTATATAGTATTTCGAATAATAAACTATTCGCAAATGCATCTGTTTTAACCCTGTATCCAATGTGATGACCTATTCATCATCATACCACATTTTAGGAGACGACGGTTGATCAGAAGCGCAAAAAACCCCGAAACTCAAGGTCTCGGAGGTTCTGGAATTCCTTTATATCGCCACTCACTAACATTCCCTGCCATGCCCGACATTCAATGTTTCGCCATGACTTATGGTACTACATTTCTCAACGAATACTCGAATTTAATAACGATTCCCATCCTCAAAGGTGTTACCGCCAATTGATCTCCCCACTAATTACCTCTTAATGAAAAGTTTATTCAAAAAAGTTGCTTCCAATTATCGTCGTATCGATCCATATGCAATGACATGTAAGAGTCTTCTTTTTTTCTCTTTTTCTGTTCTTCCAAATACACAGCCATAGTTAATAAGATAATCCCTTCTCTCACATAAGTAATGAGTTTCATTGCTGCATTTTTAAACTCATCAACTGTTATAGAAAAAGCTAACGGATCCTCTCTTTTGGGAAAAGAGTCATTGTTTATTGGATACAAAAGGCTATCATGAACCTTTAAGTATCGATGCTCTAAATGATGACGAATTTTGGAAATTTGTTCAATTGCTGGTTCTATATAATGGTGTTTTACCTTTTCTTTCCCAATATCTTTGCATAACCAATAAAGACCTACTAACGGAAGATTAAATGTCTCCCCATCTGTCATTTTGGATTTTAAATTCACTCTTAAGTTATACGAGTTTTTCCCTTTATTAATCGAGCCGAGCCATATAGAACGGTAAGATACATCTCTTTCTTTAATGCCTATTTCAAAATATTCATTTATGAAAAATGCAATGCGATCAAACAGAGAATATAAACTTCTATACGCATATTTCATTTTTTCTATCGAAATGCCGTAGGTAGGATAATCCAATGTATTGACAAGATGAACATCTTTATCTGAGAAATGTGCTCCTTCAAAAGATAAAGCATCATACACCATGAATCTAGCAGATACATATTCTTGCTTTATTTGGTTGAACAATCCATGATATTTAGACCCTTCATCAATTTTAGTAATGATGTCCGGTAAATGTAAGATATCATTTGCTGAAATGGAATGAGTAAAAGCATCATTTAACGTATTTAGGAACAAAATATTTTCAGCACACCATTTTCGGTAATTGATTTCTTCCTCAGAATCCCCAAATGAATACTCTTTAAGTGCATTACGTTCCTCTAGAAATTCAACTGGATACCATTGTTCTAATCTGTTTTTTAAGTACGTATAGTGCTCAGTAGCATACTCATCTAATTCTTCTAATTCCAGCACTTCTTTTAGAAGATGATAAGATTCATTTGCAAAAATGGCTTGATGACCAATATCATAATCATGTAAAGCATAATCCATTAAGAATCCTGCAAAGTTTCCTATTGCCATTGAAAAATTTCTTTTAACACCAATTTTCGAATATGAAAGAGCCTTAATAATCCTGCCACATGTATTCAGCAAGTTTGCATAGTTGGTATACGCCATTAATAAATAGTTAGTAACATAACGAAATTCTTCTGACTCTTCCTTTATATCCTCATTTGCTAGATAATAAGTTAAGTTTTCAATTGACAACCGAAACAACAATAAACACATCTCAAAATCTTGTTCGTTATTTATGTTCTCAGAATAACTCAAAGTTCCTTTGTATTTTATATAAATATAATTGCTATAGGAAGTAGCCCCATGATAAGCAAGGATACCTTTTTCAAGAAGGCTGTACTCTCCAGACTCGACCCAATTTAGACAATCCTCAGATATTTTATGAAGCGTGTCCATATCTCTTTCATCAAAAGCCTTATCTGCAAATATTCCAACAGTATGTACATCTTCTTTAATCATGATTTTCCTCCTTGAAATCTTACTTAAGAGCCGAAAAAAATGAACCCGAGAGGCATGAAAGCTGTTGTGTCCTCAGTAGGTGACTTAAGATGAGTGAAATATCAGAAGTATTACATATTTCGCACGCTTGAAGTTAATTAACTTTGCAAGCCATCAAAATTATTTTCTCAATTTCATCAGATAAAACGTATTGCACCGAAACAGTATACTGGTTATCACTTTTAATACCAATGGTTGCGTCGTAGAAATAAATGATATATGAAATACTATCGCAGATTTCTTCACGCCCGTATCCTTCTATTTTATGTTTGTTAATATACTATACGAGCGGACTATTTAAATAAAGTTTTGCATCTGCATAGGCAAGAAGTACTGTTCTATTGATTTAATAGTTTGGTTATTAAACAATTACTTAAAAGGAAGATCGTTATGTAACTTATTCTATTATAATTATTTTTCTAAACACCTTTAATATTTTATATTGGTAACATTCCCTAACAAACCCAATATTATATATTTTAGTTATGACTCTTTCGTGAAGCTGAAGTTAGCCCCACTTCTATCTATTTGTTGTCAAATTGTCGTTGTAAGATTAGCTTAGCTTAGCTCTTGGAAACTCTATGCTGCAATCGTAATTATTGGTTTGATAGCAGCTCTTGTTTACTATAAAGGATCTTGTCTATGGAGTTACTTTTGCTGATAGTCAGCTTTTCAAGCCAGTATTATTCCAGAAGGTTGATGACATTTCTGTCCCGAAAACCGTTGCCGCTACTTGTGATAATGTTCTCTGCGCTTAATCTTAAAGTAATTTGCCCGTTAGTTGAAAAGGTAGCCTCTAGTCTACAACTTTATTTTTATAGAACAAATCACTGTAATCCCTTCCACTCTTTATTCAACGCTATTGCTTCTTTAATTCGCATTAGTATAACGTAAATTACTCTAAATATGTAAGGAAGGCCCCCCGACCTTAATTAACCGATATCATAAAGCTGTTGTATTGATAATTCCATTTTAATGCGAATAATTCAATTCACTTTATTGTAGTAGCGAGGCTGCTGTTTGGCACGATGTATCTTTTCTCTCCTTTTAGAAACTCTTCTGCTTTTTACAGAGTGAAAGGGACATTTGGATATTCCTTTTTACTCGAGCAACACTGATAAAATGCATACATTGCAATCAACTGGAAAGGTTGGTGCAGCCAACTCCTGTTCAGAACTACACCTTAGAGCTATCGACCATGCTGGGCGTACAACAAAAGCCAAATCTTGTCATCTAACAAGATTTGGCTCGTTTCTACTCTTATATCACTTATTTTTCAACTTTGTAATAGCGATCTCCGGTCTTCGGATTGAAGTATACACGACGCTTTTCCTGACTTACCGGATCGATCGTCACTTCATTCGTCGGCTCAAATCCGGGCGGGACGACTTCTCCGTGGTCTTGGTGCAGTCGCTTGTCCTTGAATTTCGAAATGATGAGCAAGGCGATGAAAAGCAATATCTGAAAAACAATGTAGTAAATGAGATAAATCATTCATTACACCTTTTCAATGACAACTGCTGTACCGTATGCAACAACCTCACCCATATTTCCCATATTTCCAGAGTCGTAACGACACATGACCACAGCGTTAGCTCCCATGGCAGTTGCGTTTTTTATCATGCGGTCGAGCGCCTGCTTGCGCGCGTCCTCCAGAAGCACCGTGTATTCCTTGATTTCTCCGCCTACTACTGAGCGAAGGCCTGCCATGATGTCTCCGCCAATTCCGCGTGCTCGAACGATTAAGCCGAATGTCGTTCCTTTCACTTCAACGACACGATATCCTGGAATGTTTTCTGTTGTTACAACGATCATTTGCTTCTCCTACTTTCTACTTTTATTTTTGAAGATCACATGCAGCACGATGTCAGCGCTAAAATGACTAATGATCGCAGCTTCTAAACCGTATCGCCAATATAGGAAGCCAAACAAGATGCCCAAGATACCATTTAGTAACAACGTCCATACAGTGACCACGTAACCTTTTCCGTATGTCATGTAATTGGTTGGGAGATGGGAAATCGCGAAAACAATGGCGGCGACACAGATGCCCAGCCAATAGGAAATTCCCATCCCTCCCATCTTCTGTGCCAAAAATACGACAACAGTCATAACCCCAAGACGCATGAGTACTTCTTCGCAAACTCCTCCGTAAAAAGACGAGAGAAAGCCGAAGAACCGTGATGAAATCGGTTCATTACCCATTCTTTTGGTCATGTGTTGTTGAAAGAAAGAACCGTCCATCCATTTTACCAAGAGGCCTACCGTGATACCTGAACCAATCGATACGGCCCAAAACGACCAGATGGAAAAAGGCAGCTCCGTTCTAGACACCCAGTGATCGAGTACCCAGAGCCGAAGACCAGTGGAAGGCATGAGCCATAAGCCTATAGCTGTCGCCAGAGCCAGAAAGACACAGCTCTGAATGATCATAATCGTAACCATGACGGAAATAGGCGGGACTTTTTTAGTAGGATAGATAGCGGATTGCAGCTGTACATGTTGGCGAATCGTGTTGGATTGAATAGGTATAGCGCATAGAGCGCACAGTACACTAACCAACCAGATCAGCCAAAAATGTTCCATTTCTACGCCTCCTCCTTAGATTTCTGATCGTTCTAAAAAGTACCAGCCCATAAAGAAAAACACGATGTTGAGTGTAAAAACACCTGCAAGACCCGGCAAACCTGTGATGAATGCTTGCGACAGTGTTGAGTTTTCTTGAATCATCATCATTGCCGCATTTGACAATCCACCTGGAGATACCATATCCAAAAATTTACCGAGAAATTGTGGAACCGTGAAGATCAGGATATTGAATACCAGCGAGGCTCCACCCGCACCAACAGCATTGTTAAAATAGCTGGAGGCGCAAAGCGTTGTTGTGACCACAAGGAATAGATTCGGTATGTACATCAACGTACCGATCCATACATGGGTCCAATCTAGTTTTCCGAAAAGGATCTCTGTATAGTAGGCAGTTATCCCCATCCCAATTAGCATGCTTGCAATTGTTAACGTGTAGTAGGTAATGGCTTTGGCGAGATAGTATTTTGCTCGACTGATGGGCTTGACGAATACCATGGAAGCTACCCCAGAAGCTTTCTCTCCGGCAATGGACCCCATGACGATAAGGATTAGCACAAACGTGCCGAGTGAGCTAAATTTGCTAATCGCCGTCGAGAGTACTTCTGGAGCAGACGGGGTTGGAATTTTGATGACTGCCCCTTCTGGCAGTCCAGTGGAATTGGCCAAAATATCAGGGAGCATTTTCATCGTAATCGGCTGTGTAATCATTAAAGCAATAAACACAATCGGAATAATGAGAATCTTGTAGGTTCTGACCAATTCATTAAATTCTTTTCTGATCATTGGGTGGGAAGTCATCAGTTATTCACAACCTTTAGGAAAATATCTTCAAGGGTCGATGCGGACAAGCGATAATACGCCAGTGTCCCGCCAGTTTCCAAAAGAATGTGCGGCAGGAGTGCCTTGGCTTTTTCCATGTCATTGATAAGAACTTTGTAAATACCGCCGTCTTGGTTCCATTCTTTGATCCAGGTTAGCCCATTCAATACATCGGTTAAATCGATGTCCTGTTGATCAAGCTTGAACTCAATCAATGGCTCCACATGGTTTGCTCGCAGCTGATCCAAACTCGACGACAGCACCACCGTACCGTCCTTGATGATGACGATGTGGTCAGCGATCCTTTCGATGTCATCCAAAATGTGAGTCGACATGAAGACAGTCATATGTTGCTTCAACTTTTCTATTAGCAATAAAACGTCATATCTGCCCATGGGGTCGAGCGCGGAAACGGGCTCGTCCAAAACGAGTAGCTTTGGGTTGTGGATGAGCGCCTGGGCAATACCCAGACGCTGTTTCATCCCTCCGCTGTAACCGCTTATTGGGCGGTTCCTCGCTTCATTGATGCCGCATAACTCCAAGAGTTCATCTGTCCGCTGTGCTATTGTGCGCTTGTCCAATCCATAAAGTCTACCCACCCAATGCATCCACTCTGTCGCTGTCATGTAGTTATAAAAGGCTGGGATTTGTGGACAATACCCGACTTCACTTGTGACTTTATTGCGGTCAGTCACGACGTCGTAGCCTACTACTCTCACTTTTCCTCCGGTCGGTGCAGCCAACCCGGTAAGGATGCGGATGGTCGTCGTTTTCCCGGCACCATTCCCCCCAAGAAAACCGACACAACCGATGCCATCGACGGAAAAGGTTACGTTCTTTAACGCTTTATGGTCTTTATATTCCTTTGTGAGGCCTTCACATTCAATAACTCGCAAAGAATGTCAACCCTTTCCTCGGTTCTCTTGAGCTAGTCTTTTCTGCCTACAAAGAAATACACGATCGGACCCAAGGTGTTGATAAAGATAATGCCAAGAGCCCACGGCCATTTTTTTCCACCTGCAACTCGATACGCTTCACGTCTAGCCAAGTCAATTAAAGCAATAACTGCCAGGATCAATTGAATAGCAATGATAGGTGCAAGTAGCTGAATGTCAAATGGCATGGATAAAACCTCCAATTTTTATAGTTATTTTAAAGTTTATCACTATTTTGGATATTTTCCCACCCGCCACCATGATAATGAGGTGACGGATGGGTATTTATTTTTTTATTGCAGGGCTTGTTCCGGTAATTTTAGTTGGCCGCTTCTGATAAAGTAATCAAGGACTTTACCGAAAACTTCCTCGTCGATATCCGGGCAATCAATGTCGTTTTGACGCAGCAAACGAGTCGTTTTATTGCCTACATAGACGACACTTCCTCTGCTTGTGTGGCCGTCTGTGAACAGATTGCCAAGCGGAGCGGCTGAGTTGGCCTCAGTGCCTTTTTCTTTCGTATCCTCTTGCACCGCCTCAATCCACTCATCCATGGTGACTCGTTCCAATACAAATCCTCTGTTTTCAATCGCTGAAATCAGGTCTTCGTAATCGGTTGCGTTCGGGTTGAGCAAGTGGAAGTTTTCGCTCAAGCTCTGCTCAGTCATGGAGAGATGAACGATTCCCTTACTTGCAAAATCAACTGGCATCATGTCCAGATCGCCACTCATGTCAGGAGCTTTGCCCAAATCTATAATCCCTGCTGCAATTCTCCACATCAGGTCATCCTTCTGGCATGCTCCTGTTTCGCTGTCCCCAGTCATCCGTCCGCAACGGTATATCGCCGCTGGAATGCCTCGTTCGCGTGCGAGATTGACGAGATGCTCGGCTACCCACTTGCTCTGTGTATAACCGGAAGTGAGGACGCGACTGTTCTCTGGCATGTCCTCTTCGCGGAAGGCCATAGATTCTTCTGTTTCTTCGGACGCAAACGTGAAAATCGTGGAGACGAAATGCACAGGCTTGGTCTTTTTGGCTACAGCAAGGCGGAGAATTTCCTCCGTACCTTTTACGTTTGCTTTCTTCAAGGCTGCGTACGGATACACAAAGTTAACGAGAGCACCGTTGTGGTAGAGCACATCGACCTTTTCGGCCAGCTCGGAGAACTGATCTTCGGACAGATTCAGTCGTGGCTTTGCCAAATCACCGATTACAGGGATGATCCGATGCGCCTGCTCTTCATTCCATAACTCATATAGCTCTAATGTTTGGCGTAGTCGCGCCATTCCTTCCTCTTCGTCAGCAGCTCGAACGAGGCAGTAAATGTCAGCGTCTGTCATCTGTAACAGGTCACGCAACAAGAAAGCACCAAGGAAACCAGTGGCTCCTGTCAATAATGCCGCTTGGAACTGACTTGGATCACCCACGTACGGATGTTCAGCCTGAATCGCAGGATCGAGTACGACTTCATCCTTGAGATCCTTTGCGTCGATGTCATGGGAAACAGCAGAAAGACCGTGTTTGAGAATTTCCTCGATGGTCTTGGCCATACCCGCAATGGTCGGGGTCTCGAACAGGATTCGCAGCGGTACCTCAAGCTGTAGCTCTTCGCGAATTTTGAAGATAAGCTGGGTAGCGAGCAATGAGTGACCGCCAATCTCGAAGAAGTTGTCGTGCACTCCGATTTTGTCCATTTCCAGTACGGCGGCCCAGTGCGTATGCAACATGATCTCGACTGGCGTTTGCGGCGCTTGGTATTCGACGCCTGACTCCGAGCGGTCGTATTCCGGCTTCGGTAGCGCTTTGCGATCCAGTTTACCATTTGGTGTTTTCGGTAAGCTCTCCATGATCATAAAGTGTTGCGGGATCATGTAGGCTGGAAGCTTGTCGGTCAGGAAGTGGTTCAGGTCATTAGACGTACTTGTGTGATTCTCTTCAAACACGATGTACGCGACTAGACGTTTGTCCCCTTCTCTGTCTTCACGAGCGACTAGCACGACTTCCTTGACTTCAGGGTGGCGTCTTAAAACAGATTCGATTTCGCCCAACTCGATGCGGTAGCCACGGATTTTGACCTGGTAATCAACACGTCCCATAAACTGAAGATTCCCATCTGGCAAGTAGCGTACGAGATCTCCAGTCCGGTACATCCTCTCTCCTGGCCCACGGAAAGGATTTTGCACAAAGCGTTCCATGGTCAGATCGGGGCGGTGGAGATAGCCACGTGCTAAGCCTGAACCACTGAGGTACAATTCTCCCGGCACCCCTACTGGAACTGGTTTGCGATGATTGTCTAATACAAATACTTGCGTATTGAACTGCGGTCGTCCGATCAGTGGTTCGCTGATGGCTCCTTTTTTCACGATGGAGTGCGTAGAGTAAACCGTGTCCTCTGTCGGTCCGTAGAGATTAAAGACTTTATCTACGTGTTCAAAGGTGTACAATTCCTGTGCCAGCTTGTTAGAAAGTGGCTCACCGCAAAGGTTAATAACACGAACCGACGCTGGAATACCTTTCATGCGCACCAGCTCCATCGCTGCTGAAGGTACGGTATTGATCAGTGTCACCTGATTGGCTGCTGGCAAGGCTGGCAATTGTAATGCATTTTCCGCCATGATAACTTTGCCACCCATGGTCAGTGTCGCGAACATTTCGTAGACAGACAAGTCAAAGCAGATTGACGTAGAGAACAGTACGCCGCTCATCTCCTCTGGAGTGAATGTGTCGTGTGCCCACGATAGGAAGTAGCTTACACTGCGATGTTCGAGTGCTACACCCTTTGGATTGCCTGTAGAACCTGACGTGTAGATGACATAGATCAAATTGTCGGAAGTACCAAGCTTGGTCGGGTTCACCGCGCTTTCGTCGGCAACTGCTCCCCAATCACTGTCTAGGCAGATCACTTTGGCCTGGTGCTCAGGCAGAGTTGGCAGCAGATTTTCTTGCGTTAAAAGGACTGGAACCTGTGAGTGTTCGATGATGTAGGCGATGCGGTCGGCTGGATAGCTTGGGTCGATTGGCACATAGGCTCCGCCGGCTTTCATAATGGCCAAAAGTCCAATCATCATCTCGGTTGTCCGCTGTGCGCAAACACCGACTAGCACTTCGGGTCCTACTCCTTGCTTGCGTAAATAATGAGCCAGCTTGTTCGCTTGAGTGTTCAACTCTCTGTAGGTAGTCGTTTGAGCTCCTACGATGAGAGCGATGTTGTCCGGTGCTTTCGCAACCATGTCCTCAATCATTTCATAAACGCATTTTTCTTTCGGGTATGGCGCTTCTGTACGGTTCCATTCAGTAATGAGTCGTTGTTCCTCTTCCTCACGCATGAGCGGTAGCAAGGTGATTGACTGATCCGGGTTGGCAACGATTTCTTCCAGAAGCTTGTGGAAATGATCAACCATTCGAACGATCGTACTGTGATCAAACAACGCCTTGTTGTACTCCAAGGTAGCAATGAGACCGTCTGATGTCTCCAGCATGGTCACCGTCAAATCAAACTTCGAGGTGACGGCCTCAGCACCGACATCAAAGCTGCTTATCTGAATATCATCCACAGGATCTACCTGCATCGGGATATTTTGCAGAATAAACATCACCTGGAATAGTGGCGAGTAGCTCATGCTACGCTCCAGCTGCAGCTCATCTAATAATTTTTCAAACGGAACATCTTGGTTTGCATATGCCCCCAGAGCTGTTTCACGAACGCGTGCAAGCAATTCGCGGAAGCTTGGTTGACCTGACATATCAGTGCGTAAAACGAGTGTATTGATGAAGTAACCGATCAACTGCTCCGTCTCTTGTTTGTTACGTCCCGCAATCGGCGTTCCGACGAGAATATCTTCTTGATTCGTATAGCGGTACAACAGCGTTTGGAAGGCGGCAACCAATGTCATGAAGAGTGTGGTCGTTTCTTTTCCGCTCAGATTACGCAATTCTTCCAGGAGGTCGGCTCCAAACTGAACGGAGAGCTTTTCTCCTTCGTATGTCTGTACTGGTGGGCGCGGTCGATCCGTTGGCAGTTGCAGTAATGGTTCGCTGCCCTTGAGTTTTTCTCTCCAGTACTCGAGCTGTCCATCAAGAACCTCTCCACTTAACCATTCACGCTGCCAGACGGCAAAATCTGCGTATTGGATCGGCAATTCCATAAATGGCGATGCCTCTCCTTGACTAAATGCTTTGTAATTGGTCATTAATTCGCTCATCAAAATTCCCATCGACCAACCGTCTGCTGCAATGTGGTGCATCACGAACAGGAACACAAAGTCTTTTTCGTCGAGCTGAACCAGATTGGCACGGAGCAACGGACCTTTCGTCAGGTCAAATGGCTCGAGTGTGGCCACTTCAGCAAGGCGTTTGATTTCTGCTTCCCGTTTCGCAGAATCCAAATCCCGCAGATCGGTTTGGTTCATGACCCAATCGTCCTCTGGGTGAATCACTTGAACAGGTCGTCCGTCACGAACCTCAAAGCCAGTACGCAAGCTCTCATGACGCTGTATGATGGCTTTCAAGCTTTCTTCCCAAGCGGATATGCTGAGGTCTCCCTGAATCCGTAGGAAGGATGGAATATTGTTGACTGAGCTTCCTTGCGTGAACTGCTCCAGGAACCACAAACGCTGCTGGGTAAATGACAATGGGAGCGGTTCTTTACGCGATACTTTGACAATCGGCGGAGCCATCTTAATGGATGTTTGCTTGGTGAGCATAACCAGCTGTTCACTAAGCCCTTCGACTGTTGGGTATTCAAACAACGTACGAATTTGCAACTCTACCCCAAAGATTTCCCGGAGGCGAGAAACGGTCTGCGTCGCGAGCAGGGAGTGTCCGCCTAATTCGAAAAAGTTGTCATGTACGCCCACCTTCTCTAAGGAGAGGATTTCACTAAAGACGTTGGCGACCATTTCTTCCACCGGGGTACGCGGAGCGACATATACGGCTGTTAGCTGGCCCCAATCTGGCGTAGGTAATGCTTTGCGGTCAATTTTTCCGTTGACTGTAAGTCGAATTTCCGGAAGCCACATGAAATGTGACGGAATCATGTACTCGGGAAGCTTCTCTTTGAGCCAGAGCTTGATTTCGTCTATGGACGTCTCCTGCTCCAAAGCATTGGTTAGATAGGCTACCAATCGTTTGTCACCAGGTCTAGCTTCTCGCGCAATAACGACTGCTTCTTTTATGGCGTCATGTTGTCTCAAGGCCTCTGCTATTTCCTCTAACTCGATACGGAACCCACGGATTTTTACCTGATCGTCGACACGACCGATGTAATCTATGTTGCCATCTGGCATATAACGAACGAGGTCGCCTGTTCGATAGAGTCGTTCTCCCGATTGACCGAATGGATTCGGAATAAAACGCTCTGCTGTAAGCTCTGGACGATTCCAATAACCACGCGAAAGACTCTCGCCACCAATGTACAGCTCTCCCGGAACACCGATAGGAACTGGCTGAAGATTTCGATCTAACACGTACAGCTTGGTATTCGGGAATGGACGACCAATCGTTGGGGCATTGTCAGCATCCGTTAATCGAGCGATGACCGTACCAACTGTTGCTTCCGTCGGTCCGTAGCAGTTATAAAAATTTCGTCCTTTTGCATAGTGGGCAACCAGTTCACGGCTGCATGCGTCTCCTCCGACCTCAAGGCAGATCAGATCCGGGTACTCTTCAACAGGTAGTGACGCGAGTACCGAAGATGCCATCGATACCTTGGTAATGCGACGTTCACGAAGGGTGCGAACGAGGTCTGGGCCTGGTAACAGAGACTCACGATCTTCGATGACTAACGTTCCTCCAGAGAGCAGCGCCTGTAAAATCTCAGAAACGGAAACGTCGAAGCCAAATGACGTAAATTGCAGGACACGGCTGGATTCGTTTATTTCGAAGTAATTCATGTAGGCCTGCACCATATTCATCACACTGCGATGCTCAACAGCTACCCCTTTCGGCAATCCCGTGGTACCGGATGTGTAGATGACATAGGCGAGATTGGTTGATACTACAGCGCTTTGTGCGTTTTCTGCGGACATCTGCTCGTAGAAAAGTTCTTCATCCAGGCAGATGACGTTCGCTTCCGTTTTTGTGAACGGCTCTGCGAGTCTCGTTTGTGTCAGTACGACAGCTGCTTGTGAATCTTCCAGAATGAAGGTCATTCTTTCTTCGGGATGAGCTGGATCAACCGGTACATAGGCTGCTCCCGCTTTTAACACACCAAGAATGCCAATGATCATTTCCATGGAGCGCTCTACGCAGATCGCAACAGTCGTATCAGGCTGCACGCCTTGAGCGAGAAGAACATGCGCTAATTGGTTGGCTTTTTGGTTCAACTCCGCATAAGTCATGGCTTGTTGTTTATACTCAAGTGCAATATTTTCAGGAGTTTTCGCGACTTGTTGTTCGAATGCCTGATGGATGCAAAGATCGCGTGGATACTCCTTCTCCGTACGATTCCATTCGATGAGAACCTGCTCGCGTTCGACATCGTCTATCAATGTCACGTCACTCAGCTGCATCTCCGGAGACTTGATCATAGTGAGCATGAGTTGGGTAATTTGGTTCAAGACCCGATCGATCATCACGTCATCAAAACGGTTATGTTCGTACTTGAGTTTGATGGCCACTTGCTTGCCTGGTGCTGCCACCAAGGTAAGTGGATAATTAGTTTGTTCGACAGCTGCTACGTCGTGAATTTCTAAAGAAACACTGGACGAAGCTGAATTGGATTCGTCTGTTTCTTGGCCTCCTGCTTGTACAGCCGGATAGTTCTCAAATACAAGTATTGATTCAAACAGGGCAGATCCACGCGGCAGTTCGCTCCATCCTTGGATGTCGAACAGCGGAGTGTATTCATATTGGCGTATCTCTAACTGCCTGTGCTGCAAGTCTCTCAGCCACTCTAGTACGGTCGCGTTCGTCTGCAAGGAAATCCGGACAGGTAAGGTGTTGATGAAGGAGCCTACGATCGTCTCAACATGGGAGAGGTCTGCAGGACGACCTGAACCTGTCGCACCAAATATGACTTCCTCTTCCCCGCTATAGCTTCCCAGAATCCAGCCCCAAGCCGCTTGTACCAAAGTATTGAGTGTTAACTGGTGTTCGCGTACGAACTTTTGCAAGTGCTCGCTCGTTTCTTCTGCCATGAGGATGCTCTTCTCTTTGTATTGCTTCGGTCCCGCAGTGACTACTGCTTTGCTCATTCCCAAGCTGGTTGGTTCGTGGAAGCCTTTTAGCTGGTTTACCCAGAAGAGCTTGGCCTCCTGCATATCCTGACGTTTCAACCAAGCAATGTACTGGGAAAACGGTTGCGGATGTCCAAGCTTAACTTCTTGTCCTTCGCTGATCGAGGCATAATAGGCAAACAGTTCATTCAGTACCAAAGGAACACTCCAACCATCAAGGAGAACGTGATGGAAGCTCCACACGAAGCGATAGCTTTCTTCTCCTGTTCGGAAGACAACCCAGCGTGACAAAGGTGCATGTGTAATATCGAAGCTTCGTCTGCGGTCTTCCTCCAGAAAAGCCGTAAACATCTCATCCTGTACATCCGTATGCAAATGGCGCCAATCTTCCTGGCGGAGGGATACGTTTACCTCTTTGCGGACAATTTGGTGTGCTTGATCCAAACCTTCCCAGACGAAGTACGTTCTTAGAATGGAATGGCGGTCCATCACTTTTTGCCATGCTTGCTCGAATACCGGTACATTCAGGTTCTTGAAATGTATGGCAAATTGGACGACGTAATCCCCGCTGTCGCTTGCATATAGGGAGTGGAACAGCATCCCCTGTTGGAGCGGAGAAAGTGTATAGATATCCTCGATATTTCGGTCAGAACCAATGTGTTTGTCGATGCTCTTCTGATCCAATACAGCCAGAGGAAAATCGGATGGTGAGTAACCGCCAGCTTCCTCTGTCGCACAATGGGCAATAATCTCACGAAGCGCATCCATAAAGTCCTTCGCGACTGCTGTAATCGTGCTCTCTAGATGAATCTTCTCACTGTATCGCCATGTCACATGCAGTTGATCCCCTGCGACGACACTGTTTACGTCTATCAAGTGGTGTCGCCCCGCGACCGGGCTAAGGTTGGAACCGCTGGACTCAGGTGCCCAGCCAAATAAGGAATCGCCATCGACAATCTGATCGATTTTGCCCATGTAGTTGAACAGCACTTGTGCTTGAATCCGGGAAATTTCATCGACAATATTCTGATCCGCATGGAGGTAACGAAGAACGCCATAACCAAGCCCTTTGTTCGGGATCGCACGCAGTTCTTCTTTGGTCGTCAAAAGTGCTTTTCCTACTGAGAATGTTTCGTCCCATTGAAGGTGCACCGGATACATGCTAGTGAACCAGCCGATGGTACGGGACAAATCGATTCTCTCTGACAATTCTTCACGGCCATGCCCTTCTACGTTTACGAATACAGATCGATTACCCGTCCATCGAGTAAGTGACTTCGCCAAAGCGGTTAGCAGGACGTCATTGATCTGGGTGCGGTAAGCCTGCGGGACGTTTTGCAGTAGTGCTTTGGTTTCTTCGCTAGTCAATGCAGCGCTGACGGACTTTGTCGTTGCTTCTGTATTTTCCCCAGCATCTGTTACGTCCACTGGTAGTTTTGCTGAATCGACAGAGGATTTGGTCAACCAGTATCTTTTTTCGTTTTCCAAAGCATCTGAATTCGCATAGCGCTCCAGTTCATCCGCCCATTCTTTGTAGGATGTCGTTTTCGCTGGTAGCTTCACCTCTTGTCCTGCGACAATTTGTTGGTAGGCGTTTTGTAAGTCCTCAAGAATGATGCGCCATGATACCCCGTCTATGACTAAGTGATGGGCGACGATCAACAGACGATTCGGTTGATTTTGACCCAAATCAAAATAAATGAACTGAACTACATGCCCTTCAAACAAATTCAGACTTGCCTGCGTCTCATCTGCAATCTTTTCGATGGCCTTGAATTGTTCATCTGGTGTAAAGTGTGACAAAACTTCAATCCGGAATGGAATCGTATCACTTGGCGCATCCATCTCTTGCTTCCAGCCGACCTCTGTCTGTGTATAGCGCATGCGTAAAGCATCGTGCTGATCGAGTAAATGCCCTACCGCTTGTTTCAGTACTTCCTGATCAATGCCTGCCTGGATGGAGAGCAGCACGGATTGATTCCAGTGATGTCTATTCTTCAACGGTAGCTGGAAGAACCACTTCTGAATCGGCAAGAGTGGCAATTCGCCGATAATAGGCCCCTGTTCAGCAAGGATCGCTTCTTTTTCCTCTACAACCTCTGCTAATTCAGCGATGGTTTGATACTCGAATAATTGCTTCGGTGTGAGCCTTAGACCTGATTGATTGGCACGTGACACAATCTGGATACTGAGAATCGAATCTCCGCCCAGCTCGAAGAAATTATCGTGTATGCCAATTTGGTCAATACCGAGAACCTCTTTCCATATCGCGGCAAGGTGTTGCTCTTTCTCCGTTGTTGGTGAGACAAATTTCCCCTCCAACTCAGGACGATTGAAATCAGGTGCAGGCAAATTTTTGCGATCTACCTTTCCGTTAGGTGTGAGCGGCAGATATGCTAACGGGATGAAAAACGCAGGAACCATGTAATCAGGCAGCACTTCCTTTAGCGCTTTGCGGATGTCACTTGTGGCAAGCTCCGTGTCCTCTTCTAAAACCAGGTAGGAAGCAAGACGCTTCGTTCCTTGATGATCCGTGCAGACAGTGACCACCGCTTCTTTTACCGCAGGGTGAGCGAGAATGGCTGTTTCTACTTCCCCCAGTTCGACGCGGAATCCGCGAATACTGGTCTGATCATCTGCGCGACCGATGAACTCAATATTGCTGTCCGCGTGGTAGCGCACCAAGTCCCCTGTACGGTAGAGACGCGCTCCTTCTATTTCGCTAAAAGGATGAGGGACAAAACGCTCTTGTGTCAGTTCGGGACGGTTCAGGTAGCCACGCGCCAAGGAACTTCCACCAATGTATAGCTCACCTGTGACTCCTACGGGAACAGGCTGCATATGTGCATCGAGAACATAGACTTGCACGTTGTCAATCGGACGTCCAATGGATGGTGCAAAGCTTTGTCCCGTCCCTATCGGAACGATCCCAGCTGTTGCAACGACTGCGTTTTCTGTTGGACCGTATTGGTTCACCAAGGTAAACGGCAGATTCGCACTTGGATAGTGATGGAGCTTGTCTCCTCCTGTCAGCATGTAACGAAGCTTGGTATGGCTTGGCCAATCCAGAGCCAGCATGCTCTCTGTTAAAGGCGTCGGCAAAAAGCTGATGGTGATCTCAGAATGGATGAGCCAATCACGAAGTTTTTCCGGTACGAGACGGATTTCCTCTTCTGGCAAATAAAGTGTGGCTCCTTTTGTTAAATAAGGCCAAATTTCCCATACAGATGCATCAAATGCCGTCCCGGAGATCTGTGATGCGCGATCTTCGGACGTGACATGATATACGCGTTGATGCCAAGAAATTAAATTGAGAAGAGCCGCGTGCTCGATCTCAACCCCTTTTGGCGTACCTGTCGAACCAGATGTGTAGATGACGTAAGCAAGTTGGTTTGTCGTAGTCAAGTTTATTGGAGTCGTCGTACTTTCTTGAGAGATCGACTCCCAGTCTGCGTCCAGGCAAATCAATTGGCTCGTGCCCGCAGGGAGTTTTTCTGTGAGTCTGGCTTGTGTAAGTACAATCGACATACCTGCATCCTGCATCATGAAGGCGAGACGATCCTTGGGATACGCTGGGTCCATTGGTACATAGGCACCGCCGGCTTTCATGATAGCCAGTTGACCGATTAGCATCTCGATAGAGCGCTCGACGCAGATACCTACCAAATTTTCCTGGCCGATTCCCTGTTTCTGCAGATAATGCGCCAGTTGATTCGCTTTGGCATTCAATTCCGCATAGGTAATGGATTCGTTGCCTGTGAGAACAGCCGGCTGGTTGGGCATTTCACGAGCGACCTGATCGACCAGTTCATGTACGCAATGATCATTGGAATAGGTAACTACGGTGTTGTTCCATTCAGATACGACCTGCTGCTGCTCCGCTTCTCCCATCAGTTGGAGAGCGGTAATGGCTTGATTTGCGTTGGCAGCAACGGCTTTTAGCAGCTGAGTAAAGTGTTCGATCATTCGTTCTACTGTATCTTGGTTAAAGAGAGAGGTGTTGTACTCGAATGTAGCGGAGAGACCGTCTGCCGTCTCTGCCATCGTCAAGGTAAGATCAAACTTGGTTGTCTCTACCTGTTGACTACCTTTTGGCGGCAAAATGCGAATCCCTTCAAGTGCTTCTACCTGAACCGGAATATTTTGCAGAACGAACATCACTTGGAACAATGGCGAGTAACTGAGACTGCGTTCTAATTGCAGCTCGTCTACTAGCTTTTCAAAGGGTAGATCTTGATGGGAATAAGCTCCCAAGGCTGTTTCCCGTACACGGCTAAGTACCTCCCTGAAGCTCGGATCACCTGACAAATCTGTTCGCATCGCCAATGTGTTGATGAAAAATCCAATTAATCCTTCTGTCTCTTGGTGACTGCGTCCTGCTACAGGAGTACCGACGAGAATGTCGTCTTGTCCTGTATATCGATAAAGAAATACTTGGAATGCGGCGAGCAACGTCATAAACAATGTCGTACCTTCGCGCTTGCTCAAGGAAAGCAGATTCGTCATCAATTCT
Organism: Brevibacillus sp. NRRL NRS-603; assembly: GCF_003013445.1. Lineage (NCBI taxonomy): Bacteria > Bacillati > Bacillota > Bacilli > Caryophanales > Paenibacillaceae > Brevibacillus > Brevibacillus sp. NRRL NRS-603. The sequence goes on along the minus strand of NZ_PXZN01000012.1, from coordinate 365,188 downwards.
TTGTCATACATCAGTGTGATGCTGCTTCCTTCATAGGACTGAACAGCAGGACGGGGACGATCTGTCGGCAAGGCGAGAAGCGGTTCTGCTCCACCCAGCTTTGCCCGCCAGTATGAAAGTTGTTTTTCCAATACATCTCCTGTAAGCCATTCGCGCTGCCATGCTGCATAATCGGCATATTGTATAGGCAGGTTGGTAAGTTGCGGTACTTCTGATTTGCTAAATGCCTGATAGCAGGTAAATAATTCGCTGAGTAAAACGCCCGCTGACCAGCCATCGGCGATGATATGGTGCACGTTCAGCAGGAAGATGAAATCCTGCTCTCCTGTTTGAATAATCGTCGCACGCATGAGCGGTCCTGTGACAAGGTCAAACGGCTTGTTCGCATCTTCTTTAGTCAAACGTTGTCCTTCGTCATCACGTCTATCATCTGGCAGAGACCGAATATCCATTTTGCGTAGTTTCCAATCAATCTCTGGATGAATCACCTGAACGGCTTCCCCGTTAATGTCGGAGAACGTTGTACGCAAGCTCTCATGACGGCAGATAATCGTTTGCAAACTCTGCTCGAGCGCTTCGATGTTTAGCTCCCCTTGCAAGCGAACGGCAGTTGGAATGTTGTAGAGCGAACTGTTTGGCATCAAGCGGTCAAAGAACCATAAGCGCTGCTGTGCAAACGAAAGCGGCAAATGTCGATCACGTGAAACAGGTACGAGCGGAATGCTGGAGAGTCCAGATTCGTCCTCGTTCATGGATACAATCAATTCGCTGAGTCGGTTGACTGTCGAATATTCAAATAGAGCACGGAGCGGTAAATCAACGCTAAACGCTTCTTTTATGCGGGAGATGGTTTGCGTAGCCAAAAGAGAATGGCCTCCAAGCTCAAAGAAATCGTCGTAGCTGCCAACTCGTTCTACCGAGAGAACCTGCGACCAGATGTTGGCTACCAGCTCCTCTGTTGGAGTACGAGGGGCAACATAATTACGCTGCGTGGAAAGTTGTCCCCAATCTGGTACTGGCAGTGCCCGTCGGTCTACTTTTCCATTAACCGTGAGCGGTATCGTCTCTAGCCAGACAAAGCCTGCTGGTATCATGTATTCAGGCAACGATTCTTTCAGGAAAAGAGCGAGCTCCTCCGTGGTTGGCGTGTCTCCCGTTGCTACCAGATAAGCGGCCAAGCGTTTGCCTCCCGCCTTTTCTTCACGAACGATGACCACAGCTTCATGGACGGCAGGATGCTGTCTGAGCGAATTCTCAATCTCACCCAATTCAATGCGGTACCCGCGAATCTTGACTTGATCATCCATGCGTCCAAGGAATTCGAGATTGCCGTCTTCCAGATAGCGAACCAAGTCGCCCGTCCGATAGAGTAGCTCTCCTTCTTTGCCAAACGGATGCGTGATAAAGCGCTCTTCTGTTTGTTCCGGACGATTCCAGTAGCCGCGAGCCAAGCCTTTTCCTCCGATATACAGTTCACCTGGTACGCCGATAGGCACAGGCTGCCTATTTGCATCCAAAACGAACATCGTAGCGTTAGCAATTGGCCGACCGATAGGCGGATTGCTTATTCCAGCTTCGCAACGCATCATAGTGGAGCAGACCGTTGCTTCCGTTGGACCGTAGCAGTTGAAGAACTGGCGGTTCGCTGCATAGCGTGCCACAAGTTCACGGCTCGGAGCTTCTCCGCCTACAATCAAGGTTCTTAGATCAGGCAGGTCAGCTTCAGGCAGTGCTGCCAGTACGGAAGAAACCATGGATACGGTGGTAATGCGTTGTTCTTGCAAAACGTGGATCAGCTCAGGGCCTGGCAAAAGGGATTCTCGATCCTCGATGACTAGGGTCGCACCAGCGAGTAAGGCCATCACAATCTCGGACACCGATACGTCAAAGCTAAACGAGGTAAATTGCAGGACACGACTGGTTGGCTGAATATCAAAAGCATCGATCAAGGCATGAGCCATGTTTATCACACTGTGGTGCTCTACCATTACCCCTTTTGGCTGTCCTGTTGAACCAGAAGTATAGATGACGTAGGCAAGATTATGCTCAGTGACCTTGCAAGCAACGTTGGCGATAGGTTCATTCGTGAAAGGATTGCTGTCTAGACAAATGACATTCGCCTGTGTTGCTGGCAAGATGTCCATGAGAGACTGCTGGGTCAGCAACACATTTGTTTGTGAATCCTCGATCATATAGGCGATGCGTTCTTGCGGGTAAGCCGGGTCAATCGGTACGTAGGCAGCTCCCGATTTTAAAACGCCGAGTATGCCGATGATCATCTCAGGGGAACGATGTAAGCATATGCCGACAAGTGTATCCGGTTTTACCCCTTTGCTTACGAGCTGATGGGCCAGTTGGTTTGCTCGCTCGTTTAGTTCCTTGTAGGATAGCTCCACGTTTTTATAGGTAACGGCAATCGCATCTGGTGATTTTTCCACTTGCTGTTCAAACGCCTGATGAACGCACAGGCCGCTCGGAAATTCCTTCGCCGTCTGGTTCCACTGGACGAGAACCTGTTCACGTTCGTTTTCGCTGATCATCGAAAGGTCGGCAATCCGTTGCTTGGCGTTTTTGGCGATAGAGATCAGGAGGGAATGAAGCTGGTCCAGAACCCGCTCAATAGATGAAAGCTCAAACTGACTCTCATCAAATTTGACTTTGATGTCTATTGTTTTGCCTGACGCCGCAACCAAAGTAAATGGATAATTGGTTTGCTCCTCGGAATGTACATCCACGATCGAAAGCTCACTCTCTCCACCGCCGCCGCTAGCATTTCCGACAGGAGTATTTTCAAAGACGAGAATGCTCTCAAACAGGGATTGTCCACGCGGCAAGTCGCTCCAGCCTTGGATTTCCACGAGTGGGGTATATTCGTACTGGCGGAAGTCGGCTTGCTGTTGTTGCAGAGATTTGAGCCAATTGATTACGCTCTCCTCCGCTTTTACCTGCACGCGGACAGGGAGTGTATTAATAAACAGACCAATCATCGTCTCGACCCCAGGCAAATCGGCAGGACGTCCGGATACAGTGGCGCCGAAAATAATGTCGTCCTGTCCACTGTAGCGATTCAACAGCAGTGCCCATGCGCCTTGCACAATCGTGTTGACCGTCAGGCGATGTTGACGAGCCAATGTCTGTAATGATTTGGAAATCGTCTCAGAAACGGTCAGATCTAGCTCCCGATAATTTTTCTGATCAAGGTACGGATTTTTATAAGCTCGACCGAATGAAAGTGGCGTGGTTTCCGTAAATCCTTGTAGATACGTGCGCCAAAACGCCTCCGCTTGCTTCAAGTCCTGCTTTTTCAGCCAGACGATGTAGTCGCGGTAAGATTTAACCGGAGGAAGTTGTACAGGCTGCCCTTTGCATAGCATGTTGTACGCCGCAAACACTTCCCCGAAGACTAGCGGCATACTCCATCCGTCTATCAGCACGTGGTGAAGAGTCCACGAAAAATGAAAGGTATTACTACTCAAACGGAACAGATTTAATCTCATCAACGGCGCTTCTTCGATATTGAAACCACGTTTGCGATCATCTTTGGCAAAGGTATGAAGAAACGACTCTTGCTCGGAGGAGGAAAGATGAATAATGTCATGTTCCACCAGGGAAACCTTCAGCTCTTTCAAGACAACCTGGACGTATTCTTTTACTTTACCGCCAACAAATCTGGTGCGAAAAATAGCGTGTCTGTCTACGAGGCATTGCCATGCCTGTTCGAATAACGGAATGTTCAAGGGACCTTGCAGCTTCAACCCCATCTGTACGATATAGGCTCCGGACTCTGGTTCCAACAAGCTGTGGAAAATGAGACCTTGCTGCAAAGGAGTAACGGGATAATACGTTTCAATGTTATTCATCTTCTCCTGCCCACTCCCATAAAAAATTTGCCATAGAGGCGCCATGTTTGACGCCTCTATGCAGTTGGTATTCATTACTTGTCTTGGATGAGATCAAGTAAGTCGGCAATCTCTTCATCATCCCAACCGAATTCGGACAGATCACTAGTTGTTTGTGATGCGGTCGTCTCCGTCTGACCTAGCTCGATCAATTGTCGTAGCGCGTTGACATAGTAATCCGCCAAATCTTTGATGGTTTCTTTGCGATAAATCTCTTCACTGAAGGCGATCGTTACAATCAATTGTCCCCCAACGACAGAGCTGCCGAAATCCAGCAGGTGCTGACGTTCTGAGTTGCGATTGAAGTTGTCGCCTCTTGCTTCATTTGCAAAGCCAAACAAGGATTCTGCATCATCGACTGCCTGATCAAGCTGACCGAGGTAGTTGAAGCTAATCTCTGCTTTTGGCAAAGACTTGAACTTATCAGTCATTTCCTCGTTCAGGTAACGGAGAATTCCATAGCCGATCCCCTTGTTCGGAATGCTACGAAGCTGATCTTTGGTCGTTTGTAGCGCTTCTTTGAGTGAGGTAGTTCCCCTCGTATCCAAGAGGATGGTATACATGCTCGTGAACCACCCTAAGGTTCGGGAGAGATCGACATCTTCAAAGAGCTCTTCACGTCCGTGCCCTTCCAAATGGACGAGGGAGGTTTGATTTCCAGTCCAGACGAAGATGGCTTCTGCCAATGCAGTTAGCAAAACGTCGTTGATCTGAGTTTGGTAGATCGAAGGCAATTCCTGTAAGAGCACTTTGGTTTCTTCCTGCGTAAGTGCAACAGAAACCATCTTGGCAGTAAGCTCTCGGTTCTTTCCGTTCTCATAATCTTTTGGCAGAGCGTTTACTTCTGTATCGAGGCTGCTTAACCAATAATCCGCTTCCTCTCGCAGGCTGTCCGATTGAGCGTGCTCCGTCAATTTTTCAGCCCAGTACTTGTAGGAGCTGGTCTTTGGCGGCAGTTGCACCTGCTTGCCTTGTAGCAGTTGGGCGCTGGCCTTATTCAAGTCTTCCGTGATGATGCGCCAAGACACACCATCAACTGCCAAGTGGTGAATGACGATTAGCAAGCGGCCTTCCTGGTCACTGCCCAAATCGAAGTAGACGGCACGGAGCAACGGACCTTCCGAGAGATGCAAGCTAGCCTGAGCTTCCTCAGAAATTTCCCCGATTCGTTTTACTTGCTCTTCATACGGCAAATGCCCCAATTCCTCTACGGTAAATGGAATGATATCTGTCCAATCCTCGTTGATTTGCTTCCATTCTCCATCCTGATGGTAGAAGCGAAGGCGGAGCGCGTCATGATGTCCGAGCAAGTGATAGAAAGCTTGTCTTAAAATTTCTGGATCGATCGGTTTGACCGTTAAAAGTACAGATTGGTTCCAGTGGTTGCGATCTGCCAATTTTTGCTCGAAGAACCAGCGCTGAATCGGCAGGAGTGGCACTTCCCCTGTGACGATACCTTGCTCGGCGAAAATGTTTACCGACTCCCCGATCGCATGTGTCAGCTCGGCAATCGACTGATTTTCGAACAAGAGCTTCGGTGACAAGCGAATTCCAGATTGGGCTGCGCGGGCCACGATCTGAATGCTTAGAATCGAATCACCACCGAGTTCGAAGAAGTTATCGTGAATGCCGACTTGCTCTACTCCCAGAACCTTTTTCCATATTTCGGCCAATACTCTCTCGACAAACGTCTCTGGAGCAACGAATTCTCCATTACTCACCTTGTACTCCGGTACAGGTAGTGCACGACGGTCTACTTTGCCATTTGGAGTAAGTGGCAGAGCATCCATGATGACGAATGCGGCTGGTACCATGTACTCCGGCAATATTTCTTTGAGGTAGCTGTCGAAATTGCCAGCTTGGTCCTCTCCCCCTTCTTCAAGCACGACATACGCGGCCAGTCGTTTCACACCTGGCATATCTTCGCGGGCAAGAACGATCGTTTCTTTGACAGAAGGGTGATTGTACAGGGCGGTTTCAATCTCGCCCAACTCGACACGGAAACCACGGATACTCACCTGATCGTCGGCACGACCGATAAACTCGATGTTGCCATCCTCCAGGTAGCGGACAAGGTCTCCTGTGCGGTACATTTTTGCTCCTCGAATGTGCGCGAACGGATTTTCGACGAAGCGTTCTTGTGTCAGATCAGGACGTTTTAGATACCCGCGACCCAAGCTGTTCCCTGCGATGTACAGTTCGCCTGCAACACCGATCGGTACAGGTTGCAGCTTTGCATCAAGAACGTATACTTGCACATTGTCGATTGGGCGTCCGATTGTTGGTGCAGCGATCTGACCAGCCTGTACAGGGACGATGCCTGCTGTTGCTACGACGGCATTTTCCGTTGGTCCATACTGATTTACCAATGTAAACGGCAGATGAGCCGATGGATAGTGATGCAGTTTGTCACCGCCTGTCAGCATGTAGCGCAAATCTGAATCGGACGGCCATTCAATAGACATCAAGCTCTCTGCTAACGGGGTTGGCAGGAAGCTGATCGTGATACCTGAGTCGACGAGCCAATCACGCAGTTTTTCCGGTACGAGACGAATTTCTTCTTGTGGCAGATACAGGGTGGCTCCAGCCGTCAGATAAGGCCAGATTTCCCAGACAGCGGCGTCAAAGGCCGTTCCAGCAATTTGTGATGCTTTATCTTCTGGCATAACGTTGTAAGCTTGCTGGTGCCAATAGATGAGATTCAATAGAGCTCGTTGCTCGATTTCCACACCTTTTGGTGTTCCGGTAGAACCAGAGGTGTAAATGACATAGGCGAGATTGTTTGTTGTCGTCGTGATTTCGGGTGATTCCGTGCTCTCAGTGGCAATCAAATCCCAATCGATATCGAGACAAATAAACGTTGCATCACCCGTTGGCAATGCTTCAAGTAAACGTTCTTGGGTCAATACGATCGGCATGTTCGTGTCATCCATCATGAAAGCAAGGCGCTCCTTTGGATAAGATGGGTCCATAGGAACAAACGCGCCACCCGCTTTGAGAATCCCTAATTGGCCGATCAGCATCTCGAGGGAGCGTTCGACGCAAATACCAACGAGAGTCTCTGTCGTAACCCCCTGTTGTTGCAAGTAGTTCGCCAGTTGATTCGCTTTCGAATCCAGCTCTGCGTAAGTGAGCGAGCCTTCCTTGGAGACAACTGCCAGTTGGTTCGGCATTTTCCCTGTCATTTCGGCGACTAGCTCGTGTACTGTCTTCTCATACGTGTAATTGGCAGCTGTGTTGTTCCACGTGAGTATAAGCTGTTCACGTTCATCCGGACGAAGCAATGGGAACGCCATGATTGATCGATCAGGTTGGGCGACGATTCCCTCCAGTAAATGATGGAAATGATTCACCATTCGCTCCATCGTTGTTTGGTCGAACAAATCCGTATTGTAATCAAACGTAGCGATCAGGCCGTTTGGTATTTCTGCCATCGTCAAGCTGATGTCGTATTTAGACATCACTTCTTGGCTCTTGCTTTCAAACGGAGCAATCCGAATGCCCTCAAGCTCATGAGTCTGCATTTCGAAGTTTTGCAGAGCGAACATGACTTGGTAGAGCGGCGAATAACTTAGACTACGTTCCAACTCCAGCTCATCTATCAACTTTTCAAAGGGCAGGTCTTGATGGGTATATGCTTCCAGTGCTGACTCGCGCACTCTTGCAAGCAGTTCACGGAAGGATGGAGCGCCAGACATATCGGTTCTCATCGCCAGCGTGTTGATGAAGAAGCCAATTAATGACTCCGTTTCTTGTCTATTGCGGCCGGCAACCGGACTACCGACGATAATGTCGTCTTGACCGCTGTAGCGATGAAGCAGGATTTGGAATGCAGCGAGCAAGGTCATAAAGAGCGTGGCGCCTTCTTGTCGGCTGAGCGCGTGTAATTTTTCCACAAGCTCAGTCGGGAAACTCGTCGTGTATAAGGCTCCATTATATGTCTGTACAGGCGGACGAGGACGATCTGTCGGTAAGGCCAAAAGCGGCTCGCTGCCACTCAGTTTTGCTTTCCAGTATGCAAGCTGTTGCTCCAGCGCCTCTCCTTGTAGCCATTCACGCTGCCAAGCTGCAAAGTCTGCATATTGGAGTGGCATGTCGGTGAGTTGCGGCGTTTCTTCCTTGCAAAGCGCTTCATAAATCACAACCAGCTCTCGTATGAAAATGTTCATCGACCAGCCGTCAGATACGATATGGTGCATATTTAGCAGGAAGACGAAATTCTCTTCGCCGATTTGGATGATCGTGGCCCGCAGTAACGGTCCTGTACTTAGGTCAAATGGTTTGGTTGCCTCTTCTCTCTCCAGGCGGTGTACCTCGGTGTCACGCTCTTCTTCTGGTAGATCACGCAAATCAATCTTGCCCAGGCTCCACGCGATTTCTGGGTGAATGACCTGTATCGCTTCCCCGTTGATGTCAGTGAAGGTTGTTCGCAAGCTCTCGTGCCGCTCGATGATCATCTGCAGACTGCGTTCCCATGCATGTATGTTGAGGTGTCCTTGCATCCGCATGGCAGACGGGATGTTGTACAGGGCGCTGTTCGGCATTAAGCGATCCAAGAACCACAAGCGTTGCTGTGCAAAGGAGAGCGGTAGATGCTGGTCGCGAGCAACGGGTGCGAGTGGAATGCTGGCCACTTTCGATTGGGCTGCCAGTAGACCGGTTACCTTTTCGCTCATTTGTGCCACGCTAGGATTTTCGAACAAGGCACGGAGTGGTATTTCCACACCAAATGTTTCTTTCAGGCGGGAAACGGTTTGGGTAGCCAAGAGCGAATGTCCACCCAGCTGAAAGAAGTCATCGTGGATTCCAATTCCCTCAACCGAAAGAACCTGCGACCAAATATGGGCAATGATTTCCTCTGTTGGTGTACGCGGTGCCACATATTCCTTCTCTGACTCCCCTTGTCCCCAATCCGGTGCTGGAAGGGCGCGGCGATTTACTTTCCCGTTGACCGTGAGTGGAATCTCTGCCATCCATACATAACCTGTAGGAACCATGTATTCCGGTAGGGTCTCTTTCAGGTAGTGGATAAGCTCAGCATCACCCGGTTGTTGTTCGTTTGCTGCAACGAGATAAGCTGCCAAACGCTTGTCTCCTTCTCGATCCTCACGCGCGATAACGACCACATTCTGAACGGCTGGATGCTGTCTGAGTCTATTCTCGATTTCGCCCAGCTCGATTCGATAACCGCGAATTTTGACTTGGTCGTCGATTCGTCCGAGGAATTCGAGCTGCCCGTCTTCCGTATAGCGAACCAGGTCGCCAGTTCGGTAGAGGCGTTCTCCTTCCTTGCCGAACGGATGATTGATAAAGCGTTCTTTCGTAAGCTCAGGATGATTCCAGTACCCTCTGGCTATTCCTTTTCCGCCGATGTACAGCTCACCTGGCACGCCTATTGCGACAGGTTGCCGGTATGCATCCAGTACATACACTTCCACATTGGCGATGGGTCGGCCGATTGATGGGTTTTGGCCGTTATTCTCACAACGTGTGAGAGTTGCGGTGACAGTTGTTTCTGTTGGTCCGTAGCAGTTAAAGAACTGGCGATCCTTGGCATGACGGGCGACAAGCTCACGACTTAACGCTTCCCCGCCGACAATCAGGGTCTTCAGGTCTGGCAATTCCGCTTGTGGCAAGGCCGATACTACGGAGGCAGCCATTGTCACGATCGTGATGTGTTGTTCCTGCAGGACTTGGATCAACTCCGGACCAGGTAAAAGCAATTCGCGATCCTCTATGACAAGCGTAGCACCAGCGAGCAGGGTCATAGCGATCTCGGAGACAGACACATCAAAGCTAAAGGATGTGAATTGCAAGACCCGGCTCGTCGCATCGATTTGGAACGAATGGATCAGGGCATGTGTCAAATTGATAACGGAGTGGTGCTCGACCATGACCCCTTTTGGCAATCCGGTTGATCCAGAAGTATAGATGACGTAGGCGAGATTATGCTCATTGACGCTACTATCCACGTTTGTGGTTGGTTCATCTGCCAGTTCATCGCTATCGAGGCAAATGACCTGTTTAGCAGGAACTGGTAGCATGTCTTTCAGCGATACTTGCGTCAGCAAAATGTCCGCTTGCGAATCTTCGATCATGTAGGCAATGCGATCTTGCGGATGCGCCGGATCAATCGGCACATAAGCTGCCCCTGCTTTCATCACACCGAGGAAAGCGATGATCATCTCGAAAGAGCGCTCGACGCAAATGCCAACTAGCTTATCCGGTTGCACACCCAATGCAATCAGCCTGTGTGCCAGCTGGTTTGCACGTTTGTTTAGCTCGGCATAGGTCAACTCCGTCTTCTTGTAGACGAGTGCAATCGCATCAGGTGTCTTTTCCACTTGTTTCTCAAATGCCTGATGTATGCAAAGCTGGGTCGGATAATCCATGCTCGTGTCATTCCATTCGACTAAAACCTGATGGAGCTCGCTTTCACTGATCATCGACACCTCTGCGAGGCACTGTTCAGGTTTTGCCATCATGGATTCGAGCAAGTAAGACATCTGGTGCAGTACACGTTCGATATTTTCGGACGAGAATCGGCTCTGGTCGTATTTGATCTTAAGGATGAACTCTTTACCCGGACCGCAGACGACGGTGATTGGATAATTCGTTTGTTCCATCGTCTCCACGTCAGATAATTGCAATTCATAATGTTCATCTTTTACCGATTCACCAATCGGGTAGTTCTCAAAAATGAAGATGCTCTCGAACAGGGCAGCATTACGCGCCATTTCACTCCAGCCTTGGATATCAACCAACGGCGTGTACTCAAACTGGCGAAGCTCCACTTGATGTTCTTGAATCTCGCGAAGCCATTCCCGCACCGATTTGTTCGCATCTATCCAAACACGAACCGGCAGGGTGTTGATGAAGAGACCTACCATTCCTTCTACGGTAGGCAGATCAGCCGGACGACCGGAAACTGTTGCACCGAAGACGACATCATCCGTTGCGCCGTATCGGCTCAGGATGAGAGCCCATGCTCCTTGGACAAGCGTATTCAACGTCAACTGATGTGTACGGACAAAGGCTTGCAAACGTGAAGTCATTTCCGCCGATAAGCGAATTTCTTTCTCTTCATACACTTTCGGCATATTTTCCCGGCCGCCTGATTGGTTACTCATCGCCAAAGGTGTCGACTCGTGGAAGCCTTTTAGCTGTTCGCGCCAAAAATGTTCGGCAGCACGCAAGTCTTGGCGCTGTACCCAATCGATGTACGCAGAGAATGGTTGGACAAAGCTGTACGAAACCTCTCGATCTTCTGCTATGGCCACATAAGCACTAAACAAGTCTTTTAGTACAATCGGGACGCTCCAACCATCTAGCAATACATGATGGAAGCTCCACGTGAAGCGATAAACTCCCTCACGTAGGTGGAACAAGGTCCAGCGCACGAGTGGTGGAGAAGCAATCTCGAAATTCCGTCTGCGGTCAGCTTCTAGATAGTGAGCCAGTTCCGTCTTTTGCTGTTCCGACGTCAAATGACGAAGATCGATTTTTTCTACAGATGCTTTTACTTGTTTGCGTACAATCTGGTGAGCCTCTGAACCTTCCCAAACAAAGTAGGTACGTAGAATCGGATGGCGATCCACTACCTTTTGCCACGCCTGTTCAAACGCATCGACGCGCAAGCCCTCCAACGTCATGGCAAAGTGAACAATATAGTCTCCTCCCTCCTGCTCGTACAGGGAGTGGAACAGCATGCCACCTTGCAATGGACTGAGTGGATAGACATTCTCGATCAGACGATCCTGTCCCAGATGCTTGTCGATAGCCCGTTGATCCATTCGCGCTAGTGGGAAGTCAGATGGGGTATAGCCCCCTGCTTCTTCGGACTGGCAGTGTGCAATGATCTCGCGCAAAGCTTCCAGATAGTTGCAAGCAAGCTCTTGAATCGTGCTTTCCTCGTGAATGTTTTCGCTATATATCCATGTGACATGGAGTTGTTCTCCGGTAATGACACTGTTTACATCAATCAGATGCTGGCGTATTGTGTCTTTCCCCAGATTGGAGCCTCTTGATTCTTGCGCCATACCAAATCTCGATTCGGCTTGAACGATCTGATCAAACTGTCCAAGGTAGTTGAAGCTGATTTCTGGCTTCGGCTTTTCTCTCAGGCGTTTTTTCAATTCCTCATCCTGACTGAGGTATTGGAGGATGCCGTAGCCGACACCTTTCTTAGGAATGCTATGAAGCTGTTCCTTGACCGCTTTCAAAGCGTCATTCCACGGCTTCGACGGGTCAATCGAGAGCTGTACCGGGTACATGCTCGTAAACCAGCCAACCGTACGGGATAAGTCTGCTCCTTCAATAATTTCCTCGCGTCCGTGCCCTTCCAGATGAACGGCTACTATTTTTTCACCTGTCCAACGATTCATTGCTTTGGTGAAAGCGGTAAGCAATACATCATTGATTTGCAATCGGTAAGGCGACAGCGTATCCTGCAACAACGCGCGAGTTTCTTCAATAGTAAGCGCAAGACTGACTTGCTTGGAGGTTGCATCTGTGTTTTGGCTTGGCTCGAAGGCACGGTCAATGGGAAGTGGACTCACTTCATCACTTTGACCCAGCCAGAACGCTTTTTCCGGCTCGATCGCTTCGGAATTCGCATAGGATTGCAATTGCTCTGCCCATGTTTTGAATGAAGTCGTTTTCGCTGGGAATTGTACCGGTTGATCGTTTACCAGTTGCTCGTAAGCAGTTTGCAGATCCTCTAGCAAAATGCGCCAGGACACACCGTCTATCACCAAATGGTGGGCAACAATCAGCAGACGACCAGGTTGGTCTGCTCCAAGATGGAAGTAAACGGCTTGGAAAACGGGTCCCTCACTTACATGTAGACTGGATTGCACCTCGTTTGCGATTTGCTCAAGTCGATCGGCTTGTTCTTCTTCTGGGACAGCGGACAGGTCCACACTGCGGAATGGAATAGTCTCAGGACGTCCCTCCATATGTTGGGTCCAGCCTCGCTCCGTATGGTCATAACGCATACGTAACGCGTCGTGATGCGTGAGCAGATTCTCGATGACATTCTCTAGAATAGTCAGGTCAACGGGTTGTTTAACCGTCAAAAGCAAGGATTGGTTCCAATGATGGATCGACGGTTGTTCAGTCGTGAAGAACCACGATTGAATTGGCGTGAGCGGCACCTCTCCCGTCAAGATGCCTTGTTCTGCTTGGATTTTTACTACTTGTATGTCGCAAGTCTCTGTCACGACACTTGCCAGTTCCGCGATGGTTTGATTTCTCAAGAGCTGTTTCGGTGTTAAACGAATTCCAGCCTGATTAGCTCGAGAAACAATTTGGATACTCAAGATGGAGTCTCCACCCATCTCGAAAAAGTTGTCATAAATACCAACGTTGTCAATACCTAGGACTTTTTTCCAAATATCTGCAAGCGTCGCCTCAATAGCAGTTGTCGGAGTAGCAAAACTGCCTTCTGTTTCATTGCGTAATAAATCAGGTACAGGTAATGCTTGTCGGTCTACCTTACCGTTTGGAGTCAGCGGCAGGTTATCCATGATGACGAATGCAGCTGGCACCATGTACTCAGGCAGCTTTTCCTTCAGATAGCTACGGAAGTCACTTGCTTGAATCTCTTGTTTTTCTCCAAGGACGACGTAGGCAGCGAGTCGTTTAACGCCCGGAATATCCTCACGTACGAGGACGATGGTTTCTTTTACCGCCGGATGAGTGTACAGAGCCGTTTCAATTTCACCCAGTTCGACCCGGAATCCTCGAATGCTCACCTGATCGTCAGCGCGGCCAATGAAATCGATGTTTCCATCTGGCAGGTAACGAACGAGGTCACCAGTTCGGTACATGCGCGCTCCCGGTTTTTGTGAATATGGATTGGCTACAAACCGCTCTTTGGTAAGATCAGGGCGCTTCAGATAGCCCCGTGCCAAGCTGTCTCCTGCGATATAGAGCTCTCCAGCTACACCAATCGGCACAGGTTTTCGCTTTTCATCAAGGACGTATACCTGCACATTGTCTATTGGACGTCCGATTGATGGTGCGAAAACATGAGTAGCTACTGTCGGAACGACACCTGCTGTGGCGACAACCGCGTTTTCGGTTGGTCCGTATTGGTTCACAAGAGTAAACGGCATGGTTGCTGGTGGGTAATCGTGTAGCTTGTCGCCCCCTGTGAGCATATAGCGCAGCCGCGTGTCGGTAGGCCATTCCAAGGTAAGCAGCCTTTCCGCCAATGGCGTTGGCAAAAAGCTAATCGTGATACCCGATGCAACGAGCCAATCTCTGAGCTCCTCTGGTACCAGACGAATTTCTTCAGATGGGAGATAAAGCGTTGCTCCCTTTGTCAGGTACGGCCAGATTTCCCAGACAGATGCATCAAAGGCTGTCCCTGCGATTTGTGAAGCTCGATCATTTGAATCTACACTGTACGACCGTTGGTGCCAGAAAATGAGATTTAGCAAGGCGGCGTGCTCGATCTCTACCCCTTTTGGCGTTCCAGTAGAGCCAGACGTATAGATGACATACGCCAGATTCTCTGTTGTCATTGCCATGTTCGGTGTCTCGCTGCTCTCTTCTGAAATGATTGTCCAATCACGATCCAAGCAGATGAATGATGCCGTTCCTTCCGGCAATCGCTCTAACAGTCGTTCTTGGGTTAATACGACTGGCATGTTGGCATCTTTCATCATGAAAGCAAGACGTTCTTGCGGATACGCTGTGTCCATAGGGACATAAGCACCGCCAGCTTTGAGTATTCCCAGTTGACCGATGAGCATATCGATGGAACGTTCTACGCAAATGCCGACAAGTGTTTCGGAGGATACTCCCTGTTTTTGCAGGTAGTTCGCTACCTGATTTGCTTTGGCGTCCAGTTCTGCATAGGTGATCTGCCCTTCTTCGGAAACAACTGCTAATTGGTCTGGCAGATCTTGTGCAATCTGTGCAACCCTTTCATGCACGCATGTTTCGCGTTCAAAAGGTACATTTGTATCATTCCACTGATGGAGAAGCTGCTCCTTTTCCGTATCGCTCAGGAGAGGTATGGCTGTGACCGGCTGCATCGGATTGACTGAAATCGCCTCTAGCAGGTTGGAGAAATGGTTCCCCATGCGCTCGATCGTTGCTGGATCAAAAAGATCGGTGTTGTATTCGAATGTTGCGATAAGTCCATCAGGTGCTTCTACGGTGGTCAAGGTGATGTCAAACTTGGCGCTTACGCCTTCCTGACCTCTGTGGAAAGGCTCGATGCGAATCTGGGACAATTCTTGTACGTCCATCGGGATGTTTTGCAGTACGAACATCACTTGGAACAACGGTGAGTAGCTCAGGCTTCGTTCCAGCTCCAGCTCATCTACCAGTTTTTCAAACGGCAGGTCTTGATGCGCGTACGCTTCCAAGGCGGTCTCTCGCACTTTTGCTAGCAAGTCTCGGAAGGTTGGTTCCCCAGACATGTCCGTACGCATTACCAAGGTGTTAATGAAGAAACCGATAAGTGACTCCATTTCCTGTCTATTTCGTCCTGCGACCGGACTTCCGACGAGGATGTCTTTTTGACTACTGTAGCGATAGAGCAGGGTCTGAAAGGCAGCTAGCAAGGTCATGAATAAGGTTGATCCCTCTTCACGACTGAGCGTTTTTAGATCGGCAAGCAGTTTTTCTGGGAGCCTAATCGTATGCATCGCCCCATTATGGCTCTGAACGGCAGGGCGTGGACGGTCTGTCGGCAATCTCAGAAGTGGTTCTGCATCGCCTAATTGTTTTTTCCAGTACGCCAATTGTTGCTCCAATACCTCACCTTGTAGCCAATTGCGTTGCCATGTGGCATAGTCTGCGTATTGCAGAGGCATTTCGGCAAGCTGCGGTGTTTCCCCAGCAGATAACGCTTCGTAGATGGAGACTAACTCACCCATGAATACACTCATGGACCAGCCATCCGCAATAATGTGGTGTAAATTGAGCAAAAATACGTGCGCTTGTTCATCCATGCAAATCAGTTTTGCGCGTAACAACGGCCCTTGATTCAGATGAAACGGTTGTTCTGCATCTTCTATAGCGAGACGCAATGCTTCCGTTTCTTGCTCCTCTTCGTTCCAGTCTCGTAAGTCGATTCGTTCCAGATTCCACTCGATCTTCGGGTGAATGACTTGAACGGCTTCTCCATTGATATCGGAGAAAGTTGTGCGCAAGCTCTCATGACGTTGGATGATCAGCTTTAGACTGTGTTCCCACGCCTCGACGTCTAGCTCACCCATCAGACGAACAGCAGTTGGGATATTGTAGACGGAGCTGTCTGGCAGCAGCTTGTCCAAGAACCACAAACGTTGCTGTGCAAATGAGAGCGGCAAGTGTTCGTCACGCGACACGGGCACGAGCGGGATGTCAGTGAGACCGGCTTCCCCTTGTAACAACGCCGTAATTTTTTCGCTGATCGCTGCCGTTGTCGGATAATCAAACAGCGTACGAAGCGGCATGTCTATGCCAAAAGCTTGACGCATACGGGAAATCGCTTGGGTAGCTAGGAGAGAATGTCCTCCTCGTTCAAAGAAATCGTCGTGAATCCCGACTTGCTCAACGGAAAGAACCTGTGTCCAAATGTTCGCCACTATTTCTTCAGTTGGTGTGCGTGGTGCGACATACTCCTGTTGTGTGGTCAAAAGTCCCCAATCCGGTGTAGGCAGTGCCCGGTGGTCTACTTTTCCGTTGACCGTAAGCGGAATCGCCTCCATCCAGACGATGCCTGCTGGGATCATGTAATCTGGCAATATCTCTTTCAGATAGAGAGCGAGCTCCTCTGTAGCTGGCTTCTCTTCACCCATCGCAATCAGATAAGCAGCCAGACGATTGTCGCGTACGGTAATGACAGCTTCCCGAATCGCAGAATGCTTTCTCAATGCGTTTTCGATTTCGCCTAATTCGATGCGGAAGCCGCGAATTTTCACCTGATTATCGATACGTCCGAGGAATTCGAGATTACCGTCTTGCAGGTAGCGCACCTGATCGCCTGTGCGGTAAAGACGTTCGCCTTCCGCTCCAAACGGATGAGTGATAAAGCGTTCCGCTGTAAGCTCTGGACGATTCCAGTAACCGCGTGCCAAGCCTTTTCCACCAATGTACAGCTCACCCGGTACGCCTATAGGGACAGGCTTGAGATTGGCATCTAATACGTAGATGGTCGCATTGGCAATTGGGCGGCCAATTGGTGTGTTCGTCAAATTCGTATCCATAAGCATCAGCGTGGTGCAAACGGTTGCCTCCGTTGGTCCGTAGCAATTGAAAAACTGACGGTGATTTGCATAGCGAGCGATGAGATCATAGCTTGGTGCTTCGCCACCGATCACTAATGTTTTCAGATCAGGTAGATCGGCGTCAGGTAATGCCGCAAGTACAGCGGGCACCGTCATCACCGTTGTGATTTGTTTTTCCTGCAAGACAGTGATGAGTTCAGGGCCTGGCATGAGCATTTCCCGATCCTCAATGACTAAGGTCGCACCCGAAATCAAAGCCATGACGATCTCTGCGACAGAAACGTCGAAGCTGAACGAACATAACTGCAAGACGCGGCTAGACGGCTGGACTTGGAATAACTCGATCAGGTAATTCGCCATATTCATCGCACTATGGTGTTCAACCATTACGCCCTTGGGCAAGCCAGTGGAACCAGATGTGTAAATGACATAGGCAAGATTTTGTTCTGTAACCCCGCCCATCACATCGTGAACCGGTTCATTCTCCAGCGCATTACTATCAAGGCAAATGACCTGTGCCTTCGTTGTAAGCAATTGAGCTGCCAAAGATTGCTGGGTCAACACAATGTTTGCCTGCGAATCCTCGATCATGTAGGCAATACGCTCTAGCGGATGTGCCGGGTCGATTGGTACATAGGCGGCACCTGCTTTCATCACACCGAGAATCCCGATGATCATCTCAGGAGAACGCTCAATGCAAATCCCGACAAGTGTATCTGGTTTCACGCCTTGGGCAAGGAGATGATGCGCCAATTGGTTCGCTCGCTGGTTCAGATCGGCATACGTTATCTCCATCTCTTTGTACATGAGTCCGATCGCATCTGGCGTCTTTTTCACTTGGTGTTCAAATGCTTGATGAATGCAAAGCCCCGTCGGATAATCCACCTTTGTTTCGTTCCACTCGACCAAAACCTGCTCTTGTTCGCTTTCGCTGATCATGCACACATCAGCCAGAGGTTGATCCGGATTGGCTGTCATCGATTGGAGCAGAAGAGTCATTTGCTCTAGGACACGTTCGATACGTATAGGATCGAATCGGTTTTGATCAAAAACGATTTTGAGAACAAATTCTTTGCCAGGGCCACATACTACGGTAAGTGGATAGTTCGTTTGCTCCGCAGAGTCTACATCAGAAATCTGAATACTGTTGTCCACTTCTTTTACAGATTCGTCAATCGGGTAGTTCTCAAAGATAAAAATACTTTCGAACAAAGAGGTATTACGCTCGAATTCGCTCCAACTCTGAATGTCAACCAGCGGCGTGTACTCATATTGGCGAATCTCCAATTGCATTTCTTGCAATTCACGCAGCCATACCCGAACGGTTTTAGTTGGATCTAGCGTGATTCGAACCGGAAGCGTATTGATGAACAGACCAACCATATTTTCTACGCCATGCAAATCGGCTGGACGTCCTGAACCAGTTGCCCCGAATACGACATCTGCTTCACCACTGTAGGCTCCGAGGATCATGCCCCACGCACTTTGTATGAAGGTGTTCAGCGTTACCTGATGCTGACGGGCAAAGGATTGCAGATGTTCTGTAAACTCGGCCGAGAATCGGATAAAGCGCTCGTCATAGGTTTTTGGTTCTCCAATGAATTGGAGAGCTTGTCCGAAATTAATTGGTGTCGGCCCGTATATCCCTTTCAAATGGTTGCGCCAGAAGCGTTCCGCAGCTTCCAAGTCTTGTCGCTGGATCCACGCAACATACTGGGAAAAAGGCTGTACAGCCCCAAGCTGAATGTCTCTTCCCTCTGCCAGCGCTTGATAGGCGGAAAACCAGTCTTTCAGGACAAGCGGCAAGCTCCAGCCATCCAGTAAAACGTGGTGGAAGCTCCAGATAAAGCGATACGCTTCGTTGCTAATTCTGAACAAAGTCAAACGCATGAGAGGTGGTTCTGTAATTGAGAAGTTCCGCTTGCGATCCTCTTCCAAAAATGCGTCTAAAGCTCCCTTCTGCCTATCAGTCGGTAAATGTCGCAGATCTCTTTCATCAACTGTCACCCGTACGTGCTTGCGCACAATTTGATGCGGATTGACTACTCCATCCCAGATAAAGGAGGTACGCAGAATAGAATGACGATCGATGACTTTTTGCCAAGCTTGTTGGAGTGCATCGACTTGCAAATGATGGATCGTCATGGAGAATTGAACCACATAGTCTCCGCCCTCTTGTTCGTACAGGGAATGGAAAAGCATGCCTTCCTGCAACGGCGTCAGTGGATAGATGTTCTCGATGGAGTGATCTCTACCCACATATGTGTCGATTGCGCGCTGATCCAGACGAGATAACGGGAAGTCAGAAGGAGTATAGCCCCCGGCTTCTTCGGAGCGGCAATGTGCCATAATCTCACGCAAGGCGTCCATATAATCACAAGCAACTGCTTCCACCGTACTTTTCTCGTGGATGTTTTCGTTGTAAAACCAAGTGACATGCAGTTGTTCTCCGGAAATGACGCTGTTTACATCGATTAAATGCGTGCGAATGGAATCAGGTGCAAGATTCGAGCCTCTCGATTCCGAAGCCATGCCAAACTTAGAGTGAGATGAAACTACCTGATCAAACTGGCCGAGGTAGTTGAAGCTGATCTCTGGCTTCATTCGTGACTTCAACTGCTCTTTCAGCTCGTCATCCTGACTCAAGTAGTGCAGGATACCATAGCCAACTCCATTTTGCGGAATGGCTCGAAGCTCCTCTTTGACCGCTTTCAGCAGTTCACTCCACGGTTTGGTCTGGTCAAGCGTAAGCTGTACAGGATACATGCTCGTGAACCAGCCAACCGTGCGGGATAAATCTGCTCCTTCCAAAATATCCTCTCGTCCATGCCCCTCGAGATGGAAAGATAACGTCTGCTCCCCTGTCCAACGGTGCATCGCTTTCGTTAAGGCAGCGAGTAATACATCGTTTATTTTCAACCGGTAAGGAGAAAGTGTTTCCTGCAACAGGGCACGGGTTTCTCCTGCATCTAAAGAGAACGTTACTTGTTTGGTTGTCGCTTCCTTGTTCTGACTCGGTTCATATAAGTGATCAATCGGGAGCGGGCTTGCCTCATGATCTTGTTTGAGCCAGTACTCTTTTTCTTGCTGGATGGCGTCTGAATTGGCATACGCGACTAATTGCTCAGCCCACATCTTGAACGAGGTCGTCTTTGCTGGCATTTGTACGTCTTGACCGTCCTCGATTTGATCATAGGTATTTTGCAAATCCTCCAGCAAAATACGCCACGAGACACCGTCAACAACTAGGTGGTGAATGACGAGCAACAGTCGGCCAGCTTGCTCTCCGCCCATGTTGAAGTACACAGCCTGTACGACGGGACCTTCCGTGATATTTAGGCTCGCTTGTACTTCTTGTGAGATTTCCTCCAGCCTGGACTCCTGTTCCTGTTTAGGGAGTTTAGAAAGGTCCACGCTACGGAATGGAACATTCTCTTCCAGACCATTCATCATTTGTGTCCACATGCTGTCATGATGTGAAAAGCGCATACGCAACGCATCATGATGGGCCAATAGGCTCTCGATGGTTTGCTCCAGTACAACAAGGTCTACTGGTTGCTGAACAGTCAGAAGTACCGACTGATTCCAGTGGTGCAGCGACGGTTGATTGGAGTCAAAGAACCATTTTTGGATAGGAGTAAGCGGCACATTTCCAGTAACAGTGCCCTGTTCATTTTTCCATTTTGTATCTGTTGCTTGGCTAAAATCAGTAACAACCCGCAGCAATTCTGCAATGGTTTGATTTTCAAAAAGTTGCTTTGGTGTGAAGCGAATTCCGGAATGATTGGCTCTTGCGACGATCTGGATACTGAGAATGGAGTCGCCGCCCAATTCGAAAAAGTTGTCGTAGATGCCGATGTTTGCAACACCCAGCACACTTTTCCAGATTTCCGCCAATTTTATTTCCATTTCTGTTGCAGGTGCTATATAACCGCTATCCGCCTCATTTCGAGAATAGTCAGGGATTGGTAGTGCCCGGCGATCCACTTTTCCGTTTGGTGTCAGCGGGAAGCTGTCCAACATCATAAAGGCGGAAGGGATCATGTACTCAGGCAGCTTATCCTTGAGATAAGATCGCATCTCGATATGAGTAACCTCTTTTTCTTCTGCAAAAACGAGGTAGGCGGCTAGGCGCTTGTCCCCAGGAGTATCCTCTCTTACCATGAGTACTGTTTCTTTTACAGCCGGGTGGCTCTGCAATACCGTCTCGATTTCGCCTAGTTCAATGCGGAAGCCGCGGATTTTTACCTGATTGTCGATACGCCCGATAAACGCAATCGTGCCATCAGGCAAATAACGAACCAAGTCACCAGTACGGTACAGGCGAGAATCTTCTTGTGGATCAAACGGATTGTCTACAAAACGCTCTGCGGTTAACTCTGGATTGTTCAAATAACCTAGAGCGAGACCATCTCCGCCTATATATAATTCGCCTGCTGCACCCAGAGGGACAGGCTGTTGATGTTTGTCCAATACGTACACGGTGGTATTGCTGATCGGTCTGCCGATCGGGAAGGAGTTGACGCCTTCCGGAAGCTCCGTGACGGGATTGCAGCAAGTAAACGTCGTGTTTTCCGTCGGACCATAACCGTTTATCACCGTGATACCGCCAAGCGAAAGCACCCTGCGTACATGGGATGCAGAGACAACATCCCCACCGACAAGTAGTTGGCGCACGCCACGCAAGTACTCCACCTTGTGGTCAACCATGACCGTGAACAGACCAGCCGTCAGCCAAAGTGTCGTCACCTTGTGATTCTGAATTGTCTCTCCCAGTTCATCGAGTGAAGGCTGATGTGGAGGCATCAACACCAGCTTCGCTCCGTTTAGCAACGCCCCCCAAATCTCAAAGGTAGCAGCATCAAACGATACGGTAGAGGCTTGCAGGTACACGTCCTCTTCCGTAATGGTCACGTAGTTCGTGTTTTTGATCAGGCGAACAATCCCGCGATGAACGACCAGCACTCCTTTTGGTGTACCTGTTGAACCTGATGTGTAAATGACGTAGGCGAGACTGTCCGCGCTCATATCTACTTGAGGAGCAACTGTGCTTTCTTCTGTCCACTTTTCCTCAGCAAGATCGAGATTGAGAATGGAAAGCTTTTGTCCTTGCCACCTGTCAGACAAATGCTCCTGTGTTAATAAAATCGAAATCTTAGCATCTGCCAGCATGAAAGCCAGACGTTCTTGGGGATACGCCGGATCGAGTGGCACATACGCTCCACCTGCTTTGAGAATTCCCAGCATACCAACGAGCATATCTGACGAGCGTTCTACGGATAGTCCGACAAAAGTACCTGTTTCTACTCCTTGCTTTTGCAAGTAGTTGGCAAGCTGATTGGCTTTTGCCTCCAGCTCGGCGTAGGTCAACTGTTCTTCCCCCGCAACGACGGCGATACGATCTGGGTATTGGGCCGCTGTTTCAGCAAACAGTTGTGGAACGGTTTTGTCCCGAGGGTAGTCGCTAGCTGTGTTGTTAAGCTCTATTACCTGTTTATTTCGTTCGCTCTCCCTTAGAAGATCCAGTTTTTCAATCGACTGCTCTGGTTGGGCGATGATAGCCTCAAGCAGATTTTGCAAATGTCCAGTCATTCGCTCGATCGTCGATCTGTCGAACAAATCTGTGCTGTATTCAAAGGAAGCCACAAGTCCATCTGCCTGCTCTCTCATTGTCAAAGTGAGGTCAAACTTGGCCGTCGTCAAATGTCGCTCAGAATTCAAAGGTGTGAGCTGAATGCCGGACGTTGTTGCTTCCTCCAGCGGGAAGTTCTGCAGGACAAACATGACCTGGAACAATTGCGAGTAGCTGAGGCTACGCTCCAGCTGTAGCTCATCGACCAATTTTTCAAAAGGTAAATCTTGATGTGCATAGGCCTCCAGCGCTGTTTCGCGAACGCGTGCCAGTAATTCTGTAAATGTGACATCTCCTGTTACGTTCGTTCGGAGCGCCAAAGTGTTGACGAAGAATCCAATCAAATTCTCGGTTTCTTGCCGATTGCGCCCAGCTACCGGACTTCCCACAACGATATCTTCTTGACCACTATAGCGGTATAGAAGGGTTTGGAATGCAGCCAGTAACGTCATAAACAAGGTAGAATTGGACTCCTGGCTAAGGACTTTCAATTTGGCGAGCAAGTCCGCAGAAAAGGTCTTGGTGTAAATGGCTCCTTTATAGGATTGCACCGCAGGGCGCGATCGGTCTGTCGGCAGTGCTAGAAGCGGTTCTGCTCCACTCAGTTTTTCTTTCCAATAAGCAACCTGCTGCTCCAAGATTTCGCCGTCCAGCCACTCGCGCTGCCATGTGGCAAAATCCGCATATTGAATCGGCAGGTCTGCTAACTCTGGTGTTTCTTGTTTACTGAACGCTTCATAGTTGGCAAGCAACTCGCGATAGAAGATGCCCATCGACCAACCATCTGAGATGATGTGGTGCATGTTGATCAAGAAGACATATGATTGATCATCTGTTTGGATCATCGTCGCGCGTATCAGCGGTCCTTGTCTGAGGGAAAATGCTCTGGCAGCTTCGGCTTCAGCCAATTGCTCTATCTTTTGTTCTTTCATTTCAGCTGATAGGTCGCGCAAGTCCAGAATGTCCATTTTCCAGTCGAGATGCGGATGAATCACTTGCATGGATTGTCCATCTATTTCGTGGAACGTGGTACGCAAGCTTTCGTGACGCAAAATGATCGCTTGTAAACTATTCTCCCATGCCACTATGTCGAGTTCGCCTTGCAAGCGAAGAGCAGATGGGATGTTGTACATCGGACTTTCTGGCATGAATTGATCAAAGAACCACAATCGCTGTTGGGCAAAAGATAATGGCAGATTGCGCTGTCTCGATACAGGCTGGATCGATCCACCAATCGCTTCTTTCTCTCCCAAATGAAGTGCTGCTCCTTGTTCACTCCATGCTGCAATGGTCGGATGTTCAAAAATGGAGCGCACCGTCTGCTCTATTCCAAACGCCTCTCTCAGGCGTGAAATGACTCGTGTCGCCAAAAGGGAATGTCCGCCAAGCTCGAAAAAGTTATCGTGAATCCCCACTTTTTCGACTCCGAGCACCTGCGACCATATGTTAGCAATCAGCTCTTCTACCTGATTGCGCGGCTCCATGTAGCCTTTATCGGAAGCAGGATTTGTCCATTCCGGCTCCGGCAATTGTTTGCGGTCGATTTTACCATTTGCCGTCAAAGGCATCGCATCAAGGAAAATATAAAATGATGGCCTCATGAATTCTGGCAGCTTCGTTTTTGTCCATGCACGCATATCAGAAGTTTCGAGCGTGTTCTCTCCTGAAACAGTAAGATACGCCGTTATATGCTTCTCGCCCGGATTAATCTCACGGACCATGACCACAACTTCGTTCACAGACGGATGCAAGCTGAGTGCTGCTTCCACCTCACCTAATTCGATGCGGAAGCCTCGGATTTTTACCTGATTGTCGATACGCCCGATAAACGCAATCGTGCCATCAGGCAAATAACGAACCAAGTCACCAGTACGGTACAGGCGAGAACCTTCTTGGGGATCAAACGGATTCTCCACAAAACGCTCTGCGGTTAACTCTGGATTGTTCAAATAACCTAGAGCGAGGCCATCTCCGCCTATATATAATTCGCCTGCTGCACCCATAGGGACAGGTTGTTGATGTTTGTCCAATACGTATACGGTGGTATTGCTGATCGGTCTGCCGATCGGGAAGGAGTTGACGCCTTCCGGAAGCTCCGTGACGGGATTGCAGCAAGTAAACGTCGTGTTTTCCGTCGGACCATAGCCGTTTATCACCGTGATACCGCCAAGCGAAAGCACCCTGCGTACATGAGATGCGGAGACGACATCCCCACCGACAAGTAGTTGGCGCACGCCGCACAAGTACTCCACCTTGTGGTCAACCATGACCGTGAACAGACCAGCCGTCAGCCATAGTGTCGTTACCTTTTGATTCTGAATCGTCTCTCCCAGTTCATCGAGTGAAGGCTGATGTGGCGGCATCAACACTAGCTTCGCTCCGTTTAGCAACGCACCCCAAATTTCAAAGGTAGCAGCATCAAACGATACGGTAGAGGCTTGCAGGAACACGTCCTCTTCCGTAATGGTCACGTAGTTCGTGTTTTTGATCAGGCGAACAATCCCGCGATGGACGACCAGCACCCCTTTTGGTGTACCTGTAGAACCTGATGTGTAAATGACGTAGGCGAGACTGTCCGCGCTTATATCTACTTGAGGAGCAACTGTGCTTTCTTCTGTCCACTTTTCCTCAGCAAGATCGAGATTGAGAATGGTAAGCTCTTGTCCTTGCCACCTGTCAGACAAATGCTCCTGTGTCAATAAAATCGAAATCTTAGCATCTGCCAGCATGAAAGCCAGACGTTCTTGGGGATACGCCGGATCGAGTGGCACATACGCTCCACCTGCTTTGAGAATCCCCAGCATACCAACGAGCATATCTGATGAGCGCTCTACGGATAGTCCGACAAAAGTGCCTGTTTCTACTCCCTGCTTTTGCAAGTAGTTGGCAAGCTGATTGGCTTTTGCCTCCAGCTCGGCGTATGTCACCTGTTCTTCCCCCGCAACGACGGCGATACGATCTGGGTATTGGGCCGCTGTTTCGGCAAACAGTTGTGGAACGGTTTTATCCCGAGGGTAGTCGCTCGCGGTATCGTTTAGCCCGACAAGTAGATGCTGTCTTTCTTCTTGACTGAGAAAAGAAATAGAGGACAGGCGTTGCTTCGGATTCTCCACGATGGCCATTAGAATGGATGCCATTTGATCAAGTGTCCGTTCAATTGCCGCTTGCTCAAAGCGGTCTGTCCTGTAAATCATTTTGATGCGAAGCTGTTCCCCCGGAATCCCGACAATCGTGAGTGGATTATCTACTTCTTGGAAGTGCTGCACATGAGAGATGGAAAAACCGAATTCCCTCTCTTCCCCTTCTCCCAGCGGATAGTTCTCAAACACGAAAATACTTTCAAACAGTGGTAGTCCACGTGGTACATCCGTCCAGCCCTGGATATCCACTAATGGCGAGTATTCATATTGTCGGACTCTAGATTGCTGATCCTGTAACTCTTTGAACCACTGATCCAACGTTTGCTCAGGCTCGACTTTCGTTTTCATCGGCAACGTGTTGATAAACATTCCAACCATCTGCTCTACACCTGGCAGATCGCTCGGGCGCCCGGAACCGGTTACGCCGTATACCACGCTTTCTTCCCCGCTCAAACGGCTGAGGAGAATGGCCCATGCCCCTTGTACGATGGTGTTGATCGTAACCTTATACGTTCGAGCTAATTTTAGGAGAGCTCTCGAGACTTCATCAGTCAAGGCACGAGTCAATTCATGAATCCCTTTTTCCTGTTCTGAATCTCTCAAGGGATAAGATTCAAAAGGAAGAGGTGTGGGACTCTCAACGGACGCTAGGAACTCGCGCCAGAACTTTTCAGACTCCGTCTTGTCCTGACGGCGAAGCCAGGAGATATAATCCTTGAATGGCTTTGGCTGTGGAAGTCTCAAGTCCTTGCCTTGGCAGTACGCCTCATAGAAATCGAGGACTTCCTGAAAAAGAATGGGGCTGCTCCATCCATCCAAGAGCAAATGGTGAAAGGTCCAGATGAACTGGTGCACATCTTTGGCCTTTTTGATGACCGTCACCCGCATGAGTGGGGCTTCGCTCAAGTCGAAGCCCACCTCTTTTTCTTTTTGCAAGAACGATGTCAGCATGGTTTTTTGCTCTTCATCGGTGTGATGTGACCAGTCTTCCTGGTGTATGGAAAAAGGAACACTTTCGAAGACCACCTGAAGTGGCTTCTCCACTTCTTCCCAAAGGAATCCAGTACGCAAAATGGAATGTCTTTGAACCACTTTGTTCCAGGCTTTTTCAAAGTTGACGATGTCAAGCTCGCCTGTAAGAATGGCAATGTTCTGTACCATATAGGCTGAACCCTCAGAGTACAGCGAATGGAACAACATCCCTTCTTGCAGCGGGGATAAGGTGTATAGATCAGTAAAATCCCCCATTGGATTAATTCCCCTTTCTTTTCTTCAGCTTGGAGAGAACCTTGTTTAACGCCGCCTGACTCAAGTCTGCATCCTCGAAGTCTTCGGCTCGATAGCTTTGTTTCTCCGCTTGTATCAGTGAACGCAGGATTTCCGTGAAATGACGAGCGAAAGTCTCAATGCTCGCTTCGCTATGCAATGTCTCGCTGTAAAGGAAGCTGAGGTTCAGCTTGCCACCTGTGACAGCCCCTACCACATCAATCAGATGAGCCCTTCTGTTATCCGGACTGATGTTGGAGCCTCTTTCTCCTTCCGCAAATCCAAACAGGGAATCTCCTTCTCCCGCCTGGTTGAATTGTCCCAGATAGTTAAAGCTAATCGGTGGTTGCGGAATCGCCGCTAGCTTTTCGGACACCTCGGTATCTTTCGTCAGGTAGCGCAGAATGCCGTATCCAAGGCCTTTGTTCGGAATTTGTTGAAGCTTCTCTTTGACTCTTACCAGCGCATTTTCCTGAGACATGTTCTGATCCAGTCGAATCAGGAGTGGATACATGGACGTAAACCAGCCGACCGTGCGGGAGAGATCTACCTCCGAGAACAATTCTTCACGACCGTGACCTTCCAGGTTGACTAACAGGGCTTGTTCTCCCGTCCATTTGGCGTGTGCCAATGCTAGCGCGGTCAATAGAACATCATTGATTTGCACGCGGTAACGGGACGGTACTTTCTGCAGCAAGGTTTCTGTCTCTTCTTCCTCCATTGCAATCGTAATCGTCCGGCAGTTTCCTTCTGTGTTCAACTCAGCGTCATGGATTGGCGGTGTAGTTGACACCATCTCGTCTGCTGCAGCTATCCAGTACTCCTTTTCAGCGGCAATGCGTTCAGAAGATGCGTACTCATTCATTTTTACTGCCCATGCCTTGTAGGAGGTTGTTTTTGCTGGCAATTGAATCTCTGTTCCCTCGGCAGCCTGCCTATATGCCGTTTGCAAGTCTTCGATCAGAACTCGCCATGAAACGCCGTCTACTGCCAAATGGTGGATGACAATCAGCAAACGGCCCGGTCGATCATACCCGAGATCGAAATAGACGATCTTCATGATCGGTCCGTTTTCCAAATCTAGGCTCGCTTGTGCTTGGTGTGAAAGTTTTTCGATCCTTCTCATGTGCTGAGCTGGCGAGGTCATGCTAAGATCCTCCACGATGAGCAAAGCTTCCGATTCGACTTCTGCGTGTGTCTGCCTCCACTCTCCATCTGTGTAGGTATAACGCAGGCGGAGCGCGTCGTGGTGAGCGAGCAGATGGGTAATGGCTTGCTCCAGATGCTCTTCGTCCAATTGTTCGTTGACTTGCAGGAGCATCGATTGGTTCCAGTGATGTGGTGTTGGTTGCTCTTGCTCGAAGAACCATTTTTGGATCGGCAATAGTGGAGCTTCGCCTGTTATCATTCCTTGCTCTGCTTCCATTTTCGTGCTGTGGCCCGCAACCTTTGCTAACTCTGCAATCGTTTGATGGTCAAAAAGATTCTTCGGAGTTAGATGGATGCCAGCTTTGTTTGCACGCGCAACGATTTGAATGCTGAGGATGGAGTCGCCCCCAAGCTCAAAGAAGTTATCGTGAATGCCGATGCGATCCATTCGCAGAACGCCGCACCAGATTTCCGCCAGTTTTTGTTCGATGAGGTTGGTAGCCTCTGTAAACAAATCAACATCTTGGCTGCGATCATAGACAGGGACTGGAAGTGCTTTTCTGTCCACTTTCCCGTTTGGCGTTAGCGGCAATTCATCCAGCATGACGAAAGCGGAAGGCACCATATAATCCGGAACATGTGCTTTGAAGTGTTGGCGAAGCTCGGCAGTGTCAACATCTTGCTCGGCTTGCTTGACCGCATAAGCGACGAGCTGTTTCTTGCCCGGTTCATCTTCGCGGACAATGACAACCGATGCGGCAAGAGCAGGATGCTTGGCTAAAACTGCCTCTACTTCACTCAGCTCGATGCGGAATCCGCGGATTTTTACCTGATTGTCGATTCGGCCGATGAATTCGATAAGACCATCTGGCAGGTAACGAACCAGGTCACCCGTCCGATAAAGTCGTGCCTGCGGATCGGTTGAGAACGGGTTTGGTACAAAGCGTTCTTCCGTCAAATCAGGACGATGCAAATATCCTTGCGCCAGACCATCTCCGCCGATGTACAGTTCACCTGTTACGCCAATCGGGACGGGCTGCATGTTGCTATCTAGTACGTACACAGTTGTATTCTTGATAGGACGGCCAATCGGGAAAGAACTGATCGTCTCTGGCAACTCCGTGACCGGATAGCAGCAGGTGAATGTCGTGTTCTCCGTTGGACCGTACCCGTTGATAACCGTGAGTCCTTCGATTTCTAACGCTTTTCTTACGTGAGGAACCGAGACGACATCTCCGCCAACGAGCAGTTGTCGAACTCCCGTCAGGTGCTCTTTGTGATGATCCACCATCAGGGTGAACAGTCCTGCCGTCAGCCAAAGGGTCGTAACCTTGTGCGTCTGAATGGCTTGTCCCAGTTCTTCCAGTGAAGGCAGATCAGGCGGCATCAGCACCAGCTGTGCCCCATTCAGCAAGCTGCCCCAAATCTCAAAGGTCGCCGCGTCGAATGATACGGTTGATGCTTGCAGGAAAACGTCCTGCTCTGTAATCGTCACGTAGTCGGTTTCTTTCACGAGACGGACAATGCCTCGATGGATGACAAGCGTTCCTTTTGGCAACCCAGTAGACCCAGAGGTGTAGATCACGTAAGCGAGACTTTCCGCTGTGGTGTCAATGTCAGGTGCCTGTTCACTTTCTTCGGCAATCATCGCCCAGTCGCGATCCAGACAAATCACGGTATGCTCTCCAGAAGGGAGTGACGGTAGAAGCTGCTCCTGCGTAAGCAAAACAGTGACGTGAGCGTCATCCATCATGTATGCCAGACGTTCTTTCGGATAATCCGAATCGAGCGGTACATAAGCCCCACCAGCTTTGAGAATCCCGAGCACTCCGATCAGCATTTCGAGCGAACGCTTCACGCAGATACCGACGAGTGAACCGGCGCGAACGCCCTGTTTTTGCAGGTAGTTGGCTACTTGGTTGGCTCGTGTCTCTAATTGGGAGTAGGTAAGCCTCTGGCCTCCTGCTACCACTGCAATACGATCCGGGTAACGCATCGCAGTCTGCTGGAACAATTGATCCACGCGTTGATCCCGTGGGTAAGCAGTCGTGGTGTCGTTCCATTCCACCAGCAGCTGCTCCCGTTCTGCCTGAGGCAAAAACGGCAATTGGCTAATGGTCTGCTCCGGCATTTGAACGATGGCTTCGAGTAAGTGATGGAAGTGCTGTGACATTCTCACAATTGTCGTTTCATCGAACAGTGCTGTATTGTACTCAAATGTTGCGATCAATCCGTTTGGTTTTTCTGCCATCGTCAATGTCAGGTCGTATTTGGCGGTGACGAGGTGCTTGTCCATGTCGAATTCCGATACGCGAATACCAGCCTGTTCGTCTAAATCTAGCTGGAAGTTTTGGAGGACAAACATCACTTGGAACAGCGGCGAGTAGCTGAGACTACGCTCCAACGCCAGTTCATCGACCAATTTTTCAAACGGAAGGTCCTGATGAGCATAAGCTTCTAGTGCCGTCTTCTTCACTCTTGCCAGCAAGTCACGGAATGTCGGTTCCCCTGACAAATCCGTACGGAGCACCAATGTATTAATGAAGAATCCAATCAATTGTTCCGTTTCTTGTCTATTGCGTCCTGCGACAGGGCTTCCGACGAGGATGTCTTCCTGTCCACTGTAACGGTAGAGCAAAGTTTGGAAGCCAGCCAGCAAGGTCATGAACAGCGTCGATTCTTCTTTACGGCTAAGTGTTTGTAATTTGTCGAGAAGATCACCTGCGAGCGTCGTTGAATAAATCGCTCCCTCGTACGTTTGTACAGCAGGACGTGAACGGTCTGTCGGCAAGGCGAGAAGCGGTTCCGCACCACTTAATTTTTCACTCCAGTACGAAAGCTGTTCGTCTAATACCGAACCCTGGAGCCACTCGCGTTGCCAAGCCGCGTAGTCCGCATACTGTACAGGCAAATCAACCAATGCTGGTAGGTCGTTTTGGCTAATCGTTTCGTAGGAGGTGAACCATTCGCGAATGAACACTCCCATCGACCAGCCGTCAGAGATGATGTGATGCATGTTCAAAAGGAAGACCGTTTCTTGTTCGTTTATGCGAATCAAGGTGGTACGGAACAACGGACCTGCGCTCAGGTTGAATGGCGTAGCTGCCTCTATTCCTGCCAAACGCTGTGTTTCTGCTTCGCACTCGTCCGCTGGTAGGTCCCGCAAGTCGATTACACGCATGGACTGCTCTTGATAAGGATGAATGATTTGTACTGCTTGTCCGTCCACGTGGTCAAAGGTTGTCCGCAAGCTTTCGTGGCGCTGGATCAGAACCTGCAAGCTCTTGTTCCACGCCTCGATATCCAGATCCCCGTGCAAGCGCATCGCGGACGGGATGTTGTACAAAGCGCTGTCTGGCATCAGACGATCCAGGAACCACAGGCGCTGCTGCGCAAACGACAATGGCAGATGACCTTCCCGCGAAACAGGTAGGATCGAAGCTCCTGTTGTGTCTTGCAAAAAGCTTCCGATTGCTTCGGACAGTTCTGCAACGGTTGGGTTTTCGAAAAGAGTCCGGATCGGTACTTCTCCTGCAAAAGTGTCACGAAGACGGGAAATGACCCGTGTCGCTAAGAGAGAATGCCCGCCCAGCTCGAAGAAGTTATCATGAACTCCAACTTTTTCAATGCCTAGGACTTGCGACCAGATTGTGGCGACCAGCTCCTCTGTTTGGTTGCGTGGCGCTACATACTCCTGGGTAGAAGCTATCTGCCCCCACTCCGGTTCTGGCAGCTGCTTCCGGTCGATCTTTCCGTTCGGCGTGAGCGGCATAGCGTCCAGCCAGACAAAGACAGATGGAACCATAAATTCCGGCAGTTTTGCTTTTGCCCAGACCGCTAAGTGAGTGGTATCTTCGCTATGTTCTTCTTTTGTCGTCACATACGCCGCCAGACGTTTATCACCAAGCTGGTCTTCTCTTGCCATCACCACGGCTTCCTTCACAGTCGGATGGGTGCGAAGGACAGCCTCCAACTCTCCCAACTCGATCCGGTAGCCGCGAATCTTCACCTGATGGTCAATCCGACCCAAATACTCGATTTGTCCATCCGGGAGATAACGGACCAAGTCGCCGGTGCTGTACATCCGTGCATGCGGGTCAGCGTGGAATGGAATGGACAAGAATCGTTCTGCTGTCAGCTCGGGGCGATTCAGATACCCGCGCGCCAATCCTTCACCGCCAAGATACAGTTCCCCAGGTAAGCCCAACGGTACAGGCTGCAGGTTGGCATCGAGAATATACGCTTGCGTGTTGGACAATGGACGGCCAATCGTCGGTTCTGACGTGGCGCCTTTGCTGACCTGTACATACGTGGAGTACGTCGTATCTTCAGACGGACCATAGAGATTGAAGACTTTTTCCACATGCTCCAATGCGTATAGACTTTGTGCCAAGGTGTTTGGCAGTGGCTCTCCAGCCAGGTTGACCACTCGTACCGTCGACGGGATCGCGTTCATCCGCACCAGTTCTTTGGCCGCAGATGGAACGGTATTAATCAATGTCACTTCATTGACTGCTGGCAAGCTCGGCAAATGCAAGGCGTTGTCCGCCAAGATGACTTTCCCGCCGTAGGATAAAGTCACGAATATTTCATAGACAGACAAATCGAAGCAGATAGAAGTGGAGGCGAGCACCCCACTCATTTCTTCAGCGGAAAAGACGGTTTTCGCCCACGCGATGAAGGCAATGACACTGCTGTGCTGAATCGCTACCCCTTTGGGCAGACCTGTTGAGCCCGAGGTGTATATGACATAGGAAAGATTCGTTGGCTCCACCAGATTAAGCAGGTTCTCTTCACTTTGCTCCGCGATAGCCTCCCAGTCACGATCCAGGCAGATGACTTGTGCGGTATGCTCAGGCAGCATGGATAACAGGCTACCTTGGGTCAACAGGATCGCCGCTTGCGAATCCTCCAACGTATAGCCGATTCTCTCCTGTGGATACGCGGGATCAATCGGGACATACGCGCCGCCAGCTTTGAGAATTCCCATCATCGCTACGATCATCTCAGTCGTACGTTCCATGAGAACAGCGACCAAGACCTCTGGGCCGATCCCTTGCGCCCGCAGATAGTGCGCCACCTGGTTTGCTCGGCGGTTCAGCTCCGCGTACGTCAGTCTTTCTTCTCCGACAATTAAAGCCTCAGCATCCGGTGTGGCGACTACTTGCGCTTCAAATAGCTGGTGCATTACCGCGTCACGAGCATATTCCGTTTGCGTTGCGTTCCATTCCACTAACAGCTTGTGGCGTTCCTCGTCTGTGATGAATGAAAGAGTAGTCAACGGCTGATCCGCTTGAGCCGTTAAGGCATGTAGAACCTGGGACATCTGTTCCAATACTTTCACAATCACTTCTGTATCAAAACGTCCTTGCTCATAGATCAATTTGAGAGCAAGTTCATCTCCGGGAGCCGCCACCAATGTCAATGGGTAATTGGTTTGCTCCACTGCTTGGACTTCACTCAGCACCACTCCGGAATCTGATTCCTCACTTGTGCTATTCAAGTAGTTCTCAAAAACGAGAATACTATCGAACAACGATTGGCCATGTGGAACCTCGCTCCAGCCTTGGACGTCTACAAGTGGTGTGTATTCGTACTGACGGATGTCTAATTGTGTGTTTTGCAAGTGTTGTAACCATTCCTGAATCGTTTGGCTTGGGTCAAACATGACGCGGACAGGTAGCGTATTAATAAAGAGTCCTACCATGTTTTCCACTCCTGGCAGCTCAGCTGGACGACCAGAAACTGTCGTTCCAAAGACAACATCGTCTAATCCGCTGTAACCGCTGAGGATGAGTGCCCATGCCCCTTGCACCAGCGTATTTAACGTCAACTGCTGCTTGCGCGCAAAAGCTTGCAAGTGGGCCGTTACCTCCTTGGATAAGGAAACGGTTCGATCTCTGTAGGCTTTAGGCTGTACGGCATGACTGCCTGCTTTTCCCATAGCAAGAGGCGTTGATTCGTAGAAGCCTTTTAACTGCTCGCGCCAATAGCGCTCCGCAACTTGTTTATCTTGCTTATGGAGCCATGCGATATAGCGACTGAATGGTTGGCCTGCTTCTAATTTTTCTTCTTCACCTTTATAGATGGCTTGATAACTTGCCTGCCAATCATGCAAGACAAGTGGCATACTCCAGCCATCTAGCAAGATATGATGGAAGCTCCATAAGAAGCGATACGTATTATCGTTCGTGCAAAATAGTGTCCAACGCATTAATGGCGTCTGATTAAACTGGAAGTTTCGCACCCGGTCTTTTTCCATGTACGATTGGATTTCAGCTTCCTGCTTATCGGCATCCACATGGCGTAGGTCGATCTTTTCCACGCTTACTTTTACTTGTTTTCGGACGATTTGATGCGGTTGTTCCAAGCCTTCCCAGATAAAGGAGGTACGAAGAATCGAATGACGGTCGACTGTTTTCTGCCATGCTTGCTCGAATGCTTCCAAGCTAATATCTCGCACTGTCATGAGGAACTGTACAACATAATCTCCGCCCTCTTGTTCATACAGAGAGTGAAACAGCATCCCCTCTTGCAGTGGGGTCAGCGAGTATACACTTTCGATCAGACGATCCGAAGCGATGTATTTGTCGATAGACTGCTGATCTAGATTAGCCAGCGGGAAGTCTGACGGTGTGTAGCCTATTTCTTCTGCCGATTGCGTGTAAGACATAATCTCCCGCAGTGCTTCCATGTAATCATCAGCAACCGCCGCAATCGTCTGTTCATCATGGATGTTTTCGTTGTACAACCAGGTGACGTGTAGCTGATCTCCTGAAACCGCACTAATGATATCGAGCAAGTTCTCTCGTATCGAATCAGGGGCAAGATTGGCTCCACTGCATTCAGACGCTATGCCAAACGTAGAGGAAAGCGCCACCGTCTGATCAAATTGCCCGAGGTAGTTGAAGCTGATCTGCGGTTTCGGTTGGGCGCTCAGTTGGTGTTGTAGTTCGAGATCATCACTTAGATAGCGCAAAATTCCATAGCCAACACCCTTATTTGGAATCTGGCGGAGCTGTTCCTTGACTGCCTTCAGCGTATGCCCCCAATGTTTTTCTTGCTCGATAGAAATCTGTATCGGGTACATACTTGTGAACCAGCCAACCGTATGGGATAAATCTGCTCCCTCGATTATCTCCTCGCGTCCATGTCCTTCCAGAGTGACAACCATCTTCGCTTTTCCTGTCCATCGATTCAACGCTTTTGCCAAGGAAGCAAGCAATACGTCATTGATTTGCAGACGATAGGAAGGGAGCGTTTCGTGAAGCAAGTTGCGCGTCTCTTCGGCGGTCAGGGTAAGTGTAATCTGTTTCGTCGATGCCTCGGTGTTTTGAGCTGGATCATACGTACGGTCGACAGGAAGTAGATCCACTTCATACGCTTGATTTGCCCAAAAGGCTTTTTCCTTTTCAAGTGAATCAGACTTGGCGTAAGCATGTAATTGTTCAGCCCATGCTTTAAACGAGGTCGTTTTTGACGGGAGGTGCACTTCCTGAGCATTTAGAGCTTGCTTATAGGCCAACTGCAAGTCTTCCAGCAAAATGCGCCAGGATACCCCGTCCACTACCAAGTGATGAATAACGAGCAGGAGTCGTCCCGCGCGTTCGTTTCCAAGGTGGAAGTACACAGCTCGCAACATCGGGCCTTCTGTGATGTTCAGACTCGCCTGCTTCTCGTCTGCAATTTCTTCCAATCGCGCGAATTGTTCCTCTGGTGAGATGCCAGACAAATCAACCAAATGGAAAGGTACAGGTTCGCCCAAGCCCTCGATGTGTTGTGACCATATACCGTCGTTATTGGTATAACGCATGCGCAAAGCATCGTGATGTGTAAGCAACTCGGTAATGGCACGCTCCAATGCGCTCGTATCAACCGGTTCTTCGACTGTCAACAAGAAGGATTGATTCCAGTGATGGATAGACGGTTGATTTGCGGCAAAGAACCACTTCTGGATTGGCGTAAGCAACACATTTCCGGTCACGAGCCCTTGGTCCGCCAGTTGAATAGCACTTTCCTCGTTTCCAGTCGTTGAAACGAGAGCTGCCAGTTCAGAGATTGTTTGGTTTTCAAAGATCTGTTTAGGTGTAAGACGAATCCCTGCTTGGTTCGCCCGAGAGACGATCTGGATACTCAGAATCGAGTCTCCTCCGAGTTCGAAGAAGTTGGAGTTGATACTAATTTCTTCGATTCTGAGAACGTCTTGCCAAATCTCCGACAATTTGCGCTCGATCAAGGTATGTGGTGCAACGTAGTGCTCATCACTTTTGCTCGCATAGTCAGGTTTTGGCAGGGCCCGACGGTCTACTTTCCCGTTTGGCGTTAGCGGCAAATCATCCAGCATGACAAAAGCAGTTGGCACCATATAATCTGGCACATGTGCTTTAAAGTGTTGGCGAAGTTCGGCTATGTCAACATCTTGCTCGGCTTTCTTGACCGCATAAGCGACGAGCTGTTTCTTGCCCGGTTCATCTTCGCGGACAATGACGACGGATGCGACAAGAGCAGGATGCTTGGCTAAAACTGCCTCTACTTCACTTAGCTCGATGCGGAATCCGCGAATTTTCACCTGATTGTCGATTCGTCCGATGAATTCGATAAGACCATCTGGCAGGTAACGAACCAGGTCACCCGTCCGATAAAGTCGTGCCTGCGGATTGGTTGAGAACGGGTTTGGTACAAAGCGTTCTTCCGTCAAATCAGGACGATTCAAATATCCTTGCGCTAGACCATCTCCGCCGATGTACAGTTCACCTGTTACGCCAATCGGGACGGGCTGCATTTTACGATCCAGTACGTACACAGTCGTATTCTTGATCGGACGGCCAATCGGAAAAGAAATGATCGTCTCTGGCAACTCCGTAACCGGATAGCAGCAGGTGAATGTCGTGTTCTCCGTTGGACCGTACCCGTTGATAATCGTGAGTCCTTCGATTTCCAACGCTTTTCTTACGTGAGGAACCGAGACGACATCTCCGCCAACGAGCAGTTGCCGAACCCCCGTCAGGTACTCTTTGTGATGATCCACCATCAGAGTGAACAGTCCTGCCGTCAGCCAAAGCGTCGTAACCTTGTGCGTCTGAATGGTTTGTCCCAGTTCTTCCAAGGAAGGCAGATCAGGCGGCATCAGCACCAGCTGTGCCCCATTCAGCAAGCTGCCCCAAATCTCAAAGGTCGCCGCATCGAACGATACTGTCGATGCTTGTAGGAAAACGTCCTGCTCGGTGATCGTCACGTAGTCGGTTTCTTTGACGAGACGGACAATGCCGCGATGGATGACAAGCGTTCCCTTTGGCAACCCGGTAGAACCAGAGGTGTAGATCACGTAAGCGAGACTTTCCGCTGTGGTGTCAATGTCAGGTGCCTGCTCACTTTCTTCGGCAATCATCGCCCAGTCGCGATCCAGACAAAGTACGGTATGCTCTCCAGAAGGGAGTGATGATAGAAGCTGCTCCTGCGTGAGCAAAACAGTGACGTGAGCGTCGTTCATCATGTATGCCAGACGTTCTTTCGGATAATCCGAATCGAGCGGTACATAAGCCCCACCAGCTTTGAGAATCCCGAGCACCCCGATCAGCATTTCGAGCGAACGCTTCACGCAGATACCGACGAGTGAACCGGCGCGAACGCCCTGTTTTTGCAGGTAGTTGGCTACTTGGTTGGCTCGTGTCTCTAACTGGGAGTAAGTGAGACTTTGGTCTCCCGCTACCACTGCAATGCGATTTGGGTAAAGCATCGCGGTCTGCTGGAACAATTGATCCACGCGTTGATCCCGTGGGTAAGCCGTCGTGGTGTCGTTCCATTCCACCAGCAGCTGCTCGCGTTCTGCCTGAGGCAAAAACGGCAATTGGCTAATGGTCTGCTCCGGCATTTGAATGATGGCTTCGAGTAAGTGATGGAAGTGCTGTGACATGCGCACAATCGTCGTCTCATCAAACAGTGCTGTGTTGTACTCAAACGTTGCGATTAATCCGTTTTGTTTTTCTGCCATGGTCAACGTCAGGTCGAACTTGGCGGTGACGAGGTGCTTGTCCATATCGAATTCCGAAACTCGAATACCAGCCTGTTCGTCTAAATCTAGCTGGAAGTTTTGGAGGACAAACATCACTTGGAACAGCGGCGAGTAGCTGAGACTACGCTCTAGCGCTAGTTCATCGACCAATTTTTCAAACGGAAGGTCCTGATGGGCATAGGCTTCCAGTGCCGTCTCCTTCACTTTTGCCAGCAAGTCACGGAATGTCGGTTCCCCTGACATGTCCGTACGGAGCACCAATGTATTAACGAAGAAACCAATGAGCGACTCGGTCTCCTCCCGATTTCGTCCTGCAACCGGGCTTCCGACGAGGATGTCTTCCTGTCCGCTGTAGCGGTAGAGCAAAGTTTGGAAGCCAGCCAGCAAGGTCATAAACAGCGTCGAACCTTCTTCACGGCTGAGCTTACTCAATTTTGCTAACAGTTCAGCTGGAAGCGTAAAGGTATACATCGCGCCAGCATGGCTTTGAACGGATGGACGCGGACGATCTGTCGGCAAAGCCAATAGTGGTTCCGCATCGACTAGCTTTTCTTTCCAGTACGCTAGCTGTTGCGTAAGCACATCTTCTTCCATCCACTTCCGTTGCCATACAGCGTAATCGGCGTACTGTAATTTCAAATCGTCCAATACAGGTTCTTTGCCGTGAACAAATGCTTCGTACAGTGCTCTCATTTCTTTGATGAAAATACCAATAGACCAGCCATCGAAAATGATATGGTGCATGTTAAATAAGAAGACGGCCTCTTGTTCGCTTATGCGAATCAAGGTGGTACGGAACAGCGGACCTTCGCTCAGGTTGAATGGCGTAGCTGCCTCTATTCCTGCCAGACGCTGTGTTTCTGCTTCACTCTCGTCCGCTGGTAGGTCCCGCAAGTCGATTACACGCACGGACTGCTCTTGATAAGGATGAATGATTTGTACTGCTTGTCCGTCCACGTGGTCAAAGGTTGTCCGTAAGCTTTCGTGGCGCTGGATCAGAACCTGCAAGCTCTTGTTCCAAGCCTCTATATCCAGATCCCCATGCAAGCACATCGCGGACGGGATATTGTACAAGGCGCTGTCTGGCATCAGACGATCCAGGAACCACAGGCGCTGCTGCGCAAACGACAATGGCAGATGACCTTCCCGTGAAACAGGTACGATCGAAGCTCCTGATGTTTCTTGCAAAAAGCTTCCGAGTGCTTCGGACAGTTTTGCAATGGTAGGGTTTTCGAAAAGAGTCCGGATCGGTACTTCTCCTGCAAAGGTGTCACGAAGACGGGAAATGACCCGTGTCGCTAAGAGAGAATGCCCGCCCAGCTCGAAGAAGTTATCATGAACTCCAACTTTTTCAATGCCTAGCACTTGCGACCAGATTGTGGCGACCAGCTCCTCTGTTTGGTTGCGTGGCGCTACATACTCTTGGGTAGAAGCTATCTGCCCCCACTCCGGTTCTGGCAGCTGCTTCCGGTCGATCTTGCCATTCGGTGTGAGCGGCATAGCGTCCAGCCAGACAAAGACAGATGGAACCATAAATTCCGGCAGTTTTGCTTTTGCCCAGACCGCTATGTCAGTGCCCTCTTCATTACTTTCCTCTTTTGTCGTCATATACGCCGCCAGACGTTTGTCGCCTAGCTTGTCTTCTCTTGCCATCACCACGGCTTCCTTGACAGCCGGATGGGTGCGAAGGACAGCCTCCAACTCTCCTAACTCGATCCGGTAGCCGCGAATCTTCACCTGATGGTCAATCCGTCCCAAATACTCGATTTGTCCATCTGGGAGATAACGAACCAAGTCGCCGGTGCTATACATCCGTGCATGCGGGTCAGCGTGGAATGGATTGGACAAGAATCGTTCTGCTGTCAGCTCGGGGCGATTTAGGTACCCACGCGCCAATCCTTCCCCGCCAAGATACAGTTCCCCAGGTAAGCCCAACGGTACAGGCTGCAGGTTGGCATCGAGGATATACGCTTGCGTGTTGGACAATGGACGGCCAATCGTCGGTTCTGACGTGGCGCCTTTGGTGACCTGTACATATGTGGAGTACGTCGTATCTTCAGAAGGACCATAGAGATTGAAGACTTTTTCCACATGCTCTAGTGCGTATAGACTTTGCGCCAAGGTGTTTGGCAGTGGCTCTCCAGCAAGGTTGACCACTCGTACCGTCGGCGGGATCGCGTTCATCCGCACCAGTTCTTTGGCAGCAGATGGAACGGTATTAATCAATGTCACTTCATTGACTGCTGGCAGGCTCGGCAAATGCAAGGCGTTGTCCGCCAAGATGACTTTCCCGCCGTAGGCTAAAGTCACGAATATTTCATAGACAGACAGATCGAAGCAGATAGAAGTGGAGGCGAGTACCCCACTCATTTCTTCAGCGGAAAAGACCGTTTTCGCCCACGCGATGAAGGCAATGACACTGCTGTGCTGAATCGCTACCCCTTTGGGTAGACCTGTCGAGCCCGAGGTGTAAATGACA
This sequence comes from Brevibacillus sp. NRRL NRS-603, assembly GCF_003013445.1. NCBI lineage: Bacteria > Bacillati > Bacillota > Bacilli > Caryophanales > Paenibacillaceae > Brevibacillus > Brevibacillus sp. NRRL NRS-603. The sequence continues at coordinate 324,382 of NZ_PXZN01000012.1, read as the reverse complement.
TAGGAAAGGTTCGTTGGTAGCGCCAAATTTGGCAGGTTCTCTTCGCTATGCTCTGCGATAGCCTCCCAGTCTCGATCCAGGCAGATCACTTGTGCGGTATGCTCAGGCAGCATGGACATCAGGCTTTCCTGGGTCAACAGAATCGCCGCTTGCGAATCCTCCAACGTATAGCCGATTCTCTCCTGTGGATACGCGGGATCAATCGGGACATACGCGCCGCCAGCTTTGAGAATTCCCATCATCGCTACGATCATCTCAGTCGTACGTTCCATGAGAACAGCCACCAAGACCTCAGGGCCGATCCCTTGCGCCCGCAGATAGTGCGCTACCTGGTTTGCTCGTCGGTTCAGCTCTGCGTACGTCAGTCTTTCTTCTCCGACGATTAGAGCCTCTGCATCCGGTGTTGCGACTACTTGTGCTTCAAATAGCTGATGCATTACCGCGTCACGAGCATATTCCGTTTCCGTTGCGTTCCATTCCATTAACAGCTTATGGCGTTCCTCGTCGGTGATGAATGAAATGGCAGAGAGATGGTCCGTAGGCTGAGCCATCATTGATTCTAATACTTTGATCAATTGAGCCAATACCTTATCCATGGTGGTACGCTCGAATCGATTTGTTTCATAAATCAGCTTGAGCGATAGCTCTTCTCCAGGCGCCGCGACCAATGTCAATGGATAGTTCGTCTGCTCAACTGCTTTGATTGCGTTTAGCGACATGTCTGTATTAGTCTGTGTTTTCGTACCAGACATGTAGTTCTCGAAAACGAGTATACTGTCAAACAACGCCTGTCCGAGCGGCACTTCGCTCCAGCTTTGAATGTCAACAAGCGGTGTAAACTCGTACTGACGAATCTCACTCTGTTCCTGTTGGATGTTCTGTAGCCAGTCGATCACCGTCAATTGTTCCGAGAAAAGCACGCGAACAGGCAGCGTGTTGATAAACAGCCCCACCATAGAGTCCACTCCACGCAAATCTGTTGGACGTCCCAGGTTGGTTGTCCCAAATACCACTTCCGACTCACCTGCGTAACGGCTTAAAATCAACGCCCACGCACCTTGGACTAGCGTATTCATCGTCAGTTGATGTCTACGGGCAAAAGCTTGCAGACTCGCAGTTGTTTCCTTAGACAAAAGAATCATTTGATCTGCGTATTCTTTTTGTTGAACAACCGTTCCACCCGGTTTCCCCATGCTAAGAGGAGTTGGTATGCGGAAGCCCCGCAGATGATTTCGCCAATACTGCTCTGATGCCTCAAGACTCTGCTGCTTTAACCAAGCAATATAAGAGGAAAACGGAGGGACGACTGGCAGTTTTGCTTCAATACCATCAACGGATGCCCGATAGAATGCCAGCCAATCATTTAACACGATCGGTGTACTCCAACCATCCAACAACATATGGTGAAAGCTCCAAACGAGCTGACTGGTTTTCGAATCTAGTCGAATCAACGACCAACGCATCAGTGGCGGTTGAGCGAGATCAAAGCCTAGCTTGCGATCTTGTTCGAGATAGGTTTGTAAGTGAGCTTCTTGCTTTTCTTTCGGTAAGTGACTCCAGTCCAGTTGTTCGATATGTGCTTTTACTTTTGTATGAACAACCTGATGCGGTTTCTCTAATCCGCTCCATAAGAAGGAGGTTCGGAGGATTGCATGTCGCTCGACAACTTTTTGCCATGCTTCTGAAAACAGCGACACATTCAAATGATCCAAATTCACAACCAGTTGAACGACGTAATCCCCGCCTGCTTGCTCATAAAGGGAGTGGAACAGCATCCCCTCTTGTAACGGGGTGAGCGTGTAAATGCTCTCGATCAGACGATTGTTCCCAATGAACTTGTCGAGGCTTTGTTGATCCAACTCCGACAACGGGAAATCGGAAGGTGTGTAGCCACCTGCCTCTTCAGAGCGACAATGGGCAATGATTGCTTGCAATGATTGCACATAGTCACGAGCAAGCTCTTCAATCGTTCGTTGTTCGTACATATCGCCGCTGTACGTCCAGGTCATTTCTAACTGATCTCCCGCCACCATGCTCTGGAAATCAAGCTTATGGAGCCGGGCTTCATCCTTGCTGAGATTGGATGCTGACCAGTTCGGAATGATTTGGAATAAGGAAGCATCAGCCGTTTGATCCTGATCAAATTGTCCTAAATAATTGAAGCTAATATCAGGTTGCGGATAAGCTTTTAGAGTATTTATCGTTTGTTCATCTTTGCTTAAATAACGATGAATGCCGTAGCCAATCCCTTTGTCAGGAATCGAGCGCAATTGTTCTTTAACTGATTTTATCAGGGAACCCCAAGGCGTCTTTGGCTCCATTTCCAGCAAGACCGGGTACATGCTTGTGAACCAGCCTACTGTACGAGAAATGTCCACGCCGTCGATGATCTCTTCACGCCCGTGTCCCTCAACTGATACATAGAGTGTTTTTTGCCCCGTCCAGTTGTTATAGGCTCGGATCAAAGCACCGAGTAACACATCGTTAATTTGAGTGCGGTAAGCGGCTGGTACCTCCTGCAACAAGGCACGAGTCTCGTCCACGCCCAGCTTTACCTTTAGTTGTACGGCGAGACTTTCTGTGTTCTTTCCCTCCGGATGGTCAACAGGCACTTTGAGTACACGACTTGTATCCAGTTTCGTCCAGTATTCGTCGACTACGCTTTGCTGAGCGTACTGTGTCAACTGTTCCGACCATCGCTTGAAAGAAGTCGTCTTCTGAGGCAAATGCAACTGTTGCAACTCTGTCAATTGTTGATAGGCCGTTTGCAAGTCTTCCAGAATAATTCGCCAAGAGACACCATCGACAGCCAGATGATGAATCGCGATGAACAGACGCTGTTTGTTCCCGCATTGGAAGTATGCAGCACGAAGCAATGGTCCTTTTTCGATATCCATACTTTCCTGCAGCTCGTCCGCAATGGCTTGCATTTGCTCCTCGATGTCCGCTTCAAGTACAGCCGTCGTCAAATCGACTACCTGAAATACGTCCTCATCCGATACGCCATCATGATATTGCTCCCATTTTCCGTTAACGTTCCGAAAACGCAGGCGCAAGGCATCATGGTGAGCAAGAATCGTCGCAAAAGCTTTTGCCAACAGACTCGCATCCATTTCTTCACGCACAGCAAGCATGACTGATTGATTCCAGTAGTTGACCTGGCAAATGTCCTGTTCAAAGAACCACGTCTGAATAGGTGTCAGAGGCAATTCGCCTGTCACAATCCCCTGCTCCATATGCACTTGTGGTGCATCCTCAAGAACAACGACACTTGCAGCCAATTCTGCCAATGTTTGAGAGTCAAACAAGTGCTTTGGTGTAAATCGGATACCCGCCTGATTGGCACGCGCCACGATCTGAATGGTTAGAATCGAGTCGCCGCCCAGTTCGAAAAAGTTATCGTGTATCCCGATTGAATCCACACCCAGAACTCCTTGCCAGATTTCGGCCAGCTTGTGTTCTATTTCCGTTTGTGGGGCAACAAATGAATCTTCCCATTGAGCTCGCAGGGCATCGGGTACCGGTAAAGCACGTCGATCTACTTTTCCATTTGGAGTGAGAGGCAGGGCAGCCATCAGTATGATGGCAGATGGCACCATGTAGTCTGGAAGTCTATCTTTCAAAGACTGACGCAATTCATTCGTCTGTACCTCTTCTCCCTCGTGAAGCACGGCATAAGCCACCAGTCGTTTCACTCCAGGGGTCAGATCTTCCCTGACGATCACCACCGCTTCCGAGACTGCCGCATGCGCATACAAAGCCGACTCTATTTCACCCAGTTCAACCCTGAATCCGCGAATGCTCACTTGATCATCTGCGCGTCCAATAAATTCTAAATTTCCATCTGCCAAATATCGAACCAAGTCGCCAGTGCGATACATCCTTGCCCCTTCATTTGTAGAGAACGGATTAGGAACAAAGCTGGCTTCCGTCAGGTCAGGACGGTTCAGATAGCCGCGCGCCAAGCTTTTTCCCGCGATGTAAAGCTCCCCGACAACTCCTACAGGCACAGGATTTCTTCTTGCGTCGAGTACATAGACAGATACATTGTCGATGGGACGTCCAATGGAAGGAGCCGCTTCTCGTTCTCCCTGCACGGGTACGATGCCTGCGGTAGCAACTACGGTATTTTCTGTTGGGCCATATTGGTTTACCAGCGTAAACGGCACATTCGCAGACGGGTACTGGTGCAAAGTATCACCACCCGTCAACATATAGCGCAATGCTGATTCGGCTGGCCAATTCAACGTAAGCAGACTCTCTGCCAAGGGTGTTGGTAAAAAGCTTACTGTGATGCCTGATTCGACTATCCAGTCACGCAGTTTTTCCGGTACGAGACGAATCTCTTCCGGCGGCAGGCAAATCGCAGCACCCGCCGTCAAATACGGCCAAATCTCCCACACGGAAGCATCAAAAGCTGTACCTGCTATTTGCGATGCACGATCCCCAGCGATTACGTTGTAAGCTCGTTGATGCCAATTGACTAGATTCAAGAGTGATCCGTGCTCAATCTCCACACCCTTTGGCGTTCCTGTAGAACCTGATGTATAGATGACATAGGCGAGTTGTTCTGCTTTGGTCGTAACCGCTGGCGCAACTGAACTCATCTTCGCCATTTCATGCCAGTCTCGATCCAAGCAAAGGAGAGTTGCAGCGCCTTCTGGTAATGCACCTACCAACCGCTCTTGGGTTAAGACCAAAGACATCTGTGAGTTCTTGATCATATAAGCGAGTCGTTCTTGCGGGTATGCAGGGTCCATCGGCACATAAGCGGCACCTGCTTTGAGAATCGCGAGTTGACCGATCAACATCTCGATGGAACGCTCTACGCAGATTCCTACCAAGTCTTCCGAGCCAATCCCTTGTTCTAGCAAGACATGAGCGAGCTGATTAGCCTTCGCATCCAGGTCTGCATAGGTTATTGTGCCTTGCTCACCCGAAGCTGCAATCTGATCAGGCAACTCTTGTGCGATCTGGGCTACTAGTTCGTGCACACAAAGATCGCGGGAATAATCAACCTCAGTCTCATTCCAACCGACGAGTAGCTGATCTCGCTCCCCATCGCCTAACAATTCAACTTCCGTTATTTTCTGCGCTGGATTGGTCGCAACAGCTTGCAAAAGATTGCGGAAATGCTCTGCCATGCGCTCAATCGTCGTACGATCAAATAAATCTGTACTATATTCAAACACACCCTTGAGTCCGTAATCCTCGTCCTCAATCATGGTGAGAGTCAAATCAAATTTGGTCATCTTATTGAGATTGACCTCTTTAGGTGTAATCGATATCGTCTCGCCTTTACGTACCCCCGTTGACATTCCCTGTACGGAGAAAAGTACCTGGAATAGCGGCGAGTAGCTGAGGCTGCGCTCAATTTGTAATTCATCGACCAATTTTTCAAAAGGAATATCCTGATTGGCAAAAGCATCAAATGCCGTCTCACGAACACGTCGCAACAGCTCAACAAATGTAGGATCGTTTGAGAGGTCCATTCGAAGAACCAGCATGTTGACAAAGAATCCGATCAGGTTTTCAATTTCCTGACGATTGCGTCCCGCAACAGGTGTGCCGATCAGAATATCTGTGGTATGCGTATAACGGTATATGAAGTGCTTGAATGCCGCTAAGAGCGTCATGAACAGTGTCGCGCCTTCTTGTCGTCCGAGCTCGCGTAGCTTTTGCCCAACTTCACTCGGCACGTAGAAAGAATAATTGTCACCGCGATAGCTTTGCACGACTGACCGTGGACGATCGGTCGGAAGTGGCAAAAGTGGCTCACTCTGGCCTAGCTTCTTTTTCCAATAGCTGAGCTGCTGCTCCCATGCATTGTCTTGCCCTTTTTCTCGTTGCCAGATGGCGTAATCTCGATATTGAATCGGTAAATCAGCAAGCGGTACTTCTGCCTCTTTGACAAATGCTTCATAGATTGTGCTTAGCTCGTTCACCAATACATCCATGGACCAACCGTCTGAGATGATGTGATGCATATTTATCCAGAGAACGGACTCTTGTTCCTCCAGTCGAATCAACGCTGCTCGCATCAACGGCCATTGATCCAGTTGAAATGGCGTCGAGCCATCTTCTTCCACCATATTCTTCCATACGGCGTCTTTTTCCGCTGCCGGCATGTCGCACAGGTCGATAACAGGAAGTGACAAATGTACATTTGTATGAATGACTTGAATCGCTCGTCCTTCTATGTCTTTAACCGTTGTTCGAAGTGATTCATGCCGTTTGATGATTTCATTCAAAGCACGTTCCATTACATTCGTATCAACCGCACCACGCAGATGGAATCCAACTGGAATGTTGTACATGGCGCTATTCGGGATCAGTCGATCAAGGAACCATAGACGTTGTTGCGCGTAAGACAGTGGTAACTCTTGAGAACTGTCCAATGAAAGCGGTTTGATCGGGCTTTGCTTTATCGGCTCAGCACCTTGACGAATGAATTGAATACGTTCAGCCAATTCTGCTACCGTCTGATAGGTAAAAATCTCACGCATCTGAAGCTGGGTCTGAAATACTTTGGATGTACGGGACAGTAATTGTGTTGCTAAAAGCGAATGCCCGCCCAATTCGAAAAAGTTATCGTGGATCCCGACTTTTGATACGCCAAGAACCTCCTCCCAAATCCGGGCGAGCAATTCCTCAATCGGATTGCGTGGCGCACTGTACGCGTTGCCTGTTTGCACATTGCCATCTGGGAGCGGCAAAGCCCTGCGATCAATTTTGCCGCTCGAGGTCAGCGGGAACTCTTCCATTTGAATAAAATGAGACGGAACCATGTAATCTGGCAGCGATTGCCGAAGCAGTGTGCGTAATGAGGCAACAGTCCACATCTGATCAGCGATAATATAGGCGCATAGATACGCTTGTTGGTTATGATCTGTTTGGGCCACTACGACTGCATCACGAATTGATTCTTCTTCGATCAACCGGCTACGAATTTCGTTCAACTCAATCCGGAAGCCACGAATTTTCACTTGATGGTCGATGCGTCCGAGGTATTCAATGTTTCCATCCTTGCGATAACGAGCCAGGTCGCCTGTACGGTACATGCGTTTGCCTGCTTCAAACGGATGGGGAACAAACTTTTCGTTCGTCAATTCTTCATTATTTAAATATCCCCTCGCCAATCCAGCTCCGGCAATGCATAGTTCGCCAGGAACCCCAATTGGCTGTAATTGACCATGCTGATTGACGATATGCATTTGATAGTTGGCCAATGGCTTTCCAATGGGCACAGGATTTTCTTTCATGTCTACCGTGAGTGAGTAGCAGGAAGCATAAATGGTAGCTTCTGTCGGACCATAGATGTTCTCCACTTTCACTTCTGGCAATACTTGATATACTTTTGGTGCCAGATCATTCGGCATTGCTTCCCCGGCAGCCATGATGTATCGCAGGCAGTTTCTCTCTTTTCGCCCCTCGAGATACTCGACAAATGGAATGAGCATAGATGGAACAAAATTGACATGAGTTACGTCATAATTTACGATGGTTTCCCAAATTTTGTCAGGTTCTTTCTCCGCGCCTGGTTCGAGAATCACCAGTCTGCCGTTGCCAAGAATCCAGCCGAAGATTTCTGCGACAGATACGTCAAAGGTATAGGTCGTTTTTAACAAAAACGCATCTTCTTCTTGTAGCGGATATTTCTCTTGCAGTGCAAAGATTTGATTCAATAGACTCGCATGCTCGATCATGACGCCTTTCGGTTTGCCTGTCGAACCCGATGTGTAGATGACGTATGCAAGGTTACTCGTTTGGGCTACATTCACAAGATTGCCTGGTGCTCCTTGATAAAGCTCTTCGGCTTCTAAATCAAAGATCCGATCAGCAAAATCAATGGTCTCTAAAAAGCGTTTTTGGGTTAGAAGCAGCACACTGCCACTATCCTGTAAAATGTATTCGATACGTTCCTTCGGATGAGCCGGGTCGATTGGTAAATATGCTCCACCTGCTTTAAAAATCGCAAGAATGGCAATGATCATTTCCGCTGAGCGTTCTGTTAGCAATCCGACAATTCTTTCTGGTCCGACCCCTTTTGCACGTAAAAATGTAGCAAGTTGATTTACCTTTTCGTTTACCTCACGATAAGTAAGCTTTTGCTCTCCCATGACTAGGGCAATGAGGTGTGGTTGTTTCTCTGCACGCTCTTCAAAAATCTGGTGAATCAAATAATCAACAGGATAATTGCGATATGTATCATTAAAAATATGGAGCTGAAGGTGCTTCTCTTCGGAATTGACCACTTCTATATTTTTCAAAAGGATATCCGGTGTTTTTGTCACTTGCATCATGATAGTAGTGAGTTGCTGATTGAGGTGTTGGAGCTGATCTTCCGTAAAAACGGATGCATTGTATAAATACGTAACAGTGAGGGTATCGTCTGAGGTGACCATTATGTTTAGGTCGTAGTTGGTTTGTTCAAAGGCATGCAGATCAGTGAGAGTGAATTCTTGGTTATATTGGTTCAGACGGGTCAAAAGCTCTGCGCCCATCGGATAGTTTTGGAACAGAATAATATGATCGATTAGTTGTTGATTTTTCTGGATGTCCGCGAGGGAAAGATAATGATATTTTTCCAGCGAGCTCGACTCTTCTTGTATTTGTTTCACCAGATCAGTAAATGTTTGATTATCTCTCATCTGAACACGGATAGGTACGGTATTGATGAAAAGTCCAACCATCTGCTCGACGTTCGGGATTTCGATTGGACGGCCAGAGACAACCGATCCGAATACAACGTCATCGCTATTGTTTTGGCGCTGCAGCATGAGACCCCAGATTGTACGAAAGAGATTGTTTACAGTTACTTGCAATTGTCTTGCGATATGATTCAAGTCGCTCGTCAACGACTGACCAATTGTAAAGACCAGCTCAGCTTGATTGTATTTGATTCCGGTACCCTGCTTTTGAATAAATGTGCTGGGTTCATAGCCGCTTAAATACCGTGACCAGTTGACTTTTGCCTCTTCTGCATCCTGTTCCCCTAACCAGCTAATGTACTTGCTGTACGGATAAACTTGGCCAAGATTTACTGGTCGCTCGTCTTTTAATTGTTGATAGATTTGGAAAAAGTCATGTAACACAATTGGAATGCACCAGCCGTCGAGCAAAATGTGATGGTGATTCCAGATTAGTGTATACGTGTCAGAAGAGGTTTGGACAAGAGTGAGGCGAATGAGCACATCTTTTGCCAAATCAAAGTTTCTCTGACGTTCTCTTTTCGCAAAGTCCTCCAAAAAGACAGCTTTCTCATCTTCATGGAGGTGTGTGATATCTATCACCTGAACGTTTGTCTTTCTTTCCTTGAGTACAATTTGTCGCGGCTTCTGAACCTTCTCAAGGATAAAGACGGTTCGGAGAATATCGTGTCGCTCGATCAGCGCGTTTAAGCTTTGTTCGAGAATAGCTGGATCGATGAATCCTCTAATGGTAAAGCGCAGTTGTTCAAAATAGGACTCTGTTCCTTCGTCCAGGAGGGAATGAAATAACATTCCCTCTTGCATGGGAGATAACGGATATATATTGGCGATCTTTTTACTTGACACGTCTACTCTCCTCCTGAGGTACATTTACTTACAAATCGCCTATCAAGTCCATAATGTCATCGAGTTCTTCCAGAGAGAGCTTCTTGTCCACGAAATCACTCGGTGTTAACTCAGAATCTTTCTTTTGCATACAATGTACAATAATAGCGTTCAAATGAAATTGATAGAGTCCCATGAGCTTGTCTATCGTCGTTTTGTGATACTCATGGCGATTGTAATTCAAATAGATAACCAGCTCGCCACCGATAATCTTGGCATAGATATCTAGCGGGTGCATGCGTTCGGCATGAGGGCCTAGTACTCTGCCCCCTGGTAGATCCGATAGCGTGAACAGATCATTGTCCAGATCGGCATCGTACTGCCCCAAGTAATTAAACACAACTTCGGGTTGGCGTGTGAAATGGATGTCTCGTTTGTGGTCGGTATTTGTGAGATGCTTTAAGATGGAATACCCGATTCCTTTATTCGGAATAGCACGCATCATTTCTTTGACCAGCTTGATCTGCTCCGCCAATTGGCCCGATTTGGCAGCCGGCAGGACGACTGGGAAAAGGGAAGTGAACCAACCTACCGTACGGGAGACATTCAAGCCTTTGACAATCTCTTCACGTCCATGTCCTTCTAAAAAGACCCTAACATCGTTTGCCCCTGTCCATTCCTGCATCGCCATTCCCAAGGCAGTCAACAAGATCTCTTGCGTTTCTGTTTGGTAGGCGTGATTGGTATGGCGCAGTATTTTTTCAGTTTCCATTTTGGAAAAACGAACCGACGTTGTTATCGTCTCCAATTCGGTCTGGTAAATGGTCTCCTGGTCCTTTGGCAATGGACGGGTCGGAATGGATTCGACTTTTTTCCAATAAGCTAGTTCGTTTACAAGCTTCTTGCTGTTGGCTACGTTTTTTAGCTCTTTCGCCCATTTTTGATAAGAATGTGTTTTTTCCGGTAAAGCAATTGGATTACCTGAGGCTACTTGTTGATAGGCGATTCGGAAGTCTTCCAGAATGATGCGCCAGGAAACACCGTCAACAACCAGATGGTGAATCGCAAAAAGGAGATGGTCACCTAGTCTTGTTTTGAAGAGCGCTACTTGAACGAGCGGCCCCTCCTGTAAATTCATATTGCCTTGCAATCGGTTTGCTTCTTCTTCCACTTTGGTTCGAGCGTCCAGCTCTTCTCTAAAATCAAACACATGGAATCCGAACAGATTGGTTTCGTCGCCCCGATTAAACTGGACAAATCCCTCATCCGATTCGGCAAAGCTCATGCGCAGTGCATCATGATGAAGCACAAGTGCCTTTAGAGACTCCATGAGTAGTTCGCTTTGGAAGCCCTCTCGGCTGAAAATCGTCATGGCTTGATTCCAATGATGTCTGCTTGATGTAATCCGTTCAAAGAAGTAGTGCTGGATTGGTGTAAGAAAGACAGGCCCTGTTACCAGTCCCTGATCGATCGTGATACTCTCGGAAATGACAAACGGTGCCATTCGTTCAATCGTCGGGTATTTAAACAAATGATTGACTGCCATCATGAGATTCATCCGTTGCAGACGAGACGCGATCTGCAAACCCTTGATTGAATCTCCGCCAAGCTCGAAAAAGCTGTCTTGAATCCCTACCCGCTCGATGCCAAGTACTTCTCCCCAAATTTCGGCAAGAATCTTTTCCATTTCAGAGCGCGGTGCTACATATTCCGCTTCACTTCTCACACTTCCATCCGGTTCGGGCAGAGCCTTGCGATCTAGCTTACCATTGGATGTAAGTGGAAATTCCTTCATGAGAACAAAGTGGGCAGGTATCATATATTCTGGCAATTCACGGCGAAGCAGGTCGCGCAATTGACTAACTGTCCATTCCTTCGCGGAAAGCAGATAGGCGCATAAGTATGCCTGGTTGTTCTGGTCAGCTCGGGCCATAACCACCGCATCATCAATGGACTCTTCCTGAATCAGTTTGCTGCGAATTTCATCCAGCTCGATGCGGTATCCACGAATTTTTACTTGATGGTCCATCCGTCCGAGATACTCGATATTGCCATCCTCGCGATAGCGTGCCAGGTCGCCTGTGCGATAGATACGCTTACCAGCCTCTAATGGATGGGCAACAAATTTTTCCGCTGTCAGCTCTTCGTTATTCAGATATCCTCTCGCTAAGCTTATTCCAGCGATGCATAGTTCGCCCGGAACACCTATTGGCTGCAATTGTCCGTACTGATTGACGATGTACATTCGATAGTTCGGCAATGGCTTTCCGATGGGAACAGGATTCTCCAGTGAGTCTTTTGCGAGCGAATAGCGGGACGTATATATTGTCGCTTCTGTTGGCCCGTAGATGTTTTCCAACTTCACCTCCGGCAGTACTTCATATACTTTTGGCACGAGATCATCCGGCATCGCTTCCCCGCAAGCAAGGATGTACCGCAATCGGTTGACGTCGTTTCGCCCCTCCAGATATTCAACGAAAGGATTCAACATCGATGGCACAAAATTAATGTGGGTGATCCCCTCTTGGACTACCGCTTGCCATATTTCTTTGGGATTCTTTTCCGCCTCTGGCTCGAGAATCACCAACTTGCCATTCCCAGGAATCCACCCGAAAATTTCCGCTACAGAGATATCAAAAATGTAGGTCGTCTTCAGCAGGAATGCATCATCACACATAAGCGGATATTCATCTTGCATGGCATGGAGTACATTGAGCAGCCCCTCGTGTTCAATCATCACGCCTTTTGGCTTCCCGGTTGAGCCCGATGTGTACATGACATACACGAGGTCATCCAGCTTGTTAACTAGTGGTAGATTGCTTGTATCTGGGGAAAAGCTGCTCTCGTTGTTCAGATCAATAACATCCACTGTAAAGCTTGCTTTTTCAACAAATCGGGACTGTGCTACCACCAACTTGGCCCCGCTATCTGTGAAAATGTAAGAGATTCGGTCAGACGGACTGTTCGGATCGATCGGCAGATAGGCTCCACCTGCTTTCAACACGGCGAAAATGGCCACGATCATCTCGAAGGATCGTTCCGATATAAGCATCACCAGATCGTCTGGTTTCACCCCTTTAGTACGGAGGGTATGTGCCAGTTGATTTGCTCGGTCGTTCAGTTCTCGATACGTCATGTACTGTTCGCGGAGTACCAAAGCGATCTTGTCAGGTGTAGCACTAGCCCATTCTTCTAACAGCTGCATGATCAATTTGCTGGGGTATGTTTTAGATGTATCGTTTACCCCTAGAACCAAATCGAGGCGTTGCGCTTGAGGCATTAGTTCAAACGCTTTAACTTGCTCCTCTAAACCGTGTACGGCTTGCAAAAGGAGATGTTCGAACTGCGCAATCATACGGTGGATCATGCTTTCATCAAACAAATGGGTGTTGTATTCAAAAACAATGTGCAGCTCGTTCTCCCGCTCTACCGTTTCTAGTGTCAGGTCGAACTTGCTAATCCTGTTGTTGATATGACGCATTCGGTTTTCCAACCCTGTCTCCGATGAGCTTTGCATCATGAACATCACATCAAACAAGGGATGACGATTCCCGTCGCGTTTTGCGCCAGAGCCTTCGAGAATTTTATCAAAGGGAACGTACTGGTTTTGCAAAGCAGACAAGAGCTCCTGCTTTACCTGGTGCAGGTTATGTAAAAAGCTTTCTTCATGGTCAATCGAGAGTAGAAGTGGCAAGGTATTAACGAACATCCCAAGTATCTCTCGCGAATCTGGATGCTGTCTTCCATCTGTTACGGTACCGAGTATGACTTGCTTGCTGTCGTTATTCATTTTGGATAGCCAGACAGATACGATGGTGAGCATCAGCATATAGAGGGTTACATCGTGTTTTGTTGCTGTGGTCTTGAGCTTTCTAGTGAGTTCTTTGTTTGCGCGATACGTGATAGTAGCTCCATCAAATGTCAGTTGCGGCGGACGTTTTCGTGTAGGAAGTTGGACAACTGGAAGCTCACCCTCAAGGAGGTTTTCCCAGTAAGCAGCTTGCTGTTTGTATTCCACGCTTGAATGCCAGTCATTTTGCCATCGCGCAAACGACTTATAGGTATTTTTTACAGGGAGAAGCTGCTGTCGTTCGAGTAAAGTCTGTAATTCTTGTAACAAAATCGACTTGGATAAGCCATCCATGACAATGTGATGGGAGTCGATCCAGAGAACCTGTTTGTCAGGAGTTTCAATGATTCCAGCCCGGAGCAATGGTGCTTTTGCCAAATCGAATGGCTTGATGTGCTCTGCAAGTAGGCTGTGTACTACCTCTTCTTCACCTGTTTGTCGAACAAATGATAGATCGGACCATGTGACAATTCGTTTTACTATTTCGTCATAATGCATGTGATACGTACTTCGTAATCCTTCGTGACGTATGACTAGCTGCTGCAAGGCCATCTGGATACGCTCCACATCTACGGTTTTGGGAAAGTCAACCGTGAATGTGACATTGTATGCGATCGACTCGACATCCTGCTGCTGGATGATGTACATTCGTTTCTCCACCGCGGATGTTTCGTATTCCTGTTGAGCGACCAGTTCTTGCAATGGTTGGATGTTCGTCTGCTCTTGTTCTGTGAACAAACGTTTCAATTGGCGAATGGTTGGGTGCTTAAAAAGCTGGTCATATCTCAAATCAAAACCGATATTCTTGAACTGGGAAATGAGCTGCATGGCCTTAATCGAGTCCCCACCGCATTCAAGAAAATGGTCGTCGATTCCCACCTGCAAAATTCCTAGCACGCTGCTCCACACGTGAGCCAATTGTTGTTCAAGCTCATCAGTGGGCCCGACATAATATTCCCTCAGCAGCTCCTCATCTCCCTGTACATCTGGCAATACCCGCTTATCTACCTTTCCATTCGTGGTGAGTGGTAGAGTCTCCATGTGAACAAAGTGCGTCGGGATCATGTAATCAGGAAGATCATGTTCGAGCCATTCCCTCAGCTCGTAAAAAGGGATTTCATCAGGAGCAACATAATAGCTAACCAAGTATTTGCGGCCATCCTCACGTTCTTTGGCGATAACTGTTGCCATTTCGACCATTGGATGTTTCATGAGGAAAGGTTCAATTTCTCCTGGCTCGATCCGATATCCGCGAATTTTGACCAAGTTGTCGAGGCGGCCCAAAAACTCGATGTTTCCGTCAGGCAACCAGCGTGCTCTGTCTCCCGTGCGGTACATGCGCTCGCCCGTCTGCGGATGAATGATGTATTTCTCAGCGGTCAAATCTGGTCGGTTCACATAACCTCGTCCCAACCCATCACCAAGGATAAATACCTCGCCTGCTACCCCAATCGGTTGCAATGCCAGCTTTTCGTCCAAAATGAAGATGTAGCTGTGTGCGATAGGCTTGCCAATCGGAATGCTCTGGTATTGCTTGTCCACTTCAAAAACAGTAGCAAGGATCGTACACTCTGTCGGTCCATACAAGTTGTACAGCTTGTAAGCACCGCGCCGATCAACCTTTTTGAGCACATCCCCGCCTGTGAGCATCGCTCGAAAAGAACGATTGTCCATTTGCATGAACTGTTCAGCTGCTCCCGTCGGAAAAAAGCTGATCGTAATGCCTTCTTGGTTGCAATAATCATTCAAGGCCACCAGATCATACTTCAGTGCAGTTGGCACAATGTGTAACGAAGCGCCCGTGAGTAGAAAAGGGAACATTTCCAATACAGACCCATCAAACGAAAAACTGGAATAGACAAGTGCTTTGTCTTCAGGGCTCACTTCAAAGTACTGGCAATGCCATTCGCAAAAATTTACCAAGTTGCCATGCTCGATCATCACACCCTTGGCCAAACCTGTTGATCCCGATGTATACATGACATAGACGAGATCAGTTGATCGATTGACGTGCGGCAGATTCTCTTTTCTGTCGCTGAAGCTACCAGAGTCACACACGTCGATCACTTCAACTTCTTCGCAGATATTTTTCGCCTTTTCTATAAGGGGAGTCTGTGTCAATAAAACGAGTGCGTTACTGTCATTTAACATATAAGCAATCCGTTCATCCGGATAATCCAGATCGATAGGGAGATATGCTGCTCCTGCCTTTAGAACGGCGAGAATGCTCACTAGCATATCCAGTGATCTGTCCATCATGATCGCTACAAGATTGTCAGGCTTAACTCCTTTGACACGAAGGTTATGGGCTAACTGATTGGCTCGCTCATTAAGCTGTTTGTATGTCAGTGACTGGTCTGGACATACAGCTGCTAGACTGTCTGGTAACACTTCGACTTGTCGTTCAAACAACTGATGGTAGGTGCTATCGATCTTCTTCTCTACTTGTGCTCGTTCTCCACAAAAACGCTTTAATGCCAGTAGCTCTTTTACGGTGGTCATATTCAGGTTTTTGTAGAAATCTCGGTCTTTTTTGTAGTGAATCGACCCTCCAGCTGGTTGTGGAAATGGTGTGATCCGCCCACTTACAATATTCTCCCACTCTCGGATGAACAGGTCTTCAATCACCTGATTCGCTTTGTTGTAACAATCGATCAGTGTATCTTCGTCATCAAAAGAAATCTCTTCCTGAACAAGGATATTGCCGGTATCTATGTTCTCGTCTATGAGGTGTAGCGTAACCCCTTTTGGTGTCTCATCCCAAATGCTCCAGAAAACAGGGTCTCTCCCCTTGTTCCAGGGCAAAAGGGATGTATGTAGATTGATAATGCGCCCTTTGAAACAGGAAACGATTTCCTTACTCAGAATATAGCCGTACGCGTAACTGACCACATAGTCAATTTCTTCAAAATATTCGGTACCTTGCTCCCATTTTTTTGTGCACACGATGACTTCGTGGTTTCTTGATTCCAAGTACTGCACAATCCTGTTTTCTTTGCTCATGAATGTCGTTAGGAAAAGTATTCTCAAAAAACATCACCAGCATTTCTCATAATTTCGTTGACAAAAAGTTGACTTCGATTGAAAATCATCCTAGATGGAATTTGTGCCACTTTTTTACTTTTTCTTGCATGTTTTTACATATAACTCAAAATAATGGTTTTCTGCAAGTAGTTGTATGTAAATTTTTTTATTTTTTTGTACCCAACAATTAGAGGAAGAATGCCAAAAGGCACTACCCTGCTAGTTTTGAGGGGATGAAAGGAGGGAAGTTTACCACTGGTAAAAAATGACAAGCTTTGACAATTCTCATTTTCAATGCTGCACTTCGTTCAACATGACATTTCACTCTGATGGAATTTGCCTCTACCCCTGTACCTCAATCTCCAGTCGTTTCTACCCATTTTTGTAGTAAACTCATTACTTTTACAGATTTTTAATATTCCAAATTGGATAAAAAGGTTACGATATGGGGGCTGCATAAGCAATCGGAGTCACAGAAAAATCTAGGAAAGGGGATTTTTTTATGGAACCTGCAATCGTCATTAAGGATCTCAAAAAATCGTTTGGAGACAAAAAAGTTCTCGATGGCATTTCTCTCTCCATTCCCAAAGGTAAAATTTTTGGTCTACTCGGACCTAATGGAGCCGGAAAAACAACCACCCTTCGAATCCTGTCCTGCCTCATTGAGCCTACGTCAGGAGAAGTCAGCATCCTCGGCCATCAAATCAGCAAGAAAAAAGAAGAGATACGCAAAAAAATTGGTTGTGTAACCGAATCGCCCGGGGTGTATGACAAGCTTTCTCTGTTGGACAACCTGGAATTCTTCGCCTCCTGCTACCAGATTCCCAAAGCCAAACGTGCTTCACGCATCGAGTATTTGCTACGCCAGTTCGATTTATGGGACAGGAGAAACGATCCTGCCGGCAGATTGTCAAAAGGAATGAAACAAAAGCTTTCGATTGTTTGCGCGATTTTACACGATCCAGAGGTCCTTTTCTTAGACGAGGTCACAGCCAATCTCGATCCTGTCAGCACTCGGAAGTTGAAAGATCTGATTCGCGAGTGGGCTGCGTCTGGAAAAACGATCATTTTTTGTTCACATATTCTCGCGGAAATTGATGAGTTGTGTCATGAATTCGCCATCATTAAGGGTGAGGTGATTCGTTTAACGACGCCACAGAAGTTCCGCGAAGAGTGGACCACCTACAATGTGCTTCTTGATGTAGGCGCGGATTCTCAAAAGTCGGAACAGATTATAAAAGCCGCCGCGGAAGTTGAGACGTATAAGCGCACCGAGGATCAGTTCCACCTGAGGGTAGCCAATCCGAAGATCTCGAACCCACAGCTGATCAAAAAGCTGGTCGAAGCGGATATTACCGTCAATTACATAGCCCCCATTTCAGTGTCACTGGAGGACTCCTATCTCAGCTTGTTGAATCAAGAAAAGGAGGCGATCTAGGATGCCGGGATTTGTTATTATCCGGGAATGGAAAGAGCTTTTCGCTGCCCGCTCCGTATTGATTACGAACCTTGCGGCACCATTCGTGATATTGGTTGTCGCTCTGATCACCACTGTATTTGCCCAAAACGGTAAGATGGAGTTCATCCTTAACCTGATGAAATTGACCAATCCCCTCCTTAACATGGCAGGTGAAGATGGTCATATTGCCATTGCCCGCTTCTATTTCCTCTTGTTCCTGATCGTACCGGCAATGATCCCTTTAACATTTGCCACGACGAGCATCATCATGGAAAAAATGACAGGAACATTGGAAAGCGTACTGGTCACCCCGATTTCAACCAAGGAGTTTTTGCTTGGTAAGGTCCTAGCTTACTCCTTGCCTTCCATCGCTCTGACCTGGGTGGTCCAGCTAATCTTTCTAGGGTTCATCTTTGCAACCTTTGACAATGCTGGCGAGTATTTTTCCATCGTATTTATTCTCGCGATGCTCCTGCTGGTCCCATTTATTTCGATCATCAGCGTATCCATGAGTGTTATTGTTTCCTCCAAAGTCGACAACGTCGCAGCAGCCCAACAATTTGGTGCCATACTGGTTCTTCCGATCATCGGACTTGCTGTCAGCCAGGTCATCTTCCTTTCCATGATGAGCAATCCGGTAATCTATCTGGGAATGGTCACACTTTGTGCCGTGGTTGCCCTGATCTTGTTCCAGATAAGTATTAAGGTGTTTGATCGCGAGCATATCATTAGCAAGTGGAAATAACTGGGGATACGAAAAATAACCACCTTTTGAAATCGTTGTTGCCGAACGATTCCATAAGGTGGTTTTCCTATTTGAAAAGGGCTTTTAGCCAATAACCGCTTTAAGGGTTTGGGTCATTGTGTGCCAGTCTTCTTCTTGCATGATCGTATCCAAAGGTCTCTTCAATTCCACTAGTACATCCTCTACATAATGCTCACGTCTCATCCCCACGAGAACGCTGTGTACCTCTGGAGTGGCACGCATCGTTCTAATCGCGGATTGACTGAGGTTATCTGTTGTCATTAAATGCGGTTTCACCCTCGTCAGCTCTTTCGTGATATCCAGTGAACGCTGGTAGTCTTTGGGGGCGTAGTAGCTCTCCAAAGCTTCAGCTGTCTCCATAAGAGCTGCCTTGTAAGTATCCAGCCATTGCTGCGTCTGGTCGTCCAAGCCCTCATGTTTTTTTATCGTATTGCGAATATCCTCGATGATCGGCTCAAACAAGAAGCTTCTCACATTTTTCACATTTGTGGCGGAGTATAGCTTTTTCCAGTATTTGCGGAGTGTAGCCCCAGATGATATTTTTTTCTTCAGCTCTTTCACATCTTCTTTCTCCATTTTTAGTAATGGCAAGACGCGATAGACGATCTGATCCTCTACATCATCTACACGATTCAGACAATCCTTGATTCGACGAATGGCTTCTTTTTCGTCAACGACCGCGCTCTGATCTAGTTGGATGTTCGTCAGGCGGAAGATTTTTTCCTTTGCTGTCACATCTAGCGTCCGGTTGGTCATGACACCAAGTCCTTTTTCCTTGGCAAATAACAAGGCACTCTTGCCTTGCGCATGACTTTTTTCCAGTATGGCACCGGATTCGTACATGTTCATTGGAAACTGGATGACGCGAAAATGGTGATTCGGCGTAATCTTTTCTGCAATCTCCCAGAGGGTATCTAGTGCAACAAAATCAAATTCCTTGGCATTACTGACAAACGAATTGGCACTGACACCATAGCATTGAATACGACCTGATTCTACTTCTTTCTCCAGATGTCGAAAAGCCTTCTCAATCCGCTCTAATAATTCATCATACGCTTCCTGTTGCTTGATCTTTTTCATCTTGGCCCATAGCAAATACCACTCTGGATTGTGCAGCATGTAGCAATCAATCGTGTCCACCTGCAGGCGCTGCAGGCTGCGTGTCAGCTGGTCTTGAAGATATTCTGGGTGGATACAAATCGACATTCCTTCATGTACCGTCGTGAAGTCTTGATACGGTTTTCCTTCCGCTGTCCTCTTCGTCGTCTCCTCAGAATCCTCGCCTTGGACAATACCGGCCTTGGACACGATTACAAGCTCTTCCCGCTTTATTTTTTCTTCACTTATTAACTGCTTCAGCACATGACCGATGACTTTCTCAGCGCTGCCATTTGTATACATACTACTCGTGTCAATCAGGTTAATTCCTTCGAGCAGCGCTTTACGGAGTGCCTGCTGGTACTGCTCATCCTGTTCATCAATCCGGTACGTTCCGAATCCCACCTGGCTGATCCACACATCGAAGCTGCCAAATTGCTGATAGAAAAGATGGGGATTGGCCTGTGCTAGGCGCTGTGTCCCCTCTCGTGTTGCTTTTCCTGTCATCATCCTATCCCCCTGTACCCAGCAAGATAATTTTGAAGAGTTGACCCGACAATAGTAAGGACTTGGTCCTGGTGCGAATGGATGAAAAAATGGTCCCCTTCCAGTATGTACGTTTGAAAAGCAGCGTTCGTGTGATCTGCCCAGGCTTCAAGATGGGTTACGGAAAAATCCGGGTCCTGCCAACCGCCAATGGCCGTCAGTCCGAACTCCAGCGGTTCCTCCTCTTGATAGCGATACGTCTCGCAAATCGTGAAATCGGCCCGAAGCGTAGGGAGAAGCATATCCAGAATCTCCTTGTCCTCAAAAATTTCCTTTGGCATGCCATTCAGCGTTCGTACGCCCTCCAGAAATTCTTGATCGGGGAGATGATGGATGGCTTCACCCGGATCTGGCAGATGCGGGGCATGGTACCCGGATGCAAACAGGTGTTGCGGCTTGAGGTTGTAATGTTTGCGTAAATATCTGGCCAGCTCAAAGCTGACCAGCGTTCCCATGCTATGTCCAAAAAAGGCAAACGGTCGATTTAGATAGGGAAGAAGCGCTTCTGCCAAATCACGAATCATTGCAGACAAATCCGTGTAGCAAGGCTCTAAAAAGCGATTACTTCTGCCTGGAAGCTGCACAGGACAAACGCCAATCTGAACGGGCAGCTTTTTTTGCCAATCCCGATAAATACCAGCGTGACCACCAGCATAGTGAAAGCAAAATAATAGCACTTCTGCCTCCGCCGTCATTTTTGCAGAGAGTAGCCATCGGTTCTGGGAAACGTGCATCTTTTGCATAGGTATCCTCCTCGCTATTACTTAGGGAACAATGCGAATTTTTGCATGATCTTTTAATTGTGACTGCCCCTTGATAACTACCTTGTCTCCCGGCTTCACGCCGGAGCTGATAAGCGTTTTCTCCGTTCCTTTCGAAGCAATCGAGATTTCCTTCTCAGTTACTCTTTCTCCATTCACGACGAAGGCTACCGATTTCCCATTTCTCTCCAGGATGGCATCTGTCGGTATGAGAATCCCTGCT
This sequence comes from Brevibacillus sp. NRRL NRS-603, assembly GCF_003013445.1. Taxonomy (NCBI): domain Bacteria; kingdom Bacillati; phylum Bacillota; class Bacilli; order Caryophanales; family Paenibacillaceae; genus Brevibacillus; species Brevibacillus sp. NRRL NRS-603. Next base: position 303,119 of record NZ_PXZN01000012.1, on the reverse strand, counting down.
TGTCCATTGATTGAAGAAACTTCTGCCTTCATTCCGGGAAGTAGCGTACCTTTTGGATTTGGCACTTCGATTTCCACGGGGAAAAGCTTAGATTGGTCAGAAGCCTTTAGTCCCACGTAGGTAATGCTGCCCTTGACCTTGATATTTTGAGAGGGAACCTGCAAATTTAGCTGTGTTCCTTTTTGAAAGCTTGCCAACGCTTTTTCAGACACATTCACCTTCACAATCATCGGATCAAGGTTAATTACCGTTGCAATAGGCTTTTGCGGGTTGATCGTATCGCCTTCTTGGACTTGGATATCGGTGACAATGCCGTCAATTGTTGATTTAATCAGCGTGTTTTCCAACGCATTCCTAGAAATATCCACTTCAACCTGTCCTTGTTGCACATTTGCTTGCGTGACTCGTCCATTTTTATCAGCTGTATTCACTTGCGAGCGAGCATTAATCAAAGCGGTTTGCGCCTGATCCAGCTGGCTTTGATACTGGTTTTTTGCTTGCAGAAATGCGTTTTCTGCATTCTCGAGCTCACCTTTGGACAAAGCTTTCTCTTCAAACAGCTTTTTAGAGCGGTTGTAATTTGCTTGCGCCAGCGTCAATCCTTGTTCCATTGTACGCTTGACACTCGCATAGGTTTGCTCCGCCTGCTTCAGTTGACTGTTTGCCAATTCGCCAGACGTCCCCATTTTGTTGGAGTGCTCGAGATTTGCGTTGGCGACTGCTAATGCCGCCTCAGCTTGGCGCAGTTTCAGTTGCGCTTCGGTTTGATCCAGCTTTCCGATGACTTGCCCTTTTTTTACTGTGTCCCCTTTTTTCACCAAGATTTGTGAGACAGTTCCGGTAGTTTTCCCGTAAATACTCACATCCGTGTTGGCGAATACCTCCGCCAGTAACCTGTCGGAGTCTTTGAGTTCCCCTTCTATGACTTCCTCTACTTGAACATCAACGGAATTCTCCACCTTAATCGTTTCAACCTCCGTACTGGACTGGCTTTCGATTGGTGTTCTTCCTTCTGTTGAATTGGTCTTGTCTACGGATTGTGAATTGCATCCCGAGATGATCGTCAAGCCTAAAAGACATGCCACGCCTGAGCTGATTAGCTTCGTCTTCTTCATTTTTAGTAAACTCCTCCCTCTGCCTTACCCAGACTTTTTCATATCGCGTAAACTTCTCAGCACGGAAATAAACATATCCTCACTTGGCTCGATCTCCGATTCTTTGGTATCAGGGGCAAAAAAGTCTTTTTTGATCCGATACAGTAATTCATACCCAATAGGAACCACGAATAAGGTCAGGATCGTTGATGTAACGAGTCCGCCAATGACCACAATCGCCAAGCTTTTGGTCATCAACGCTCCTTCAGAAAAGCCGAGGTAAAGTGGCAAGAGCGCGCTGACTGTCGCAACAGCCGTCATAATGATGGGGCGTACGCGGGTAACGCCAGCTTCGACAACTGCCTCACGCATAGAAGTCCCTTCCAGTCTTCGTTGCTGAATATTGTCCACATACACGATTGCATTGGTAACAACAATTCCGACCAGCATCAAAAAGCCAATAAGTGCCGTTATATCGAGAACGGTATCCGAAATGAATAGGCCAAATAATCCGCCGATCACAGCAAGTGGCAGGGACAGTAGAATCGCAAGTGGAGCCGTAGCATTGCCAAAAGTGATAAGCATGACGATGTAGACGATAAATATTGCTGCACCAATAGCTAAGAGCATATCTTTGAAGCTTTTTTCCATGTCGCTTGAGACGCCTTCAGATGACAATGTAACTCCGGCAGGCAATTTTTCCGCTTGCAACATCGCAAACAGGAAATTACTCGCTCCTCCTTTATTGTCGCTCGTGATATCTGCCGTAATTTGTACGAATTGTTTTTCGTCCTTGCGCATGATTTGTGATTGAACCTTTTCTTGGTCAATCTCGGCAAAGTCCACCAAACGAACTTGTTGCTTGCTTGGCGTTTGAATGTAGATATTGTTCAGTTCCTCTAGCGATTGCGCATGGTTTTCACCGAGTCCAAAGAAGAGACTATAGTCTTTGTCGTCGACTTTGATCTTGCCAATTTGGGTATCCGAAACCAGGAGGTTGATCTCTTGAGCCACCTGTACAGGGGAAACTCCCAGTTCCGAGGCTTTGTCTCGATCGACTTTGATGACAACTTCATTTTTGAAATCGTTCAAATTGTCCTTCACATTGGTCAACAGAGGACTTACTTTCAAGTTTGATTTGACTATTTCGCTTGCCTCTTTCAAACGATCCAGATCTGGGCCATACAGGATCACCTTGAACTTGTTGGTATCGCTGCTACCAGGTTTAGTCAAGGCCATTTCAGATCCTAGTGGAATCATAGGTTTGACGATTCCCTCAAATTTCTTGATCGTTTGGTCGAGATTCACATCTTGTCCTATTTTGATTAGTAAGAGAGCCTGATTCGATTGGCGTATTTCCGCTTCATTTTCCGAGCCAAGATTGATTTCTATGTACTCTACTTCGGGCTGCTCCATCAATTTACTTTCGACCTGGGCAACCGTTTGATCGAGTCCATCTAGTTGTGTACCTTTTGGCATCGTTACTTGCGCGAATATGTACTTCGCTTCCGGATCAGGAAACAATCCGTATTTCATATACGGGAGAAGCGCTAAACTTGCGACAAATAGAACGAGAGACAGAAATCCGACAGCAGGCTTGCGGTTGAGTGACCATTGAAGTAACTTCCTGTACGTGTCAGACCCTTTCCCATGTTCATATTCCTTGATATTGTGGTCTTTTAAGATCATCAGCTTGGCTAACAGTGGAACAATCGTCACGGCTACTAATAGTGAGGCAAACAGCGAGCAGACAACGGTTAGTGCAAATGGGCGGAATACTTCTCCGATCATCCCTCCAACAAAGACAATGGGTAAAAATACGGCGGTTGTTGTAAAAGTCGATGAGGTAATGGCATGTAGCATTTCGTGGGTGGCAATTTGAATCAAGCTTTCCTTGCGTTCTTTGTTCAATTGCAGGTGGCGGAAAATATTCTCGATAACGACGATACTGTCATCCACAACTCGTCCTACAGCCACTGCCATCCCGAACAGGGTGATCATATTGAGAGTAATGCCCATCCAGGACATGAAGATCAGACTAACTAGGATGGATGTTGGGATAGAGACTAGGACGATGAGGGTTGCTTTTACATGACGCAAAAACAGCAAGATGACTACAGAAGCCATAATAGCTCCAAGCAAGCCTTCCTTGAGCATGCCGTTAATCGAATTCTTGATATCGACAGAAGTGTCATAAATCGTGGTAAAGGTTAAGTCCGGGTACTCCTCTTTCAAAAGGGATAATTTTGCATTAATGGCATCACCGGTTTCTACCGCATTGGCGTCACGTGTTTTGTAAATATTGATGTTAATTCCATTCTTGCCGTTATAGCGGCTGATCGAATTAACGACTTCATCAAAATTGACTTCAGCAATATCGCCAAGCCTAACGTAGGTAAGCCCATTTTTAGGGTCACTCGGGAGGAATATCTTGGTGTTACGAATATCTTCTACATTGCGGTAACGGCTCACTACGCGAATGATGCGCTCTTCCCCATCCTCGGTGATCGAACCGATAGGCAGCGCTACGTGATTGTCAAGTAAAAGCTGTTTCAACTGCAATGGAGAGATTCCGTAGTAGTTTAGTGTATCTACCTTTGGCAGGATTTTCATTTCTTTGAATTGCCCGCCTATTGTTGATACTTTATCAACACTTTCAATACCTTCTAACTCTTTGAGCACCGTTTCTTTTACATCGTTGTCAAAATGATCGAGTCCACTCTCATTATCCTGTCCTGTCACAAACAGATAATAGACGGGTTGATTGCTGAAGCCCTGAACCATCACTTGCGGTTTGTTTACTTTGCTAGGAAGCGCGATACTGGAGATTTTTCTTTCCAGCTCGTCCCTGACAGCTTGTACATCTGAACCAGTCTCCAAGTAGACCTGTAGCGTGGAACTATTGTTGCTTGAGTACGACTCCACTGCCTTAACACCTGTGACATGCCCAACTTCACGTTCCAATGGCTTAGTTACATCATCGAGAACATCTTCTGGTGATGCATCCGGATAAGTAGTATTGACTAGAAGCACAGGGAAAGTGATATCCGGCATGTTCTCTACCTTGAGAGACATGGCGGCAATGATTCCACTAACTACGACAAGCAGGGTCATAATAATAATAGCGGTTGAGTTTCTGAGAGAAAAATTCGTTAGAAAACGCAAGGCATGCCCCCCTCATTCCTAATAAATTCCATCCTCTATATTACCCCTCATTTTTTTGGTATTCAATAAATTTCCATAAAAATTAAAAATTGTTTTTCATTCCGCTTTTTGACCAAACAGAAAGAAGACCAAAAACCACCTTACGACGGAGTTTTTGATCTATGTACGCGAATAATCTCGCGAAATGTAAAGAAATTGTATGTTTCTATACAAAAGGAATCTGTGTGGGAAACAGTCTATTTAATGAACCCATGAAGGATGATATCCCCTATCGCGTGAGCAATCATTGCGTACTCCAGTCCACGCTTCCAGTAGAGGTAACCGAATAATATACCTGCCACGCCGTTAAGGGCGATCGTGCGAATGAACAACAGCGGGGTAATCTCACCAAAATAGACATTTGCCGCAGGGAGATGACCAAGCCCAAATATAAGGGCTGCCCCAATGATGCCTGCCCAGTACATCCAGGGCTTAGGGGATGATTTACGTCCGAATAGCTTGCTCAAAATCCACACGATCATTGTCATCATGAACAAACGAACCATGACTTCCTCGTAAACTCCGCCTTGAATGGCTGTCAGGATACCTGCCCAAGTCGACACTTCTACGTCTTGTGCTTTTTCCGCCAAGATTGGCAGTAATGGTTGGAAAACGGCAAATTCCAGTAGGAGGAGCAGACCTGTTGCTGCAAAGCCAAAGATGACTGCTTGAATGATTCCCTTTTTGTTGAAGGACTCTCCACCCGTTTTATATAACCATTTCCGAAGGACAGGGGCATCCAGCCCTAGCTTGGTTGCGAAGGTCAATCCAATCCACGAAAACAGAAATGCCATGATGGTTCCCTGCAAGACGAAAATGGTCATGGCAACCGGTAGCGGGAGAGGTACCAGAGCTAATGCATCCCCGCCAATTGCCAGCAAATACGGAATAGCTGCGATAAAACCGATAGCGCTCACTAACGATAACAGAAATGCTATTTTCAAGTTTTTCATTCTACTTTCCCCTTCCTGCTTTTTTGTAATAGTAGTGGCTGCTTCCGATAGAAATCAGAATTGTCACCAACACAATGATCAACATAAGGATGTAATGTATGGTTGTTGGTAAGAATGAGGTGAGCATGATGAGGATTCCTCCGATGAAGAACACACGCCCACTCAATAGGTGGGTATTTTTCCAGACCTCTTCACAAGCGAGTGACCATGGCGTGCGTATCCCAATCAGATAGTTATGTCGAAAACGAGGCATAAAATTCCCTATCGTTACAAAGAGAATTCCCAAAATAAGGGTTACGAATATCCCAATATTTAACATATACCCATATCCATATGCGATTATCACGCTATGGATGACGAGAAGTACGATCATTAATGTATGCAAGATTGTATCGTGACTGCTTTGGAACCTTTGATAATACTGTTTTTGACTGCGAACAGCCACGAAAAGAAACAGCATCACAACCGGAATAAAGGATACACCCACAAGCTTAGGCGCAAAACCATTCGGTTCGCCATTTGGTCCCCAATGAATGACCATCTGATCTGGCATGGAGGGATAACAAATTGCGCTCAAGACAACACTGATGACAAAAAATAAAAGAGACAAGTTGGATTTATTCATGTGATTCCCTCACTTTCTAATGGAATTGGATAAACCATTTTAATAAGTCTTGAAAAACGGTCGTGTTCAGTGAGTAGTAGATGTTCTGCCCCTTTCGTTCGTCGTATACCATTTGTGCCTGTTTCAACAAACTGAGATGGTGGGAGATGCTGGGCTTAGTCATTTGAAAATGATCGGCTATTTCTCCAGCCGTCATATCTTTCTCCCTCAACAGGTCAAGAATCTTTCTTCTTGTGGGATCAGAGAGTGCCTTAAATGCGTAATTCATTGACATAATCAATCGATCCTACTTTCCTACATCATTTTTAGATATTTAGGAATTTATCTAAATGTTAGGTTGAGAAATACCTTCTGCCAGCTCGTAAGGCACAACTGGATGGAAGTAGTTTTTGAATCGTTCATTTCAATATCAATTCTACCACAAATTCAAAATTTATCCAATCATTCTCATACAGTTTATCTCAGTTCATATAAGTATTTATTTACATACCAATTCCCGAATTAACTACACTGTCGAGTGACATAAGCATTTTCTGCCAAGACGCAGTCAGTATTCTTGGTTATATCACTCGACAAAAATCAAAAGAAGCGAGCATATCTTGTTAATTACGATTGGATTCGTGAATATCTAAAGGTATGCCAAATTTCATTATCATCTTTAATGGTCAGATAGATTTGCCCAGCTCCGTAATCTGCCATGGCCACGTATACTTTTCCAGGAGTATACTCACCTACATAATTCCCATAATAATCGCTATCAAATGTTAATCTTCTTCCCGATATTTCAAAGGTTACCGATGTCTCTGTCGCTGCTATACATTTGACATTAACTTTATCTACTGCTGGAGATTGATAGGTTTGGTCGTTTTGCGTTTGCACTGAGCTTTGCTGTCTAACAACTTCTAGATCCTTTTTTAATGCGCCATTCTTTTTTGTACATGCTGACATTGCTCCTTGTACTTCCGCTAGCTGTCGCTCTAACCTAGCAATGTGTCTCAGTAATTCATAATCGTTGTAGTGTCTGCCTTCTCCCGCTGAAATTGGATAATAACCCTCTTGTGGATACCACCCGTACATAACTTCCCCCCTCCATTAGCTGTCACACACTTTACATTATGGATTTTCCGCCTATCTCGTTCGCCTATTTTCCCAAAAATTGGTTTAGTGCTGGCTCCACTAAATGAGATAGCGGCCACCGAAGACCTGAATACAAAGTCTTAGACTGACCGCTGTGACTTATCGCTTATCAAAATTCCACTCCATATTTATGGAAGATGGCCTTGTATTTATTTTCGAATATGGTCCAACGCTTTTCTGTTCCGTGCTTTTCCTGCAAAGCATTCAAATAATGTTTAGCTGCTACTACATCATTGGATTGTAATAGCAAATGAAAGCTCTCTTCGCCCAGATGTAAAAATGGACCTGAAGTGTAATAATCCACAATGGATCTGGCACTGGTCATCGTATCATAGAAATGAATAACCTCATCTAAGCCATTTAGCAGCGTTACTCTTACATCATCCATATTCGTGTCAGGAGTGATTGAAAATCGATCTGGAACAGACTCAACAATTTCCCTCATTCTTGCTCTGAAGTGACACTCCGCTTCTTGAGGTGCTGTAAGAATCGCTCTCGATTGTATCTGTGCCAACTCTACTGCATAAATACCACAGTTCACATAGAACATTACATGGTCCGCTGCATTGCCAGCAGATTTTTGGAAATGGAACATGTAGATCAGGCTTTCTGTTTTCTTAGTGAAATTCAACCCCTTCTTTGCGAAGCCGCGATTGGAAAGGAATGGCTTTACGTCCTGTTTAATCATATCAGTAAATAGCTGTTGCAACATGATCCCTCCTCGAAGTTTGCGATAGGCCTCATCACGAGCGCTTACGCCAAGCTAGGTCTAGCAAGGTAGCGACGGCAGATCCCGCAGTGTACCGCACAAGGTCCACCGTCAAAAAGCCTTTTCCTAATACCAACGCCCCAAGAGTTGTCTCCCGGAGAGACTTGATCCAGTCGGCCTGATATAATTGGCTGGCCTCGATCGCAAAGCAAAACACGAGGCTGCACCACAATGAGAAAGAAATCTTTTTATGAGCATAACAAGTGCGGAAGCCAAAGTAGATCATGCAGGCCCATAATGCATCGCCAAAATGCTCAGCTACAAAGACTGGCAACACATCGACGAACGCTCTGGACCCTAAGCCCAACGCCATGACAACAAAAACAGCGACGGTATAGGCGACACTGGCTCTCCATCGACTCGAGGAGCACTCCTTACATATGCTCATAGGTATCGTCCGGTTGTACTTTCATTCGGCTTTGTGCATCCTCCATCAATCTTCCTCTTTTATTTACCTTTCCTCGGTAGAAAAGCGTTTTAACAATGAAAAACCAATTGGATAATAGTACCTTCACCGAGCTTACTTTCTAATCTTATTTCAGCGTCATGAATTTTGGCAATCTCCTTACATAATGAAAGCCCGAGGCCAAGCCCTCCTCCATTGGCTCTCGATCTCGATTTGTCGGACATAAAGAATGGCTCAAAAACTTTTGTTATGTCGTCATCAGGAATACCGATCCCTGTATCTTTCACTTCAAGAATAATTTTTGACTCCGTATTTCTGTATGAACGTAGAAGTATTTTATCGTTGTTCTTCGATGCTTTAATCGCATTGTCTATCAGGTTTGCAAGTAAAATTTTCATCAAATCCTTATCCATTAAAACACTCAGATGCTCCGACGATATTTCCAGATCCATATTCTTTATGTTCAGCTTTGGAATAAAGGAATGTTTGATTTCCACAAAAAGTTCGTCAAGCTTTCCCTTTTTTAACTCAAAATCTTCTTTTCGCAAAACAATGAGCTCCATAAGCTTAAATGTCAGTTTCTCTAGCCGCTTTCCTTCATCATAGATAAAGCTTAATGAGTTGATATAAGTCTCTTCATCATATTTATTCGTTCGTAAATAATCCGCATAGCCTATGATCGAAGTTAAAGGAGTCCGAAGTTCATGTACCAGGTTATCGATAAACCTTTGCTTGTCTTCTGAAGATCTTTTAAGCTGGTTTACTTTATCTTCTACATCAACGGCCATCAAATTGAAATTTTCCGCTAACAACCCGATTTCGTCTTTCGATTTGACCATGACTCTTTCGCTGAAATTCCCACCTGCAATTATTCTTGTTGATTGGATCAGTTTATTAATCGGCTTTACGATAAACTTGCTCATGATGATGGTAACGATGACCAAAATTGCTGAAATAAGAGCATTTAGCTTGATTAAAAGGCTTAATAAGTCTTCTCTATTTTCATAAACACTCGAAATATCTTTCACATAAGAAAGCTTATAGTGATTATTTTCCAAATAAATATTCTTAGCGATAAATAAGTACGTCTTTTCCCCTAGATCCCGTATGATGTAATTTACTTTATCTGATGGGATGTTTAATTCTTCGCGATTCGTAAGAGTTATCTTGTTGTTTTTAAAATGGCTAAAAATAACTTTGCTATTTTCATCTATTACATCCAGATACACATCCTGTTCTCCGAGGTTGTCCAAGTACGTACGAATCATGGAATCTATGTTTGGTTTGCCAACTCCTTCTGCATCTGGGGTTGAAGATTTTTGAACTTTAAGTAAATATAGATTTGATTCTAAAGAGTTAGCAAATCGATCCTGTTCACTTATCCCGGAACGGATCTCCATATTGAGATTGAGTTCAAAGCTGCTATGAATAAGGTAAATGGATGCTGGTACAAAAAAGATTTCGAATATAATTAATGTACATAAAAATATCCTCTGCCAAAATTTCATTTATTCTTCCAGCCTATATCCCAATTTAAATACTGTTTTAATTTCATCTTTCCATCCCAGCTTTTTCCTTAGCTTTTGTATATGGTTGTCAATCGTTCGAGTCTCGCCAACGTAGTCATATCCCCAAATTTTTTCTATGATTTTTTCCCTCGTTAATACGATGTTTTTATTTTGCACTAAAAACACCAATAATTCGAACTCCTTCAAAGTAAGCTCAATCATTTCACCGTTCTTTTTCACCTTCATTTCTTGCAAGTATACTTCTGTGTCTTTAAAATTTATGATGTTGCTTTTTTTATTGTAATGCCTTAATACATTTTCAATCCTAGCCAGCAATTCAATTCCTTCAAAGGGCTTCGTAATATAGTCATCTACTCCCGCTTTTAATCCATACACCTTATCTGTGACAGAACTTTTCGCAGTTAAAAAAATGACAGGTATCCCTAAAGGTTTAATTTTTTCAAACAAAGTAAATCCATCCACTTTTGGAAGCATGACATCCAAAAGGATGAGATCAAAACGATCGCTTTCAATTACACTCAGGGCTTCCTCTCCATTAAAAACGATTGAACTCTCATAATTTGCGGTATTTAAATTCAATTTTATTAAATTTGCTACTGCGATATCGTCTTCAACAACTAAAATTTTGATCATTCTGTTTTTACCTCATTCCTTTTGTAGCTGTTAGATGGAGTAAGTACCATTTGGGGCACCTACTCCATGTTTTTCGTCCCTGCAATATCTTAATTTACTTACAGTTCTCTGAAATTCTCACGGTAATCATTTTCTTCAGAAGGTAGAGGGAGTAGTCTGTCATAATTAATCTCATAACTAGATACTGAATAATTCTTCAGACTCATTGTCATTGTTACATCCCTTCCATCTTCCAGATCGCAAAGAACACGTATGGTTCCGGAATTAGCCGTCTTACTAACCTTCATCGTATTTACCTTAACATTTTTCTGTTGTTTATCAAAAAAGTTGATTACCGCAGTTTTAACTTTCGCATCATCGATTGTTGTCTCTGAGCTTCGATTTTCATTCGTGAAAGCAGTTAAAGAAACAATTTCCCCTGTTGCTTCATTTATAACAATGCGATTAGAAGCGGGCATTGGCTGGTTTAAGTCTTCAGCACGAACAAACTGTACCACGATAACATTTGCCGTATCTTTTTTCGCGTTTTCTTTTAATACAGCTGCATCTTCTTTTGAATATAAATCCATGAAGAACTTAAAATCTTCTTGCGCGTTCGTTCTATTCACACGTGCCTCACCAAAAGATTTCGCGTCAAGCCCCATATAGTCTTTTAGAGCTTTGGTTGCCATTTTTACGGCTTCTTCATCACTAATCTTTCCATTTGCTACTTTGGCTACAGTTGTTTGATTTGAGTCATTTCCTGCTTTGCTTGCCACTGTTACGACTTTGTTTTTAGTAGATTGAACTGCGTTTTCGGCTGCAAATACAGCTGCTGTAGCACCGCCTACAATTGTTAGTGCCATAGAAAAAACGAGCATATTTTTTTTGTTCATAGTAATGCCTCCTGAAAATTTTTGTTTTTGGTTTGTGCACAAAACCCTTGTTACAGTTCATAGAATATAGCGTTCATATGTTAAAAGTATCTTTCAGTTGTCTCTAAGTTGTAAATTCTAGGGAAGATTAAAACCACCTGGCGGCTTGCATCAGGTGGTTTTCAAGAGCGGGTCTCGCATTTCTTTAACCGATTCAATTACTAATATTACTATAGAAAAGAAAAGCAAAGAACAGAATTCTACAACAAATCCTGTTCTTTGCTTTACATTTTCAGATTATGCTTCTTTAAGATCGAAACGATCTGCATTCATTACCTTCACCCATGCTGCGATGAAGTCACGCACAAACTTTTCTTTGTTATCGTCTTGTGCATAAACTTCTGCAATGGCACGAAGAACGGAGTTTGAACCGAACACGAGGTCAACAGCAGTCGCTGTACGCAAGACTTCACCGGTTTTGCGATCACGTCCTTCAAATACGCCACCTTCTACAGGCTTCCACTGTACTCCCATGTCTAGCAAGTTAACAAAGAAGTCGTTCGTGAGTGTACCGACGCGATCCGTGAATACGCCGTGTTGTGTGCCACCATGGTTTGTCCCGATAACACGCATACCGCCAACGAGTGCAGTCATTTCTGGAGCAGTAAGGTTTAGTAGCTGTGCTCTGTCTATCAGGAGTTCCGCAGGGCTGACACGATATTGTTTCTTCTGATAGTTCCGGAAACCATCAGCGATTGGCTCGAGTACAGCAAAGCTTTCTTCATCTGTCTGCTCTTGTGTTGCATCGCCACGTCCAGGAGCAAAAGGAACCGTCACATCAAAGCCAGCATCTTGTGCAGCTTTTTCTACTGCGGCACTACCGCCGAGTACAATCAAATCGGCCATGCTGACTTTTTTACCAAAGTCCTCTTGAATGACTCCGAGGATCGTAAGTACTTTTTCAAGCTTTTTCGGCTCATTCACTTCCCACTCCTTCTGTGGAGCAAGACGGATGCGAGCACCATTCGCGCCACCACGCATATCCGAGCCACGGAAGGTACAAGCGGAAGCCCAAGCCGTTGTGACCAGCTCACTGACAGTAAGACCCGAGTCTAATATCCGTGTTTTCAGTTCTGCTATATCTGCATCTGTTAATTCATACTCAGCAGCGGGTACAGGATCTTGCCAGATAAAATCTTCTGCTGGAACTTCTGGGCCTAAATATCTTGAGCGAGGCCCCATGTCGCGGTGTGTGAGCTTGAACCATGCAGTTGCAAATGCATCCGCAAACTCCTCTGGATTCTCATAGTAACGACGAGAAATCTTTTCGTATACTGGATCCATACGCAGGGCCATATCCGCAGTGGTCATCATCGTTGGAACACGAACGGACGCATCTTCTGCATCCGGTGCAAGATGCTCATCAGCAGGATTAACAGCAACCCACTGGTGTGCACCTGCAGGGCTCTTGGTCAGCTCCCATTCATATCCGAACAATAGTTCAAAGAAACCATTATCCCATTGTGTCGGATTTGCAGTCCATGCACCTTCAATACCGCTGCTAATGGCGTCCCGACCTTTACCGGAACCGTGTGTGCTCTGCCATCCTAAGCCCATTGCTTCCAAAGGAGCAGCTTCCGGCTCTGGGCCTACAAGAGCAGCATCTCCTGCGCCGTGGGCCTTCCCAAATGTATGGCCACCTGCCACGAGTGCAACCGTTTCTTCATCGTTCATTCCCATGCGTTTGAAGGTTTCGCGAATGTCGCGAGCACTCGCAAGCGGATCTGGATTCCCGTTCGGACCTTCGGGGTTCACATAAATCAGACCCATTTGAACAGCTGCAAGCGGATTCTCGAGCTCACGATCGCCGGTGTAACGCTCATCGCCTAACCATTCCTTTTCCGCACCCCAATAAATATCTTCTTCTGGATGCCAAACGTCCGCGCGTCCGCCTCCAAAACCGATTGTCTTCCCGCCCATGGATTCAATAGCAGCATTCCCTGCTAGAATTAACAAGTCGGCCCAAGAGATCTTGTTGCCATATTTTTGCTTGATCGGCCATAGAAGTCGACGAGCTTTGTCAAGGTTGGCATTGTCTGGCCAACTGTTAAGCGGAGCGAAACGCTGTGTGCCAGTTCCAGCACCGCCACGGCCGTCTCCTGTACGGTATGTACCAGCGGAGTGCCAAGCCATACGAATAAATAAAGGCCCATAATGTCCGTAGTCGGCAGGCCACCAATCTTGGCTGTTTGTCATTAGATCATAAAGGTCTTGCTTGAGGGCATGGTAGTCCAGCTTTTTGAACTCTTCTGCATAATTAAAGTCTTCGCCCATAGGGTTAGATTTTCTGTCATGCTGATGCAGGATGTTCAAGTTCAACTGGTTGGGCCACCAGTGTTTGTTCGATGTAGCACTAGGGTTGTGATTCGTAGTGCTACCGTGCGAAAACGGGCACTTTCCAGTGTTAGCAGTTGCCATAGAGTCCATTTGTCCCTCTCCCGTCATTTAAATTAAGTATTAAATAATAATACTTCTAATTAAGTTATATAGCAGTTAACAGGGGAAATCAACATCTTTTTGCTTTTTTCATGGTAAGGATTATGGACAGTCGCCAGTGGCATCGTATAAACACGATAAAATATATGAACTCTTTCATTTTCTATTTTATGCTGATTCTAACGTATGCATGGACCGTGTAGATTATGATCTTCTCACCAGCTCGTTAGCCGCTTTCCTGCATGAACTTCCATTCGATCCATTACAAAAAGCCCACTTTTCTCCCGTAACGGAATGTGGGCTTTTTGTGCGAAATCGGTTCAACTTCGCTTACGATGATTCTCTATCATTTTCTTAATACAAGCTGGATAACATGGGCTAATCCAGTGTGTGCCTTTCCTGCCACACGCTCTTGTTCGCCATAGAAGAAATGGATCACCTCATGCCCTTCGCACCAAGCAAGGATTTCTTTGGGGTCATATAGCAGTTCAAGCTCTGAAGGTCCGCCCGTACCATACTGTAGTTGTTTCTCGGAGAATACCTCAAGCATGAGAATTCCTTTGGGCTTTATCGCCTTTTTCATTTTATTAAGAACCGTGGTCTGAGCGTCTTTATGAAAATGTCCATATACCATAATCGCGGCGTCATATTCCTCTTGCGGGACATCTTCCTCCAGCAAGTCAATTTTTTGGGTGTGTACGTGAACGCCATGCTTCTGAGCCAGTTTTTTCGTTTTTTGCAATCCGCTTTCCGCATAGTCAATGGCTGTCACTTCTAGATTCCCTTTTGCTAAAAAAACGGCATTCCGGCCTTCACCTTCTGCAAACGCAATAACTTTTTGAGATGGTTCTAAGCGGAAAGCTTGTTGTTGAATAAATACGTTTGGCTCTTCCCCGTAGTAATATTCGTCAGTATTATAACGCTCATTCCAAATATTCCCCATACTTACCGGCCTCCCTTGATCAAAATAATTCCTGGTGCAAAACATCGCTATATAACAAGCTCTGGCTGCTTTTCGTAACCATTGTAGATTTATTATGTCTATAATATCTTCGTAATGTATGATGTGTCAATAGGTGAGGATTCACCCACTGTAATTCTAGACAAGGTAACTTTGTACGTGCAGGCAAAGCAGGTTTAAAATGACTCATGACAAAGGGCAAATCGTCTCTACTAGACATCCGCCCTTTGCTCGCTTTGCTTCAATGTCAGTTGGATATAAATCTGCTAACTTACTTTCCTTCCATATATCATCACAAGGCTACCTCGCCCCTCAAGCTCTTTGCTCATACAATTTAACGATTTCGATGATGGTGTTCACAGCGTGTATCATGTTGTCAACGGAAACGTACTCGAACCGCCCGTGGTAGTTTTCCCCTCCTGTGAAAATATTCGGTGTTGGCAACCCCATGTAGGATAGCTGGGAGCCATCGGTACCACCGCGAATCGGCTGAATAATCGGTTCGATTCCGAGGTTTTCGAGCGCTTGTATAGCAATGTCCACTACTTCCATTACAGGCTCAATCTTTTCCCGCATGTTGAAGTATTCGTCTTTGATTTCGAGCTCAATTCGCTTCTCTCCGTATTTTTTCTGTAACTCTTCTGCCATACGAGCCAGTTCAGATTTTCTCTCCTGAAACCGATTACGATCGTGATCCCGGATTAAATAACGAAGCTGCGTTTGCTCGACGTCACCTTGAATGGAAGACAGATGATAGAAGCCTTCGTAGCCTTCCGTCTCCTCAGGCGTTTCATTAACCGGCAGCTTTCCATGCAGCTCCATGGCTATTTTAGCAGCGTTGACCATTTTGCCTTTGGCCGATCCGGGGTGAACGTTCTTCCCTTTACAGATAATAGTGGCTGATGCAGCATGAAAGCTCTCGTACTCGATCCCTCCAAGAGGGCCGCCATCCATCGTATAGGCATATACTGCGTCGAAGGCGGACACATCAAATTTATCAGGGCCTCTGCCGATTTCTTCATCCGGAGTGAAGGCTACTCTTACTTTCCCGTGTTTCAGTTCTGGATGACGAACCAGATAAGCCATGGCGGTCATGATTTCGGCAATACCGGCTTTATCGTCAGCCCCTAGTAAAGTGGTACCGTCTGTCGTAATTAAGGTGTGGCCTTTGTAGCTAGCCAGCTCAGGAAACTCGCGCGGCGAAAGGAGAATATTCTGTGCTTCATTCAAGACAATGTCTTCTCCGTTATAATTTTCAATGACTTTCGGCTTCACGTCAGCCCCGGTAAAATCCGTGGCCGTATCCATATGAGCAAGAAAACCGATTGTGGGAATTTCTTTGTCTGTATTGGACGGTAGGGTTGCCATTACATAACCGTTCGAATCCATCGTAACTTCCTGCATACCGATGGCTTTCAGTTCGTCAACAAGCATTTGGGCAAGTACTAGCTGCCCTGGTGCTGAAGGGCAAGTTTCGCTGTTTTCATCGGATTGTGTATCAACTTGTGCGTAAGAGATGAATCTATTCATGATTTCCGTTTTCATGATCTTATCTCCACTCCGGTATATTTAGTCAAACCTGTTTTAGAAACACATGATCTCGTGACAAATTCTACCACGATCCCCATCGATTCTTCAATCTATTGGCCCCCAGCCTCATAAACATTGGTTTTGGACTGACTCTGAAAAATAAACGAGCAGCGAGCCAAGACCTGAAAATACAGTCTTAGACTCACCGCTGGTTTGATTAAAATATATTACTTCCCGTTCAAATGATAGATGAGTTGCACAACGCCAGAGGAGAACGTTCTTGTATTCACCAATTTTACATTCAACCTCTGTTTTATATCCATAAACAACGGTTTTCCTTCTCCCAAAATAACAGGGTGAACAGATAAGCGAATTTCATCTACCAGCTCTAAATTGATAAATGTTGTAATAAGACTTGCTCCACCATATAGCCAGATGTCTTTACCGGGCTTATTCTTTAATAGATTGACTTCTTCAAGAATGTGATCATGGATGAATGTTGCTTTCTTATCCGTACCTTTTTGTGTCTTGGAAAACACATATTTTTCTTTGCTATGAACCAATCCCCAAAACTCTTTTTCCTTATCAGAATGTTCCATTTCCGGCGTAAATTGTCCCCATAAATCATAACTTTTTCTTCCATATAGAATCGTGTCAATTTGATGTAAGAAATGAACAAACCCCATCTCAGAGTCCATTATGCACCAATCAACTTCTCCATTTTTCCCTTCAATAAACCCATCTAAAGTAACGGCTAAATCTAATATGATTCTTCGTGTCATGAGTGGTTACTCCTTTCGTTGATCTACCACCCATTCTATACCTGTAAATATGTCACCTTGTGTCTTATTCGTCGTATAAAAACAGCTCACTTCATTGGCGATAGATACCAATGAGCGAGCTGTTTTATGACATGAGGCTATTTCATCATCGTGCCCCATGCATCGGGCAATAAATGTCCTTCTGCTACCAGCTTTGAGTTGCCTTCCAAATAAACGGACTCGGCAGCATAATCTGAGAGATGGTAAGAAATTTTAAGTGTTCCCCCTCGAGTAAGCAGGTTCACAGAAGTGTCTACATGTCCTAAAATACCGGCAATGATTGCTGCAGCAGTCGATCCGGAACCGCACGCGTAGGTTTCTGCCTCTACTCCGCGCTCATAGGTTCTGATGCTAAGCGTTTGCCTATCAATCCGTTCCACAAAATTTACATTAGTACCATTGGGAAACCGCTGTAAATCATTTCTGACCATTCGTCCCCAATCTCTAAGCTGGTCGTCCGCTATCGCGAAAACATTTTCGACAAACCAGACCGTGTGGGGAACTCCGACAACACCATAGTGGTAGACGCCGCTCGGTCCGTCCCATTTATATGGTTGATGTAGCTCCAGTGCTTGCAATTGAACGTCGGGGAACTTGACCTTCACGCCGTTCTGATTGAGCTCTGCCTGATAGATGCCAGCTATCGTTTCGAAGCTCATCTTCGTCTTGGCTGCTCCGATGTGGTAAGCAAAGCGCGACATGCACCTTGCACCATTGCCGCACATTTCTCCTTCACTGCCATCAGCGTTAAAATACCTCATTTTAAAATCGGCGATGTTGGAGTTCTCCAGCAGCATGAACCCATCCGCACCGATTGAAGTACCTCGCCTGCATACATTTTGGACAAAGGCTGGAAGCGCAACCTCGTTCAACAGGCCATCGCGATTGTCTACCACAATAAAGTCGTTGCCACAGCCATTCATTTTTTTAAACGGGATCCCAAGATCAAACATTTCGATCCTCCTTTTATCCGATGTACCGTGTTTTCATCCAAACGACTGCTCCACAGGATGGACTGGAGATCTGTCATCTTGCTCTAAGAAGGATCGATTGCGGGATATGATTGATAGAGATGACAAGCGACCGATTGCCCTTCTATTTCACACAGCTTTGGCAATTCGACTTTGCATATTTCCATGCTGGAACGGCAGCGCGGATGAAATTTACAACCCACGGGCGGATTAGACGGAGACGGGAGATCTCCCGACAACACAATTTGCTCTCGCGTATCATCCGGATCGGTAATAGGTTTGGCTGAAAGCAATGCTTGTGTATAGGGATGCAGCGGTCGTCCAAACAGCTTCTCTTTCTCAGCATACTCGATGATTTCACCTAAATACATGACCGCCACTTTATCGGCAATGTACTCAACTACGCTCAAATCATGCGAAATGAAGACATAGGTCAAGGAAAATTGTTCTTGCAAATCCTGCAGCAAATTAAGGATCTGCGATTGAATCGACACATCCAGTGCGGAGACAGGCTCATCTGCGATAATCAGCTTTGGCCGAAGAATCAGGGCGCGGGCGATGCCAATTCGTTGTCTTTGCCCTCCGGAAAATTCGTGAGGATAGCGAGATAGATGCTGCTTGCTCATGCCGACAATCTCAATCGTCTCTTCCAGCAGCGCTTGTCGCTGATCTCGAGGTATACCATGCGAAATCAGCGGCTCCGTCAAGATGTGCCCGATCGTTAATTTCGGGTTCAATGTTTCAAATGGATTTTGAAAAACCATTTGCATATTTCGCCTTACCGCACGCATTTCATTTTTGTTCATTTTTCCTATTTCGTTACCTTGGAAACGAATTTCACCCTGGACCGGCTCCAGCAAACGCAGAATACATTTTCCCAGTGTAGACTTTCCGCAGCCTGACTCCCCGACAATCCCCAGCGTTTCTCCTTCATAGACTCTCATATCAATCCCGTTTAGAGCATGAACATAATGCGGTTGTTGAAACCACCCTTTTTTCATGCGAAACAGCTTTCGCAGCCCTTTCACTTCCAAGATTGGAGTCGTCATCCACCTACCACCGAGCTTTCCTGTTCATGACCCTTGTCTTGGGTAAATAACCAGCATCGACAAGAAGAATACTGATCCACTGAGCGGAGCACAGGATTCCGCTCCCAACATATCTCCATCACTCTATCGCATCGCGGCGCAAACCGGCACCCATTGGGTTTATTTTCCGGTGTCGGCACACTGCCTTTTATGCTGTGGAGTCTCTTTGCGCGTTTCCTTGGCGTCGATTGTAGCAAGCCCACGGTATACGGGTGCTTCGGATTGCGCAGCAACGACCGTACGTCCGCTGTTTCAATCGCTTGTCCCGCATACATGACCATGACGCGGTCGCACATTTCAGCGACCACTCCTAGATCATGCGTAATCATGATCACTGACATGCCGATTTCCCTTCTGATTTTTTTGATCAGATTCAAGATTTGCGCTTGAATGGTCACGTCCAATGCGGTAGTCGGTTCATCAGCGATCAGTAATGACGGATTGCATGCGATCGCCATGGCAATCATCACCCGCTGCCTCATTCCTCCTGACAAACGGTGCGGATAATCCCTGTAAATCTCTTCGGCTCGGGAGATGCCAACAACGGTAAGCAAATCCAGTACCCGTTGCTTTACCGCCGCTTTGCTTTTACCCTCGTGCTCTTGCAGTACCTCACTGATTTGCCGGCCGATCGTCAACACCGGATTTAACGAATGCATCGGTTCCTGAAAAATCATCGCCATTTCTTTGCCTCTGAGACTACGCATCTCGGCTTCACTCAGCGTAAGCACTTCTTTCCCGTTCAATCGAATGCTTCCAGTCAAAGTGGCATTATTGTCCAACAGTCGCATGAGCGAGAGCGAAGTGACGCTCTTGCCGCACCCCGACTCTCCGACAATTCCGAGTGTCTCCCCTTTTTTTACATGCAAATCAAGCTGATCTACAACCGTAATCGTACCCGACTCCTTCGAGAACCGGGTTGTCAGCCCTGTCACTTCCAATACATTCGCCATATAGGGAACCCCCTCTTCAATCCTCTTATTGGCCTTTTACTTTTGGGTACGAGGATCAAAAATATCACGCAAGGCATCTCCCAACCGGTTTACTGCCAACACGACGATCGTGATGGCCAATCCCGGGTATGTCGCAAGCCACCAGGCATCGGACAAATAATCTTTTCCTTCATTGAGCATGGTCCCCCATTCGGGAGTCGGTGGCTGTGCGCCCAAGCCGATAAAGCCCAATGCAGCCGTATCGAGAATCGCTCCCCCGACGAACAGTGTCATGTAAACGAACAATACATTCGTAATATTGGGGAGCACCTGAAAAAGAATGATCCACCAGCTCGGCGTCCCGATCGATCTGCTGGCTTCCACATATCCAGACGACATGATGACGAGCGTCGCTGCTCTGGTCAGACGCGCAAAGCTCGGAATCGAAGAAATACCGATTGCGATCATCGCATTGGTTTGACTCGGTCCAAGCGCCGCGACAATGGCCAAGGCCAAAATGATTCCAGGCAAGGCGAGCAAAATATCCATAATCCGCATGAGCAGGTGATCAATAAATCCTCCCACATACGCACTGATGACACCAATCATCGTTCCTGCCGCTACTGTGATGCCGACCGCCATGACAGCAACCACAAGCGTAACGCGCGTTCCGTATAAAATACGGGAAAGCAAATCACGGCCGATCGCATCCGTTCCGAGAACATGCTTGGCAGACGGGCCTTGCAAAAAGGCATCGTAGTTACTTTCAGTAGGGTCATAAGGAGCGATCCATGGCCCGACGATTCCAATCGTAGAAATGAGTAAAAGCACCACCAAGCTTAGTTTTGCTGCTCGCTGTTTCTTGATTTTCCCCCAAAATGCAAGCTTGGGAAAAATCGGGGTTTTGGCATGCGTCGCCCCATGTACGGCGGTTTTGCTCACCTCATTCAAGTTACCGCCCCTCCTTTTCCGCAATAAGGTCGACACGCGGATCAATCAAACCATAGAGCAGGTCGACCATCATATTTACCACAACGTAGACGAAGCCCATAAGCAGCACAATACCCTGAATCATCGGAAAATCACGGGCTGAAATCGCACGGATTGCCAATGTGCCGATCCCAGGCCAGTTGAACACTTGCTCGATGATAACCGCACCGCCCAGCAGAGTCGCGATTTGCAAGCCTACCACCGTAACAACAGGAATTATGACATTGCACAGGGCGTGCCGGAATAGGATGATCGTCTCCCTCAAGCCCTTGGCCCGTGCCGTTCGAATGTAATCATGGGAAAGCACTTCGACCATACCTGAACGCGTCAGTCGGCTAATCATCGCGGAAGACAAAACGCCCAAGGTAAAAGCAGGCAAAACAAGATCCTTCCATCCCGTACCACCCGCGATTGGAAACCAGCCTAATTGAACGGAAAAGAACATGATTACGATTAACCCTAGCCAGAAGCTCGGGAGCGATAATCCGATCGATGCTGTCGCCATCAGCATAAAGTCCAAGAGCGTATTCTTGTATTTCGCAGCGATAATTCCCATCGTTAAGCCAATCACCACCGCGATGCCAATCCCCGCGAAGGCTAGCTTGGCCGTTGCCGGAAACCGTTCCAATATTTCCGCGATGACAGGTCTTTCCGTTTGTAAGGAAGTTCCGAAATCCCCCTGGATGACTTTTTCCAGGTAGGTCAAGTACTGATGAGGAAGGGGTTGATTTAGCCCCATTTGCTCACGTAACTGTTCCACTTGTGCTTTTGTAGCCTTTTCCCCTAGCATGATCCGTACCGGGTCTCCAGGAATAAAATGAACGAGCGCAAACGAAAAGATGGAAACACCGAGGAGGACAATCACTCCTGATAGCATCCGATTCAACAAATACTGTTTCATGATTCGTTCCCTCCTCTCTTTCAGGATGCGTATGGCTAAACACGCTTGGGAATTTGGCGATAGGAGCCCATCATACGAATTACCGTTTGACTTCCGTCTCGTATAAAGCGTACGGTTTGATCCGACCCGTCAACGTTCGCGAGAAAAACGTCTTCGTCAATCGCTTTTAAAGAGAATGAGTCCGAATGATCGACCGTTACGATCAGCGTGCCTGCATCCACGCTTACCTGAAGATGAATTCCTTCCATAGAGCCGTACTCGCCCGCATATTCAAGCAAACGATCTGTCGGAAGGTCATATTCCTTATACGTGACATGCGTTGATTTTGCCGGACGATTCTCGATGCAGTGAAACGTCCCATGTGCCAATGCGGCAGCCGGTGAACCGCTGAGATTGGTGAGCGCCACGGCAGCCAATCCGTTCTCGGGGATGGTGCTCATGCAGGCTTGGATCCCTTTCTCTCTGCCGCTATGGCCTAGCATCACAGCACCGTAGAAATTGGGTGTAATCGCTACACCATACCCGTAATATTGGTTATGTTCACATCGGAAATAAGGGGTGGTCATCTGCTGCACACTTTCCGCGCGAAGAATTCGTTCCTTGCCAATCAAACCTTTCGTTCGAAACAGCTCGGTGTATCTCATCATGTCGGTGAGCGTTGATTTTAATCCGCCGGATGATTGAAACGGCGGTGTCTCAAATAGCGGTGTTCTATCCTCGTACCCGTGCCACTCCACCAAAGAAAAGCAACTATGCTGCATTCCCGCTGGTTGGAGAATATGCTCCTTCACATACGTCGAATATGGCTTGCCGCTAGCCCGCTCAACAATTGCTCCCAGTAGCGTATAGCCATCATTGGAATAACTGAACTCCGTACCTGGTGCGCCCAATAAAGGAAAATCCAGTTCTGCCAGATAGGTCATCAATTCCTCATAGGTGTTCATCCCACGCTTGAGTGCTTCATCAGCGCAAGATAATGGCGGCAAACCAGAGGAATGGGTTAGAAAATTGTGAATGGTGATTGCTTCTGTTTTACTTCCCGCTTTTACATGAAACTCTGGCAAATAACGGGAAACAGGATCGGCAACCGTCAGTTTTCCGGCTTCCTGTAGCTGCATGATCGCAATAGCAGTGAACGATTTCGTAATCGAAGCGATTCCGAACAAAGTATCAACTGTCACTACCTGACCTTGCTCGACATCTCGATACCCGAAGCCTTTGGCATAAACGAGCTGCCCGTGTTCGGTCACTCCAATTGCAGCTCCAGGCACCTTGCTTCCCAACATTGTTTCTCGGACAAACTCCTCATAACGCACGATCCATTCCTGATTGTTCATGACATGTTCTCCTTGTTTTTTGTTTCCTTACTTAACCCACACGTCCTGATACAATTTCAGTCCGGATAGATCAAGCATCAGTCCCTGAACACGGTTGTTTACCACGACGAACCGTTTTTCCGTGTAAATGGGAATCCAAAATGCCTCCTCCACAACGCGCTTCTGAAGATCTTCATAGATTTTCGCTCTATCATCGCTCTTCATCGTCACCTGTCCCTTTTCCAGCAAGGAATCGATCGTTTTGTCATGGATGGCTGAACGATTCATCCCACCGATCTGACTTGAATGCATGAACGGAAACAAGATATCAGGGTCATCAGCGACATATCCATCCAGCGCCATGTCAAATGTGCCGTCAGCAGCTAATTGGTCGACTGCGGTGCCTTCCAGAGTAATGATTTTCACATCTACCCCAATTGCTTTGAACATTCCTTGCATCAACTGGGCAGGTTGAGACCATGCTTCCATACTCAACAATTCGAGATGAAGCGGTTTTCCTGCTTTCTCCCTTATCCCTTTCGCATTCAGTTTCCATCCGGCTTCTTCCAGGAGCTTCATTGCTTCCTCGGGGTTGTATTTGTATGCATATTGGGCAATGGACTGGTCGTATCCGAACAAATTTGCAGGCAGCGGACCATCTGCAACAATTCCTTCGCCTTGCAGATGCGACTGTACGATAGCCTCTTTCTTTACTGCCATCTGCAACGCTTTGCGTACCTTTTTATCTTGTAAAATCTCGTTATTCAAGTTCAGCTCGACAAACAGCCCCAAACCGCGCTTTGTCTGCTCGAGTACGGTAAAGCGATTGTTGTTCTTGAATTTCTTCGCGTCTTTCGCAGGCAGATCAGCGATGTCGATGGTTCCGCTTTCCAAAGCAGCGACAGCCGTTTGCGGATTTCGAATCAATTTCAGAACTAATTTGTCCGGCCTCGGCGGCCCTTGATTTTTAAAGAAGGGCGTAGCCCAGCGATACGCATCGTTTTGAATCAGCGTAATAGAGTCTCCTGATTTCCAGCTCTCCATCTTCCATGGACCGACACCGACCGGATTCCTTCCGTATTGATCCCCAAACTTTTGCACCGCGTCCACCGAGAGCGGCTGCATCCAGCTAGCGGAAGTGAAATAGGTAAGGAGTGTGGCAGACGGTTCGTTCAACTCCAAAATAAGCGTCTGATCATCTGTAGTTTTGATCGATTTGACGATGCCAAGAACCATCCCTACGCCTTTCGGAGCGATTTCCGGAGACATAGCCCGCTCAAACGTTCGCTTGTACGCCTGTGCTGTAAGCAGTGTCCCATCATGAAAGGTAACGCCTTTGCGAATGCGAAATGTCCATGTCTTCCCATCATCCGAAATGGAGTACGATTCAGCCAGATGGGGCTTGACCTCATTTGTTTGGGGATCTCTGTAAAGGAGAGCCGCCCCTAGATTGAGCGCGACCCCCTCCGTGCTTAACGCTGTCGATTTGTGGACATCCAGTGTATCTGGTTCACTGCTGATCGCAACGGTGACTGTTCCGCCCTTTTGATTGGCTATATTGACATCTCTTTTCCCTGCATCAATACCTGGTTTCGTTGCAGAAGCATCGCATCCGGACACGATTGCCAGCAGTACGAAACAGGAAAGGACAATGCTAACAATCGGAAAGGGGCCTCGCTTTCTTATCCCCATGAATGACTCCACTCCCTTGTTTGGGATTCTTATGTTCTAAGCCAATCAACCGTTTTTTGATCCAGCTTTTTGACGAGAGCCGTCAGCAATTTCACTGTATTTTCCACATCATCATGATGGAGAATCGAAGCGTGGCTGTGAATGTAACGCGCAGGGATTGCAATGACGATAGATGGAGCCCCTTTGCCAACCATATGAGCAGCTCCTGCATCCGTACCCGCACCTGAAATAGCAGCATACTGATACGGGATGCCCTCCTCTTCTGCCGTATCAAATAACAGATCCCGCAATTTCGGATTGGGCACGAGCGAGCCGTCAAACAGACCAATCGTAGGCCCGCCTCCGCACTTAATATCAGGCAAATTGGGAGAGTCGGCGCTTCCCGGCGTGTCAAACGTGATCCCCGTCTCCAATGCAATGAATAGATCTGGCTCCACCATATGCGTGCTCGTGAATGCGCCGCGGCATCCCACTTCTTCCTGTGCAGTGGCGCCGCTGAATACGATGTTGGGATGATCCGTTTCTTGCAACTGTTTCAGTACTTCAATGGCTGTCAGGCAACCGCCGCGATTATCGAGCGCTTTTGCCATATACATCTTGTCATTCGCCATCACCGTAAAAGGGCAGATTGGCACAATCGGATCACCTGGGCGAATTCCCAACTCCTTTGCCTGTTCTTCACTGGAAGCTCCGATATCGATGTACATCCGCTCGATTTCAACCACTTTCTTGCGCTCCTCCGAAGACAGCAGATGCGGCGGTTTTGACCCAAGTACGCCGACAATATCCCCTTTGCGTGTTTTAATGTTCACACGCTGTGCCAGCATCACCTGCGACCACCAGCCACCAAGAGGCTGGAAGGCGATGAATCCGCCCTTCATGACACGCGTTACCATGAACCCCACTTCATCCATATGGCCCATCATCATGATCTTGGGTCCATTGGCCATGCCTGTTTTTCGCCCGATTATGCTTCCCAGATTATCTGTGAACACCTCTTCTGTAAGCGGTTCCAAGTACGTGTGCATTAATTCTCGCACTTCCTGTTCATGTCCGGGAACTCCCGAAGCCTCGGTCAGCTCTTTCAGTACCTTTACCCAACTATTCATCCATATCTTCCTCTCCGTTTGCTTGTCATCTCCAGCGATCATCAATGCGATCATAGGAACCGATGCGAAGGTCTTCCTTTTCTTTCGCCAGTACATGCTTGGCTATTCGTTCAGATGGGGTACGAGGCAATTCACTTCGGTATTCCCAATATCGTGGAACCTTGTAGTAAGCAAGATGCTCGGTACAATAGGAGATCAATTCATGAGGAGGCACCGTTAGTCCCTCTTTCACTACTACGTATGCCTTGATTTCTTCCCCGCGCATTTCGTCTTTCACTGGAAGACAGGCAGCATACTCCACGGCTGGGTGCATTTTCATGACTTCCTCAACCTCAGCAGCCGAAATATTTTCCCCGCTCCGTCGAATCATCTCCTTTTTTCTACCGACATAATAGATGTATCCGTCTTCGTCCATACGCACCAAATCTCCGGTGTGGAACCAGCCGCCACGAAAGGCAGCACAAGTCGCATCAGGATCTTTATAGTAGCCATCCATCATCCCCAAGCCCCGTAGGAGGAGCTCGCCAACCTCTCCCCTCGATACGGGGCGGTTGTGAATATCAACAATACGGACGGTCCGGTCTTTATCTGGTTTTCCGATGCAGCCTGTTCCGAGCAATCGGTCATGATCGTGTGGTTTTACCGAAATATCTCCACCTGTCTCTGTCATGCCAAAAACCTCATACCAAGGCGCGCCCCATCGCTCTTCCAATTCGCGGTGCAGATGCGGGGGAATAGCCGAGCAAAGGATGGTGCGAACGTTATTTTCCCTGTCCAATGGCGAGCGTGGTGCTTTGACCATTAGCGTGGGCATGATCCCCAGGCAGTAGAAAAAGGTAACGCCATATTGCCGTACTTTCTGCCAAAATGTAGAGGGATGAAATCGATCGAGAACAACTAGCTTTGCCCCCACAGCGATCGCGCCCAGCAAATTCCATTGCGGGTCCATATAGTAAAAGGGCTGCGCCGTTAACAGTACATCTGAATGGGTCAAATGGGGATGCTGCTCGACCATCTTTTTGGCTATGGCGAGCCAATATTCATGTGAAAGCATACAACCCTTGGGGAAGCCTGTCGTGCCGGAAGTATATTGGATGTTGACTAAAGTTTCAGGAAAAACGGTAAGCGCTGTTGGAGTCGTGGGCGCTGTCTCACACATTGCTCTGAAATCGACAACGTTGGGATCGTCTGATTGGTCTACTGAGAGGATTGTTTTGAGGGTTTGTAAGGAAGGTCTGATCTTATGTAGCAGGGAAAAAAACTCTTGTGAAGTTACGATAACGATTGCTTCGGAGTGGTGGAGGATATACTGTGCATCGTACTCTTTGTAATTTACATTTATCGGTACTATGCTCGCACCCAGTTTTGCCAACGCCAGCCAGGTAAGCGGGAATTCCGGCTGGTTCCTCAGCATGACGGCTACCCGATCCCCATAGCCTACACCCAGTGCTTGGAGCATGTTCGCGATCTGGTTGGAACGGTCTTCTATCTCCTTGAATGACAGTTGCTCATTCCATTCATCAAAGACAAGCCCGATTTTTTCTCCCCATCGTTTAGCCGCCCGTGCCGTCAAAGACTTGATTTCTTGCATGTCCAAAAGGTTTCAGCCCTCCTTCTCTATACTGATCCTTTTTTTCGGAACCCTTCAGCCGCCTGCTTGAATTCGATCGTTTGCACGGTTGCCAGCGCATGCTCGATCTCCAATTCAAAAGCTGCCTCCAGATCGCATTGGGCCCCGCGATTTAGCGCAAATTTGGCTTTTGCAAGCGCTACTTGCGGGAGCTCCGCTAACCGTTTCGCCCACTTGTCAGCTTCTTCGGCTAACACTTTATGATCCACTACCTTGTTGATGAGTCCTAGCTGCAGTGCTTGCGATGCACCGAACCTCTCGCCTGAAAACAGCAATTCTTTCGCTCTGACCAGTCCGATCGCTATAGGAAGCATATGCGAGATTCCTCCGGTAACACTAAGCCCCACACTCACTTCCGGAAAGCCGAATTCGGCATCTTGAGCCGCGATGATCAAATCGCATCCGAGCGCAAACTCACACCCTGCTCCTAATGCATAACCATGGACCGCAGCGATCACTGGGAAAGGAACACGTTGGATCTTTCGTGTTATATCCTGAATCTTCTGTAAATTAAGACGAAGCTCAGCCTCATTCGCAGGCTTTTCTTCATGACGCAAATCATGTCCTGCACAAAAAGCATTCCCGCGGCCAGCCAGTATTGCTGCCCTTACTCCTTCCCGTTCCAACTTATCGAGCGATCCATACAGCTCCTCTACCAATTGTGGAACCACCGCATTTAACCGCTCGGGGCGATTCAGATGAATCCAGCCTATTTCTTGATGGATCTCACACTCTACCACCGCCTTACGTGTTGTCATTCTTTTTTACCTCCGCCTTTATTTTGGAAAACAATGCTTTTGCATTCGAACCGAGCACCTTCTCTAGCACCTCAGGCTTTATGCTTAATTCCTTCCATTCTGCAATCGCGCGTTTCTGAGGAAATACAGGCCAGTCTGTTGCAAAGAGGATTTGATCTTGCAAGAGGTTGTTTGCTAACCTGTGCATCATCTCCCCCCCTGCTCCTTGTACCCCCAAATACCTTGGAGAAAGCCCGCCCAAATCCATCAGAACATTGGGGTGCTTGCGGGCTACGGCAACCATTTCAGGCACCCAGGGCCACCCCCCATGACACGCGATCAATGTTAATTCCGGAAAATCACAGGCGACTTGATCCAGCAACAGCGGGTGTTCATTCCGGATGGGGTGAATCATCGAATAATTAATTCCCGTATGAATGGCAACTGCCAAGCCTAACTCGGCAGCCTTTGCGTATACGGGATATAATTTGCGATCATCGATCGGCATCTCAAAAAATGCAGGCTGGATGTTTACTCCCAGAAAGCCCAGCTCTCTGATACGGCTCACTTGTTGGACAGCGCGCATCGGTCTGAAATGCTCCATTGAAATCGTACCGAATCCTGAGAAGAGCTCGCTGTGAGCGGATATGACTTTTGCCAATGCTTCATTCAGCGCATCCCCATCCTCGCCGAATTCGTATTCTGCATGCATAATGGCGTGGTCTACTCCTGATTCTTTCATTTCTTGAATCAAATCGTCGAGCGTTTTCTCGATAGTCGATCTTACTTGCAACACCGCATCATATTGAGCGACGTACTCATTTCCCATGTCACCTATGCGTGCCTCACGGAACTGCTGTGGCAAGCGGACACGGGCATCAAGAATGTTCATGTGCAGCAGCCCCCAGCCAAGGTTTCACAAAAAAACGCGCGGGTTCAGGCAAATCCAAATCGGAGACAGTCAGTTGCTGACCATTTCGCTTTGCCTGAACGAGCGCAAGCGCCATATCGGAAAAATTCAAGCTGATTTCTTCCAATGAACTTGGGCCATCGGGCGAGTACCAATGGGCGACACCTGTGCACATTTGAAGCAAAGCCAGGACGGCAAGTCTGGTATTTTCTATCGTAAATACGCCCCCCTCTAATCCGCTCGTTAAAATACGCTTCCAGAGCAGCTCATATTCACTGCGCAACCTGGCAATTTCTACGCGGGTATTTCCTGTCAGCGCACGGAACTCGGTATCTACTACTAGCGCCGTTAGCTTGTCAGTGGCATGGCTGGTAACATGAAGCTGCACAAGCGCCGCCAATTGTTGTTCGGGCGCTTCCAGCTCAGCGAGCACTTCCTTTGCATTTCCGAGAAGGGTCTGTAACCCTTCTTGCATGATGGCAACGAGCAGATCCTCTTTTGTCTTCATGTAATGATAAAGGGTGGAGGAGGTTACCTCTGCTTCTAGGGCGATATCACGTATGCTGGTTGCTTCAAAACCTTTTCTTGCGAATAGCCGTAATGCTGCTTGAAATATTTTTTCTTTCGTCAAAAAAGCGCGCTCCCTTCTACTGATGATTGCAGGAAACGAGAGTCTCTCATGTCCAGTTCCTTGTGGCGGTACGATCATCTGCATTTTTGGTTTTGTCGATCGATCGATCGATAGGTTGCTTGTAATCACCACTTTACTAATCACCCAATTCAATGTCAAGACTATTTTTTATTTTCTGATATTTGTTTTTGCCTAACAAAAATCTCCCCTGGTTTCCCATGAGGAGATCTGAATTTGTTATGCCATAGCAGCTTTACGTCGGAATCCTATCCATTACGAAAGCAGATTTGATGGATTACTTCAAGTATCTCCCCGTGATCGACTGTTCCGCGTGGATGATCTGCGAAGGTGTGCCCTCGAAGACCACCTGACCGCCGTTGCTGCCTCCGTCCGGTCCCATATCGATGATCCAATCTGCTTGGCTGATCACGTCAAGGTTGTGCTCAATCACGATTACCGTATTGCCTGCATCCACGAGACGGTTCATGATCTCCAGAAGGTGACCGATATCTGACATATGTAAGCCAGTCGTCGGCTCGTCCATAACGTAAATACTACCTTTCTTGTGCAGCTCGCTTGCCAGCTTGATGCGTTGGCATTCCCCGCCCGAAAGCGTGCTGAGCGGTTGGCCGAGTGTAATATAGTTCAACCCTACATCACTCATCGCCTGAAGCTTGCGCACAACCTCTTTTAGCTCAAAAAATTCCAATGCCTGCTCAACAGTCATCTCCAGCACTTCTGCAATTGACTTGCCGTTCAGCTTGTAAGCGAGTACCTCTTCCTTGAAGCGTCTACCTCCACATACTTCGCACGGTAGTTTTACACTTTCAAGGAATGCAAGGTCTGTATACACAACACCTAGACCTTGGCAGTTCTCGCAAGCTCCCTTGGAGTTAAAGCTGAACAAGCCTTGGTTGACCTTGTTCGCGGAAGCAAACGCCTTGCGCACATCATCCATAATCCCTGTGTAGGTCGCGGGATTCGAGCGCGTGGACACACCTACCGCCGATTGGTCGATAACGATCGCATCCGGATGGTTGCTGAGAAACACTTCGTTAATCAGCGTACTCTTGCCGGAGCCTGCGACACCGGTGACGACTGTCAGCACTCCGGTTGGAATATCAACGTTTACGTTTTGCAGGTTGTGCAGTGTAGCATTTTGGATAGTTAGCTTGCCGGACGGCTTCCTGGAAGCTTGCTTCAGCTGGATCGGCCGCTTCATATGCGTGCCTGTCAGTGTCCCTGACTCCAGCAGGCCTTGGAAGCTGCCTTCATACACGATGGTACCGCCGTGGCTGCCAGCGTGAGGACCGACGTCGACGATATGATCTGCCACCTTGATCACATCAGGATCATGCTCGACGACAATGACGGTATTGCCCTTGTCGCGCAGCTTCTGAAGCAATTCATTGAGTCTATGTACATCACGGGGGTGCAATCCAACGCTGGGCTCATCGAAAATGTAAGTGACATCCACCAGACTGCCGCTCAGGTGCTTCACCATCTTTACGCGCTGCGACTCGCCGCCGGACAATGTATCCGTCTCACGATCCAGCGTCAAATAGTCTAGTCCGATATCCACCAGATGTTGCAAGCGCTCCGTAAGCGACTTGATCATCGGCGCGGCGACCGAATCGTCAATCTCCCGAATAACTCGGATAAGCTGACCGACCTCCATGGAGGACATCTCCGCAATGTTGAGCCCATTGATCTTGCAGTTGAGCGCAGCTTGACTGAGTCTTGCCCCATGGCAGCTGGAGCAGGTACCCTCGGAAATGAACGGCGCAACAGCTTTTTGTGTACGCTCAGACTTCGTCTTTACATCCTGCTTGATATATTTGTTGGTGAACTTCTCAATGACGCCTTCCACTGTAATATTCGTTGCCTTCCCAGCGAAATCCATCTTCACTTTTTTCGCCTTGCCGTAGAGCAGTTGCTCTAGTTCTTCATCCGAATAATCGCTCAGCTTCTTGTCTGGATCGAAGGAACCCGACTGCACGACGATCGTCCAATCCCAGCTGTCTACCTTATAGTCCGGCAGCATGATTGCCCCTTCATTCAACGACCTGGACATGTCCACCGCCTTGCTGATGTCGACGTCTAATTTGCGACCGATCCCGTTACATTCGGGACACATACCTTGTGGATCGTTAAAAGAGAACATGTGCGCTTGTCCGACATAGGGCTTACCCACTCGGGAGAAGAGAAGACGGAGAATGGGAGAGATATCGGTAATCGTCCCCATCGTGGAATGGGAACCGCCGCCTAGCCGCTTCTGGTCCACGATAACCGCCATGCTCAGGTTCTCAATCGCGTCCGTGTCCGGCTGCGGATAGCGGGGCAGGAAATTGCGCACGAACATGCTGAAGTTCTCATTCAGCAATCGCGTGGATTCTGCGGCGATCGTATCGAAGACGATCGATGACTTGCCAGATCCAGATACACCGGTGAAGATCGTAATCTTCCGCTTGGGAATTCGCAAGGATACGTTCTTGAGATTGTTTTCCCTCGCGCCGGAGATTACGATATACTCCTGATTAGATTCGCTCACGCCCATCACCCTTCCGATAGTATTCATTTCTACTTATATTTGCATTGTACCATGAAAAAGCTGTTAGGGAACATCAGTTCCTCCAACAGCTTTTCAGTGTCAAAACATCCTAAGTTTGTTTGCTTACAGAAGAGGCAAAATTGCGTTCGCGTACGCCTGGGCTCCCTTTTGATTGGGATGACCGATGGAGGCACGTTTGCAAATCTCGAAATCCAAGCCTGTGCACCCAGCTTCTGTGCAGGAGACGAGTCGCTCTGCTGCGATCAGGTCTTGTGGTGTCATATCCAAATTGATGCCGAATACATAAGGGTCATCCGTAAGGGCCGCATGCTCCGGACCAAAATTCGGATCGGCGAAAAAGATACGCTGTTGACCGAGCTCCGCATTTCTCTCATCGATGGCTTTTCGCAGGTAGAGCTTTGATTCCGCTTCGAGTTGGGCGCAGCGCTTGTATACCTTTTCCAACTCAGCCAGCCCGAGAATTCCTCCGGCTGCACCGCCGCCGACTCCTCCGACAATAGCCCCTACGCCGATCAACAGTGCTTCCACCGCAGTCATATCGCTCTTTTCAGACACAGGGGGATAATAACCAGTAACGATGACTTTCGCTTGTGTAAATTTATTAGTTACCTCGACCAGCAATTGCTTCATGCTCACATAAAAATAGTCGTAATGTAATTTCCCCAAGTCTGCTGGATGGAAAGGATTCAGAACTGTCCGAACATCGACATCGTTCATGCCTCCATCTAATAGAATCAGGTCCACCCGTTCAGCCTCGCCTTTGAAGAACGCACATTGCTGCAGGATCGTCGGGAATGATTTAGGTACCTCGCCGTCTACTGGGGCCACTACGTCATGCTTATCCTCACCAATGATGGCGCCGGAATGGGCGAGTACTTGTGTATATTGCTTGATATTTCCTTCTCTGGCCTGAACAGCTGCACCCACGATGGAGTAAAATTTTTCATGTTCTTGCAAGCCTTGCCCCCAGCTCACGGAATCACCCATTACGAGCATATGGAAGGTTTCTAGGGTCAGTGGAATTTCATTCGAAGGTGTGCCATCGGAAAGCCGTACTTTCAGGGTCACCTGCTCACCCGCTGGATTGCTCTCCACCTCGGCTGGTCGAATCAAAGTAAATTCCATTTGCGTCGAACTTAACATCCGGACATCTGGCATTTCTTGGTTGTTCACCAAGACGAGAGTCCCTTCGGAAAAGCCGCTTCCGTTCACGATCACTTTTTGTCCGGGCCTCACCCTTGTTTTCACTTGATCTTCCTGCTGGGCGGAAATGACTCGTGGATTCACGAAGACGGATGCCTTGCTCGAAAGAGTCATATCTGATTGCCGTACTTGGAGTGTATGGGAGCCTCCTGTCACGAAGGGCAAGACAAAATGAAGCATGGTATCACTTACTACCTGGGTTTTCGTTTCCATGCCATCGATCAACACGACATCGGTTTTGGTATAACGACTTCCTTCCAGGGTCACTGTATCACCTGCGAATGCATAGAGCGGAGAGACATGGCTGATCGACGGCTCCAAGAGCTTGCGTCTGAATTCATCTGCGTCAATGGCTCGAAAGCTGACAGGATCAGACAATCTGCCCCCCGCATATCCGACACGGCCTGCATCGGCGAATGAACCCTGCGCTCCCGGTTGACCTGCCGTTCTCGGACCGGGACCGCAGGCCGTACCGAATTTTGCATTCTTGCTGTCACCCACAGCTCCACCTGGCCCACCTGCTCCTGGATTGCCGGGGATTCCGCCTGCACCTGGGCTGCCCCCCTCAATCGTGATCGCAAAGCCTTTCGAATAATTTTCGATGATGGTTTGTGGCGCGTACAAGGTCAACCGCCCTCCAGCGCCCCCATTTCCTCCCGGGCCGCCGTAGCCTGCTGCACCGCCACGTCCGCCGTTTCCACCTGCTCCTGCTCCGGCTTTGCAAAATCCTGCCCAATCCAATTCGGCTGGCTTGCCTTTCCCTCCACGGCCACCATCTCCTCCGTCTTGCCCGGGGCCGCCTTGTGTGCCATCTTGCCCTTTCAGGTCAAAATGAGGTCGTCCCGCCATATCGATGACCCATAATTCGAGTTCAGGAGCAGCAGCGCCGTCGAATCCACGGTCGCCGGGCAAACCATGTGTTCCAGGTGTCCCTGGAATCCCGGAGAGCGTCGAAGACATCGGTGCATCTGGCGGTGTTGCCGGTTTTTGGCGTTTGGCTGGAACATAGCGGTAAGGACGCTCCCATGTAAACGTGACATTCTGTCCGACCGTCAACTTTTCGGCGATGATGATCAAGTAGCGCTGCGGATATTTCAAAATGACATTGGTTCCATCCTCGATATAAATTTCCGATGCGGCCCAATAGGCGGTGTCTACCGATATATTCAAAGCCGAAGAAGGAGACGGTACAGCTAATGTAGCCGTCATTTTTTTAGGAAACGGGATGGCTTGCAACAGTTCTGCTTTTCCACTCAACATTTGCAATGCTGGTGTTGGTTTGGCTGAGTCGATTCGAAACGCAGACTGAATCATGGTATTCCCACTGACGAGTGTGGGGCTTGGTTTCGTCAGCCCCGATTGAGGTACTACTGTCCCACGAATCTTGAGCGATCCTAGACTGGTCAAAGAAGTAATCCCGAATGACTCCAGCACCGCTTTATGATACGTCATTCGATCCTGAACCATTTGGGGTGCTGCTTGGAAGGTAGCCGGATTCACAGCCATGGTCGTAATCCCGAGCGTATTACCCCCTGCATTGAACGTGTTTGTAGAAGTTGACATTCTTTTTTCCTCTCCCTTATCACAATGAATGAAATAGTTTGTGCGAGCCAGTCTTCATTGCACGGACGATCATTCTTGGCTAACGCCGAATTTCTCTAACTCCCGAAGCTGATTTTTCTTCTGTGTGGATGAGGTGTTTCCCCTCGATGCACCCATATGATCTCTACATGATTGCCTTCCGGATCCAGAAAAGAAAAACGTGCATATTCGCTCTCCACATACGGACCATGTGCCAAAATACCGTGATCCGTCAGCCTCCTCCACACTTCCTTGAAGTGATCCAACGTATCTACCCAAAATGCCAGATGCACATGATGCGGATTGTTCAGGATGAGCAAATCGTGCCTGCCCGATTGCGGATCAATCGCCAAGCATGCCGTTTCGTCGCTATGGTTCACTACTGCTAGTTCAAGTGCGGTTTCATAAAAAGAGGCCAATCTGCGAACATCATGCGCATATAAGGAAATGTGACCCAAGCGGCTTAGCTTTGACATGTTCCCTCCATCCTTTCGTTTTGACTCGCCTGTTTCATCCTAACACCGGGAATACAGGTTTCGATATTACTCGAAAGGATACATCCAAAAGGATACCCGTGCGATAAATAGGAGTATCCAGTACAAAAGAAGCATAGTAAAATCGTAGGAAGAAAAAGGTAAAACCTTGTGATGGAGCAGGTGATGCGATGAATTATCAGGATAGCCTTGAAGAGCTGGAAAGTCGTCTGTTGGTAGGACGAACCGAGGAAGTCCTTCATTTTTTGAAGCTGCTTGCGGATGAGCGGCGCTCCAAAAAAATCATGAATCTCTTCGGGACCGCAGGCGTAGGAAAAAGCTATTTGCTCGACGAGCTTAAGAGGCAAGCTCATCTGCGTCAAGCAGCTACTCTTTCTTTGGACAGCGAGCAATTTTGGCACACGCCCTCTGATTTTTGCCTGCATATTTTGCAGGCATTGCACGTTTATCATAAGAGAGAAGAGCAGCATCCTGCCCAATTGTTGGAGGAAAGTGTTTCGAAATTGAATGAAAAAGCAGCTGATCGGAGACTCGTCCTCTTTCTCGACATTTACGAGAACTTGGACGGTTTGGACCATTGGCTGCGCGAATATTTTTTCAAACGATTAAGCGCGAATATCCTGATCGTGATCGCAGGGCGGCATCCGCTGTCTGAAGCTTGGCTTCTTTCGCCCGGTTGGCGGCATTTCATCAGCAGGGTCCCTTTGTCCCATCTACCTTACGATGCCGTCGAGCGGTATGCCCATTACTGCCACATTTTTGAACCGCCTACCATCCAGGAAATGTGGCGTCGCTCCAAAGGGCATCCCCTTACCCTCTCATTACTTTCTTTTACCTTGCAACCGAAAGATCAAGAAGGAAACGGTGCTTTTCATGAGGAAATGGATACGCTGCCATTTGTCGTAAGTCAATGGCTGCGCGAAGTTCCCGGCGACCATTTGCGTCCGCTCGTGGAAGCAGCAGCCGTATTGCGTCACTTCAATCAGGATAATCTGTCTTTTTTATTGAAAAGGGAAATTACGGCGTCCGAGTTTTTCCAGCTGATTCGATTTTCGTTTGTACGGAAAGTGGACAGCGGCTGGACGATTCATTCTTTGATGAGAGAAGCCATCGCCCAGGATATGCGGGCACGTACTCCGCTTCATTTTGCAAATTTGCAGAAGCGGGCCGTTCACTACTATTATGAGAAGTTCACCAAGTCAGCCCATTCGGTCCGCGCACCAGAGGCTTTGGAGCTGACCTTCTTTCTGGGTGACGCACTCATTCGCGCCTTTTTAAATTGGTTCGATCCATTACCTAAACCATTCGAATCGATCCACACTGGTCATCGGGAAGAACTGCTGGAGTATATCCGCCATCAGCGGCACTGTCCCTCCCCTAAAACGATCAAGCTGTTTGATCCGCATACAAACCGCCATTTTGATTTTCACCTGACAGCAGAGCAAACCTTGTACCCATTGAATTGGCTTGATCATGACCGTCTATTCTCTCTGGGATATGACGTAATTCGCGTTTTGCGCAATGAGAACGGAGCGATCTCGGCACTTGCCGCAGTTGTACCTATCAACGAAAAAACTCTTCCTTACCTGATGGAACATTCCGGCTCCTGTTCCTATTTCACTGCTCTATCCAAACAAGAGCTAGAACGGTTCATGGTACCAGAACACACACGGGCAGGCTGGTTCATTCACACGATTCATCAAGACGATTACGAGGATGTTTCCCAGCATACAGCCATTGGCCATATGCTCCACGGCTTGATGTTCACTGGAGAGTTTTTGTTGTGTTCGCCTGCACCATTTCCTTTTTTCAAAGCCGCCCATGAAAGTTTGGGATTTGATATTGCCGAATTTGCCACCCACACCAATTACGACGGTGTAACACCCACGCTCGTATTTTTTCGTGATACGCAAGGCGAGCATTTGCCCGCTTACTTGCAAAAGCTGCTTAAGCGATCTGGATTGGATGCGGATTTGCGACTGGAAGAACAAGCAGTTCCATCACTTGCTCAACCAGCTTCACAGAACACGGTCACCTCACTGGACATGAGCATGCTGACGGCACGAGAACGGGAGGTAGCCGTCCTTGTGCTAGAGGGATTAACAAACGCGGAAATTGCTGCCCGCTTGTATTTGAGCGAAGTCACGGTGAAAAAGCATTTGAAATCGATTTTTGAAAAGATGGATGTCAGCAACCGGACACAGTTGGTGAAAAAAATGCTTGTGTAGATCAAAAAAAGAGGAACCGTAGATGGCGGCTCCTCCCTTTTTATGTAACTAGCAATGGCTACGGCATGACATACGGTTGTTCGAATAAAATATTCTCGACTGCCTCTACTACTTTTTCCGTCCACTCCCGTTCCTGATCCACGTTTGTGAGATAAATTATTGTTTTATCTTTTTGGATGTAACGTCTTAGCCAGCTTCTATATCCCGGCCAGCTTCCGCCGTGATGCACGACTTTTCCCGTCACCTGATCTTCATGCAGCCGCCAGCCATATCCATAATGAGAAAGACTGTTATCAGTAAGCTTCACTGGGGAAAACGCTCTCTCTAGTGTCGCTTTTTTGACCAGCTTTTCTGTGTACAGAGCTCTGTCCCACTTACGCAAGTCATCCAGTGATGAACTAATCGCGCCGTCTCCCTGAATGCCATCCAGATAAATGACAAAATCCTGCTCGCTTGATTCATCCGGTAACACGAATGCTTCCGATTGAGAAGAATACAAATATCCATAGGCGTAATGCTGGATCGACTCAGGAGAATATCTTCGGTTGTATACTTTCGTATGCTGCATATCTAGTGGTTGAAAAATGTGTTGCTGCAAGAAATCAGCAAATGGTGTATCGGCTACGTGTTCTACGATAGAAGCCAATAAAGCATAGCCAGTATTACTGTACTCATACTTTTCATTGGGTAGAAATAAGACGTTGGGGCGATGCATGATTAGCTGTTCGAGTATGTCCTGATTCGTAGCGATCTGTGTTTTATCCCAATATTGAGAAAATAACTCCATGTAATCTGGCAAACCGGATGTATGCACAAGTAGATTCTCTACACTAATATCGTCATAAGGAAAATCTGGAAAGAAGCTGTCTACTTTATCTGCATAGTCGAGCTTCCCCTGCTCTTGCAAGATCATGATGCCCATTGCCGTAAACGCCTTGGAAACCGATGCAAGTTCAAATACAGAATGCGGTGACAATCTCTCAGCCGTTTCCAGATTGGCCATTCCTATGGAATTTTGATAAAAAGGTTTTCCTTCTTCCAAAATCAAGATGTTGCCGCTCCAATTGTTTTGTTCGGCAATGGTAGAAAAAAGCTCATCAAGCCGGCGGCATCTTGCATCACTTACGTTTGCTCGCAGTGTCATTTTTCGTTTCCCCCACTCGTTTTTGTAAATTGTCTCCCCGTAAAAGCCATTCGAACAATCTCATTCTTTCCTACTCTGATAAAGCGTGCCGAGAAATCTGTCCCAAAAGCCCGGATTACAAAGAGATCTTCTGCAAACGGCTTCATTACGTAGTTTTCTCCCAAAAAGGAGAGTATCAGCTGATCATTTTCCAAACGGATCGGCACTGTCCCAAACTCACTGGAATGATAATCCCCCACGAACTGATTCATTTCTTCCTCGGTTAGGAACTCAATCTTGCTAACCAGATGAGAGGATTCAGGAGGGCGGTTTTCCAGACTATTTAGCGCACCCAACATAACCGCAAGAACCGGCGACAATTCTAAATTGGACAGTGCCACTCCAGCCAGTCCTGTTTCGGGAAAAAAGCACATCTGAGCCGTAACCCCTTTAATACCACCACTATGTTCCACTAACTTTTTTCCGTAGTAGTCAGAATTGATTACCAATCCGTACCCGTAAAATTGACCAGGTACCATCTCAGTCGGAAAGTACGGGGTTATCATTCGTTGTACACTTTCAGGTGTCAGGATACGATTTCCCCCTGCTGTAAGCCCACCTTTGCAGAACATGTCCGTATATCGCAACATATCCCGCACCGTTGATTTTAAAAATCCTGCCGCCCGAGAAGCGGGAGTGTCCCACCAATTCGGAGATGAGACCACTTCCTTGTGATCGCCTTTGTCCCGCATGATATACAGCTTTGTAATATTCTCGTATCCATTCAGCTCTTCCAGAAAAAAGCTTGTGTGCTCCATCCCGATTGGATCTATGATATGCTCCTTGACATAAGTCTCATACGACTTCCCGCTGACTCTTTCAATGATCGCTCCCAGCAAGGCAAAACCATCATTAGAATAACTGAACTCCGTGCCTGGTGGCCCTAAAAGCTCTAAATCTAAGGTAGCGATTACATTCATCAGGTCTTCGTACGTATCGATTGGTACCACATCATCTGTCTGGTTTTGCAGAAATGGATGGTCTTCTACCTCATTCTCTTCCAAGTTTCGCATCACACTTGCATAAAAAGTTGGCAAGGGAGGAATTCCACTCGTATTCGTCATAAAATGATGAATCGTGATTTGCCCCACATCAAGATTTTTCAGACGAAATTCCGGCAAGTATTTGACAACAGGGTCATGCACAGATAACTTACCCGCTTCTTGTAATTGCAAGACCGCCACACAGGTAAAGGATTTTGTTATCGATCCAATTCCAAATACCGTATCGATCGTAACCCCTAACTGCTGTTCCACATCACGGAAGCCAAATCCGTTACTGTAAAAGATTTGACCATCCTTTGCTATCCCCATACAAACACCGGGAACCTGACCTTTTGTTATCCATTCTTGAGCATATTGTTCAAAAGAATCCATCCATTCGTTATTTTGCATGCGCTTCTCTCCTTTGTTGACTGGTAGTAGTTAGTTCTCGATCCAGCTGTCATTATATGTCGGCATGACAGATGTCCACTTTACTCCTTTTACTCGAGAATTTATGACAGTAAAGGTCTTATCGTAATAGAGAGGGACAACATACGCTTGCTCAATCAGATGCTTTTGTACATCCATATACACTTGCTTTCTGGCATCAGTCTGTATGGTTGTACGCCCTTTCCATAAGAGAGCATCCAGTTTGTCATCTTTTACACCAGACAGGTTGTAGGCACCGCTGGAATGAAAATAGAAGTATAAAATATCAGGGTCATCATAGGCGCCCGAGATCAACGTTACATCAAAATTTCCTTTGACGACTTCCTGCATGTACCCTGCTATTTCTAGATTCTGTATCATGATGTTGATTCCAGCCTCTCCCAGCATGGCTTGGAGCAATTGGGCTTCCTTGTCAAAATCTGCGGTACTGAGTAAATTCAGACTCAGTGTTTTTCCGTCCTTTTCCCTAACACCACTTCCATTTACATTCCAACCAGCATCGTCCAATAATTTCTTTGCTTCGTTCACATTATACGCGTACCTGTACTTTTCTAACGATTTGTCATACCCTAGCGTCGATGGAGATAACGGCATATGGGCTACTTCGCCTTCTCCCTGCATAACAGCTTGGACAATGGCTTCTTTATTGATGAGCATATGAAATGCTTTTCTCACCTGAATATCTTCAAACGGCGTTCGCCTCAAATTCATCTCCATCAATAAACCCAGCCCAGGGCGTAAGCGCTCTATCACTTGATATTTCGGATTATTCCGATAATATTCTGCGTCTTTCACAGGTATTTCGGTTGCTACATCGATCGCACCACTCTCTAGCGCTGACAACCTGAGTTGGCTGTCAGCAATCGCTTTTATAACAAGTTTGTCGGCTCTTGGAGGTCCTTGATTTTCATAATATGGCTCTCCCCATTGAAAAGCGTCATTTCTAACATAGGTGACACCTTCGCCCGTTTTCCAGCTCTCAAACTTCCACGGCCCCACTCCCACAGGACTCCGGCCGTAATCCTCTCCTGCCTTTTCTATCACTTTCAACGATAACGGCTGCGTAATAGAATTCCCTAGCGAATCGAGGAAGGCAGTATTTGGTTCGTGTAGTTCCAGGACGAGGGTCTGATCGTCTGGCGCTTTCACACTTTTTATTGGGACCATTACTTCAGCGGCTGTTTTCGCTTTTGTCTGCGGATTGAGAGCACGATCGAAGGTTTCCTTAAAGCTTTTTGCAGTCAGAGGTGTCCCATCGTGAAAGGTAATCCCTGAACGAATCGTGAAGGTCCACGTTTTGCCATCCTCAGAAATTTTATAGTCACTTGCCAGAGAAGGGTTGTATTCGTTTGTGGCAGGATCCTTATACAGCAGGGATCCGCCGAGCAACCAGGTATAGACCCCAGCAGGTCCAGAAGACATGTGCGCATCTAGCGTATCCGGTTCATAAGGGTACGCTACTGTAATGGTTCCGCCCGTTTTGGGTTTAGCACCCTCCTGTTTCTCAGCCGGCACAGTCGTTTGCGTGGTGCAACCAACCACCAAGAACATACATAGTGTGACAAATCCCCCCCAATAGGCACTGTACGTTTTTCGTTTGTTTTTCTTCATGTATCAGCATGCCACCTCCTACCCTTTTCTTTTTGAAACTTCTGATGATGACAAACGATTTCACCTCCTTCGCAAGCTGTCACAACGCGTATAATTACTCTTTATCCATTTGTTGAAGCTTCCACAGTAATGCTTGGTAGAATAATTCATTTGTTTTCATATACGATTGCAGACCAGGATACAGAATTGAACAAATTCTTCTGAAGCGTTCCAAATTTTCGGATTGATTTGAAAGCAACCTTTCAGCAAATCGACGGAAAAATGACTGCGAGACAGGGAGTTCATCAACATCGGCAAACAACAACACATACTCTTGAATATTCGCCTGTACGACAGGACTGTCTGGAGTTGCATGTTGCTCCGCTGCTTTCAACAGCTGTTTATGGTTTTTAAGCATTCTGGCAGTCCACATCTCCACACTGATTTTAGGCAGGTGAACTACTTCCAGGAAGGACATAACATCATGCTTCATCTCCTGGACAATCTGTGGATCATTAAACATATCCTCCAGCTCATCTAATGCAGCCGTTTGCGCTGCCGAAAGCTTGCCTTCCAGCAACGAAGAGACGTTAACCCCTAGTAAAACTATCTCTCGCCATTCAACCGGAAATTGTTCAGGAAAAACGGATGAAAACATTTTTTCCAAAATAAACTTTTCCCGTTCCAATGCATCTGCGAAAATGGATTCTATTAGCTCGTGCATATAGCTCAAAGAATCACCCTTACTCTTTTTTGTTTGTTCCAAAATGGATTTCATGCTGGCAAGTGTGCGCATTTGGAGGTCCAAAGCTTCGATTTGCCATTCTATCGCCATATCAACAGGGATATCCCCAGCTAGCATTCTCTTAATCTCATCAATGCCAAAGTTTAAATAGCGAAGGGTTAGGATCAGTTTTAACCGCCATATTTCCTCTGCTGTATACATACGGTGACCTCCAGGAGTTATCTCAGCAGGGGAAAGCAGGCCAATCTCGTCATAATAACGAACAGTGGGTACAGAAGACCCTGTCATTTTCGCCACTTGTCCTATGGAGAACTTTGCGTCCTTTGTTGTTTGATCATTCAGTTGATTTTGTGTGGTGTCTGATCTGTTCCTCGCCTTTGCGTGCATGTTACAACACCTCCTTACCAATTATAAAACCTCAAGTAACTTGAGATTCAAGGGGCAACATGAATAAAGGAGTAAGGCATCCGCAACATTTGCTCCCGAAGAAAATCATGCGAAGATGAATATTCCTTCTTTTCTTGCGAGTTCTCTAGTAACATATCCAGCGAGATTTTCCGTAACCTAGAAAGATGAACGATGGGAGTATCACCAACCGCTTGATGAATGCCTGATAAAATCGTGTTTTCCATAGACATAGTGCCTCTTTTCGTATATTTTGGACTATATAGTGTCTGCCCCGAACTATATACAGATTGATTGAAGTTTATCACGTATATACGTGCAAGATAACGACCGAATTCGATGGAGGGCATTTATGGAAGAGTTTCAGACAAATATTGGAGAGAACATAAAGCGTATCCGCAAAGAAAGAAACTTGAGCTTGGATAAAACTTCTGAAATAACAGGGGTTAGCAAAACGATGTTAGGACAAATTGAGAGAGGCAAGTCTGCTCCAACCATCACAACCCTCTGGAAAATAGCTAGTGGGCTGCGCTTATCATTTTCTTCACTCGTTAGTCAATACAAGCCGAATGTTACGATCGTAAAAAAGAAGGAAGTAAACCCCATTATTGAAAATAACGGACAATATCGTGTGTATCCACTTGTCCCCTATAATCCTGAACAACAGTTTGAGATCTTTTTAGTAACCCTTGAACCGGGATGCGAGCATATCGCAGAACCGCATACAACTGGGGTTGAGGAATTTATTCTCGTAAACGAAGGCACGCTGGAGGTTGTTGTCAATGAACAAGTTTATGTAGTTGAGCCAGAGGATACTCTTATTTTTAAAGCGGACAGGCCTCACATTTATCGAAACAACGGAGATCGTATCGTAAAGTGTTCCATAGTCATTCACTACTCCAGTCAATGAAAACAAAGAGAAACCCCATACATGTAGGGTTTCTCATCCGTTTGATCACGAGTATAGATGCTATCCGTTTACAGGGCTCCCCCATTCCCGTTTCCGCTCATATAGCGAGCTCGTAATAATACGGTCTAGCAGGTGTGTAAAGGTCATGCCTGCTGCAGCAGCACTCTTTGGAAATAGGCTGTTGGCGGTCATCCCCGGTAAAGTGTTTACTTCTAGCACGTAAGGAATATCCTGACTCAAAATCATATCAACCCTTGCATAGACTTTGCACTGCAGCAATTGGTAGCTGGCAAGCG
This sequence comes from Brevibacillus sp. NRRL NRS-603, assembly GCF_003013445.1. Lineage (NCBI taxonomy): Bacteria > Bacillati > Bacillota > Bacilli > Caryophanales > Paenibacillaceae > Brevibacillus > Brevibacillus sp. NRRL NRS-603. Next base: position 258,560 of record NZ_PXZN01000012.1, on the reverse strand, counting down.
CCGCCTCGCGCACACGCTGCTGAATAACGGGAGGAAGCTCGATCACCTTCTCTTCCGCGCCGCCGTCCTCATATTTCGCTCGGTAGTCGAACCACTCTGAATGCGCCGAGCGAATGCCGATAATTGGTAGTACCTCGCCATCCAGAATTGCACAGGTTAGCTCCGTCCCTTTCAAATAGGGCTCAATCAAGATCCCCTGATCCAAATAACTGGCTTCCTGAACAGCCGACAGCAGCTCCTTCTCATTTTGCACGAGCTGGACACCGATACTGGATCCCCCCAAATTTGGCTTCACAATCACCGGGTAACCCAATTGCTCCACCGCCTGCGGATCATAAACGTCCTTCCAGTAAAGTCCCGCTGGTGTTTGAATGCCCGCCGTCTTCAACAGCATCTTGGACAGTTGTTTATTCATGCAAAGGCTGCTTGCCAGGACACCGCTTCCTGTATAGGGAATACCGAGTGTCTCCAGCGCTCCCTGCACTGTGCCATCCTCACCATATTGGCCGTGCAGCGCCAACAGCGCGAAATCGATGCCTGCCTGCTGAGCCTGCGTGATTAAATCCGCTCGCTGCGTAACGACAATGGGAACTGCCTCATAGCGACTGCGATCCAAATGATTGATCATCTCTTGACCAGTCTTCAGAGAAACCTCACGCTCCGAAGAAATACCACCCATAATAACGCCTATCTTCATGATGACACCTCATTTTTCTGCTAAATGGTTGTGCAATTTGTAATCGTTATGTCTCAAGAAATCGACGCGCCTGTTTGCCGATTATCTGAATACCCCGTACGATATTTTCATCCGTTACTCGTGAAAAACCTAGTCGCAAGGTATTCGTCCCTGTTCCTTCCTGAATAAAAAATTTGTCCCCCGGTGTAAAAATGACACCCTGCTCTGTGCACGCTTCTAGCAGCTGGCGTGTATTTACCTCTGACGGAAAGGTAAGAAACAAATGCAAGCCCCCGTCGCCAGATAGCTGCGCCTCAGGGAGATGTGCTTCACAGCATGCCTTCGTCAGTTCATATTTGCGCTTATATTCCATACGTGCTTTTTTTACATATTTATCGAAATTTCCATTCAGCAAATATTGATAGAGTATCGATTGATCGATGGTTGATGTATGAATGGTTCGTGCACGTTTCATGCTTTCCAGATTGTCGATCAATGCCTTGTCTCCGAGCACCCAGCCCACTCGCAATCCAGGAAACAGTACCTTGGAGAAGCTACCAATATAGATGACTCCGTTCCCTTGCCCTGCTCTCGCGATTAATGGCGCAACATGCGCTCCCGAGTAGCGCAGCTCCTCATTGAATCCATCCTCGATCACTGGAATCTGATAGTGCATCAGTAATTTCATAACAGCACTGCGCTTCGCCGGCGACATGACAATGCCTGTCGGATTGTGATAGGAAGGAGTCAAATAGGCCAGATCGAAACTGTTCTGCTTGTGCAATACCGCCTCGAGCTGCTCCACATCCATACCATCATTCCTCATTGGAATGCCGGTAATCTCAAACCCTTGCAGCTTCAAATTCTTGATCGCTGTATGATGAGTCGGATTTTCACAAATAGCTGCCCCACGGCGCGTAGAAGGACGCAGTGCCGACAACACGATGTCAAAACCTTCTGTAAACCCGTTTGTAATCAGCATATCCTTACCGCTTAAATCGACACCTTTATTTTCCATATAACGCATCAAGTAATCGATCAGTGGTTTGTAGCCCTTGGCATAGCCGTAGTTGAGCAGCACCTGCCCTTCGATTGCCATCCGATCCATAAAAGCTCGCCTTACATCGCCCATGTCAAACAACTGTTCATCCGGCGCGATGCTTGTAAATGAAATGGTTCCTTTTTCAGCGCGAATGCCCTGCTTCATCATGTCCAGCTCTACAGCAGATATAGCATATTCGTTCATTCGTGCCTTCCAGTCGATTTGCCAGGCAGTTCCTTCGTTATCCGCAGCCAAATGGCCCACCATTGCAGTTACGTAGCTTCCTTTTCCTGGAATCGCATACGTAAATCCGTCATCCTCTAACCCTTCATAGGCAGCAATGACTGTATTGCGGCTCACCTTTAGCAGACTGCTCATTTCTCGTGTGGAGGGCAGCTTTTGATCTGCCTGAAGCGCGCCTTTGATTATTAAACGTTTGACGTATTCTTTCACTTGTATCGCGACTGGCCGGTCACCAACAAGCTTGAAATCCTGGAACATCCTTCATCGCCCCCGTCTATAATGATGGCATGGAAGACGATAGAAAAAAAGAACCACCTCATTGGATTTTTCATCCTTCGGTGGTTCCTCTGAAGCGATCAGTACCATCCAGCGGTAAAAATGAAAGTAAAAAAGAACCCATTTTTCCTAAGGGTTCCTCTTTTGCAATCATTTTTTAGTAGATCCTTTACCAGATGCTATCCGTTTTATGGTTGTTTTGTGCCATTACAATATACTTGTCCAATTGCTGGCTTATCCCCAAAACAACGTCACTTGTAAGACCATGTTTTCCTGCCAATTGAATCATTTGTTGTCGTAGTTGTTCGATGCTTGTTTCTAGATCCAAGTGCTGGCGATTTGCTTCTATTCCCGCGCCCCAGATTGTGCACTTGCTTTTCGGGGTAACTTCTACTTCTCTTTTCAGGGATGTTCCTAGGTGCACAGGGACTTCCCTTTCTAATGAACTTACGAGAGCTTTTATGTTAAGCACCTCCTGTATTTTACAAATTATTACATTAACAAGTATAAATGAATATGCAGGAATTCAACAACTAAGAAAAAATTGAATAGAAAAAAACATCCTATCGAAAGGATGTTTTTCTATAATGGATAAATCCATTCGCTCGTAAGCGTTCGCTATTCCTTTTTCCCAATCAATAATTCCACTTCTTCGATTTCCTTCGGGATCTGCGCTGAGAGCACCTCGCAGCCATCTACGGTTACTAGCACATTATCTTCAATCCGAATGCCAATCGCTTCTTCCTCTATGTACAGACCAGGTTCGATCGTGATCACCATACCAGGTTCCAAAGCGGCACTGTAATCCGAGACATCATGTGTATCCAGTCCAAGGTGATGAGCCACGGAATGATAATAGTATTTGGACAGCTCACTGCTCTCTTGGATGAGACCGAGACGTAGCAGGCCGTCTGTCAGGACTTGTTTCGTTACATCATTGAGTTGTGAAAGTGTGACACCAGGCTTGACTGCTTCGATGGTCTTGATTTCTGCTTCGAGCACAAGTTGATAGATCGCTTTCTGACGTTCTGTAAAGCGACCATTCACGGGAAACGTTCGCGAAATATCAGCCGCATAGTAGTTCGATGCTGCACCGAGGTCAAGGAGGACCAGGTCACCATCTTCTGCACGCTGATTATTCGCTTCATAGTGCAAGATAGTAGCATTGATACCGCTAGCAATGATGGGCAAATAAGGAAGCTCGCGAACACCATGCGACTTCAACGTGAAATCATAGTGGGCCTCTAGCTCATATTCCATCATTCCAGGACGTGCATGTGACCACATGCGCCGGATTGCTTTATCCGTAATCGCAATCGCACGTTGGATTTCTTCGATCTCTGCCGGACTCTTCACCATACGCAGTTCTTTCAGCCATGGGCCCGCATCGTGAATCTGCAGAGTCCGGTATTTCTTCTGCGCGTCTTCGGCAAAAGTATCTGCTGGGGTCAGCTCGTCGCTCCACAGATAGCGATATAAGTCAAGATAGAGCGAGCACTTGCCTTCGCAGCGCCTCATAAAGGTTCCAAATGACTCCAGCCATTCATCGAGATAGTCGAAGTGTTCGATACCAGACAGCTCTTTCGCTTCTTGATCCGATAAGACGGCCCCTGTCCATTTCGCTTCCAGTTCATTTGGACGCTGAAGAAATAGCGTTTCGTTCACGATGCCCGCGCGTTTCGTGATCATGAGAATGAGGTTGCTGCGCGCGATGCCGGTTAGATAATAGAAGTTGCGGTTCGGAGAAAACAGATATTTATCGTCATTGCTGCGTGTCTTGACAACCCCCGAAAATAGGACAAGAACACTGTGGTCAGGCATTTTTTCCGCGAGTTTTTGACGGCGATTGATGAACTCTTTTGAAGTCATGGTTATTGTCATTTGTTTTATACCCCTTCGTTCATAATTTTCTTCATAGATGGATATAGCTTGTGAAAGCGCTATTGATCACTTATGGTTCAGTATAATCAGACAATTATCAAACCTATTTCACTTTGATAAATCGTCATGTATCCTCCCTTCTCCTATATTTTAGGATACTTTCATCATTTGGGAAACGAGTTTCAACAAAGAGCAGTTGCTTTAGGCAAACTGCTCTTTGTTATCGTAGTTTAAGACTGTATTTTATTAAGCGTTACTCTGCCACTCTTTTCGCCCAACGAAGGTCCGGTGTCCCGGTTACACTGAAGCGGATGCCTTCGATCTTTTTGCTGTTGAGGTAGTTTTCGTTATTGAAATAAATCGGGATGACTGGCATGTCCTGCATCAAAATAGTTTCAGCGTCGTGCAGAAGCTTCATGCGTGCTTCCTCGTTTTGCTCGACCTTTGCTTTTTCGATCAGCTCGTCAAATTTCGGATTAGCCCAGTTGGTGAAGTTGCGTGAGCTTTTCCCTGTATACAGCTCTAACATCGCGAGCGGATCGAGGTAATCGCCTCCCCAACCCATGCGGGCAATCTGGAAGTTTTTCTGCTTGAATGTATCGATGTATGTTTTCCACTCTTGATTTTCCAGCTTCACTTGCACGCCCAAATTTTGCTTGAACATTTCTTGCAGCGCTTCGGCGATCTTCTTGTGGTTTTCCGCGGTGCTGTATTTCAGTGTAATCGGAGGAAGCTCTGTCCATCCTTCTTCCTTCAAGCCTTCAGCCAGGAGCTGCTTCGCCTTGGTCGGATCAAACTGATAGTAAGGGGCCACTTCTTCTCGGAAATCCTTACCCGAAGGAGTTTTCACCCCAAATGGCGTATAACCGTAGGCCGGGAGCTGGCCTCCCTTGGTCACGTTTTTCGTCAGGATGTCCCGGTCGATTGCGTAGGAAAAGGCCTGACGAATTTTGGCATTAGTAAACGGCTTTTCCTCTACATTAAACGTGTACGTATAAATGCTGTAGTCCGGGAATGATTTGTATTCTTCTTTTTCTTTTTCCTGCTCAATCACATCAATCGGCAGGGAGTCAATCAGATCAAGCGCTCCTGTTTTGAACATCTGGTAGTAGGTGGTCGCTTCATTTACCATCTTGAAATGGACGGTGTCCATCGTTACCTTTTCTTTCTCCCAATAGCTCTGGCTTTTGGCAATTGTTAGTTGACTGTTGTGGTCCCAGCTCTCTACCGTGTACGGGCCATTGGTCACGATGCTTTTCGCTTCAGCCGCCCAGTTTTTGTCTGCATCCGCGACTTTCTTGTTCACCGGCAGGTAGGCGCGACTCATCATGATTTTCGGGAAATAGGTGATCGGGTCTTTCAGTCCAACGATGAGTGTTCGGTCATCCTTTGCCTTGATCTGGACGTCATCCACGCTGCCTTTGCCCGTGTTGTACGCCTCCGCGCCTTGTATGTAGTAGAGTGCGGATGGTTCATACGCAGCAGTCTGCGGATTCAGCACGCGCTTCCAGGAGTATTCGTAGTCATGCGCCGTCAACGGATCGCCGTTCGACCATTTCATCTCGGGGCGCAGGGTAAACGTGTAGGTTTTGCCGTCTGGGGAGATTTCCACCTTTTCGGCTGCGCCTTCACTGATGTCTCCATTCTGGCTGTATTGGTACAATCCTTCGTACAGATGGTCAATCACCCAGTACGAGGTGGTATCGGAAGCGAATGCCGGGTCTAATGTGTATGGTTCGCCCCGCAGGTTAGCGGTCATGACTTGTTTGACGGCTGTCCCCGTCTGTTGATCGGAAGAAGCAGCCGGTTTATCGCTGCCGCACGCAGAAAGCGCAGGCACAGCGAGTGCCAGCAATGCGGCAAAAGCGAGCAATCCTTTTTTCATGATGATTTCCTCCTTGTTCTCCTCTGTCTACTGTACAAGATGGCATGCGATCCAGTGTCCGTGCCTCACCTCCTTCCAGTCAGGCGCTGTTTCGGCGCAAACGCCTTGGGCAACCGGACATCTGGTGCGAAACGGACAACCGCTTGGCGGATGGATCGGGCTGGGCGGTTCTCCGGTCAACACGATTTGCTCCCGCTCTTCACGTTGGGCTGGATGGGAGACGGGCATAGCCGAGATCAAGGCCTGCGTGTATGGATGTAGTGGCGTAGTAAACAACTTCTCGCTCGGTGCCAGCTCCATCATCTGTCCTAGATACATCACGCCTATCCGGTCGCTGATGTGCTTCACCATCCATAGGTCATGGGCGATAAACAGATAGGTGATGGACCGTTCTGCCTGAAGATCGGCTAAAAGATTGACGATTTGCGCCTGAATGGACACATCCAGTGCAGAGATGGACTCGTCTGCCACGATAAAGCTGGGCTCCACCGCAAGCGCGCGGGCGATGCCGATACGCTGTCGCTGTCCGCCGCTAAATTCATGCGGAAAGCGTTTTGCGTGGCTTGGGTGCAATCCTACCAGCTCCAGCAGCCGATAGATGCGCTCTTCTCGCTCTTTTCCTTTTGCCAAACCATAGGAGTCGATTCCTTCAGCGATGATGTCGCCTACCCGCAATCGCGGATTGAGTGAGGCCTGCGGATCTTGGAAGATCAGCTGCATGTGGCGGTTTGCTTCCCGTCGCTCACGTCTATCCATTCTGGCGATGTCTTTGCCTTGAAACAGGATGTGCCCCGCACTAGCCGGGTACAGCCCCACGATCGTCCTGCCCAGCGTAGACTTGCCGCAACCGCTTTCCCCAACGATTCCGAGCGTCTCCCCTCGCCTGATTTCAAAAGAGACGCGGTCAACAGCTCTAACCCGTTGGCCTCCGCCAATCTCAAACGATTTAGCGAGATTCTCCACCGCTACTATGTTGTCAACCATGTGTCTCCCTCCCTGCTACCATACACGCTTCTGTTCTCTGGGCACGCGGGTCGTTCAGCCAGCAGCTCGCCTCATGCTGATTGAAAAACGAATTCGATTGCGGCATATGCTCCATGCAAATTTCCATGGCAAACCGGCAACGGGCAGCGAAGGGGCAACCAGCAGGCGGACGAAACAGATCCGGCGGTGTTCCTTCGATGGGGATCAGCCGCTCTTTTTTGCCTGCATCGAGGCGTGGCACAGACTGCAACAGCCCTTGTGTGTATGGATGGCGCGGGTTGTCGAAGATTTCTCCCACGGGGCCGCTCTCCACCACTACGCCTGCGTACATTACCGCTACATGATCGGCCACCTCCGCGACTACACCCAGATCGTGGGTGATCAAAATGATCGACGTGTTCAACTGCTTCTGCAACTCCTTCATCAGACGTAGGATTTGGGCCTGAATGGTCACGTCGAGCGCTGTCGTCGGCTCGTCTGCGATAACCAACTGCGGCTGGCAAGCAAGCGCCATGGCGATTCCGACACGCTGCCGCATGCCTCCACTTAGCTCGTGCGGATATTGTTCAAATCGTCTCGCCGCTTCCGGAATGCCCACCCTCTCCAGTAGTTTCCGTGTCTCTTCTTTTGCTTCCGTCTTCGTCTGCTTTCGATGTTTGATCAGCCCTTCCGCAATCTGCTGACCGATTTTCATCGTGGGGTTCAGCGATATCATCGGGTCTTGGAAGATCATGCCGATCTGCGAGCCGCGAACCTGCTGCCATTCCAGCTTCGTCAGCCCAGTCAGTTCACGCCCGCGAAACCGAATGCTGCCGCCTTTTACCTGACCGGACCGCGGAGGAATCATCCCCATCAATGCTCGGGCAGTCACACTTTTTCCGCAGCCGCTTTCCCCGACAATTGCCAGTGTCTCTCCCTCCTTCACAGAAAAAGAAACCCCTCTTACTGCCTGCACCTCTCCACCGTACGTGCGAAAGGAGACGCGCAACTGATCTACTTCTAACAATGGCTTCATGATGTACTCCCCCTCATCTCCTGATCCGTGGGTCCAGTGCGTCCTGCAAGCCGTCCCCGAGTGCATTGCACGCGAACATGGTAAGCGAAATCATGAATCCCGGAAAAAACAGACGCCACCACTGCCCGCTCAGCATAACCGCCAGCGCGTCGTTAGCCATGGTTCCCCAGCTGGCGGTTGGCGCTTGCACACCCAGCCCAAGAAAGCTGAGAAACGATTCGGCGAAAATCGCGTGCGGGATCGTAAAGGTCAGGTTGACGATGATGACGCCGATCGTATTCGGCACCAGATGCTTCATAATGATTTTGACATGAGAGGTGCCCAGCTTTTCTGCGGCCAGCACAAACTCCTGACGCTTGATCTGCATGATTTGTCCTCTGACCAGGCGGGCCATCCCCACCCAGCCAGTCAGGGAAAGGGCAATTATGATCGTTGAGAGACCAGGCTCCAGTACCACCATCAGCAGGATTACTACTAGCAAATACGGAATACTGTATAGAATTTCAGCCAACCGCATTAGGATGTTGTCCACACGGTCTCCCAGCTTGTTTCTGCCTGCCATATAACCGGATATCCCGCCGATGCATACCCCAATCACTAGGTCGATGGCTGCTGCCGCCACACCAATAAACAAAGAGATTTGACCGCCTGCCCAGGTACGTGCCCACATGTCCCGCCCCAAGTCATCCGTTCCAAACCAGTGCTCGCCCGACAATGGCAGATTTCCTTTTGTCAATGACTGTTCATGCGGGCTGTGGGGAACGAGCATCGGACCGATAATCGAGAGGGTCACCACTGCCATAAGCAGGAAGAACCCGAGCATGGCCAGCTTGTTGCTGCATACCCGCTGCCATACCTCCGGCCAATACCCAAGACTGGGACGTTCCCAAGTTTCCTCGGATAGCCGGTTTCGGTCGACTGGTCGAAACAAGGAATCCAGTTGTGTTGCCTGATTGGCCATAACGCTACTTCCCTCCACTCGTCAATCTGATGCGCGGGTCAATCACCCGATACAGCAGGTCGATCATGTACAAAGTAAAAATGAGCACAAAGCTGTAAAAGACTGTCGTTCCCAAAATAACAGGATAATCGCGGTTAAAAATGCTTTCCACGAAGTATTTGCCGAGCCCGGGAATGGCGAAAATCTTTTCCACCACAAAGGTTCCGGTCATCAGGTTGGCAAACAGCGGACCAATAAAAGTAAGAACCGGCAGTATGGCGTTGCGCATCCCGTGTCTAACGACAATGGAAAAGGTGCCAAGCCCTTTTGCCTCCGCTGTACTTATGTATTCCTGTTGCCAAACCTCAAGCATACTGGCTCGAACAAAACGGGCAATAATGGCGAGCGGACCGATAGCGAGCGCAAGCGTTGGAAGAATCGAGTGTTCCCAGCTCCCCCACGCAGCAACGGGAAATAGCTCCCATTTGACCGCCAAGTACTTGATCAACAGTGGCGCTAGAATAAAGCTGGGGACGGAAATTCCGATGATCGCTGCAAACATGGACAAGAAATCCAGCGTTCGATTGTGATAGAGTGCCGCTACGATTCCCAGTGTGATTCCACCTACTAGCGCGACAATAAACGACTGGAGTCCCAGAACAGCCGAGGCGGGAAATCCCTCTGCAATCAGCTTGTTCACATCCCTCGTCTTGGACTGGATAGAGGGCCCCAAGTCAAATTGCAGCAGTCCTTTCAGATAGAGCAAGTACTGTACCGTGATTGGCTGATCCAGGTTGTACTCCGCCCGCATGTTCTTCACTACTTCTTCCGGAAGCATTTTGGCGTCAGAAGCGAATGGATCACCCGGAATCAGGTGCATGGTCACAAATGTTACCGTGACAATAATCCACAGCGTAACGATCATGAGAAAGCCACGCTTGACTGCATAATGAAGCACGTTGTTTCCTCCTTCACAAAAAACAAAGTAAAAAGATATAAATACAATGAATTGAAAATATAGAAAACCCCTCTCCGAAAAGAAGAGGGGCGATTGCACGGTTCCCACCTTCTCATCTCGCAGAATAACTCCGCAGGAATTAGCACCGTAAGGTCAATCAGACCAAGGTTGCCGGGTTTCATCGGGCCAGTCCCTCCACCACTCTCGATAAGAATGTTCTATGAAATTTAATTTCATCGTAAAATTCTTTTTTATCTTATCATTTTACTCGGATATGTCAATGCTGTTCAATGACAATTGATTTTTCTTTATTTTTTATGGAAATATAAAAATGTCTGCCCAAATCTTAATCGTGGTGGCTAGGATCAACAAGGCAAGAATAGTTTGGAGAATACGGGTACCCAAACATTTGCTGACCTTCGCACCGAGCGGCGCTGCCATGATGCTTGCGATTACCATGATCACGGATGGCCACAGCAATATGTCCCCCGCCATCCATTTCCCTACGGTCGAACCGATGGAGGAAAGAAACGTGATGGCAAGAGAGGAAGCAATTGCAACTCTCGTCGGTATCTTGAGGATGATCAACATGATGGGAACCAAAATAAAAGCGCCAGCGGCCCCAACAATTCCGGAGGCTCCTCCTACAATCAAAGCGGATAATACGGCTGTTGGTTTATGAAAGATAACCTTGGTATTTTCACGTTCATCTACTCGCTTTTTTGGCAGGAACATCAAGATGACAGCAATGGTGGCCAGAATGGCGTAAACGATATGGATGGCTTCTGCGGAAAGATATTTTCCTCCATATCCTCCAAGCAAGCTACCGACAATAATGGCACTTCCCATGCACAGAACGAGCTGGTAATGGATAACCTTATCTTTGCGCAGAGTCCAAACAGCAGCTAGGGTGGCAAAAAATACTTGGACGGCACTTATTCCGGATACTTCGTGAGCTGTGTAAGCAACAAATCCAAGGGCGGGCGGAATGTACAGAAGCATTGGATACTTGATGATGGAGCCCCCGATTCCCACGAGACCAGAAATAAACGATCCCGCGAAACCGATAACAAACAGTGTGATCACAAGATCGATAGTCATAGGCTCACTCTTTGCAACTCCTCGCTTCGTTTTATCCTCGTTCTACAACTGCCAAGCCGTCTAGTTGCCATTTCAAGATTCCGCCGCTCAAATTTATTACATCCTTGAATCCGTTTGCTTTCAGGATGCTTGCTCCAATGGCGGATCGGACACCGGAGCGGCACTGTACGAGAACTGGCTTCTCGTGAGGAATCTCATCCAGCCGCATGGCGAGAGTACCGAGCATGATGTGCTGTGCATCCGGAATGTGTCCTTCCTTCCACTCAGCCAGATTGCGTACATCCACTACGTGAACCTCTCCTTTTTCCACCCGTTCTGCAATCTCCAGCGGTGTTACGTCTTCGATTATCTCGAGCGAAGACTCTTCACTTTCCATTAGCTTGCCGCTGTCGATAAAGCCTGTGACACGATCAATCCCTACAGCATGCAAGGCTTGTAAAATCTCGTCCAGCTCATCTGGGTTGCCCAGGATGTGAACCGGACGATCGTAATCGACGATCCAGCCCGCCCAGTTGGCAAATGACTTGTTAAAAGGAATGTGAAGTGTTCCCGCCAGATGCCCCTTCGCAAATTTCTGGAAAGGACGCGTATCGATCACCTGTCCGTTTCCCAGCGATTCCTTTACCGCTTCAAGCGAGTTGAACTCTTGAACAACAGGGAGTTCCTTGAGCAAGGCAGGGCCTTCCTTATTCACGCGTTTCATCACGGCAAAATACGTTGGCGGCTCTGGTTGTCCATCCAGGAGTGTATTGACGAATTCCTCTTCAGTGGAGAGTAACAGCGCCCAGTTAAAGAGCTTTTCATAACCGACGGTAGAAGACGGTACGGCCCCCAATGCTTTCCCGCAAGCACTTCCTGCGCCATGAGCTGGCCATACCTGCATATAATCCGGCAGTTGCTTGAATTTTTGGAGGGACTGGAACATGGCTCTTGCACCTAACTCGGACGTCCCCTTCATTCCTGCCGCTTTTTCGAGCAAGTCCGGTCTGCCGATATCGCCGACAAAAACGAAATCTCCCGTGAAGATCCCGATGGGGCGATCTGCATTCCCTCCGACGTCTGTCAAAAGGAAAGAGATGCTCTCAGGTGTATGGCCAGGAGTATGCATGACTTCAAATAGCAGGTTTCCAATAAAAAAACGATCTCCATCGTGGACAAGCTGATGGTTCAAACCTTCCAAGTACTGATATTTCCATTCCTCATCGCCTTCATTGGATAAAAACAGCTTCGCCTGATGAGCTGCGCCCAGTTCCCTGGCACCAGATACAAAATCAGCGTGAATGTGAGTTTCGGTGGCGGCTACAATGGTAACTCCCTCTGCTTTGGCGACTTGAAAATAAGGAGCCAGATTGCGGGCGGGATCGATCACAATCGCCTCCCCGGTTTTTTGGCAGCCGACCAGATAAGATGCATGGGCCAGCTTTTCATCATAAAAGTAACGCAACAACATCGTGCATTCCTCCTTTAACACGTCTGTTATTTGTTTGATTTTTCCGCGAGTACTTCGAGCAGTGATTGGATAAAACGAACTGTTTTTTGGACGATGGGCTCTTTCATGAGCTTGTAAAGCGCTGAAATGCTGCTTCTCCCCCTCTCTTTTAAAAACTTCCTTACATTAATCCTTTAAGCATGCCCTTCCAATAAAGGATGGGAAGCAGTTCTCTTTTCATCAGGTACATACTGAACCTCTCTTTAGATTGGTCAAAAGGAAAGGTTTCACACGGCTTCAGGTTGTAATCAAATTCGGCTAGCACCAGTTTGTTGTACCCCGTTACGAGTGGGCAGGATGTATAACCGTTGTACTTGGCAGCCAAAGGGGTACCATTGATCAGTGCGAGCAGGTTTTTCTCGACAACTGGCGCTTGTTTGCGAATCGCAGCTCCGGTTTTGGACGTAGGAAGATTCGTGCAATCGCCGATGCCGAAAATAGTGTGGTATCTTTTGTGCACAAGCGTAAATGGATCGACATCGACCCAGCCTCCATTGTCTGCCAATGCGCTGTTTGCAATGAAATCGGGCGCTTTCATGGGAGGGGTCACATGAAGCATGTCATACTTCCATACTACCTGCTCTTTGGTGTCCAAATTCTCAAATACGGCTTCCTTGGTATCTGCCCGCACTTCCATCAGGTTATGCTTGTATCTCGTTTCGATGTTCTTGCGACGAATGACGTTGTTGAGGGTATTGGCATACGTGGGAACATCAAAAATACTTCCCTTCGCTGATGCAAAAATGATCTCTGACTGGTTGCGAACATGTAATTTCCGAAAGTAGTCATCGGCCAGATACATGATTTTCTGAGGAGCTCCGCCGCATTTTACGGGTGAATTCGGATGCGTAAAAATCGCAGAGCCGCCTTTAAAACTCTGGATGGCTTCCCATGTACTTTCTACCGTTTCGTATGCGTAGTTGCTGCAAACGCCGTCCTTCCCAACAGCTTCCTTCAAACCCTTTACGCTCTCCCAATCTAGTTGCAGACCGGCAGCAACAACGAGGTAGTCATAGGAAACGATGGTCCCCTGATTCGTGCTGAGCGTGTTTTGTTCTGGTTGAAACATGGTGACCGCATCGCAAATCAAATCGACGCCTGCGGGAATCAGAGAGGAGAGGTCACGCTCGGATTCCTCCTTTTTCGCGGCGCCCCCTCCGACTAATGTCCACAAAGGCTGATAATAATGCTTGGATGCGGGATCGATGATGGCGACTTGTCCCCTGAGCCTTTTGGAAGCCCGGACGATACGGGCAGCAACAGAGATACCGGCTGAGCCTGCTCCCACGATGACAACCGTATAGTGAACTTGTTTTGCCATAGTTCCTCCTTCGCCGACGGTATGGTTTCTAATCGTACGATGATGGTTCATGAGATGTAGTCACTATATTCAGTTTATTCTCCTTTTATTTTTTCTATATAGGGGAAGTCCCCTACTTTTTGATCTATGCGATTAAAATGCCAGATCGAGATATCTATTTTTAATCGCGTATTGGATCAATTGATGCTTAGAATCCAGTCCTAGTTTCTGCATGATATTCGTTTTGTGGTTCTCCACAGTTTTGACGCTGATCAGCAGTTTATCTGCCATTTCCTTATTGGTATAGCCAAGCACAATGAGTCTGACAAGCTCCTTTTCTCGCAGCGTTAATACAGAAGGCAGCGTCCTGGCATCCGATTTCAACCATAGATTGATGACCTCTTGCGATACGGATGTTCTGTAAAAGCGCTTACCTCTATAGACCTCCACAATGGCTTGAAACAGCAGCTCACCATGACTGTTTTTTAAGATGTACCCATCGGCTCCGACAGTAATAGCCTTTTGGACAAAAATCTCCTCGTCATGCATGGTCAATATGACGATTTTCACGAAAGGATTCGACTTGCGAATCTCATTGCTCGCGGTAAATCCATCCAGCCCATTTGGCAATGACAAATCCATCAGCACCACATCGGGTTCCAGCTGATTGGCTTTAAGGATGGCATCGTTTCCTGTATGACTCTCTCCGACAATTTTTATTTGAGAGTAACTTTCGAGAAGCACACGCAATCCCTTCCGAATCATCGTGTGATCATCAACCAAAAGCACCCGTATCACTCGGCTCTCCCTCCTTGTCCTCCTACTGTTACCTTGATCAATGTACCTTCGTGGAGCACGGATTGAATCTGAAGAGTCCCCTCAATCTGATCCACTCGTTCTTCCATATGTTTGAGTCCCAGACCACCCTGAACCTGATCGCGCACAAATCCGATTCCGTTGTCCTGAATCAGTAACGTCAGTAGGTCGTTATCTTTGTACAAAATGACTTCAATGAGTGTCGCCTTCGCGTATTTCAGTGCATTATGTAAGGCTTCTTGGATGACACGGTACAGGTTGATTTCCAAGATTGGCTGAAAATGATCGCTGACATTGCTGTAGGAAAAGGTAATGGAAACATCCTGATGTGCTTTGTTCAAGCTGGAAACAAGATGTTGTACAGTAGGAATCAGCCCCAGTTGATCGAGACTATGCGGACGCAGCTGTAGAGAATACAGCTTGACGTCTTGTATCGCTTTTTCCAGCTCATTCACGATCTCTTGCATGAATTCCCGGAATTGTCCTTTCTCGTTTAGGCGAGCTTGAATCGCTAGAATGCCTACCGAAACGGAATACAAGGATTGTCCTACGCCGTCATGCAGCTCCCGGGCCAGGCGCTTATGTTCATTTTCTTGAGCTTCTAGCGTTTTTTGCAGCACCTGCTTGGAGATTCTGACCTCCTCTTCTTTTTTCTTGACCGTCATATCTTTTAAGACCAAAAGGACATCCTGCCTATTTTGTTCAACATTTTCATAGATGACAGCAGTACTCATCTCCATGTCTACGTACCGCCCTTCATATGTAGGCATCGCAGAAAGAAAATAGGGAACCTCCCGTTTTGCGAGCAAATAACATCGTTCTTCTCCCGGTTCCAACTCTCTGTTTTGGCAGTAGGAGCAGAACGGGACCTTTTCTCCTCGTTTCCAACCGGTCATTTTCTCTGCGGATGGGTTCATCACCATAATTTTTCGTTCCTGGTCCATAAGAATAATCCCGTCTTGCAAGTGGTCGAAGATTTGCCTTAGATACCCGTTATCCATCGCGTTTCCTTCATCACCAGAGTGTTCAAAATTAGTCGCGCTTTGATCCATCATTGGTCCTCCATACTGAATGGTATCGAGATCATTTCTTCTATAACCTCAATCGTAAAAGACGGGAAGCACCTTTCAAATAGGTACCTTCCCCTATCTTTTATGACGTAATAGGTACTGTGTTTTGATTCGCATCTTCATATAAAAAAGCCGAGTAAACGCTAGGTATCATCTCCTAACATGTACTAGGCTTGCCACCTGAATATTTTCCTACGTGTCCAACGACGATTTACAAATAACCCTTTTCTTCCTTCCACGATTGAGCCTCAGCAAAGAAAATCATCTGTCTTGTTGTAACCCAACAGAAGTTTTGCTTCGTTCATAGGCAAAAATGATCATCGTCACGCCTAAGATTGCACAGATCATATACATAAAGGAATAAGAGAAATGATCAGCGACTGGCCCCATGATGACTCCTCCCAGAGAAACACCCAAATCCGCCATAGCTATGAATAACCCGATTAACACATTGCGACCCGTCTTTGGCAGAACAAATGTCAAATACGTCGTTAACGTAGGATAGAGAAGGGCTTGAGCGATTCCCATTAATATGGCCCCTACGTAGAGAAAGACTGCTCCACCCACGCTAGAAAAGCTTACACTTAACGCCGCTACCGCAAGAATGAGCATAATTCCCATCATAAAAGAGGAACGCCACTTGCCGTCTGATGGAATTTTCTTTCTCAATGCAAACCGCGATAATACGACGGTACCCGCTTGAAGCATCAGAAAAATTCCCGCATTCCCGTAGGTGATTTGTACAGCGTACAGCGGTATAAAGGTTGTCGCAGCTCCAAATATAATAGATGCAGCCAGCATCAGGACGCTGCATTTACATAAATACGGGTTTTTGACTAATTGGCTCACGGAACCAAGCATGGTTGCTCCCGTTTCAGTCTGACCCGGAGCAGGCTCAGCCACTTTTTTGTCCATGCTGGCGCTATAACCCACCACTCCTGTAAGGATCGCAATGGTGACCATAGCAACTGTAAAATAAGAGCTATCCCCCGCTTGCCAGATGCCTAAAGCGAGTAAAGGACCAAGAATACCAGGCAAATAAGCACATAAGGAATACAGGGAAATTCCTTGAGAACGATCCTCGTCCGGCAACGCATCAATAATCCCTAACTGTAATGCCATGGAGAAAAAAGCGGTACACACCCCTTGCAGAATACGGGCAACAATAAAACCCTCTAATTCAGTAAACGTATACAAAATGAGAGCCGCTCCATTGAAAATTAGAATCGTGCGGAGCACTTTGATTGGTCCATGTTTTTGGATGATATGACCCGCCCACGGCCGAAACAACATGGTTGTAAACAGATACGCTCCCATAACGACTCCGATTGTTGTATTGGTCGCACCCAACTCTGCACCCTTTAACGGAATAATGACATTCAGAATAGAGTTCGCACTAAAATACAAAAGAGTCAATAGGTATAATCGTAAAAATGGCCAAGACAGAGCCCCTCTCATAGTTCTTGCTCCTTCCTCTGATCCTCTGCTCACTCTCGTTGCCAATTCCTTTAAGCAATAATCATTTGAAGCAGTTTCTTCGTATAGGCGGATTGAACATCTTTTAATTGTTCAACCTTCACAATCTCTTCGATCTCACCATTTCGTATGATCATAACTCTGTCGCATATATAGGCGGCAGCCTGTATATCATGGGTGATGAAGATATAGCCAATCTTGTAACGTTTCCTCAAGTCCTTTAGTAATTCAAGCACTTGCATTTGCACAGACCCATCCAGTGAACTGATTGCTTCATCAAATAGAATGAATCTCGGTTCTGTTGAAATGGCTCTCGCTATGCATACCCTCTGAGCCTCCCCCCCTGATAACTCATGAGGATATTTCTTTCGATAGGAAGAATCCAACCCTACTTGACTTAATAAATGATCAATCTCGCTTCGAACATCTTCTCGTCCCTTTCTTTTCATTTGCAAAGGCTCCCGTATGGCGTCCTCAACCGTATATAATGGATTGATCGAAGAAGTGTAATCTTGAAATACAGCGCTGATGTTCCCTGTTCTTCCTTTTCGATCCTCTACTTTTTTGCCCTCAAACAAGATGGCACCTCGATCAGGCTTTTCAATCCCCAATAGCAATCTTCCTAATGTTGATTTACCGCTTCCGCTTTCTCCGATGATGCCGAGACACTCCCCAGACTTGCATTCGAAGCTAATGTTTTTCAACACATGCTCTCTTTCCCTTGAGAACAATCCGCCCCTTCGGTATGATTTCTCCACACACTCAACGCTCAGCAATACTAACTCCTCCCATGACCCTCTTAAAATGTTGATTCATCGCTAGCTTCGAGGAGAGCAAGTAACGGGTATAGGTATGCTGCGGTTCAGAGAAGATGGCTTGGGTCGTCCCTTTTTCAACAATTTCTCCTTCTTTCATGACGAGAACCTCATCTGCTATTAATTTGACAATCCCTAAATCGTGAGAAATGAAGATCATGGAGCTGCCTAGTCGATCGCGCAATTGCAGGAACTGTTCAACCACTTCGAACTGCGAGATTGTATCGAGTGCTGTCGTGGGTTCATCAGCAATCAGAATGTCAGGCTCCAATACGATGGCCAGCGCAATCATGACCCGCTGCAGCGTTCCACCCGACAGCTGGTGGGGATATTTATTCATTACCTCGATCGGGTCTTTCAGCATGACGCTTTCCATGGCATTTTTCATTTTGGTTGTGATTTCGTCACGGCTCCATCCAAAATGTTCCACTAGCGTCTCCTTTAGATGAACGCCCACCACGCAAGAGGGATCAAAGGCACGCATGCCATTCTGTAAAATCATGCAAAGCTGCTTTCCCCTCCTTTTCCTCATCTCCTGTTCTGAGAGCTCCATGAGGTTTTCTCCTCGTAATAGAAGGTCTCCCGATTGGCGAATCCCGGCGCTATTCAATCTCATGATGGCCTTGCAAGTCACCGACTTCCCGCTTCCGCTTTCTCCAACAATGGCCAGGCAGCTTCCCTGCTTCACATGAAATGAACTGTTTGGAACGATCACTCGATCATTGCGGCTGTCCCAGATTTTTAGGTTATTTACCTCCAAAATGTTCATCATCCGGTTATACCACTCCCTTTCCCTCAAGCTTCACGGTAGAAGCAGCTTCTAATCCTTGCTGCTTATAGGTAGAAGTCATCAATTTGGGATCTAAAGCTACTTGAAGCGTATCAGACAAATAGTTAATGGCCGATACGACGATCACGATGGTCAAACCGGGAGCTAGCATGAATTCCGGGCGGGAAAACATGACGTCTCTCGCTTCATTCAACATCATGCCCCACTCTGCTTCCGGTGCTTGTATGCCTAAACCGAGAAAAGAAAATCCCGATATTTGCAAAATCATTGAACCGAAGGAGCTGCTTGAAATGACAGCAATGTCGGGCAATGCAACCGGAATAATGTGCCTGATCATGATTCCCATATTGCTTGCGCCGATTGCCTTTGAGAATTTTACATAGTCGGATTCCGCATATTGCATGACTGAGGCTCTGATGATTCGCGCGAACCACGCCCATTTTATCAATACAAAGGCGATGATCAAATTTTCAAAACCTACGCCCAAAATGCCTATAATTGCCAGGGTCATGACATATCCCGGAAAAGAAAGGACTACATCGCAAGCACGCATCAAGAAAGCATCTGTTTTTCCACGAAAGTACCCCGCAAAAACACCAACAAGTGACCCAATACATACAGACAGGAGCAGCGCAGCGAAGACCCAGAGCATGCTGGGACGAATAGCGTAAATGAGTCTGGATAAAACGCATCGCCCTAGGTGGTCGTTGCCCAAGAGATACTCCCATGATGCGGATGCAAATCGAAGCTCCATATGTACTTCTGCGGGATCATGCGGTGCAACGAAAGGCGCAAATATCCCAGCCATAGTTGTAAGCGTGATAATGGATAAGGATAGGACAGCAACCTTGTCTTTCCACACATTTTGTAATCGCTTCATCTAGAAACCATCCCTTATTTGGGGTTTCAATGCCGCATTGATGATGTCGGAAACGGTGTTGAACAGGATAAAGGCGACTGCCAACACAAGAACATAGGCTTGAATGATCGGAAAATCCCTGCTTAGTATGGATTTGACGCTTAGGGTTCCGAGCCCCGGCCAAGCAAAGATGTTTTCCACGACGACTGTGCTTCCCAAAATGATGGGAATCGCCATGCAAAATACGGAAATGGCCACCTGCAATGAATTTCTGAGAATGTGCATCGTGATCTTCTTCTCCGGTAAGCCGCATGCCCTTGCGTAGAGAACATAGTCTTCATTCATGTTGCTTAACATGGAACTTCTGATGATTCGAAAATAGATGCCAGCATAGCTGATTGTAATCACAACAACGGGCAATATATAGCTTTTGTATGACTCCATTCCGCTTGTCGGAAGCAAATCCAGCTTGACGGAAAAATACCAGATCAGCAGAGCAGCGAGCCAATAGGACGGCATCGATGTCAGGAAAAACGAAACGCCTCTGACTGATTTGTCCACCCATTTGCCTGCGTTCAATGCGCATACCACCCCCAGTACGACGGACAGCGTAACTATAGCAAATGACGATACCAAAGTCAGCTTTACTGTATGGAGAAAGGCTGGTCCTAGCATAGACCACACGGGTTTTCCCGTTATATATGAATCTCCAAAATCTAACTGCAAGCATGAAGCAACCCAGTTAAGGTACCGAGTCAAAAAGGGTTGGTCCATCCCAAGTTTCGCTCTGGTTTGCGCAAGTAACTCATCCGTTATTGTGGGGATGCCTTGCGAATGCAGCACCACTTCGGCGGGATCCATGGGAGATAGATGGATGAACGCAAACGTTACAAGTGAAATGATCAGGATCAAAGGAATCGATAGCATTAACCTTTTGGTGATATAACTGCCCATAGCAAGCTCCTTTTTTGTGTATTTATTCAAAGTACATCCGCTCAAATGGAAGCTCGAATTGCGTTTGCTTAAACGAGATACCCTGCAGGTTTTTGGGAGCCAAGATCGTGACTCTTCCATTCGTAATCGGAATAAATACAGCTTCGTTATGGACAATGGTCAAAATATCAGCATATAGCGATTTTCTATGTTCCTCATTAGTCGACACCATGACTTCTTCAATTTTTTTATAGAGCTCTTCAGCTTGTGCGATGCCTCTTGTCGTATGGTAATAGGAAGACTTGGAAGTAAAAGCAGCGATTGTGCTCTGCGGATCATACGCAAGTCCCCACGTTTGATTGAAAAGCAGGTCATAGTCACCAGTAGACCTTCTGTTCGCAATCGAAGAAGACTCCTCGCCAATAATCTCCAGTTGGACCCCTATTCTTTTTACCGTATTTTGAATCAATTCAGCCTGCGTTTTTTGAGTGGACGAATTTACATCATAATAAAGCTTCATGGCTAATGGTTTTCCGTTTTTCGTTCTGAATTCGCCTGCACTCCCTATAACCCAGCCTGCCTCCTCCAAAATTTTCTTTGCTTTTTCCAAATCATATCCCCGCTTCTGTAATTCCACGTTGGCGTAATTGACATTCGAAGAGAAAAGGGTGTAGGCTGCTTGTTCAGTACCATCAAATATTTGTTTACTGATTGTCTCTCTGTCAATCGCATGCCAAAACGCTTCGCGTACAGCCTTTTCATGTACAGCGCTCTCTGATTTACTGCTATTGGCAACAACTATGCCTGTATTCATTGGTTGACTGCGAATCATTTGGTGTTCACCTGATTCAACAAATTGATTCATAGCTTCTACATCGAGACTATTTGCGCCTCGATCATCCGTAAATACAAAGTTGACTTCTCCCTTTTGCAGTGCCAAGAAAGTAGTTTCGCCTGCGGGAAGTACTTTGGCTGTGATTTTCTTTACTCTAGGCGCGCCACCCCAATAATTTTCATTCGCTTCAAATACGGCATACTGATCGACTTTATGCTCAGTGAGCTTATAGGGACCAGTTCCGTTATAACCACTAACGCCATCTTTGGTTCCCCCGTTCACAAAATTTTTTGGCGAGATGAATACATAAGGTCTTGTCATCGACAATTCAACCAGCGTCGGGTAGTACGGTTCGGATAAGACCAGTTCAACCGTATATTCATCGAGTACATTGCAGGCCACGATCTTTGTTGATAACTTGATCCAGGAATGCTTGCTTGCATTGCTTTGCACCGCTTCGATATTCTGTTTCACTGCTTCCGCATTAAACAGCTCTCCATCGTGGAACGTCACGTTTTTTCTCAAATGAAACGTGTACACTCTTCCGTCTTCGGAAACTTCCCAAGATTCAGCCAACGAAGGCTTGATCCCATCTTCCGTATTTTCTACCAACGATTCGTAAACCATCCCTTGAGCTGGCATGGAGCCGGAATAAAAATGCGGGTTCATATCGTTAATATCTTTCGAAGTGGCATACACGATCTCTTTCCCTGTATCGGCTGACTTTGTTTTTTCCGTATCACCGTTACTGCAGCCCACCAGCAGAACGATGGAGACCATGAAAGTCCTTAATAAAAATCCCATATTTCTTGTCATACCATTTCCTCCAGAATGCGTGTTAGTATGATTTCTTTTATCCGATACCCGTATCGATCTCACTGCATATCATCTTCAAATCTTCTGCAAAGCTTTGCACAACAAACGCATCCGATAACTGTTCGCCCTTACGTGTTCGCGCGGCCTCCAAAATTTTACTTTCGTACGTTTCAATGAATGTATCGATCGTCGGGCAGCTGATATTTATGTATCTTGCAATGCCCTGTATGATTTTTATCCGATAGTAATCTTCCTTTGGCATGCGGGGGATATCCCAATACCCTTCTCTATTGATAAACAGTTTCCGGATGGGGACAGCCGAAAAATCGAAGTATTTTCCATCTGAATCTGGTTCCGAAAAAGGATCAATCAACAGTGAGGTATACCGAATGAACAATAAATACTCTTGATGAATCGTTTCATAACGAACGAAGTTTTCGATATCATCACGTGATAGACTTTCCAGCCTCACCGGATAGTTGTCATCCGTCATGAACTTTAGCAAATTGAGCCCTTTTATATTGAGCTTTTCCACCACTTTGGTAATCTCTTTCCATTGAGCCAGCATATCGCGTATGAGATATTGCGTAATGGGGCCCTCTGGAAACATTTTGTATACGTACTTTTTGATCGGTTCCTCTCCAAATATCACACGAAGGGAGAAAGCATTCATAAACAGTGGCGGATGCACGTATAGTGATATGTTTCTCGTTTCCGCCTCGAGCGGAGAGTCCATGACTTCCAACTTAATACTTAATTGCTCAAATAACTCACAAAGTATTTTTACATTCGGGGAGGGAGAGCGTGTCGAGCCGATGTAAAGCTTTTTCTTAACCCCTGTCGTAATCACTCGATTTGATGGCTCATCATGAAACCAGCGTGTATCGCCAAGGTATGTAGAAAAACTGATAATCTCCGCATTCGAATGAACCTTGTTTACATAATGGCGTAGTAAACTATTGGAACCAAAGGTCGGAGAAACCAAAACCATGCACTTTATTTGTTGTAAAACCTGGTCATTTATTTGGTGTAAGACCTGAGTATAAGCATCTGTTGTGACAGATAATATGAGGGTATCCCATTCCCCTGTAACACTCCCATACTCATGGAATACATGATCGATTTGGCATTCGCCTTCCATCTTTTGATGCTTCTCATTTTGAATATCAGCGCGAATTTGCAGATTGCTTTGCTTAAGTGCAGTAAAGAATGATTTGGAACGAACAGACTCGCGCCCAACGATCCCAACACAGCAATTCCAATGTTTTTTTAGCATGACAGCCATTTGAATGGAAGCAGGACCTGTTCCCAATAGCAAGATTCGTTTCATATCACCCATAGAAACCTCCTTTTAAGATCAACATGCAGCCGATGCTTTTTTATACAACGCGATATCAAACACATGGCCGGGACGCAAGATGGTTTCAATCAGCCTCCATTTCCGCTCATCTACCTCTCTCATGGGGTAGTTAAAAAGGGATTTCATTTGATTGCCGTATCGCATCGCCACGATCACTTGGTCATTTGTTAATGGATGCAATTGTTCTAACAGGTCATACTTATTTGCAACCGTTGAACTAAAGATGATATGGGTTGCATCCTTCGTCATATCAAGTCGTTCCACAAACTCTTTCTCCAAGCGGATAGACAATCCACTTCCCAGCCTTTCTACAACACTCCGCCCTAGTTCGATGGCCTCTTCATCAATGTCGATACCCACTACTTCCGCTCCTGTCCGCTTCCCAATCAACAATGGCGTCATGGGAAAGGAACCTGAACCTACCATCAACACCTTTGAATCAACCGTAACTTGAAAACTCCCAAATTCTTCTTCAATACAAGATTCTATGTTTTGAAAGTAGTCGGTCTTATCGGCAATCCCTTTTAGCAGCTTCAACGCACGATATTTCTCCATAATCGCAACGCAAATCGCCGACGATTTCCTTACACTCTCCACAAGCTGGTTCAATTGGTTTACGATTGGCTGTTCTAGCTGCTCCCAGACTTCTTTGTTTCTTTCGTCCGTTATGAAAGTAGAATACTCATCGATGATCCTCTCTAACTCCGAGCTGTGTTGGATGGTACCGTCATATCGATCTGCTAAATGGGTGAACCTTTCTAGAAATGCAGTCAAGTGTTGATGCAACTGTTCTAATCTATTCATTCTGTTCTCCCCTTGCTATCTTGAATCTCGATGAATGCTTTGCCTCGTGCCACGATTCCAACTGCACCCTCAATTTTGAGACTTGTTACTTCTTCTCTTTGCCAATCGGCCGTTACATGAATCGTGCCTCCCGGTTGTCGGATGGAAGCAGCGATATCGCCTTGTTTTTTCCAAGCCAGATAGGCTCCAAGTGAAGCAGTACCTGACCCACAGCCGCTTTCCCAGATCATGCTATCTAATGACGGAACGAAGATAAGTGGAGCCAGTTCATTCGAGGCTGGCTGATACAATAGCACCCCGATTAAATTCACCCCTCCAGTTACTCCAAGCAGCTTGGCTAAAGATTGCGCACGTTTTCTTACCGCCTCATTGACCCGATCTACTTCAATCACGATGTGAAAGAAATCTTCATATCTCACAATCACCATGTTTATTTCGTCGCCATCATAGTTGATTGATTGCTGCTCGATCTTTTTGGGAAGAGGCATCGAAACCTGGCAGAAATATTCATCTTTGATTCTTTTTACTTGACAAACAACGAAGTGATCTATTCCCGAAGCTTCCAAAACAATTTCGGTCAAATCATCATGCTGTAGACCATTTTCATGCGCGATAAGCGACGCTAATGCCATGCATGCATTGCCGCAAAACTCACCCCCAGCCATTTGCAGATGTGCCGCTGCTCCATTTTTATTCGGTTTTTCGATAAAACCCACTTGTTCAGCATGAACACTAGCGTAGGACATAATTTTTGACGCGATGTGCGTATACTCTTCAGCTGGATGATTGTTTTTCACAAGAATGGTCATATTTTGTGTGGGATTAAACTTTATAAAATCGATTTCCCGTTTCATCTCAACCTACCCTCTTACCATATTTTTGATGAAAAGCTAATGACCTTAGATTAAACGTAATCATTACGATTTAATACCTAAAAAAAATAAACCGTAATGATTACGATTATTATCGAGTAAATCATAACCACAATTTGGGTGTCTGTCAACGGTAGACTTGTCGTTCTTTATTCCTTTTCTCGAACTCGATCACCCTTCCAGGGATGCGCTCTAGTATTTTCTAGTAGGATTTTTACATTTATACAAGAAGAATACCTTGACTTAACAAAGTGGAACAGGTAATCTTTACCCGCACCACAAACGGATTTTATCGTACAGAAAGGTTGTATTGACTTCATGGCGTTATCTCAAACTACTACCAAGAAACAGGTCAACAAGGAAAAGTCTTCTATCTCCTTGCTCTCTCTTACCGTCGGTTCTTTTGCCATTGGGATGACGGAATTTGTCATTATGGGGCTTTTGCCGAATGTTGCAGAGGATTTGAATGTCAGTATTTCATCTGCGGGACAACTCATTACCATGTATGCTCTGGGGGTAGCCGTCGGCGCACCGATCCTGACAGTCCTCACCCATCGGATTCCTCAAAAGAAGCTACTCTGTCTCCTTATGATTCTATTTATTCTCGGGAACGGAATCTCTGTGTTTGCTCCCAACTACGAAATACTGATGGGAGCACGCCTGATCACCGCTTTGACACACGGGACGTTCTTTGGGGTTGGGGCTGTTGTAGCTTCCAGTCTTGTAAGTCCTGACAAACGTGCCGCAGCCGTTTCCATTATGATGGCAGGTCTGACGATTGCTAATATTATTGGAGTGCCTCTGGGGACTTTCATCGGTCAACACATGGGGTGGCGAGCCTCATTTGGCTCTATTGCGATCATGGGAATAATAGCACTGATCGGAATACTCGTTTTCGTCCCAAAAATGCGGCAAGAAAATACGGGGAGTATCACTGGGCAAATTACTGCCCTTCTCAAACCAAAGCTTCTTCTATACCTCTTGATCGGAGCGCTGGGCAATGCAGGTTTATTCACCGTATTTACGTATATTACGCCACTGCTGACGCAAATTACCGGTTTTGCTGAGTATCATGTAACGTGGATTCTTGTTCTCTTCGGCTGTGGAGTGACCATCGGCAATATCGTGGGCGGAAAGCTTGCAGATTGGAAGCTGATGCCTTCCATTCTCGGACTTTACTTAGCGATATGCATCATTCTGACGACCTTTACGTTTACGCTGTATAGTCCAGTAGCTGCCGTATTGACCATTTTTCTATGGGGCGCTGCATCCTTCGCTGTATTTCCAGGGCTGCAAGTACGTGTGATGAACCTCGCTCAGAATGCACCAGCGCTTGCTTCCACTTCCAGTCATTCTGCCGGAAATCTAGGAAATGCGGCTGGTGCTTTCATTGGCGGATGGGTTATTACACATCTTGATATTACTTCCCTCCCATGGGTCGGTGCCGTGCTCGTAGGACTGGGTCTGATTTTAGGAATCGCATCCTATCTGGCTGAACGCAAGCCGCAACAAAGTTGAAAAGGGTACTCAATTTGAGCACCCTTTTTCTTTTTACTCTGGTCTAAGCTGTTCCGTACGGTTTTGCCAACATTCGCTCCCACATCGGAATAAACTGCTTGATCAGCGGTCCAATGGCAAGGGCTGTCACAAATGTTCCCGCCGAAACGGGCCCACCAAGCAACAAGCCCAACACCATGACTGTGCACTCGATACCGATTCTGACTTTACCGATGCCCCATCCCATTCGTTCATGTAAAGCTAACATAAAACTGTCACGTGGACCAGCTCCCAATCGCGGTGAAATATACATGCCTGTACCGATCGTATAGATGAGCAGACCAACAACGAACAAAATAGCTCGTTCCAAAACGGTTTCTCCTGTAGGAATCCAGTTCAGCCACATGAATAAGTCAATAAACAGCCCGAAGAAAAACATGTTTAAAAACATACCTATGTTAGGCCGGATCTTGCCAATGATGTAGGAAGCGAGAATGATTATGGCTCCCACGATTTGCGACCATATACCGATGGTCAGTCCAAATGTCTTCTGTAATCCGATATGCAGTGTATCCCACGGTGCAACCCCTAAATGAGCCTCAATCATCATGCCAATGCCAAACGCCATGACCGCCAGTCCAATCATAAACACACTGTATCGAACTGCAAGCGGATGAAACAGGAACTTCCTCCACATGATTTTCTCCCCCTCTAATCATTCTAGCTTTTACAGTACCTGTAGGTGGAGATTTGGTGAATGCTACCTTATCAAGAACGATTTGCAAATTCATAAGGATCACCTTCCTATTTCGAAATGGGGAACATGATATCCACGATGGTACCCTTGTTGATCTCACTTGAGATGGTTATAGTTCCTTGATGATCTTTCATTATTTTATTGCTGACAAGTAAACCTAAGCCTGTTCCTTTCTCTTTCGTTGTATAAAACGGTTCGCCGAGCCTGGGCAGCAGCTCTTGAGAAATGCCACATCCATTGTCGGTAAAGCGAATCAGGACGTGATTATTATGTAGACATGTGGTTTCTATGCTGATTATGCCATTTGCCGTGATCGCATCCAGGGAATTTTTCAATATATTGATAAAGACTTGTTTTACTTGATTTTCTTCTCCATTAATCGCTATCGGTATTTGGCTAAATATTGTGTTGATCGTCGTGTTGTTTAGATTTGCTTCTGATTCGAGAAACTTTACCACACTTTCAATAAGAGGGTGTAAAAAAATCCGCTTCACATTCAGCGTTTGCGGTTTGGCCAATACAAGTAGCTCACTCACGATAAAATTGATTCGATCTAGCTCGGACAACATTATGTCTGTATACGTGGTGCCGCCCGATAGTGTTGGCCTCAAATATTGGATAAAGCCTTTCAACGCCGTAAGCGGATTTCTTATTTCGTGCGCAATACTTGCAGCCAATTCACCGATTACGGACAACTTCTCTGTTCTGCGAAGAAGTTCTTCGTTCTGCTTCCTCTCCGTTATGTCACGTGTAATGTTGATGAAGTATTGATTTCCGCCATCTGAGCTGAAAAACGGCATCCCTCTTGATTCGAGGTAGATCCATTTCTCGTTTTCCAGTTTATATCGATACTCACATGTAATAGGTATATCGAACTGAGTCATAGTGGAAAATCGCTCAGAGACGAGTGCTGCATCTTCAGGATGTATGTTTTTAAAAATAATTTGGCTCGTACCTAATTTCTTCACATGGGAAGGTGAACTATACGATACGTGACCGTATTTATCTATGACGGAAATGAAGTCTGCCGTGTGTTCGGCAATGAATCGATACTGTTCCTCGCTCTTGCGCAAGGCTTCTTCGGATTGTTTTCGCTCGGTGATATTGCGTGAAACGAATAAAAAGCTTTCAACCTCATTGCTCTCAGACATGATCGGAACACAACGCGACTCCCAATACACCCACGATCCATTTTTATGTCGTAATCGGATCTCCATTTGGACATTTTGGGGATGCATAGAAATTAAGGAACGCAGATCTTTCACGATATGAACATCATCGGGGTGAATGTGATCAAAACTATTCGTTTGAAGGAATTCTTCCGGTGTGTATCCCAAGTGGTGCTCGATAGAAGGAGATACAAAAAGGTTATTCATATGTACATCATATTGACAAATAACATCGCTCGTATTTTCTACGAGAATGCGGTACTTTGCCTCGCTTTTCACGAGTGCTTCTTCCGCCATTTTGCGGTCCGTTATATCTCTGGCGATGACTGAAGTTCCGACGATCCTTCCTTCCGTATCTTTTAACGGAGAAGCGGTTAGACCAACCTGAACGATCTCACCATTTTTTCGTTGACGCACAGTTTCATAGCCCGTAATATTTTTTCCTTTAAATTTAATCTCGTGGAAAATTTCCTTTGTCTCTTGAATGAGATCTTCAGGTACGAGACAGTACGGGTCATTCAGGAGGTCTTGATATGTCCAGCCGTAGATTTTTTCAAAAGCACTATTCAAAAAAAGTATATTACCCTGCATGTCCCTGATTGAAATCGCGTCCGTTGTCGTTTCAACCAGTGACTGAAGCAGCTCGTTCATGTTGATCTGTTCTTGTCTAAGGTTGATTCGCTGAGCTTCTTTATCCATAGGCTTATACCTTCCTTAAACGAAGATTGTGAATAAGGTTAATATTCTATGTTTGTTGAAAATATCCTTGAGAAAATATCTATCCCACTAAAAAAATACCGCCCCTTAATGAGGAGCGGCATAGTTTGGCACCTTTTCCTATCGATTCGATTCTTATTGAGTGCTTTCCTCAGAAGCCATGGCACTGGCTTTCGTCTCATGAACGGTGCCAAATGGATGCTGAGGTGGCGCGTAGATGGAATATACTTTAAGCGGCGTATTACCCGTATTGATAAAATTGTGCCATGTGCCCGCAGGGATCATGATGGCATCGTCATCATTGACTCTTCGTTCAAAATCTAAATGATCTTTGCGATCCCCCATACGAATAAGTCCTTGACCTTCTTCCACTCGGATAAATTGATCCGTATTCGGATGATTTTCTAAACCGATGTCGTCTCCAACATTTATACTCATCAGTGTCACCTGCAAGTGCTTCCCTGTCCATAATACTGTACGGAATGTGTTGTTTTGCTTTGTGGCTTCTTCAATATTCACGACAAAAGGCTTTGGTCCATAATCTCTCAATTCGATGGTATTCTGATAACGATTCCAGTATCGATTCCCATTTGCATGGCCCCAGTTGTAATAATGAGGACTCCACCCATAGTGAAAATGGTTGTTGTTCCAGCCGGCAAGCACGGGATAATACCCTTGATAGTAATGGTAATAGTTGTTGTACATCCCTATCTCCTCTCCAGTGTAAAGGATTTACCCTTTAGCCTATGTGGCTACCTGATGACAGGGAACTATTCTGAAGAGCAATTTCAGATGGTTCTTCCCATTCAGTTGGTGTAGCTATGATTGGTTGCCGGTCATCCTTTCACGGGTATCAATTTCCACGCCGGATAATCGTTTGGTAAAGGTCGCTCGCCAATTTGTGGACAGCTCCTCTACTTCCAACAGCTTTTTCATGCCATCGATATTGTCTTTCTCTTGATGCATGATTCGGTTTGCATACGATACCGTTATTGCCTTTGGATGGCGCGAGAGCATTGTCAGAACATCTGAATGCGATACCTGCCCTTCTTTCAACACGCGAAAATAGAAGCCGGTATAGCCTGTCTCCTGTACCTTCAGCACCATTTCGGGTACACCGTATCGCACAGACAATTTGTAACAGGGCTGTCTCGGTTGACTGACTTGTACGACCGCTTCCCCTAGTTGAAAAGTATCACCGATACAAACATCCGTTTCTATTAATCCCCGAATTGTCAGATTTTCTCCGAATGCACCGATTGGAAGCTCTCTCTGTAATTCAGCCTCCCAAAATGGGTAGTGCTCATAGGGATAGACGCATACAGCCTTTTCCTTCCCTCCATGGTGGACAAGATCAGCCTGTCCATCCCCCTCCAAGTTCAATAAGGATAAATAAAGAGCTTTTGTGGTCGGGGTTTTGTAAATGCCGGTAGAAACCTCTTTGTTTTGATACTGTACCTGTTTGGGTTTCCCTACATTTATTGAAAGGATTTCGATATTCACAAGCGATCACCTCATTCTTTCATGGAAGTGGGCATTGCACACTACATTCATATCATTTCATAATGGTTTACCTTATAATAATAGGAAAAACCTATTGTTAGATCACGAATCGCTGGAGGGATGGTCGTTGGAGCTCAAGCAATTAGAGTACTTTATGGCATTGTGCCAAGAGTTGAATTTTACCCGCGCAGCCGAGAAATTGGGCATTGCGCAGCCTTCACTCAGTCAGCAAATTCGTCTGCTTGAGCATGAAATCGGCATGCCCTTGTTTGATCGCATCGGCAAAAAAACGGTTATGACAGAAGCAGGCAAAACATTGCTTCACCATAGCTATCATGTGTTTCATGAGTTGTCACAGGCACGTGCAGCGATTAGCGAGCTGCAAGGCTTAAGCAGAGGCGCATTAAAGATTGGCGTACTGCTGACGGTTGTCAATTACTTGCTCCCGCCTACTGTTATCGCGTTTCATCAGCGTTATCCGAAGGTTGAATTGTCTGTTTTCGGGTTGAGAACCGGTGATATTTATGAAGGACTTTTGAGAAACGAACTCGATTTGGGGATTGTCTTTTTGCCTATGGAGCACGACGACCTGGAAACCATTCCGCTCTATACGGAAAATCTGGCATTAGGAGTGCCTGTGGATCACCAGCTCGCGGAGGAACCGTTTGTTTCCCTCGCGATTTTGAAAGAAACCCCCTCCATTTTATTGCCCAACACCTACTTTTTGCGTCAGTTGATTGATGAAAGGTGTCAGGAGCTAGGCTTCTCGCCACAGCCTGTTTTGGAAATGACCACAATGGAATCCATTACAAATATGGTCGGGCAAGGTGTCGGGGTCACGGTACTTTCGAAAGGTTACCTCGACTATCTCGATGATAAACGGATTCGCACGATACCGATCCAACAGCCCGATATCACGGCGCAAATCGGTATCGTTTACCGGAAAAACAAATATTTGTGCGCAGCAAGCCGAGTTTTTATGGAGCAATTGATTGCCTCGGTAAAGCGTGATGAAGGTCGATGATGCGGGAGTCAAGATCAGTTTATGACGAGGCGAATGATTGTTCAATAGCATCCTTTTTATCATTTCGATAGGTATTCCCTATTATTATTTAGTCATTCCCGGAGGAAATATGGTCAGGACATTCTTTCAAGGATGCTTCATGCGCAAGGTACTTTTGAATAAAACCTTTGAACGCTTCAACAAATTCTCTATACAGGTCTTTTTCGAAAGTTAATGGCGGAACATGGATCGGTTTTGACATGTCCATGCCATATCCGAATGTTCTCCAAATGATGTAATCCTTCGTCTCCTCTACATTCGCGGCGACAACTGTACAAGAGAAATCCATGTCATCCGAACAAACTAAAATAGGAAGAGCTACATTTGTAAAAGAAAGCAATTCAAGGACTTTTTGCTGATCCCGATTATCAAAAAGTTCGATAGGTGGAACTAATAAATCAAAAGAACTACTCCGAGTATTTTGATTCAAATAGTCATTCAAAGTGATGTCGTTGATAGTAATAACATATTGGGGATGCTGAAAACCCTTCATCTGATCTTGGCGTATTTCGATTTTGCTATGTATGTATTTATGGGCCCTACCCACTTTAAGCACCTCCGTCAAGGATGACTCTTTGTATTGACTCCCTTTCATTTTACAGGTTCATAGACCAGAACACTATGAGAAACGAAGGCTCTGGAACGCTCACAGAGCCCCATCGTTCATCATTCATGTCGTCAATCCATTCCCGCTTTCTTCAACAAAACATGAACAATCAAGCCTTTTTCCGCGGAAGGAGCAATGGAGATGCTTCCCTCGTGATCTGCGACAATCGCTTGGGCGATGGCCAGACCGATCCCGCTTCCTCCCCTTTTTCGCGTACGAGATTTGTCCACACGATAAAATCGCTTAAAAAGATGGGGAATCTCCTTTGCTTGAATACCGATCCCTGTATCCTCGACCACAATGTGCACAGTGTCTTCATCCCCGTACGCCCGTACCTTCACTTGTCCTTCATCTGTGTATTTCCGTGCATTGTCCAAAAGGATGTCCAGCAACTGGCGAATCCGCTCCCGATCCATAAAAAGGACAAGGGCTTCTTCCCATTCAAAACGCAGCTTAATTTGTGGAGGGAAAATGGGCTCCCACGCTTGCTTTACTTCAAGAAGCAGAGGGGTTAATGGCTGCACAACTTTTGATGAACTTAGTTGAGAGGTATGCTGCAATTTGGCTAGCGACAACAGGTCATCAATGAGTTTGAAAAGTCGCTTGCACTCCTGCTCCACAGCAGCGAGTGCTTCGTCCCTTACTTCAGGCTTGTGCTGCCCCCATCTTTGCAGAAGACTTACATACCCTTCAATAATCGAGAGCGGTGTACGCAATTCGTGAGAAGCATCTGTGACGAATCGCTGCTGATAGACCATTGCTTCTTCCATACGATCTAACAACAGATTAAAGGCATGGATCAGCTCGTAGATTTCAGTCTCTACGTGATGGTGGTGAATCCGTTGGGAGAGACGTTGAGGGAAAATGGAATGGATTTGCTGGATAAGATGATCGAGAGGCTTCAGTCCCCAGTTACTCAACCAATAGCCTCCAATCGCCGAAAGTAGCAAGGTAAAAAAGGAAGAAAGAAAAAGAATCGTGAGCAAGATGGAAAAATACCATTCAAGCGCTTCTGTCGTAGTAGAAATTTGCACAAACAAAAGCTCCGATGTGAACGGCAGCTGTACAGGTTCTTTTGCGACCAAGGTTCTTTCATAATACTCTTCCGGCTCTTTTGTCCAATTGGCTCCCCGTATCGAAGCGATTTCCTTGCCGTTTTGGTCGCTGATGTTTATGAATTGATTGACGTCGGCGTAATTGGTTAACAAACGAGTCAAATAGGCAATCGTCAGCGATGCTTCTTCGGTGATTTCCGTTTTCAAATCGGCAGCGATAGCCGTCGCCTTCTGATTGAGTAATTTTTGCTCATGTTGATGGACGAGATTAGAGGTGCTGAAAAAAATAAAAATAGACAAAAAGAGAAGCAAGACCAGCATGCCCGAGCTAAAAAACAGCGTGAGTCTCCATTTGAGTGAGTATCTTCGATGTATAAGCACTGCGTTCTCCTTTTAATCTCGTAGTGTATATCCGATTCCTCGAACGGTATGGATCAGTTTGACGGATGGATCAATCTCAATTTTGTTCCGCAAATACCGGATATACACATCCACGATGTTGGTATTCCCCATAAAGTCGAACCCCCAAACAGCTGTGAGAATTTGTTCTCGCGAGACCGCTTGCTCCTTGTTCTGAACCAGATAATAAAGCAAATCAAATTCGCGTGGCGTCAACATGATTTCCTCTTCATCGAGGAACACACGCCGTGCGTTGGGCTGTATACGTAAGCGACCAACCACTATCTCCTGGTTCGCTTTTGTTTCCCGTTGACGCAATAAGGCCCGAATCCGGGCAAACAACTCCTCGATGGCAAACGGCTTTGCCAGGTAGTCGTTGGCTCCACTGTCTAATCCCGTGACGATGTCCGGAACCTCTCCACGAGCCGTAATCATGATAATGGGGACTTCTTTGGTTTCCCGTATACGTCGGCATAATTCTATCCCCGATAATTCGGGCAGCATGACATCCAGGAGGATGAGATCGTACTCAATCGTCAGTGCCTTTTCTAATCCGGAAAGCCCGTCGTATTCAATATCCGTCGAAAATCCTTCATTCTCCAACTCCAACTGTAAGTATCTTGCCAAGTTATGTTCATCTTCAACAAGTAGCAAATAGCCTTTTCCATCCGGCGTAGGCATGCATATCAACTCCGTTTGAATATCTTACCAACAGTTTTCTCAGGAAACTCTCATGAAATTCTACCGGGAATCTTAGTTTTGTTCTGTACGATAGTTGCGTGGATGA
Source organism: Brevibacillus sp. NRRL NRS-603 (assembly GCF_003013445.1). Taxonomy (NCBI): domain Bacteria; kingdom Bacillati; phylum Bacillota; class Bacilli; order Caryophanales; family Paenibacillaceae; genus Brevibacillus; species Brevibacillus sp. NRRL NRS-603. Next base: position 223,770 of record NZ_PXZN01000012.1, on the reverse strand, counting down.
GAAACACACAACAAGAGCAACCATTCAGAAGGAGGAACATCATGACAAAGCGAAACTGGAAAGGCACCACTACTACGGTCGTAGCTATTCTAATGGGAACTTCTCTTCTCATGAACGGACAAGCCTACGCGGCTTCTGAGACAAGTCTCACCTCCACCACTACACATAGTCAGGATAAACAGCAGAAAAAACATAAGGATGACTTGAACCTGCAACAAAATATCGAAGAATCAGTTGCAGATCAAGGCAATGAACAAGCTGAAATTGATCAATTTGATCAAATGGTGCAAGACGGTACGAATAACGACCTGACAGCCAATGAGGAAAGTACTACTGATAGTAATCTGAATAAACAGACTAAAGACATTAAAGATTCTACTGCTTCATTTGACCACAATACTTCGGCCTCCTCTTCGGACATTGCCGATCAGGTCATTTCAGAAGGATTGAAGTTTAAAGGCGTCCCCTATAAATTTGGTTCCAGCAAAAAAACAACACGTACATTTGATTGCTCTTCCTTTACACAGCGAGTCTTTAAAGAGGTCGGAGTAAGTCTGCCACGAGACTCACGTAAACAGTCCAAAGTCGGACAAAAAGTCTCGAAGGATCAACTGCAAAAAGGAGATCTCGTGTTCTTCCGCAGTTACGGCAGCTCGTCTTCTCGCATTACCCATGTTGCGATCTACGCTGGAGACAATAAACTGCTGCATACGTACGGTAAACCGGGAGTTACGACAACCAAATTCAAAGGGACTTCCTGGGAAAAACGCTTTGAGCTTGGAAGACGTGTGATTTAATCATCCTCTCTTTTAAAGCACATGCTTTGAAACGTTATCAATGGTTCCTCGTCAAATGGAGTGAAACTTCAAAAATAGACGAGGTGGCTATCATGAATGTCAGACAAAATATGATCTCTCTTTCCATCCTTGCATTGTTAACTGTATCATTCGCCCAACCAAGCTTTGCTGCAACGACTCCTTTTACGGATCTTGCCCAATCAGGAGCGAAAGATAAAATTCTTTCCTTACAGCAACAAGGTGTGATAAAAGGGGTAGATGATAGCAAATTTGCACCTAACGAAACGATTACGGCTGCTCAAGGTATTCAACTGATTGTAAATGCCTTTGATTTGAGTCTCGCTGCGATCCGTTTTGTAAAGGCTCCACAAGCCACTGACTTTTTTTCCAAAGCAGATAACGATGCTTGGTATGCAGAGAGTCTGATCATAGCGGGTGCGAATGGATTGGAGCTACCAGCTGATCTTGATCCGAATGCAGATTGGACCAAAGAGCAGTTCATTCACCAGCTAATGAGAGTCATGGAGACCAAGGGGTATCTACCGATGATCAAACTAATACCGGTAGAAATCCAAGATGATCATGAACTCACCGTGGATTACCAAGGCTCCATTCAACGAGCTTTGGCAAGAGATGTGATCGAATTGGATAAAGAAAAAAAGCTCCATCCGCAAAAGCCAATCACGCGTGAAGAGGCAGCCGAAATGATTTATAATGCCCTTGCGTATTTAAAAAACCATAAGCCTCTGAACTAAAACAAAAAAATGCAGCGATCCTCGTGATGAGGAGCTGCATTTTTTACTTAACCAGTAACCATCTGATTCACTTGCCCAGTTATCAACAGCATCGCTTGCAAGACGGGCATCATACTAACAAGATCAGACGAATGGAAGCGCACCGTGCGTCCTTCGGTGAGTTCAATTCCTGGCATCCAGCTGACTGCTGTGGCAAATTGTGATTTCGTAAACTCGACTTCTATCGTATTCTCTACTCTTTGCGCAAGCGGTTTAACTGTACGGCGATTGAGCAATGCCTCCTTAGCTTGCTGACGGATCAGCTCTCTCGCACGAACGGGATGCATCGCTTGCGACGAGAGTCCCGTAATTCCTGTTTTTACGGCGACCGTGAAGACTCCAGGGATATCTTCTTCCACTTCTTTAGCCGTTTGAGAATCTCCGGTAACAAGTACGACAGGGACACCGAAAGCTCCTGCGATTGCAGCATTTAAACCTGCTTCGCCCACCTCTTTGCCATTTAAGATAAGCCGATGGATAGCGAGGCCAGACAATGTATGATTGAGTACCGCATCTCCTGTTCCTGCTTTTCCATGATAACCGATGAAAAATGCGGCGTCGCAGCTACTGTCGATCCCCTGCATCATACAGAGAGGCTTGAAAAAACCGCGGATGACATCTGCCTGTGGATGTAATTCTTCCAGGATAATATTGTTCATCGGCCCATGAGATTCATTGACGATAATTTGGGTAGCTCCTGCTTCCAGTGCCCCCTCAATCGCCGCATTTACATCTTGTGTCAGCAGTCTTCTCCCCGCTTCGTAGTGTCTCCGACCGGGGATCACATCCTCCCATTCGCATAGTCCGGAGATTCCTTCCATGTCCAACGAAATAAACACCTTCATGAGAAACTGCCTCCCTATTTATGATTAGATTGCTTTCGGCATTTGGCGCGAACCAAACGCCAGGCGCTTGATCTCACCGTCAGGATAGCGAACAAAGCGAATGAGTGAATCGATGTTGTGGCGCGTGAACAGAAACGTATCTTCGCCAACGGAACACAGCGGAAGCACATCATTGCCTATAACGAGTACGAGCTGTCTTTGTGCTTCATCGAAGAATCTGATCTCTACTACGTCTCCTTCACCAGATTTATATGTACCAGGACATTGCTGCAAGTAATCAAGCGGTACTTCCCGTTTGGAAAACGTGGCGAACTGCGTCTCTAGCGGGCGACCAAACATGCTGTTCAACAGTCCTAATGTCAGATTGGTAATGGGGGCATCATCCATGTTGGTTAAAAGAATGCCAGTTACTCCCGCCTCTGGGATGATGAACATTTGCGCGGTCATCCCTTTTAAACCGCCGGTATGGGTAAGAAAGGTGTAATCTTCGGAAAATGGAAACACGCCGAGTCCGTAACCATAGCTGCGACTCAAGTCAATACGGACATGAGGGGCAGTCATTTGTGACACGCTATCCCCCGAGATGATTCTCGCTCCATTTGAAAGCCCGCCTGTCCGATAGACATCCGCATATCGAAGCATGTCACGTGCCGACGATTTGAGGAAGCCTGCTGCACGCATGGAGGGAGCATCCCACCAACCGGGGGCACGTACTACTTCACGAACGCCATCATTCATGCGACATGTGTACAGCATGGTAGTATTGGCGTCCTCGCCTAATTCCTCGACATGAAAAACCGTGCGTTTCATGCCAAGTGGCTGTAAAATATGCTCTTGGACATAGGCTTCGTATGTTTTTCCGCTGACACGCTCAACAATCGCCCCAAGCAAGCCAAAAGCTTCGTTTGAATAGCTGAATTCTGTCCCAGCAGGTCCCAACAATTCAAAGGGCAGCTTCTCTATATATGCCATGAGGTCTTCGAAGGTATCAATTGGGTGTTTACATTGCGCTTCAAAATGTTGGAGTAATTCTTGTGCTGTCGGATCGCCTTGTAAACTGGGTAGCATGGCGGGAATGAGAGATGGAAGTGGTGGAAATCCGAGGGTATGTGTCATGAAATGATGAATGGTGATGCGCTTCGTTTGGGCCTCGTCCGGTGTGCGAAACTCAGGCAAATAAGTGATAACCGGATCATGCACGGAAAGCTTTCCTTCTTCCTGAAGCTGCATGATCGCCATGCAAGTAAACGACTTCGTAATCGATCCGATCCCAAATACCGTATCCAGATCAATCGGGGATTGCTTTTCGCGATCCCGATAACCAAACGCTTTTTCATAAGTGAGCTCCCCGTCTTTGGCTACTGCAATGACCGCACCGGGAACCTGAAAATCATCCATCAGTCTTTGGACGTAATCTTCAAACGATGCTTCCCACTCATTCATCTTCATGTCATGCCTCCTTAGGTTCATTACATACAAACAAGAAAGCAATTTCAGCTTTTTGATTCTGAAGTATAGACTTCAAAAAAGTAGGGATATGAAGTTCATGCACTAGTAGAATTATAAGCGGCAGATGAGAAAACGACAATATATAAATTCTGAAAATAACTAATTTTCATAACAAAACGCAATCAAATAAAAATGGCCCTTCGTCTTGTATGACGTCAGGCCTTGAAATGTCGCTGGTTACATTTGATCATTCGTTGTTTTGGTAATGACTGTGGAGCCTCATGTCATTGTCTATGCTCGTCCCGTTAATCAGAAACTCCAAAATGTAAAAGAAACAATCTCTTATTTGAATAAAAAATATAATCATCCCAAATAGCTTCATACCAGAAATTAGGCTGACATTCCACTTTATATACCATTAGGTTCCCCTCAAAAAAATCTGATAATAATGGAATAAATCCGTTTATGCAATACTTTGGGTCAAACTTTACGGATGAATCAAATTGGTGATAAGGATACCCAATTTCAAAGAACCAATCATCGCAAGTTTTCTCTAATTTTGCTTTCCAATCGTCAAGTGGTATCAATCGTACTTCACCTAAGTTTTTATCACCCTCTAAATTAAAGCTATATGTAAAAGCAGTAAGAATATCGTCATGATACTCCAGTTCATTCCATTGAAATGTATATCCATGATTTGCATGGAGATTTAATAGGGCGAAAGCTTGCAGAAAACCATTTATTTGGGCTTGCTTGATTTTATCCATTCCATCCCCACCCATCAGTTCGTATCCATACACAATATATACCATAATATTCCAACATATTGAATTATCCTGCTCCGTTAGTTGAGCAAAGGCTGCCGATTTTAACTCCAGCACCATCTATGAACCGGCTATTTTTTTTCCTCTTGGTTGTCTGCTGTTGGTGTCCGGTTCGACAGTGATGCCGATTTGATCAAAAGTCTGCCCTTCGGCGAGCTGGTAGGTCAGTATTCCGGATCCGTTTTCGTCCGGCTTGAATATCCCACCATTTTCCCTCGTGCTATTTTTCAGCAGCCAAACCTGGTAAACCTGTGAACCTTCGACGCCAGGTAATTCGTGAACCTGCACCACCAAATTTTTCTCTGATCCCTGCTGGACAATATAGGCGATGCCGTTTGTTCGCGGGTGGCTTTGATTGGCTGCTTTTAAGGGAATCTCCGTTAAAATTTCTATCGGAATATTTTCAGGATGGCGATTTTTTTCCTGTACATTCGCCATTCCAAGGCCGATAATCACGAGCAACAAGACGGTCACGATACTGGTTGAAACTGGAGTGAACTGGCTTTTGAACAACATGGCGAGCTTGCTCATCTTAGCCATGAACGTTTCCGTACCGCTTTTCCTATTGTGCTCAAAAACAAACCCCAGCACCTCGCCTTTTAGCGATTCAGGCACCTCGGTTTCGGTATAATCGAACGGCAAAGCATGCCAGGCCTGGGATAATTCCTGATGTTCTTTCTTACACTCCGTACAATTCTTTAAATGTTCAGCAAAGGCCATGTGCTCGCTCTCCTTGAGCTCATTTGCTATATATGAAATTAATTGATCACAGACCCTTCTCATTTTATATCCTCCAGTTCCAGATGCTTCCTCAATCCTTTAAGAGCCTGGTGAAGCCTGCTTTTAATCGTCCCGAGCGGCTCTTGTTCCAGCTTGGCAATCTCTGAAAGAGAATACCCTTTCCAATAAAGCAATTCGATTAATCTTCTTTGGGCCGTCGGCAATTTATTTTTCGCCATTGCAATATCATTCGTATTTACTCGTTGCTCGACTGCATTCGCAGGGTCGGCGATCTCTTCATGTTCCTCTTGGTGGTGCTGCGTATGCCTCTTCTCTTTGCGGAGGTAGTCAATGCATATATTGCGGGTAATCGTGAGGAGCCAATTTACAAAGCTGCCTTGAGCAGGATCGTAATGGCTGTTTGTTGTCCATAGCCTCAAAAAGACCAGTTGAATAATCTCTTTCGTCTTATCCTCATTTCCATTGCAAAACTTCATAACGAAGCCGTAAACAAGCTTTATATATCGATCATAGAGCTCCTCTAATGCGTGACCATTTTTTTCGTTTACCAATCGCATTAATTCCGCATCGTAATTGTCTTTCATGTGGCACTCCCTGCTTTTGGATAAAAATATACTGCCATAACACGATTTTAAAAGTAAAGATGGGAACAACCGCGACTGATCGTTCCCTGGGCATGCTTATTCAAATGCTGTTTCGCTGTTTACGACAAACCATACTTCTTTTACTCCTTGTCCGTTTACATCCCCTTTTTGCTGGTCTTTTACAAAATAATAGAGAGGAAAGCCTTTGTACGTAACCTGCTTCTTCCCATTGTCTTCTCTTGTGATCGTATCGAAATCCTTTTTGTCAAAACCTTCCGGGACGGCGAAATCCTCCTGGGTAAATGCCGGCCAGTTTGCCAGGCAGTCTCCGCTGCAATTGCTTTTTCCTGCTTCGTCCTTCTTAAAATAATACAGAGCCCTTCCCTGTGGGTCCGCCAGGTACTTTCCAGCTTTCTCATTCTCCAAAAGCTGGAGGCTTTCAGCTGGGGCTTGATCCGATTTAGTTTGTTCCGTTTGGGCTTGATCGGGTTGAACCGTCTCTGTTTTTACCTCCGTGCTTTTTCCGCAGGCAGCCAAAACAAAAATAATTGAAAGTATCACAAGGGTAAAAACTGCTTTTTTCATGTATGTTCCTCCCAGTTTTTTAGATGTAAGACTCGCCCTTACTTCCAGCCCCATTTTTGAAAGATTCGGTGAGATTCTTCCGTTCTTAAATAATCAATAAATTGCTGTGCCTCTTTTTTCTGATCAGTGATTTTTGTCAGGGCGATCGGCGTTCCACGATAGAGCTTTTCTTCCTCGGGCAGTTCAACCAGGTCTGTCACATCCTGGAGCCGGTAATGCCACGTTTCATAAGTAATCCAGGCGTCCAGGCTGGAATTCGATTTCCATCGTTCAATGGCTTCGGCACTTGACTTTACAGAAACGTTAATATTTTGAGAAATGCCTTCGATCAGCCCTTTTCTGCCCGCCAGGTCTTCCCACAGGCCAAGCTGGCCAGCCCCATTCACATCCATTATTTTTACTCCCTTTTTCGTTAAATCCGCGAGGCTTTCAATCTTCTTAGGATTTCCTTTCCTCACCAATATTCCTGCAGCACGCGGGTAAAGCTCCGTACGTGATTTCGTGTCAATCATTTCGGGGTATTTAAAGATAAAGTCCTGCAGCATATACTCGGAGCCACCGAAAATAATATCTGCATCATGCTTTGCTTGACCGATCCAGTTGTTCTCTGGTCCGGCTGTTACTTCCACCTTCATTCCCGTTTTAGCTGAAAAATGTTCAGCAGCTTCCTTGATCGGTTCAAGTGGTCCACCTGGTCCGTACACCCGGATGACTTGGTCACTTTGCCTGGAATTTGGTGTCGCCTGGGACGCCGGCTTACCGTCCATTTGTGCATAGGCTGACATTCCGTCAGCCGTAGTGAAAAAAAACAGTAGAGCTGCTAGGAGCCCGGTCTTCTTCATGATTCTTCCTCCATTTCACACATGGTTTTTAACGGTACTATCAAAGGAAACGAAGGGAGGCTATAAACGGTTTGATTGTAATTGTGAAATAGTTAGAAAGTTTCATGAAACGATGGAAAACTAGTCTGGTGAAGAATAAATAAAGATCACCACACAACCTACGCCAGCCTGGCCAGTTGTGTGGTGATCTTTTTCAAGCAGATTCTTGGTCTCTCGCATCTGTTTTATTTGAAAATCCATTGAGAATTGGCTAAACCAGTGTGCCCCGGTAGAATACCGAATAACACTGGCTACTTAGGCTTTTTTAGTTCCTCTAACTGCTCGGAATGCCTGGACTTTCCCCCTGCCCGTAGATGTTTTCATATCGCGAATAGGCTAAACGATTTTACTCTCCTCTATAGCGATAACCTCCCTTGCTGCTTCTATAAAAGATAATATGATTGGTGAAAGCCACTTGTCTTTATGCCATAACATCTGTGTATACACGTGCAAGTCCGGAATTTGCCATGGAAGAGCAACAAGTTCGCCACGTTCAACTTCCGCTTTCGTTGTCATTTCAGGAAGAAAGGCAATACCGATTCCCGTAATTGCACATTGTTTAATGGCTTCGGCATTTTGGAACTCTAAATACGTAATACTATCAATGCCCTTTTTCTCAAATTGCCGGTCAAACATGGTTCGATAGGGACAACCCTTTTCATTCGTCAGAAACACTTGTCCGTGAAAATCTTCCAGCTGCAGTACAGTTAGTTTCGAGAGTGGGTGGTCTGGAGCGGCGAAAAAGCGGAACGTTTCTTCCACCAATGGCTCCACTGCAAGTGCGCTTGAGCTAATGGGTTCGTCCAACATAAAGACGACATCCGCGGTTCCCTCAAAAAGCGCTTGCTTGAGTTGTTGATTTGGAACGGAGCGGAAGATGAGACGAACTCCCGGATGGCGCGAACGAAATAGGTGGAAGACAACTGGAAGCCGATAGGCGCAAAGAACCTCGTTAGCACTTACTGTTAGGGTGCCGCTTACATTTTCATCATCATGAACGACGCTGCGAGCTTCGTCCAATTTGTCTAGAACGCTTTGGATATGAGTTAAAAAGCGTTTCCCCGCAGTTGTGAGAACGAGCTGCTTGCCCAAGCGATCAAAGAGACGAACACCAAGCTCATCCTCCAATGCTTTTATTTGCATCGTGACGTTGGAGGGGACGTAGTTCAACACTTCCGCAGCCCGACTGAAATTTAAAGTTGATGCAACCGTGCGGAACGTAATCAGTTGGCGCAATTCCATCATACGATCCCCCTTACCCTTCAAGATTTTTGAATATAGCTTTGAATTTCATTCACTTTTGCTGAGACTATCACAGATCTATACTTACAACAAGAAATACATTCTTCATGTATGGTTTCATTTTGAAGGGAGAGGCAATACGATGGATTATGAAATTTTTGATTTGGGTGACGTTACCTTGCAATCAGGAGTGACGTTACCGAGCGCTTTTATTGCTTATAACACTTATGGAAGATTGAATGAAAAGAAAGATAATGTCATCGTCTATCCAACTGCTTTTGGCGACCAGCATGTGCAGAATGAATGGTTGATTGGAACCGGCATGGCACTAGATCCGCAGAAATATTTCATTATCGTACCAAATCTGCTGGGCAACGGATTATCTTCGTCTCCCAGTAACACGCCTCCCCCATTCGACCGGGCTAATTTTCCGCAGGTAACCATTTATGACAACGTTACTTTACAGCATCGGCTGGTGACCGAAAAATTCCGCATTCAAAAGGTCGCTCTCGTAGTAGGGTGGTCAATGGGAGGCATTCAAGCATTCCAATGGGGGGCAAGTTACCCGGACATGGTGGAACGAATTGCACCTTTCGCCGGAGTTGCAAAGACATGGCCCCAAACGTATGTAGTTCTGGATGGTTTGAAAGCTCCGCTCATGGCTGCGACCCGCTTTGATTCAAGTAAACTAAACGAGTTGACTTCTGCGGACATGCGCGCCGTTGGCCGTGTCTATGCAGGATGGGGCGTATCGCAGGCGTTTTACAGAGAGGAACTTTATCGTGAGCTGGGATTTGACTCATTGACAGATTTTGTGGCTGGCGTCTGGGAAGATAGCTTTATGAAAATGGATCCGCACAATGTCCTGGCCATGTTATGGACAGGACAACATGCAGATATAAGTGCAAACCCGACCTATAACGGAGATTTCGATGAGGCGCTCACAAGCATTAAAGCGCTTGCCTGCGTCATGCCAGGGAGCACGGATCTCTTCTGCTCCGTAGACGATAACGAATACGAGGCTAAGCTAATACCTCATGCTATTTTTAACCCTATTGAATCGATCTGGGGCCATTTTGCCGGGCGCGGAATCAACAGTGCCGATAATAAATTTATTGATGACAATCTAAAACGCTTGTTGGCGCTTAGTACAGACGGATAGATCCTATTAGCATTGAAGTGTCCTGTAAGGCATAGCAAGAACCTTGCAAAGAATAGCATTGAAGAAGGAGCAGCGGTGGGAAGTTTATCCTAAGTCTAGCCGTTAAAAAGGCCAAATTCGCAGGTTGAACGTAACGATAATAGGCTACGTTCAACCTTCTACGAAATTGGTCACTACCTAATGGTTTCGAAAGATCTCGACATTAACCCATGAACTGCCCTTCTGTAGTGGTTCGGTTAATTGTTTGTTTCTGTGAACCTCTTGCTTGTATCCGTATTTGGCAAATTCGAATAACACGAGCTATCACTATTACAAGATTTTGAAAAGAAGCTATTGCCAGCCCAATAACAATACTCGGCATCATCATAAAGATACCTTCCAAACTGAGCACTCGTTCGCCACCAAAAAATGTGATCATTTTCGGAAGGAAAAGGAGCAGGAATAACGGTAACAACATTAGGATGAAGGATAAGAAGGTCAACCAACTAGGACGCTTCTTGTATTGCTCTTCCCATTTCTTTAACCGCCAAAAGCGACGAATTCCCAAAAGCACCGTGATCAAGATGATGATGCACATACCGGATTCAAGCATGGTATGAGTGAAAAGAGAATTTTCTGGCGGGGAATTAGTCAATATTCCTGACAATCCACTCACAAATGAATAATAATCGACGAAAGTATTCAAGCCACTGTTGAACAAGATGACAATGCCAAGCTTCTGATCAGGTATTACAAGCTCTTGCGCTTGATAGGTCCACAAAATTCCCCCATGCTCGATCTGTTTTTTTCCATCAGCGCTTTTAGAGATTTCCCAGCCCAGACCATATGATTCCTTAGGGCCTGTAGGTGAATGCATGGTTCTAATCCCCTCGCTACTAAGCAGCTGCACATTGTTGTATTTTCCACTATTTCCCTGTATGATCAACCATTTAGCCATATCGTTGACTGTTGAAACCATCCCTGCCGCGCCTTCAACGAACCATTCAGGTTCTTCAGTAGCTATTGGTTTTCCAAATAGGAAATAGTGTCCGCCAGAAATTGTACTGGACTTTTCAATCAATTGCTTTGTATTTGAGACATGAAAAGTACGATTCATTTCAAGTGGAGTGAAAATATGCCGTTGCAAATAATCAGGGAACTTTTCCTTACTGACTACTTCTACCAGCCTAGCTAACAGTTGGTAATTCGTATTATTGTAATGAAATTCACTACCGGGCTCGCTATGGAGGGTAACTTCATGCAATCGTTGCACGACTTCTTCTAACGAGTTGGGCTGAGGATGAATCGTCATATCTGGGTAAACGGTGTCGGTCAAGCCGCTTGTATGACTCAATAGTTGACGAACTGTGATTGTCATTCCACGGGGATCATTCAGCTGAAACGAGGGAATATAGTGAGCAATCGGTTTATCTATATCCACTCGTCCGGACTCAGCTAGCTGCATGACAGCCATTGCTGTAAATGATTTACTCAGCGAAGCAATAGCGAATGGGGTATCCGCAGATATTGGACTTTGGTCTGCCGTTTTTCCATATCCTCTTGAGAAAATGACTTTGTCATCACGGGTAATCGCTACCGCTAATCCCGGAATATGATTCTCTTCCATTTTTGATCGAATGAAATGATCAATTTGATCCTTTGGAAAGTCTGTTTGCGCATAGGCACTCTCAACGGAGGTAAGAATCATAGTCAAACAAAAGATAAGAGTCAAAGTGATTTTGGCATACGCCATGTTATTCCCTTCCTTCATCAAGCTGCCATTCACATTTCATCATGAGTGATTCTCCTTGGAGCTCTGCTGTCAGCTCCCCATTCATTTTTAGCATTAGACTCTTGGCTATGGACAGACCCAGGCCTGTGCCCTTACCCGATCTCGTCGGATCAGACGTATAAAAACGATCGAAGAGCTTTGCCACATCTTGCTGATTCAAATGGCGGGCATGATTACTTACAGAAAAAACAACCTTCAAATCCTGCTGCTCAAGGCGAATCCTAACTGGGCCAACAGCGTGAGTAGCTGCATTTGCCAATAGATTTTCTACAACACGCTTGATAGCCGATTCATCTGCGTAGAGCAAGATTTTCTCATTCGGCAATTGAATCATTGGTTCCAAGCTGCTTTCGTTAAACCGATCATAAAATCCCAGTAAGACCTCCGAAATGAGCGTGTTCATGTCCACCTTTTCCAGTTTCAGTTCAAAGTCAGCATGGTCGATAACCGATAGATCGAAAAAGTCATGTAACAACTTTTGCAGACGCTTCGTTCGGTTCTTGGCGATAACCAAGTACTCCATCTTCTCCGCCTCGCTTACACCTTCCGACTCCATAAGCTGGATATAACCCAGAATAGATGTGAGCGGGGTGCGCAAATCGTGTGAGATATTCGAAATCCCTTGCTTGAGCTCGTTTTCAGTCCTTCTACGCAATGCGTTTGCCTCCACAATAAGTGTAAGCAACTTGTTGATTTCCTCGGTCAATGTCTCTAAATCCTGATCGAACAAGGCAATATCGACCTTTTTCTCGGTTGATCCCTTCGAATATGACTCCAGCTGATGAGTTATTCGCTTTATTTCTCGTTTCAGACCATATAAGCGGATCATAGCAGCAGCTGCTATAGTACATGCTGCAAACACCACAAATAGCATCTCGATCCTTCCGCCTTCCTTCTTCCTAGCTACTTAATTTCTTTTTTCCTGTAAACCCAGCAGCCGGCAAGTCCACAGCCTACAAATGTGAGGATCGGGGCCACCGTCAATCGCCATAATTCTGTGTTGCTTGGCGAAATACCCCCAATATCCTCCACCAATGAAAACACGCTATTCTCATAAACAGTTTCAAAGACAGGGATAAATTCACCTATGTTTGTAAAAATGACATCGATGGTCAAAAAGAAGATGATCGAGGCAGAGATCGTTTTACCGCTGTTCGTGAAGATAATGGCAAACAATGCAGCGACCGAGGCAAATGACGCTGAATACAATATGGTACCTAGCATTGTTCTCAAGACTAGCAACGCTACTGATTGGTCATCCATCGCCCCAAATCCAGACAATAAGGTGCTGATAACCATATTGAAAACAGGAAACAGTAGGGAAAGAAGGATTACACCCCAAGAGTAAACACACAGTTTTGCCGTAAAAATTTTCATTCTGCTATTCCCGCTCGTTGCCATGTTCTTCATGACCCCGGTTGAATACTCGCTAGATATAAAGAAGCCTGCCAGGATACTCAAGGACACCTTGATAATGAATGTGTTGCCGGAAATAGCTCGCTGGAAGGATTCCAACCCTGTAAATAGAGGATCACCATCCAGCAGATTATCGAAATGCCAGTAAAGCGGCCAAAAGATCGATAGTGCTACTATGATCATCGCTAGTGTCCTGAAGGAGCGGTCCTTCCGTAGCTTATACCATTCGGATTTGATGAGATTATACATAGCATTCTCCTTGAATCCGGTTTGCAAAATAACTCTCCAAATCTTCACCCATCGGCATGAACTGTTCAATTGTGAGTCCCGCTCTGAAAAGGATCGAAGAAACTATACCGGGATCATGAACGAATTGATACAGCCTGATCACACCGTCTGGCATCACTTCAAAATTGCTGGTATGCAGTTCCTGATCAATAATCGTAGCGGCCTTACTTGCATCATTTACTTTTATGTGCAAGTATTGCTTACACTTTTCATGCAGTTCATTTGCCGTCAATTGTTCCAGCAGCTTTCCCTTATGGATGATTCCATAATGAGTGGCAAGCAAATGCAACTCACTGAGGATATGCGTTGAGATCAAGATCGTCGTTTGGTTCTCCGAATGCAATCTTTTCAGGAGCTCTCTCAATTTTATGACTCCCGTCGGGTCAAGTCCTGTAGTAGGTTCATCCAAAATTAAAAATTCAGGATCGCCGAGTAAAGCGATAGCGATTCCAAGACGTTGCTTCATTCCCACGGAGAAATGCATGGATTTTTTCTTGACAGCTTCCTGTAATCCAACTAGCTCCAGTGTATTCTCTATGCATTTGCGTCCCGGTATTCCTTTTTGTATGCGATGTACTTCGAGATTCTCCCATGCGGTCATATGAGGAAATAACGCAGGACTTTCGATTATCGAACCAATACGTTTTCTAGCAACGACAAGCTCCCGTTCACTATTTGCTCCAAACAACTCAATAGAACCGGACGAAGGGGACGCAAGCCCGTTCACAATCCGAATCAACGTAGATTTCCCTGCGCCATTTTGTCCGATAAACCCGTAGATCGATCCCCGTTTAATCGAAAGCGTTACTTTGTCAAGAGCAACTTTGCCTTTATAAGCTTTGGTTAAATCGTTTGTTCTAAGAACTAGCTCAGCCATTTGCCGAACACCTCCTCCCTTTAGCGATACCTTCATTATCAAATGCTCGCCATAAGAGATCCCAAAGAGAATCTTAAGAAAACATTAAGTTGGTTCCGTTATCGAAGTCGATAGCCCATCCCCCATATCGTTTCTATATATTCTTTTTTGGGATTGGCTTTTGCCAGCTTGCTTCTTAAATTGCTGATATGTACACCCACTGTATTGTCATCCCCCATAAACTCCTCGTTCCAGATACTTTCAAAAACATTCGACTTCGAAAACACTTTTTTAGGATACGACATGAACAGCTCTAAAATAGCAAATTCTCTTGCTGTCAAAGTTACTTCGGAGCCGTTAATCGTCACGAATTTGGTTTCCTTATCCAGCTCTAGCTCCTTGTACGTTAATCGATTACTTGGAGGCGGATTTGAGAATCGCATGTATCTTCGCATATGGGAATCGATGCGTGCAGACACCTCCTCAATATCAAACGGCTTTGTAATAAAATCATCTGCTCCAGTACGAAGTGTTGCTATTTTCGTCTGTTGCTCATCTTTGGCTGAGATAATAATAACTGGCGTCCGAAACACCTCGTTGATCTTCTCCAGTAATTGTTCACCGGTGAGTCCCGGAAGCATCAGATCAAGTAGTACGAGATCCCATTCCTGTCTGTCCAAATAGAGATTCGCTTCTGTTCCCGAATAGGCTGCTTGGGCAATATACCCGCTCTTCGTGACAACCGTACACAATAGTTTATTGATATCGCTGTCATCTTCCACAACTAGTACATGTATCTTTTTATCCATGGTCTCACCTTTTTTCTTTGTGAATATGGCTGAATTGTGATTTGATTTGATTTGATATGCTCCTACTGACTAGTATCTTCTCATGCTACATGAGTCTTAATCTCATAGTAACTTGAAAGCTCATTAGAATGAATACCGTGTCTTTGATACGAAGTTGTATGCAGAAAAAAACGACCCTTTTTCAGGGCCGTGAAATGGTTTGCTCTTATTTTTCTAATTCTCCATCACTATTTGTTACCGCAAAGTTGTAATTAATAGAGCGTGTAAATGGTTCGCCATCCTCATTGATGCCAGTTACATCAAAGGAGAGATTATAAACACCTGGCTTCGTCGGCACGGTAAAATTGCCAGTTAGCTCATCTTCTTTTACGGCAAACTTCACTTCATCAAGGACGCTCGCTTTTTCACCGTTCATTGAACGAGTCAGGTTTGCTTTTTCCAGTAACGATTGATCAATTTCGTTTTTGCCCAGATCGACGGAAATCTTCGCTTTGTCGCCTTTCTTGAATACCTTTTTGCTCGCTTTTACTTTCGCTTCTTCTCCGCCATCCACCGAACCAACCATGAAAAAGGCGTCGTCAGAGCCCTCTACTTCAAGCGTCCATTCTCCTGCTTCAGGCTCCTCTACTTCAATGAAGTGATGAACCGCATCTTTGAATATCTCGGGTTCATCGTCTGATTCGCTTTGCTTACTAATATCCGCCTCATACTCTTTGCCAGACGGACTGATCAAGGTCACAATGGTGTCTTCTGACGAGGTCATCGTGTCCAGACTCAGCTTATCGATTCCGCTCTCCAGGAAAAATGTTTCGGAGGCGTTGTCTTCCACTTCGCCGCCTCGGAGAATGACGGAGCTCTCTTCCACAGTGGCTTCTTTCAATTTTTCTTTGCTTACTTTATTTGCACGTTCGCGAATCGAGGACTTTTGCAATTTAGGCTGGACCAGATCCCATGTTTGCGAGGCTTTCGCTATTTGACCGTGGGAAATGTCTTTTGTAAAGCTCTTGATCCCATAAGGCAAACCGAAGGCAGACTCAACGGAAACGGCTCCATCATCTTCACCAGGAAGAACCGCATGAGCAAACCAGGTAGCACTAAACCAGCCATCATCCCCTGTTCCGGCTGCCATGTATGTCTTTGTAGAACTATTTTCGCTTCGGTTGTCAGTCTGCGCGCGGAAGTTGGCCATATATGATGTTTGCAGGGAATACACGGCATCGTCTTTTTTGCCAAGAATGTCAGCGAGCCATCCCGCCCAATTGCTGTAAGCCATGTCAGCCAATTCTGAACCTTTGTTTGGTGTAGAAAGCTGGTGAACAACGTTGACATACGGATGCGCGCCATAGTGGACGAGTGCTGTCTGCGTATCGATGCCACCTTTGGAATGTGCAATAATATTGATTTTGGAAACACCATAATAATTTGCGACCTTTTTGATGACTTCGGCGAGCTTGGCTCCGTTTGTCCACATGTTGCCACCAGTGCCATCCGCGTCCTTCAACTGTACAAAGGCGGTACGATACCCGGCGTTATAGGCTGCATCATAAAATCCGTCTGTTGTATACCAGGTATTGTAGGTGGAGTGCAGACCTTGGACAAACAGGATCACGGGCTTGTCGTCGGATGCGTTGGGAGGAACTGCACCTGTGTACCAGTCACCAAAATGACCACTTGGATTGTCGTCATGCAAAACCGGAGCTGGAGCTGCGGCGCTTGCTGCTTGCGGGTAGACTAGCGCCGTTGATAATGTAACAGCCGCCAGCAAACGAGATAGTGCTTTCTGATTCATAAAAAGAACACCAACCTTCACCTTAGGATTTATTGTTGCCGTACACAATCGCTAGAATTGCGTACGGATTGCAACCGCCTGTTCTATCTTCAATGTGTCTTGAATGATCACTAGGATCGTATTCATTTGCTGATGAATAAAGAAATGCCCACCAGGCATGGGGTAAAATTTGCATTCTCGCCCGCAATAGTCTCGCCACGCCACAATATCTTGGATTTCAATAGAATCTTCTTTCCCAAACAAAACCGTCATGTTGACAGGGATTTGTTTGGGAAGCTCGTTATTCATTTCGTATGTCTGCACAGCCTGGAAATCAGCGCGAATCGTAGGCAAAAATAGCTCCAAGAGCTCGTGATTATCCAAAACTTCATTGGGAGTACCCCCAAGTGTACGTAGCGAATCGATGAACTCGTTATGCGGCAGGTTGTATGTTTTCACCATTTTGTGATAGGCATGTGGCACGCGGGATGCAGACAGGAACACGTGCTGGGGCAGTGGCTTTCCATTCTGCAACAGCTTTCGCGTCAGTTCAAACGCGATTAATCCGCCCATGCTGTGGCCAAAAAAAGCAAAAGGTTCTTCCCCCAGCTCTGGTGTGATCCGTTTGTATACATCCTCCAAGACCTCATAAAACGAAGTGGAAAGAACCATGCTATCGTTCTGTAATGAAGGCCGTACCTCGAATGGATCAATTTCCAATAACGCTGGCGACAATACCCGCTTCCAACCGTAATAGATGCTGGGAAGCCCACCTGCGTACGGAAAGCAGAACAATTTCATCTCTTTCCCCGCCCTTTCCTCATTACGTGATTACCTGAACATCTTTCTATGAAAAATGGCCTGATGTACATCTTGTAAATCCTTCATGACTACTTGAGCAGCAAACTGATTGGTAGTCGCGCATACTGACAATTTGTAGCCTGGATCGATCTCATACTGATGAAATGACCAAGCATCGCGCGAATCATTTTGCGATATCGTAATCGATTGGTCTAGGTTTTTTCGAATGGCGAATGATTGCAATGGGATAGACAGCCCCATGCCTCTCGCTTTTATATAACTCTCCTTCAAAGTCCAAAGGTCGTAGAAATACGAAACCTGTTCATCCGGATGTTTTGCCAAGAGATCTTCTACTTCGGCTGGTGCAAAATAATGAGTGGCAATATCCAAATCAATTGGACATATTTGCTCCACATCAATCCCCACCTGCGACTCATGCGTGGCGCAGACCACCCATTCTCCGGAATGCGAGACGTTAAAGCAGAAGTTGGGAAATGATTTTAAAAAAGGTTTTCCGTATGCATTGTAGTCATACTCGATTTCGTCATTGGAAATCTCGTAGGCTTCACAGATGAGAGAGCGTACGAGCACGTCAGCGAGCAACGCCCGATAGGAATCAGCGGGATTTCTGAAACGGTTGACCCGTTCCCGTTTTTCTTCGGGTAGTGCTTGCAAAAATCGGTTGAACGACTCTTTCTCCATGACAGCAGGACATTTCAAAGCGTAAATGGCAATCATGTAGCACTCACTCTTCTTTCTGTCAATTCAAGACTACTGACTTGTTCTGCTCGATCCTTTCGCTGCTGCACTTCATACAAGTTGGCATACGTACCGTTGTACTGCATTAACTCAATATGGCGCCCTTGCTCGATGATCTTTCCTCGATCCATCACGTAAATCACATCGGCATCTTCCACTGTCGACAGGCGATGAGCGATAACGAGTACTGTTTTATCTTTCATGAGTGCAGCTAATGCTTGCTGCACCCAATATTCCGATTCAGCATCCAGAGCGGAGGTGGCTTCATCCAATAGAAGGATCGGTGCATTTTTCAGGATAGCTCTGGCAATGGCAATTCGCTGACGCTGTCCGCCAGATAGCTTGGCACCGCGCTCTCCTGTTTTTGTCTGGTAGCCATCTGATAGTTCCATAATAAAATCATGCGCATACGCAGCTTTGCTCGCCTTGATGACATCCTCTTCCGAAGCATCCAAGCAGCCGTAACGGATATTGTCTTCGATGGTTCCTTCGAACAAAAAGGCATCCTGAGGCACGTACGAGATCAAGCTTCTTATTTCTGCGAGAGAATAAGCTCCCATGGGCTTGCCCAGTAAATAGAGAGAGCCGCTCACAAGTGGGTAATACCCCAGCAAAAGCTTCATCACGGTGCTTTTTCCACTTCCACTCGTTCCGACTAGGCCAGCCATTTGACCTTGCTCGACTCGCAACGAAACACCATCCAGCACATTTGTAGCATCGTTGTATCCGAAAACGACCTGCTCCAGCTTCAGCATGCTTTCGCAATGCTGGTGTTTGTCGGAGCTCTTCTGATACTCTTCTGGTTCGAGAGGTTCCTTCAGAAAATCGACGACCCGAGAAGCGCCTGCAAGCGAGCTCTGCAACGCTGTGATGACTTGGCCAAGCTGGAGAAATGCCAGTGTCACAAGCATCTGTTGTTGAACGAGAGCGACCAGCACGCCCAACCCGATTATTTGTTTGGAAACCATCATGATTCCAAAAACAAGCATTCCCCCGAAGCTTACAAATTGGATGAAAAAATTGGTTCCTTCCAATAATCCTTGTTTATGCCCTTGCTTGATGGCAGACGAAGCTACTTCTTCGTTTGCTTCCGTGTAACGTGCGGTCACAACGTTATGTAAATGAAACATTTTGATGATGGGCAACCCAGACAAAAAATCGTTCAATCTTTCTGTCCCAATCCCCATCTGCTGCTGCATTCGATCTCCAATGCGCCGTACTGACTTGGCAAACAGCGTATTCACATAAAGAGTCAATGCACTTACGAGCAACAGGACAACGGCAATTTTCCAATCCATAGCAAACATACCTAAGATCGAGCCGATCAGCGACAGCAGGATAATACTCAATGTTTTCAATTGCTCTGCGTACGCGTTTTCCATGAGGACCACATCGTTGCCCAGTCTCGACATCGTATCTCCCGAATGGTGCTGCTCATAGTAATCGAAAGGCAGCTTGCTTAATCGTTGATAGACTTGAAGTCGAATGTTGACAATGAGCTCACGAACGCATCGACGATAGATGTAACTAAAAAATGGAGACAGGATACTCAGCAAGAGGAACATCACAGCCATTGTGACAACCGCTCTGGTTAATAAAGCAGGGTCTTTTGTGTTCGCAAAATCCGTCAGATCCTTGAACACGAAAGGCAAGGATACCAATACAGCAGCTTGACCGATTCCGTCACCCACGAGCCCCAAAATATACGCTCGCTTTTTCGATTTCATAAACGCCAGCAGTTGAAGTAGTTCCCGCATCAAATTCTGGATGAACATGCCTATACCCCCCCTGCTGCCAGCGAGCTATGCATCTCTGTGGCAAACTGTTTCTGATACAATCTGGTGTAAACGCCGCCTTGGGCAAGCAAATCATAGTGTGTGCCTCGTTCAACAATTTGTCCTTGCTCCAAAACAAGTACTTCATCCGCATCTTTTATCGTAGACAGTCGATGAGCAATGACGAGCACAGTCCGATTTTTCATCACATTTTCCAGCGCTTCCTGTACCAAAGCTTCCGATTCTGTATCTAAAGCAGACGTTGGTTCATCCAGCAGCAGAATCGGGGCGTCCTTCAAAATCGCTCGGGCAATCGCGAGGCGCTGTTTCTGTCCTCCGGATAAACGAGAGCCTCGTTCCCCCACTTTTGTTTGATATCCTTGCGGCAGCTCCATGATGAAGTCATGCGCATTGGCTGCTTTTGCCGCTGCGATGATCTCGTCTTGTGTCGCATGAATGCGTCCATATGAGATATTTTCTGCAATAGACACGGGGAATAGCGTCGTTTCCTGAGAAACCATGGAAAGATAGCTCCGCATGTCCGTCATATTCCAATCCGACATGGAATGCCCGAAAACATTCAGTCTTCCGTTGCCTGGTTCCATTTGATAAAACCCGCACAGCAATTTCATGATGGTGCTCTTTCCACTTCCGCTGGCCCCTACTAACGCAACGGTCTTGTTCGGATATAGCGTAAAGCTAACATGATCAAGAATCCTTGCCTGCTCGTAGCCAAAAGTAACGTTCTCAAACTGTACAGGAATCGCTTGTGGATCAACAAGAATCGCAGGCTGATCATTTTGTTCGACTGGCTGTGAAAAAATTTCTTGCAGCCGCTTTGCTGCACCAGAAATCTCTTGTACTTGGGCAAACAACACAGGAGCGAGTGAAAGTGGTTCGATAATAAAGTGAAGCAAATAGCTGAAAATGACCAAACTACCCAGATCTAATTCTCCCACCTGAATCAAGTACCCACCATAAGCGACAAAAAACAGGATTGGGGAAGAAAACAATAATATCCCTGGTGCTGTCATCCACGCACGCTTCTTCTCTGCCTGGAACGCATTTTTCAAAACCTGCTTCATACCCGCATGGTATTTACGATACAGGACGCCTTCCAATTGAAAAGCTTTGACCATGTGAATCCCGGAGAGCGTATCCTGCGCGATCGCGTTCGTTTGACCCAGATGGTCCTGCATTTGCTCCGAATATTTTTGAATCGGTCTGCTCATCCATCCTGTGATTGCGATAGCGACAGGAAGGATTGCGACGCTGAAGATAATTAACTTCCAATTGATTGTCAACAATAGTCCAAGAGCTCCGACAAAAACAACTGGCAAATAAAAAAACTGGAAAAAATGCTTTTGCAAAAAACTTTGCAAGATTTGGGCATCCGTTGTTAAGCGCGAAACGAGATCGCCGGAATGATATTTATCCATAGTGGACATGGGGATTTTTTCAAGATGAGAAACCATGCTGTTTTTCAAATCTCTCATGGCTCTTGAACTGAATCTAGCTGCCGAATACGTGATGAAATATTTTGAGAGAAAGCCGACAATGGTCAGACAAAAAATGATGAGAGCAATACTGACCAGCTTGTCGAAGTTGTTCGTATGTTCAACCATGGTTTTGATCAGGATTCCCATCCAAACGTCTGCCACAGCCACAAGGAGCGAGGCAATGATACAGATCAAGACCCAACCTCGATAAGGCTTTACATATGAGAGTACCCAGCCAAACACGGGCTCTTTCTTTCTGTGCTGAGCTTGCTTGGTAAAAATCATTTGCTGCTCCTCTCCAAGGATGTATTGGATGAACTCCCCTTGGAAAACGCGTTCCCAAGGGGAATCATCACAAAGCCGCGATCTTATTTCAGAATGAACAGCTCTTGCAGGATGTCTCGGAGGATAGAGGCATTCATCGACACGTAATTTCCTCCCAACATTCTGGAGTGAATTCCGTACCCTTCGTACGTCAACAGTCGTTTCGTAGCCTGTGTCCAAGCTGCTTCATTCCATTTGACTGCGACCAAATCTTCCTCGCCCGATTCCAGCTCTGATTGAATGAGATGGATCGCTGCGTTCGTTGCACCCGTATTGATCAGTTGATTGTGGTACATCACGTAGTTGACCGTTTTCCGAATGAAGCTTTGCTTGACGAATTCATTGGCAGCGTACAAATTGAAGTCTTCTTGCGTCATGTTGAACATCTCGATGTTCTCTCCAATTTCGGCAAATAACTGGGCAATGTCACTTTCCGTTTCCGCCAAAGTCCTCTCCATCACCTTGTCTTTCCAGTACGAATCGAACAAGATGAGGTCGGTCACGACATATCCTTGGTTCTCCAGTTCTTTTGCGACTTCAAAAGCCAGATTGCCTCCCGAGGAATATCCCATGAGCGTATAAGGTCCTTTTGGATCAATCGCCACGATGGCCTTGATGTACTGCTCAAGTCGATTGTCTTCTTCGATGAAATCAAAGCTATGCAGGGAAACGCCCTTGATTTCGTCGGCAAGCTTCTTGTAATAGACACTTTGGGCTCCAATCGGCGTAAAGCAGAATACCTTTCTCGCCGCCTCTTCATTTAAGAGAATGGCACCACCGGAATTGCCTTCAAAGTTCTTGTGCGTGATGAAATCCGCTACCTTCTCAATCGTTGGATGCTGGAAGATGAGGTTCAACGGCAGTTCAATCTGCATGTACTCATACACCTTTGCAACCAATAGCGTTGCTTTCAATGAATGTCCACCCAGTTCAAAGAAATGGTCAGTGATGCCGATCGGGTCTATCCCCAAAACTTCCTGCCAAATGGCAGCCAATTGATGTTCAGTCGCAGTCCTTGGTGCCACAAACTCACGTGTGGTCGCATCCGATGGCTTTGGCTTCGGCAACGCTTTGCGATCCACTTTTCCATTGGCCGATAGCGGAAGTTGCTCCAACTGAACAAAATAGCTTGGAACCATGTAAGCAGGCAGTTCCTTCGCCAGATGCCTTCTTAACTCGGAAACGGATATCTCTTCTGTTGTGACGAGATAAGCGCAAAGATACTGTCCGGCCGTTACGTCATCCTCTTGCACAACCACCACTGCTTGATCGATGCCATCGTAAGCGAGTATGGTGCTCTCGATTTCCCCGATCTCGATGCGGTACCCTCTCACCTTCACCTGTTCATCAGCCCGGCCGATGTAATCGATCGTGCCATCTGTCCGCCATTTCACCAAGTCACCCGTTTTATACATGAGCTCCCCTGGCACAAACGGATTCGGAACGAACTTTTCTTGTGTGAGCTCTGGTTTATTCAAATAACCTCTAGCAAGTCCGGGTCCGCCGATGCATAGCTCTCCCACTACGCCGATCGGTTGCAAGTGATGTTCCGTATCTACGATGTAAACCTGCACATTGGCTAGCGGTCGTCCAATCGTGATATCCTGCCCTGCTTCAATCGAACGAGAGATGGTGGTGACAACGCTGTTTTCGGTCGGACCGTATTCATTGTTGATCTCGATTGCTGGATGCTTTTCTTTCGTTTTTTGCACAAGCTGCGGAGGCAGTTTCTCGCCACCCAATGTCACGCAACGCAGAGGAGAGAAGTCGGCAGCAGTCGAGCAATCCAGAATCGCCTGGAACAGACTCGGTACACCGTAATAATGTGTGACTCCCGCCTGGGCAATCAGCTTTTTCAGCGCTACCGGATCTTTGGCTTCTTCCTCTCTCGGCAAGACGCAAGCAGCACCTCCGAGAAGCGGAGCGAACAAGCTGGCTACAAATCCATCGAAGGCAAAAGAGAATACCTGCAACGCCTTGTCTCCCGGTCCGAATCCATACTCATCTCTTCTCCACTGCAAGCAATTAACGATTCCCTGATGCGGAATCATGACGCCCTTCGGCTTACCGGTCGTACCCGATGTATAGATCACATAGGCGAGATCGGTCGGTTGATTGAGTGATGAGAGATTGGAGCCATCCATCTCCACATCAAGCTCTGCGTTCAGATCAAGCCAGTCAAGCCCGCTCGACACGCGAGACAATAGTTCTGACAAATGAGATTGGCAGAGAAGCAGTGCTGCGTTGCTGTCCGCAAGCAGGTACTGGATGCGTTCTTGTGGATACGCTGGGTCGATTGGTACATACGCTCCGCCTGCCTTTAAAATACCGAGGATGCCAATGATCATCTCTGGTGAACGCTCCGCCATGACTGCTACCAGACGATCAGATCCGACTCCCTTGGTGCGCAGAACTCTTGCCAGTCTGTTGGCCTGCTCATTGAGCTCGCTGTAAGTCAGTGACTGACCGTTAAAGAGAATGGCTTCCTGATTTGGCGTCTTCGCGACTTGCTCTTCGAATAATTGATGCAGCGTTTTGTCTTGTACATAGTCAACAGCTGTATCATTGAACTTCTCAAAAATTTGCTGCTTCTCCTCCGTCGAGAGCATGTCGATTTCACTCAAGCGGATATTCGGATTTTGTACAACGATTTGGGCAATAGCCATGAAGTGGTTGCTTAACCGTTGAATTGTCTCTCTTGTAAACAAGCTTGTGCTGTACTCCACGCCTATGCGAATCTCTTCACGCTCTTCTGTGGCAATCACCGTCAAATCAAATTTGGAATGGTTGCCAGCCTGATCAGTCATGAACGGAGCGAGTGTCAAGCCGCGCAATTCGATAGATTCATCCGTGGTGTTTTGCACAGTAAACATCGTGTCGAAGAGCGGATTTCTACTTAAGTCTCGCGGAATGTCCAGTTTTTCCACCAGCTCCTCAAACGGATAATCCTGATGAGCGTAAGCATCCAATGCATTCTGCTTGACCTCCAGCAACAATTCGGAGAATGTTTTCCCAGCATGCGGCTTGTTTCTCATCGCCAATGTGTTGACAAACATACCTACGATTGGTTCCAGATCAGCATGGGATCTGCCTGTAATCGGTGTGCCTACGATGATGTCCTCTTGCCCGGAATACTTGGAAAGCAGTACGTTGTACGTCGCGAGGAGTACCATGTACAGTGTCGTTCCCGTTTCTCGAGCCAGCTGATTCAAGCCTTCCATGAGTTGTTTACCAGTTCCGATGGCATACTGATCCCCTGCAAAATTTTGAATGCTTGGTCGGGTGAAATCCGTTTGCAGGTTCAGCACCGGAATGTCGTCTGCAAACACTTGAGCCCAGTACTCTTCTTGCTTGTTGAAGGCATCGGATCGGAAAAGCTCCTGTTGCCATACGGAGAAGTCTTTGTACTGGATTCGCAGCTCTGGCAAAACATCCCCTTGGTACAACCTCACTAATTCAGACAGGAGAATGCCGGAGGATACACCGTCGGAAATGCTATGATGCATGTCGGTAAAGAGCACATGACGATCGTCTCCGATATGCAGAAGACGGACGCGAAGCAACGGCGCTACCCCCAGATCGAACGGCTGAACAAGGGATGAAAGAACCCCATGTGCCTGGTCTTCTGTGATCGTTGTATAAGAAAGCTCAAAAGAAACTTCCTCGTGAATCTTCTGAACAGGTTCTCCATTTACAACGGCAAAAGACGTACGAAGACTTTCATGTCGCGCAATCAGCTGCTTAAACGCTGTCTCTAATCGTTCCGGTTCCAGCTTTCCTTCGATCAGCATAGTGGATGGCATATTGTAGCTGATGCCGACTCCCTCGAACTGATGGAGGATATACATGCGCTTTTGAGCAGATGAAACAGGGTAATACTCTTGCGCAGGTGCTGGTTGAATCGAAATGACATATCCTCTTGCTGTCTCTTCGATGTGTGCAGCCAATTGCTGAATCGTCGGTTTTTCGAACAAAGCACGAAGTGGAATATCGACTTGATATTCGTTATGCATGCTCGAAATCACACTCATCGCACGCAGGGAATGACCGCCAATTGCAAAGAAATCATCCAGAATTCCTACTTGCTCCACATTCAGCACTTGCTCCCATACGCGAGCCAATTGTGCCTCCAATTCGGTACGAGGTGCTACGTACTCTGTTGTTCTAAGCATGGATACATCTGGCGCCGGCAAGGAACGTCTGTCGATTTTCCCATTTGCGGTAAGCGGCAGCGCTTCAAGCGTTACGAAATACGATGGAATCATCGCTTGAGGCAATTCTTTCAGCAATTCCTTACGTATTTGTGCTGTGTCGATCTGATGTTCAGCGACCATGTACGCGCATAAATACTTTTCTTGTCTGTGATCCTCTCGTGCGATGACAACTGCTTCCAAGATTCCGTCCAGCTTGCGTAGTTGTGTCTCGATTTCGCCCAGCTCGATACGGACACCCCTGATTTTCACTTGATGATCGTTACGACCCAGGAATTCTACATTGCCATCCGCTCGCCATTTCGCCAGATCACCCGTACGGTATAAGAGTTCACCTGGTACGAAAGGATTCGGTACGAACTTCTCCTGCGTCAGCTCAGGTCTGTTCAAATAACCGCGAGCAACCCCTGCTCCACCAATGCACAACTCACCTACGACTCCAACAGGTTGAAGGTTCAATTGTTGATCCATCACATACATCTGCATATTCGGCAGCGGTTTTCCGATCGGTACTGTTCCCGAGCGAATAGATGAGACATCTGTTTCTTCGTAATAGCTGGAATCAATGCACGCCTCTGTTACGCCATAACTGTTAACAATGCGCATCGTCTGGCTGAATCTGGCGAGCAAGGTCTTGAAGTCTTCTGCCGGACAACTGTCTGCTCCGAGAATCAGGAGCTTCATCTGACTGATGTCGAGCTTATTTTCGTAAATGTAATGCATCAACGGCATGATCAAAGCTGGTGTCGCTTCAAAAATAGTAATTTCATACCGCTTGATGATTTCGTACAAGGAAGCAGGGTCCATTTTGACCTCATTCGGGCAAATAACTAGTTGCCCTCCTGTCAGCAATGCTCTGGCAAAGTCGCCAGTCGATACGTCGAAGGCGAAGCTCGCCATTTGCAGCAAACGAACCGGGAAGGAATCCAAGTGATACTCATCCTGCCATGCAAACGCGACATTCGCATAGCTTCGGTGCTCGATCACGACCCCTTTTGGCTTGCCAGTCGTACCGGAAGTATAAATGATGTAAGCAGCGTGTTCCGGCAGTGCCACAGGCTCCAGATTGCTCGCTTCTCCCTGATACAACCCCTCTGTATCCAGATAGAGCGTTTCGTAAGGGAATGCAAGCTGTGTATCCATCTTTTGCAAGGTAAGGAACAGCTTCGCATCGCTATCTTCCAAAATGAATGCTTGACGCTCCAACGGATAGTCTGGATCAATCGGGACGTATGCGCCGCCGGCTTTCAAAATACCGAGCGTCCCTACTACCATGTGCAAGGAGCGGTCTACCATGATGCCGACATTGCTCTCTGGCTTGACTCCCATTTGGCGCAAAACACGTGCGAGTTGGTTCGCTTTTTCATTTAATTCCCGATACGTTAGCTGCTCATCCTCGAAGATGACAGCCACCTGGTTCGGTGTTTTTTCGACCTGCTCTTCGAATAGCTCCTGGAACGTTTTATTTGTTGGATAAGTGGCTTTTGTTGCATTGAAATCATGCAGCATTTGCTCCATCTCATCTTTTGACAAAACATTGATCTCAGCGAGCTTGCGATCTGGATTGGCAATGATCGTCTGTAGAAGATTGACGTAATGAGTAGCCATGCGGTCGATCGATTCTTTTGCAAACAACTTCGTGCAATAATTGAACTGCACGAGAAGCTCATCCTGTTGTTCCATCGCATCCAGAGCGATATCGAATTTCGCGATCTTGCCATCTACCGGATAAGCGGACATGTTGAGTCCATCAATTTCGAATGCTGAGGAGTCCGCAAGCCCCAGACTGAACATCGTATCGAACAATGGATTTCGGCTTAAATCGCGCCGTACTTGCAACTTATCTACGAGATGTTCAAACGGATAATCCTGATGTTCAAACGCTTGCAGCGCATTTTGTTTTACGTCACCCAAAAACTCGCGGAAGGTCAGGTTGCCTCCTGCCACATTTTTCAAGGCAAGCGTGTTGACGAACATGCCGACGATTCGTTCCACATCTGCGTGGGATCGACCTGCAATCGGTGTACCGACAACGATTTCTTCCTGTCCTGCGTATTTGGACAGCAGCACATTGTAGGCCGCCAAAAGCACCATGAACAGTGTGGAGCCCGTATTTGCAGCGAGTTGTCGCAACTCCGCAAGCAAGTGCTTTCCTGTACCGATCGCTACCGTGTCGCCCTCGAAGCTTTGAACAGTAGGTCTTGGGAAATCATTTGGCAGGTTGAGTAACGGAATCTCCCCTGCAAAGACATTCGTCCAATAATCCTCCTGTTTTTGGTAACGCTCAGACTGGGACAGCTTCGTCTGCCAAGCAGCAAAATCTTTGTACTGGATGCGCATGTCAGGGAGCTGCTTTTCTTCGTAAAAGCTCGCAAACTCCTTGGCGATGACTGCAAGCGATACACCATCGGAGATAATGTGGTGCATATCCATGAAGAACAAGTGTCGTTCTGCTCCCAGCTTCAACAAGTGAACCCGGAACAGCGGAGCCACCTCGAGATCAAACGGCTGAACCAACTCCTGAATGCGTTGCTCTACTTGGTCTTCTGTCGCCTCGGAAATACCGATGAGCAGCGTGACATCCTCATGGACTCGTTGCACGGGTTCCCCGTTTTTCGAATGGAAGGATGTTCGCAAGGATTCATGTCGTTTTACCAGTGTTCGGATCGCATGTTCAAAGCGTTCGTAATCCAGTTGGCCATCTATGATCAGCACATTTGGCACGTTGTAGCTGATCCCGCTTCCTTCAAACTCATGCAGGATGTACATTCTTTTTTGAGCGAACGAGACTGGGTAAAAGTCTGCTTGCTCTACTGGTTGAATGGTCTCGAACTGTTCAATTTCACTCGCAGTGATATAAGCAGCCAGCTCATGGATCGTAGGAGATTCAAACAGTGCTTTTAACGGAAGCTCTACCTGAAATGCTTTATGCACCTGCGTGATTACATTCATAGCCTTCAGGGAGTGACCACCTAGTTCAAAGAAGTTGTCGTGTATGCCTATCGGATGAATGCCGAGAACCTCTTGCCAAATTTCAGCCAGCTTCTGCTCAGTTGCGTTTTGTGGGGCGACATATGTGGAGCTCTGTACCCGATCTCCAGATGGTTCAGGCAAAGCTCTACGATTGACCTTCCCGTTTGCCGTCAAAGGCAGCT
Source organism: Brevibacillus sp. NRRL NRS-603 (assembly GCF_003013445.1). Lineage (NCBI taxonomy): Bacteria > Bacillati > Bacillota > Bacilli > Caryophanales > Paenibacillaceae > Brevibacillus > Brevibacillus sp. NRRL NRS-603. The sequence continues at coordinate 194,434 of NZ_PXZN01000012.1, read as the reverse complement.
TATCCATTTGAACATAGAAGGATGGAACCATGTAGCTAGGCAATTCTTTGGAAATAGCCTCTCTCAGCTCTGCAGCGTCGAGTTCCTCTTCTGGAACAAAATAAGCGCAGAGAGCTTTTTGGCCGTTCGTATCACCCATCACCGTAACGACTGCTTCTTTTACCTTTTCCAGATTGGTCAGAACGCTCTCGATTTCCCCAAGCTCGATCCGATATCCTCTGATCTTTACCTGTTGGTCGATACGTCCCAAATACTCAATCGTTCCATCCGCCTTCCATCTCGCCAAATCCCCTGTGCGGTACATGTTTTCACCAGAAACAAACGGATTCGGAACAAACTTCTCGGCGGTTAATTCCGGCTTGTTCAAATAACCTCTGGCTACCCCATCTCCACCTACGCACAGTTCACCTGGCACCCCGATTGGCTGCGGCTGATTGTAGCGATCCACGATATAGGCAGTGGAGTTCGTGATCGGTTTCCCAATCGGAATATTGTCTTCGAATTCCTTCTCAATCAAATAGCATGTAGAGAAAGTTGTGTTTTCTGTCGGGCCGTATCCGTTCCAAATTTCCAAAGCGGGATGGGCGCTGTTCACTTTGTTGATGTGTCTTGGCGACAGTGCTTCGCCACCGACGATTAACGCACGCAAACCTTCAAACATCGCCGGGTTGTCTTGCGAAAGCTGATTAAACAGTGGTGAGGTTAACCACATCGTTGTAATCCGATTCTCTCGCAGGAAGCTGCCCAGCTTCTCCGCATCCAACAGAATATCCTTGCTCACGAGGAACAAGCCAGCACCATGCAACAGAGCTCCGAAAATCTCAAACGTCATGGCGTCGAAGCCAATGGCCCCCGTTTGAATCATGCGATCTTCTTCGCGTACCTGAACGTAATTCGTATTTTTGACCAATCGGGTGACATTGCGATGCTCGACCATGACACCTTTTGGTTTGCCCGTTGAACCCGACGTGTACATCACATAGGCCAAGTCTTTGGCGTCATTGAAATTGGTCAGGTTGCTGTCATCTTCTTGCTCCAGACTCTCGTCTTCCAAAACGATTGGAATGAGACCTTCTTCGACGAGATGCAGCAGATGTCTTTGAACAAGGACAACCTTCACGCCGCCATCTTCGAGCATGTAAGAAATGCGCTCACCTGGATGCTCTGGGTCAATCCCCAGGTAGGCTCCTCCTGCTTTTATGATCCCCATAATGCCTGTGATCATCTCGAGAGAACGATCTGCCAACAAACCTACAACGCTGTCTCTTCCCACTTCTAATCGGCGAAGAGCACTTGCGATCTGATTCGCTTTTTGGTTCAGCTCCCGATACGTCAGTATCTGTCCGTTCATCACAACCGCAGTATGCTCGGGTGTTCTTTCTACTTGCTCCTCGAACAGCTCCTGAATCGTGCTTTCGCGTGGATACGCGGCAAACGTGTTGTTGAACGCAACAGTTACAAGGTGTTTTTCTTCCTCACCGAGCAAGTTGATTTCATGCAACGCCGCTGTTTGGTCCGCAATGACTCCTCGCAGCACCTGGAGGAAATGACCTGCCATTCTTTCCATGGTGTCTCTTTGGAACAATTTCGTGGAGTATACAAGCCCAAAATGAATTCCTGTCTCATCCTCATGCGCTTCCAGTGTAAGATCGAATTTGGCGTTGCCTTGCTGCCCATCTCCGGAGTAGGCTTCAAATTTCAGCCCATCCAGCTCATAAGCTTTTTTGTCCAGATTTTGCAAAATAAACATGGTGTCAAACAGTGGGTTTCTGCTGAGATCCCGCTGGATTTCCAGTTTTTCGACCAATGCTTCAAACGGATAATCCTGATGGGCATATGCTTGCAGCGTATTCTGTTTGACATCTTCCAAAAATGCCTGGAACGATTTCGTTCCTTCAGGATAGTTTCGCAAAGCCAATGTATTGACAAACATCCCCAAGACTCTTTCTACATCCGCATGCGATCTACCGGCAATCGGCGTTCCCACTACGATGTCTTCTTGGCCGCTGTATTTGGAAAGGAGTACATTGTAAGCTGCTAACAAGACCATAAACAGCGTGGTTTGGTTCTCATGGGCGAGCTTGTATAAATCGTCCATCAGCGTTTTGTCTGTCTGGAACGTAATGCAATCTCCCTCAAAGCTTTGAACCAGCGGTCGAGAATAATCGGCGGGCAGATTCAGTACCGGAATGTCACCCGCGAAGGACTTCAACCAGTAGTTCTCGTGCTTTGTATAGATGTCTGTTTGGAACAAATCAGTCTGCCAGACTGCAAAATCTTTGTATTGAACAGTAAGCTCTGGCAAATATTCGTTTCGATACAGCTTCGAGAATTCTTCCATGATGATTCCGACAGAGACGCCATCCGAAATGATGTGATGCATATCCATCAGGAAAAGATGTCGCTTCTCTCCCAATCTGAAGAGTCCGACCCTCAATAACGGAGCCTTCTCCAGATCAAATGCTTGCACAAATGATTCGATGGTTTGCTCGATCTGGTCTTCGGTCAAATCCTCATAGCGAACATCCAGCTCGACTGTCTCATGTACACGCTGAACAGGCTCGCCATTCACTGTGTGGAAGGATGTCCGCAACGATTCGTGTCGCTTGACCAGCCCTTGTATCGCGTTTTCAAAACGTGCATAATCCAGATCGCCTTCAATAAACATCACGCTTGGCATGTTATAGACTGTGCCTGTGCCTTCAAACTGGCGCAGGACGAACATCCTCTTTTGTGCAGAAGAAACGGGATAATACGCTTGCTGCGGTACAGGCTGAATCGGTATATGCGTGTCTTTCCCACTTGTCTCGATATACTGTGCCAATGCTTGGATGGTAGGTGTCGCAAAGAGCACTCTGAGTGGAAGCTCGACTTGATACTCTCGATGGATCAGTGCGGCGAGCGACATGGCTTTCAAGGAATGCCCGCCTATCTGGAAGAAGTTGTCGAGGACACCGATTTCGCTTAGTCCAAGCACCTGTTCCCAAATCTCCACCAGCCTGCTTTCCACTGGACTTGCTGGCGCCACATATTCTGCTCCCATTACAGGTCTGCCTTCTGGTTTCGGCAAGGCTTTCCTGTCAATCTTTCCATTTGGAGTAAGCGGGAGATGATCGAGCTGGATCAAGTACGCAGGAATCATGTAAGACGGCAAGCTTTGTGACAGATACGTCCACAGATTCGAGACTTCAAGCTTTTCTTCCGCCGTAAAATAAGCGGCAAGCGACGTTTGGCCCTGTTGATCTTCATGGACAATCACGACAGCCGAAGTCAGCTTTTCAAAGGAGAGCATAACCGACTCAATCTCGCCGATCTCAATCCGATATCCCCTTACTTTTACCTGTTCATCCAATCGACCGATAAATTCAATCTTTCCGTCAGGGAGCCACTTTCCTAGATCTCCCGTCTTGTACATGCGCTCGCCTTCCAAATACGGATGAGAAACGAACTTCTCTGCTGTGAGTTCCGGCTTGTTCCAATATCCACGCGCCAAACCGTGGCCACCGATGCAAATTTCCCCGACGACGCCGATTGGCTGTAGCTGATGGAATTTGTCCACGATATAGATGCTGGTATTGGAAATAGGACGTCCGATCGTTATCGTAGAATCCAGTTGCGAAATTCGCTGCCACGTGGCGACGACACTGCTTTCTGTCGGACCGTATTCATTGGCGATGACCAGTTGCGGATTCTGCTGGTTGCTCTTCTCAACGAGCTGAGCAGATACTTTTTCGCCCCCTAGTGTGACGGTTTGCAGGGAGCTGATATCCGCAGCAGAACCGCATTCCAATATCGCTTGGAATAAACTTGGCACGCATGTCATTTGGGTGCATCTCGCAGTTGCAATGAGTCTTCTGAGAGATACAGGGTCTTTGGCTTCTTCATCCTTCGCCAAGACGGCGGTTGAACCGGAAAGAATCGGTGTAAAGAAGGAAAGAACAAAGCCATCGAACGCAAAGGACAGGGGCACCAGATTTCTATCCTTGACGCTAAACTGATACTCCTCTTTTTTCCACAACACGCTGTTGACAATGCTACGATGCTCAATCATTACTCCTTTTGGCTTGCCTGTTGTCCCCGATGTATAGATGACATAAGCCAAATCGGAAGCGGATTGAATCGGCTCGAGATTCGAACGGTTGGGAGAATAGTTCTTCTCTTCCTCCAGATACAAGCATTCCACCCTCACACTAGAAGCCAGCTTAGCTCCAAGATGTTTTTGGGTAAGCACCAGACGGGCTTCGCAATCCTCCAGCATGTAGGCCACACGATCTTCCGGATATTCGGGATCGATAGGCACGTAGGCTCCACCTGCTTTCAAAATGGCCATGATTCCCACAACCATTTCCACAGAACGGTTTGCCATGATACCTACGAATTCGTTAGCCTTTACTCCCCGTTCACGCAAGGTAACGGCAAGCTGGTTTGCTCGCTCATTCAATTCCAGATAGGACATCTGCTTATCGCCAATTTCAATCGCAGCAACCAGTGGTGTTTTTTCCACTTGCTCTTCAAACAGCTCATGCAATGTCTTGTTCTGCGGATATTCCGTATGCGTTTTGTTGAATTCTACTAACAAGCGATGCTTTTCTTCATCAGAAAGCATCGTAATTTCGGATAAGGTAATGGTTTGTTGCTCAATAACGGCATGAAGGATTCGAATGAAATGTGCCGCTATTTTTTCAATCGTCTCTCTTGTAAATAATTTGGTGCAGTAATCAAGGCTAAAAATGATCTCCTCATCTTCTTCGTACGCCTCTAATGACAGATCAAACTTGGCCTGATTCACTTCGGCCATATAGGGTGTAAAGGTCAGTTGCTCCATTTCGAACGGCTTCTGATCCATATTTTGCAAGATAAATACGGTGTCAAACAAAGGATTGCGGCTCAGATCCCGTTGAATGTTCAGCTTATCGATCAGCTCATCCAGTGGATAATCCTGATTCTCAAAGGCTTTCAGCGTATTGTCTTTTACTTCTGCCAAAAAGCTAAGGAAGGTCTTAGCTCCCACTGGCTCGTTTCGCAATGCCAGTGTATTGACAAACATACCGATGATCGAATCCGTTTCTGCATGTGACCTGCCAGCGGTAGGCGCACCAACAATAATGTCCTCTTGTCCAGAGTATTTGGAGAGAAGTACATTGTAGGCCGCCAGCAAAACCATGTAGAGCGTAGCTCCTGTACCATGGGCAAGTTGATTCAGTTCTTTTTTCAAAAGGGCACCGGAGCCGAAAACAAAACGCTCACCCTCGAAGCTTTTCACAGAAGGTCTCGGATAATCCGTTGCAAGATTCAATACAGGAATTTCTCCCGTAAAGGCATCGATCCAATAGGCTTCCTGAGCAGCAAACTCCTCCGTCTCGAACCATTGATTCTGCCAATGGGCATAGTCCTTGTACTGAATGCTCAGTTCTGGCAGCTCTTCCCCGTGATAAAGCTGAGCAAGCTCTTGAACTAAAATGCCAATCGATACACCATCGACGACAATATGGTGAAAATCCAGCATGAAAAGATGGCGTTCCGGAGCCAGTTTGACAAGTCCAGCGCGCATTAGTGGAGCTTTTTCCAAATCGAACGGTTGAATAAATTGCTCGACGATTTGTTTGAGCTCTCCCTCTATTGACTCCATCAACGAGATTTCCAGCTCGACATCTTCATGTACGCGCTGAACAGTCTCTCCTTTCATGGAATGGAACGAGGTGCGCAGAGATTCATGGCGTCTCACCAAACTTTTGAGAGCTTGCTGCAAACGCTCTGTATCCAGCTTGCCATCGATGTACAAGAGGCCCGGCATGTTGTAGCTGATACCAGCACCTTCCATTTGTCGGAGAATAAACATTCTCTTTTGTGCAGAAGACACGGAGTAATACTCCTGCTTTTGAACAGGTTCAATCGTCGTATACTTGCCTTTGCCAGCAGTCGCGATATATGCTGACAAGTCAGCAATCGTAGGCAATTCAAACAGTGTTTTCAACGGCACATCTACTTGAAGGGTACGCTGGATCAAAGAGATGACGTTCATCGCCTTCAAAGAGTGTCCGCCCAACTCGAAGAAATGATCGTGTACCCCGATTGGGTTTACGCCAAGTACACTTTGCCAGATGTCTGCGAGCGTGGCTTCCACTTCATTGCGCGGCGCTACAAACACGGCTTCAGATGAGATTGCTCCCTCAGGTTGAGGCAATGCTTTGCGATCCACCTTGCCATTTGCTGTGAGCGGCAGCTTCTCCAGATAAACAAAATAAGAAGGAACCATATAAGCTGGCAAATGGGACGCCATATAAGCTCTCAGGTCGGCTGTCTTGATTTCCCGATCGGAAACGATATAGGCGTACAGGTTGTTTTGCCCTTTTTCATCTGGACGTGCAAGGACAATAGCCGTTTTTATCCATTCATGCTGCAAAAGCCTTGCTTCGATCTCACCCAGTTCGATCCGGTGGCCTCTGATTTTGACCTGATGGTCGATGCGTCCGAGATATTCCACGTTGCCGCAGGCTAGGTACCTTACCATGTCTCCAGTGCGGTACATCCTACTCCCCGGTTCAAACGGATTGTCAATGAAGCTGGCTGCTGTCAGTTCTTCACGATTCCAGTAGCCGCGGGCCAAACCATCGCCAGCAATGCACAGTTCTCCTGGAACCCCTATAGGCTGGAGCTGGTTGCTCGCATTTATGACGTACAAACGGACGTTATCAATCGGTTTGCCAATGGGAATCACACCATACTCCGGCAAACGAGGGCAAATCCAGTATGTCGCATCAATCGTGGATTCTGTAGGGCCATAGAGGTTAATCAACTGGGCCGTTTGCGTCTGGTAAAAGCGCGAAACAAGTGCAGGTGTTAGTGCTTCTCCACCGCAGAATACGCGTTGCAAGCTCGTGCAAGAGCTCCATCCCGGTTCGGTCATGATCAGGTCCAGCAAGGAAGGGACCATCTGTAAAGTTGTGATCTTCTCTTCCCTGATTATGCGAGTCATGTACTCGATGTCTCGATGTCCGTCCGGCTTTGCCAGTACCAGGCGTCCCCCCGTAATCAGTGGCAAATAAAATTCCCATACGGAAGCGTCGAAGGAAAACGGCGTTTTTTGCAGGACAGCATCCTCTGTACGCAGTGGGAAGGCATTCTTCATCCACAGCATGTGATTGCAAATCGCTTGATGCGCGATCATAACCCCTTTGGGATTTCCGGTCGATCCAGATGTATAGATGACATAGGCCAAGTCATCCCTGCCATTGACATTGTCAAGATTGGTATCGTCACCTGCATATATCGCTTCATCGTCTACGTCGATGATTTCTCCTGCATACTCTACTGTCTCTTTCAAATGACGCTGTGTCAGTAGAATCGGAGCTTTGCTGTCGCTGAGCATGTATTGGATTCTTTCTGGCGGGTAGGTAGGATCAATTGGCGTATACGCACCACCTGCTTTTAAGACAGCCAACATGCTCACGACCATCCCGATGGAACGGTCTACCATAATTCCGATCAATGTATCTGGTTGCGTTCCTTTGCTCCGAAGCAAACGAGCTACTTGATTGGCCCGCGCGTTCAACTGGCGGTAGGTCAAGGTGTATCCGTCATAGGCTACAGCTACTTGATCTGGCGTAAGCACTACTTGCTCTTCAAACAATTGATGCAAAACCTGATCTGTGGAACGTTCGACAAAAGTATCGTTGATGTTTAGGATGAGAGCTCGTTTTTCTGCTTCTGTCATCATGTCGATTTCTGCTAACTTGGCATTCGGCTGTGCAGGAATGGTACGCAAGATTTCCAGATAATGATGGGCCATTCTTTGGATGGTTTCTTTCTTGAACAGCTTCGTTCCAAATACGAATTGGAATTGAATGTCGGATTGCGATTCACTCGCATTCAAAGCAAGATCGAACTTTGAAATTTTGTTAAACAACTCATACGGAGCTGCTGTAAGCTGCTCGATTTCCAGCGACTGCTGATTTGCATTTTCCAAAGAAAACATGGTATCAAACAAAGGATTTCGGCTAATGTCACGTTGAATCGCCAGCTTTTCCACCAGCTCTTCAAATGGATAATCCTGATTGTCATAGGCCGCCAGCGCATTTTGTTTCACTTCTTGCAAGAATTGGGTAAAGGTTTTGTCGCTCGCAGGCTGATTTCTCATCGCCAACGTATTCACAAAGATCCCCATGATGTTTTCCACGTCGGCATGGGAACGACCAGCGACAGGCGTGCCTACAATGATATCCTCTTGGCCGGAATACTTGGACAGGAGCACATGATAAGCCGCGAGCAAGACCATATACAGGGTTGTTCCCGTATCTGTTGCCACCTGGCGCAAACGCTCCGTCAATTCTTTTCCTGTGTCAAAAAGCACAAGATCCCCTTCAAAGCTTTGAATGGTTGGACGCGAATAATCAGTCGGCAGATTGAGCAAAGGTATTTCATCAGCAAACGTATTCAACCAGTGGAGCTCCTGCTTCTTGTACACATCCGTCTGGAACAGCTCATTTTGCCAGGCAGCGAAATCCTTGTATTGGAGAGGAAGAGGCTGCAAGGCTTCCCCTTGGTACGACTTGGCAAATTCACTCAGCAAAATTTGGGACGAAACACCGTCCGAGATGATATGGTGCATGTCGAGCAGGAACAAATGACGGTCTTTGCCCAACTGGACCAAGCCTGTTCGAATCAACGGAGCGATTCCGAGGTCAAAAGGACGGACGAAATCTCGCATGATCTGCTCCGCCTTGTCTTCCGTAGACTTCAGCATCAGGATTGGGATTTCTACCTCATCATGGACTTTCTGTACAAGTTCGCCATCGATACGGTGGAAGGAGGTGCGCAAGGCTTCGTGGCGCTCCGCCAGTCGTTGGACAGTGCTCGCAAAACGATCGTAATCCAGCTTTCCCTCCAGCAGCATTGCACCCGAAATGTTATAGCTGATGCCACTTCCTTCAAATTGCTGAAGAATATACATTCTTTTTTGAGCAGAAGATACGGGATAAAATTCTTTGACCTCAACCGGTTGAATGGCTGTGTACTTGCTTTTCCCCGATTTCGAGATAAAGGCAGCGAGCTCGGATACGGTCGGATTCTCGAACAGTGCCTTTACTGGCAAATCCACTTCCAGCGCTTTGGAGACTTGAAAGATAACTGTCATGGCCTTCAGTGAATGCCCGCCCAAATCAAAGAAATGATCGTGAACGCCTACTCGGCTAACCCCCAGGGCCTGTTGCCAAATCTCAGCTAATTTTGTTTCCGTTTCATTCTGAGGAGCGACGTACGCTGTTCCAGTAGTAACTGCACCGTCAGGCTTCGGCAATTTCTTCCGCTCTACTTTTCCATTGGCTGTCAGCGGAATTTCCTCCAAACGGACAAAAAAGGACGGGATCATGTAGGAAGGAAGCGTACTTCCCAGATGCTCTCGTAGTTCAGACACGGTCAACTCCTGCTCGGAAACCATGTAGGCATAGAGCACATTTTGACCACTGTCATCCTTTTCAGCGATAACGACGGCTTCCTTGATCCATTCATGCTGCGTCAAACGCTTCTCAATTTCGCCCATCTCAATCCGATGCCCACGAATTTTGACTTGATGGTCGATTCTTCCCAAGTATTCCATCTGGCCGTCGGGCAGCCATTTCGCCAGATCGCCTGTTCGATACATTTTGGTCCCCGGACGGAACGGATTATCGATGAACTTTTCCTGGGTCAGTTCTGGTCTATTGAAATATCCTTTAGCTACGCCATCTCCAGATATATACATTTCACCAATGGAGCCAACGGGTATTGGCTGCATGGAGGAATCCAGCAAATAGAGCTGGACATTGTCTGCGGGGACTCCGATTGGTACTGATTCTTGAATGGGTTTTTCTGGGTCATACAAATATATCATGCAGCCCACAACTGTTTCGGTAGGTCCATACTCATTGAAAATCTTGACATTCTGTCCAAAGTTCTCATAGATTCTCTTCGCCAATTGAGTTGGCAAGTTCTCACCACCGACAATAAACCGTCTGATGCTGCTCTTCCTGCCGTCTATTTCTTCTATCAGCTTCAGATGAGTGGGCGTCAGCTTGATGATTCCCACTTTATTGTCTTGGATGATGTCTAAAATGACCTGTACCTTGTCTGCTCCTCTGTAAACATAGATGGTGTTGCCCGAAATAAGTGGTGTGAAAATCGAGGTAACGGTCAAATCAAATGAAATGGAAGAGTAAAGCGGAAAGTCTACAGCTTCGCCCTCGACATACACCTTGTTGGCCCACCAGATGTAATTGACCAAACCTTGATGGGTAATCATCGCCCCTTTCGGATTCCCGGTGGAGCCAGACGTATAGATCATGTAAGCCAAATCATCCGGTGTGCACTCGGCAACAAGATTCGTGCTGTCACCTTCATACAAGGAGGGATTGTCGAGATAAAGGATATCCCCTTTAAACTCGATTTTTTCTTGAAGCTGAGACTGCGTTAAGAGAATCGTCGTTTGACTGTCTTCCAATAAATACTGAATTCTCTCTATCGGATACTCTGGATCAATCGGCAAATAGGCTCCGCCTGACTGTAAGACTCCCAAGATTGCCACAATCAACTCCAGCGAATGCTCCGCCATAATCGAGACGATACTGCCTTGGGTAATTCCTCTCGCGCGAAGAGCTCTGGCCAACTGGTTCGAACGTTCGCAAAGCTCCTGATATGTAAGGCTTTCATCCCCGCAGACAGCCGCTATTTTATTTGGCGTTTGGCCTGCTTGCTCTGCGATGAGCTCAAAAATCATTTTGTCCCGCGGATATTCAGCTGCTGTGTCGTTATAAGCTACCAGCAATTGCTGTTTTTCCTCATCCGTGATGATCCCGATATCTTGAAGCAGCACATCAGGGTTGTGAATGACTTGGTCGATGACGGTTTTCAAATGGCCTTCCACTCTGTCTACGAATGCCTGCTCATAAACCGCTGCATTATAGCTCAACTTCACATACAATTCGTTCCAAGGTGCGATAGCTACTACTACGTTAAAATCATAGGAGGTCTGCTCTTCTCCGTTTTCAACAGTGAACTGAAAACCTAGGGAATCCTCCATGTGCTTCAAGGAATTATCCGGGTAGTTTTCAAACGTCACCAAATGATCAATCAATTCCTGCTTCAGTTGTGTTTTACTCTGAATCTCATAAAGAGGGGCAAAATCATAGGCAGCAGACGACAAGGCCTGCTTTTGAACAGTCTTAAGCAGCTCGCTGAACGATTGCTGTCCGTTCGTTTGGATTCGAGTTGGAATCGTATTAATGAACAAGCCAACCATGCTCTCAATGCCTTGGATCTGGGGAGGACGACCAGATACAACAGAACCGAATACAATATCGTCCGAATTTTTGTACTTGCTCGCCAAAATGCCCCAGAGGGATTGAACTACACTGCTCATAGTGGCCTGATTTTGATTGGCAATTTGCATCAATTGCTGCGTCTTCTCAGGAGATATGGTGAAATGAGAATCGATATGCAGATAAGCACGATCCTCCGCCACATGCTTCTTCTTGGGGAAATCAGCCTGATGGTCAAAGCCTTCCAGGTAATTTTCCCAGTAAGTGAGCGCCTCCTCTTTGTTTTGCTTATCCAGCCATTTGATGTATTCGCTATATGGTTTGGTTGCTTCCCGTGGAATTGGCTCCCCTTTATAAAGGGCCGCGTAATACGAGAGCAGTTTATTGAGCAATACGCCCAATGACCAACCGTCTACGATGATATGATGGAACGCCCAAACGAATTGAAACTTGTTCTCCTCTGTTTGGAAAATCGCTGCTTTCATCAAGCTATCTTTTGTCAGGTCAAACGTATGATGCTGACGCGTATACGCTTTTATGTAATCGTTCAGATCATTTACAGGCAAATGAGTAATGTTTTCGAAATGCACAACTGCTTTTTTCTCTTTAAAAACAACCTGTCTGGGACGCTGCAGGTTTTGATACACAAACACCGTTCGCAATACCTCGTAGTTTTCTACAAGCTTGTTCATGCTCTCTTCAAAGGTAGGCAGATGAAAATTTCCTTGGATCGTTGCGGACATCTGGAGGCAGTAGGCACTGCTCTCTGAATCTTTGATAGCATGAAACAACATACCCTCTTGCAATGGAGTTAACGGATAAATTTTTGCGATATTTTCCTGCTTTTTCATTACGCACCTCAACTCTGTTATTGATAGATTCAAAGAGGGTTCCTCCAATAAAAACTCTCTTGCCCAGCTTTTATTGGAGGAAAAACATTAAATCAATTCCAGGATGTTCTCCAGTTCTTCCATGGAAAGGTCGTCATCTCCCAGATCGCTCGGAGTCAACTCCCCTTCTTCTTTTGCCATGCAATGGTCGATGATACGCCGTAAGTGATTCCGGTAGCTGTACGCTAAGTTTGTTATGGTCTCTTCTTTGTACTGGAGACTGCTGTATCCGAAGCTGATCTGGAGCTTTCCATCCTCGATCAAGCCGGAAATATCCAAGAGGAATACTCTCTCTGATTCTGGACTGAACAGCTGTCCTGTCCCGAGCGGTGAGAAGGTATATCCGCCCGATTTCACATCCGAGTCAAACTGCCCGAGATAGTTAAAGCTGATTTCCGGCTGCAAGGCAAAAGACAAGGATAGTTGCGTCTTGCTGGACGTCATCGTACGTAAAATCTCGTAGCCAATTCCTTTTTTCGGAATGCGGCGCAGGTTTTCTTTGATCTGCTTGATTTGGTAAGCCAAGTCCTCTGATTTTTCCATATCAAGTACGACAGGAAACTGGGATGTGAACCAGCCAACCGTTCTTGTGACATTCATTTCATTCTGAATGTCTTCACGTCCGTGACCTTCCAGGTTGATGACAGGGCAGTTGGTATTTGCCCATTCTTTTACGGTTAACCCCAAAGCTGTCAGCAGCAGATCATTTATTTCTGTGTGATAGGCATGATGCACGTGACGCAAAAGGTTTTCTGTCTCTAGTGCTGTCAATTCGACCTTTACAGTGTGCGTGTGCTTTTGTTTCCGATCGGCTGTGACAAAATCAGTTGGCAATGCGACTGGCGTAGTGGTGCTCTCCAGGTTGTGCCAATACGTTGCTTCCCGTAACAGCTCGTCACTCTGTGCGTAGCTCTCCAGTTGAGCCGCCCAGTCTTTATAGGAATCTGTTTTCTTCGGTAAAACGATCTCCTGATTTTGGAGAGCCTGTGAATAGGCCGATGAAAAATCTTCAAACAAGATTCGCCAAGACACGCCATCCACGACCAGATGGTGAATGGCAATCAGTAAATGATCGCCTTCTTCGGTTGAGAAGAGAGCCAAATGAACCAGCGGTCCCTGTTCCAAATCGATACTGCTTTGGATAAGATCGGACAATTCCAGGATGTGCGCTGCGCTATTTGCATGTTCCCTCACATCAAAAGAATAGAAACGGAATCGGTCATCGGTAAGCCCTTGATTGATTTGCGTCATGATCCCATTTTCCTGTTTGTATATCATTCGTAACGCATCATGATGCTCGACGATTTTATGGAAGGCTTGCTGTACAAGGGCTGCATCAAAGCCTTCTTCACGATAGAGCATGACAGCCTGATTCCAATGGTGACGATCCGTAAAATTTTGCTCGAAGAACCACTTCTGGATGGGTGTCAAGCCAATCTCGCCCTCTACGACTCCCTGATCACTCTCTCTGTTGTTCGGTGTTACATGGATAGCGACTTCCTCGATCGACGGATGTTGGAACAGTTCTTTCATCGCAAGCGTCCAGCCTGATGCGTACAGGCGCGTGGAAACTTGAATCGCTTTGATGGAATCCCCACCCAATTCAAAGAAGTTGTCTTTTATTCCGACTTGCTTGATACCCAATACGTCTGTCCAGATGGTAGCCAGCAATTGTTCCAGCTCGTTTCTAGGTGCTTCATATTCTCTTCCCGAATTGTCATCCTGGCTTGGCTTCGGTAGTGCTTTTCGGTCAACCTTGTCATTGGGGGTCAGCGGCATCTTATCCAATTGGATAAAGAAGGATGGAACCATATAGGCAGGCAGTTCCTTCGCAAGATGCCTTCTCAACTCGGCTATGGACACTTCTGATGCTGCTACGAGATAGGCGCAAAGATACTGACCGGCAGCAGAGCCATCATCTCGAGCAACCACCACCGCTTGATCGATGTTCTCATAGGCGAGTATGGCGCTCTCGATTTCCCCGATCTCGATTCGATACCCGCGCACTTTGACCTGTTCGTCAGCCCGACCGACGTATTCGATCGTGCCATCCGTCCGCCATTTTACCAAGTCACCTGTTTTATACATGCGCTCTTTTGGTTCAAACGGATTCGCAACAAACTTTTCATCTGTGAGCTCCGGTTTGTTCAGGTAGCCTCTTGCAAGCCCAGGTCCTCCAATGCATAGCTCACCCACCACACCAACTGGCTGCAAGCGATGTTGTGCATCTACGATGTAGACCTTTACGTTGGCAATCGGCCGGCCAATCGTGATGTCTTGACCGGGTTCAATAGAACGGGAGATGGTGGAGACCACGCTATTTTCAGTCGGACCGTATTCATTGTTGATCCCGATTTTTGGATGCTTTTCTTTCGTTTTTTGAACAAGCTGTGCAGGTAACTTCTCGCCTCCAAGTGATACGCAGCGAAGCTCAGGGAAGTCTGCGACAGTCGAGCAATCCAGAATTGCTTGGAACAGACTCGGCACACCATAGTAGTGTGTGACCCCAGTGGATGCGATCAGCTTTTTCAACGCGATCGGGTCTTTGGCTTCTTCCTCTCTCGGCAAAACGCACACAGCACCTCCGAGAAGCGGCGCGAACAAGCTCGCTACAAACCCATCGAAAGCAAAAGAGAACACTTGCAATGCCTTGTCTTCCGGTCGGAAACCATATTCATCTCTTCTCCACTGCAAGCAGTTAATGATCGCACGATGCTCGATCATGACTCCCTTCGGCTTGCCGGTCGTACCGGACGTGTAAATGATATAAGCTAAATCGGAAGGCTTGTTGATGCAGAGCAGATTATCTGTCTGTGGAGAATAGTTCCTAGAGTCGCCCAAATCGATGATCTCTGCATGACTGGTCACCTTGGGGATCAAGTGAAAATGAGTAAGCACGAGTTTCGCCTGACTGTCCTCCATCATGTAGCGGATTCTTTCTTCCGGATACTCAGGATCGATGGGCAAAAAGGCTCCGCCCGCTTTCAAAATGGCAAGAATGGCAATGACCATCTCTAATGACCGTTCCAATAACATGGCGACGATTTGCGATGGCTCAACACCTTTCTCACGCAAAACGGATGCGAGCTGATTCGCTCTTTCATTCAACTCTTGGTATGACATTCGCTGCCCTTGGAATACAAGCGCTGTTTGATCGGGCATTTTTGCCGCCAGTTCTTCAAAGAGCTGATGAAGGGTTTTGTCTTTGGCGTATTCTCTGTCCGTACGATTGAACTCCACCAGTAACAGCTGCTTCTCTTCTTCCGTCAGCATATCAATCTCTTGCAGCATCCGATCAGGATGGGCCGCAATGCTTTTCAGGATTTGCAAGAAGTGGCGGGACATCCTGTCTACCGTATCTTTTTTGAACAGCTTGGTACTGTATTCCAGCCGTAAAAACAGGTCTGTTTCACGGTCGGTCATATGAAACGACAGGTCGAATTTCGCTATCGCCGGAGCACTGTCGGATTCATAATGGCGATAGACCAGTTGATCCAGCGTCTTTTGGTCCAGTTCATCGGTTTGCAGGATGAACATAGTGTCAAACAGTGGATTACGTCCCGGATCACGCTGAATGCCAAGCTTTTCAACAAGACTTTCAAACGGGTAATCCTGATGATCATAGGCATCCAGGGCATTCTGCTTGACTTCCATCAGAAACTCCTTGAAGGTCTTTTCGGATGTCGGTTTGTTTCTGATCGCCAGTGTGTTGACGAACATTCCCACAACGGGCGCAAGCTCAGATCTTGACCTGCCGGAAATCGGCGTTCCCACAATGATGTCATCCTGCCCGGAATACTTCGAGAGCAGCACATTGTAGGCTGCCAGCAAGACCATGAACAGCGTCGTTTTGGTTTCTGTCGCCAGCTCTAATAGGGCATCCCGCAGTTGGTGGCCAGTTGAAAGCGCGATGTGACTGCCTTCAAAGCTTTTTACGGCTGGTCGCGGGTAATCTGTCTGTAAATCCACGGCTGAAATGTCTCCTGCAAACGTATGAAGCCAATACTCTTCCTGTTGCTTGAAGGCATCTGACTGAAACAAGCCCTGCTGCCAGACAGAAAAATCCTTGTATTGAATGCGCACCTCTGGCAAATTTCTTCCCTGGTACAATTCAGCTAGCTCATTGAACATGATCGTGACCGATGCAGCATCTGCGGCGATATGATGCATGTCATAAAGGAGAAGATGACGCTCATCCGAAATTTTCACCAAGCCCATGCGGATCAGTGGCGGAACAGAAAGATCAAATGGACGGACAAACGAGTAGAAAATTTCATCAATCTGATGCGCCTCCGCTGTTTGATACTCCATTTCCACTTTCACATGGCTATGAATTTTTTGGACCAGCTCACCCCCGACTATCTCAAATGACGTTCTCCAGATATCGTGTCGATCCACTAATGCTTGCAGCGCAAACGCCAATTGCTCGCGAACCAGCTCGCCTTCCAGCATAATCATGCCAGGCGTATTGTAGCTAATGCCTGCCCCTTCAAGTTGATAGAGCAGATACATTCGCTGCTGCGCTGATGATACCGGGTAGTAATCTCGCGGCTCTGCTGGTTGAATGGATGCATCTGATGCGGCTTCACTGTTTTCAATCAATCGGGACAAGGCACGAACAGTTGGAGAACCAAAGAAATGCTTTAAAGAAAGATCAACTTGAAACTCTCGATGCACATGCGCCACTACCGTCATAGCTTTCAAAGAATGTCCACCCAGGTCAAAAAAGTTATCCATCACTCCGATGTCGGAGATGCCAAGAACGTTTTCCCATATCTTTGCCAGTGTTGCCTCTGCTTCATTGGCAGGCGCGACATACTCCACACCTGTCGCAGGCTTTCCTTCAGGCTTCGGCAGCGCTTTGCGGTCGATCTTGCCATTTGGCGTGAGCGGGAAAGCATTCAGTTGAATCAGATAGGTCGGGACCATATACGCTGGCAGTTCTTGCGATAGATGTGTTCGAAGAGCCACTTCCGAGATGTTTTCTTTACTGGTGAAATAGGCAGTCAGATACGTGTCCCCGCTTCCATCCGGATAAGCGACGACAATCGCTTCATTTGTCGTTTCATAGCTGAGAAGAACCGATTCTATCTCCCCGATCTCTATCCGGTATCCTCTCACTTTTACTTGTTCATCCAGGCGTCCTATGAATTCAATCGTACCGTCAGGGAGCCATCTGCCAAGGTCGCCTGTCTTGTACATGCGTTCACCTGGCTTAAATGGATTGGAAACAAACTTCTCCTCGGTAAGCTCTGGTTTGTTCCAATATCCGCGTGCCAACCCGAGTCCGCCAATGCATATCTCTCCCACTACACCAATTGGTAGCAGCTGGTGCGAATGGTCCACGATGTATATGCTTGTGTTTGCAATTGGCCGTCCAATGGTGATCGGAGCATCTGGGAGCGCATCGCACAAATAGGTGGCGATAACGCTGCTTTCTGTCGGACCATACGCATTGATAGTAATCATCTGCGGATTCATTTCTTTGCACAGCTCAACCAGCTTCGGCGATAGCTTTTCTCCCCCGAGCATGGTCATTTTCAGTGGACTGATCTCTTCGGGGGTGCTGCATTCCAAAATCGCCTGGAACAAACTTGGCACGCACACCGTGTAGCTGCAACTCCAGGTTGAAATTAGGTTTTTGAGCGCGATTGGATCTTTGGCTTCTTCATCCTTCGTCAAGACAACAGTTGAACCAGATAGAATCAATGCAAAGAAAGTAAGGGCAAAAGCATCAAAGGCAAAGGAGAGAGCCAACAAGCCTCTGTCATGGACAGATAGGGCAAGCTCTTCTTTGTTCCACGTCGCACTGTTGACAATACCTTTGTGCTCCCCCATGACCCCTTTTGGCTTACCTGTCGTACCCGATGTGTAAATGATATAAGCTAGATGGGTAGCCGTATGAATCGGGTCAAGGTTTGTGGTGATACGAGAATAGTTACTCTTATCCTCCAAATACAGGCATTCCACTCCAGCAGCAATCTTTGTTCCAAGATGCTCATGAGTAAGCACGAGACGAGCTTCGCAATCTTCCAGCATATAAGCAATGCGATCATTCGGATAATCTGGGTCGATAGGCACATATGCCCCACCAGCCTTGAGAATGGCAAGGATTCCAATCACCATCTCCAAGGAACGATTTGCCATAATCCCAACTCGTTGGTCAGCCTTTACTCCTTTTTTCCGTAATGTACGAGCAAGCTGATTAGCCTTCTTATTGAGCTCCTGATATGTCAATTTTTTGTCCCCGCAAACCAGTGCGATTTGATCAGGGGTTTTCAGCACTTGTTCTTCAAATAGCTGGGGAAGTGTGCTTTCCAACTGAACAGGCTTGAATGTGTCGTTGAAATGGACCAGCAATTCCTGCTTTTCCTGCTCGGTGAGCATCTCCATCTCATAGAGCGCCAAGTCCGTGTTCCGGATGACTTCTTGCAAGATTTGGATGTAGTGACGCGACATGCGTTCGATGGTCTCCTGTTTGAACAGCTTGGTGCAAAATTCGAAGCAGAACATAAGACCGGCATGGTCTTGGCTTGCTTCGAGAGACAAATCGAACTTCGCCATTTTGCCCTCTGGCACGTAAGGCGTCACTGTCATGCCCTCGATCTTGATGGGATTGGCGTCCATGTTTTGCAAAATGAACAACGTGTCAAACAATGGATTGCGGCTTCGATTTCGACTGACCGCCAGCTTTTCGACGAGCTCCTCAAACGGGTACTCCCCATGCTCAAAAGCAGCGAGTGTATTGTCCTTTACTTCTCGTAAAAATTGCTTGAAGCTTTTGGTTGCTACAGGCTGATTTCTCATTGCCAGCGTGTTAACGAACATACCCGTGATGCTTTCCGTGTCAGGGTGTGTTCTTCCAGCTGTCACGGTTCCGACCACCATGTCTTCTTGCCCCGAGTATTTCGCGAGCAAAACATGGTAGGCTGCCATGAGCACCATGTAGAGCGTAGTACCAGTTTCGGCCGCCACTCGTTGCAAACCATCCAACAGTTGTTTTTCAGAACGGAACAGATAACGTTCGCCCTCAAAGCTTTGAACAGAAGGTCGAGAGTAGTCCAAAGGTAGGTTTAAGACAGGAATTTCACCAGCGAATCGCTCGGTCCAATACGCTTCTTGCTTTCTGTATTCATCTGTCTGTGCCAAACCTTTTTCCCAAACCGCGAAGTCTTTATATTGAATGCGTTGCTCTGGCAAAGATTTGTCTTGATAGAGCTGCGCAAGATCATTCAGGATGATTTGCGATGACACGCCATCCGAGATGATATGGTGCATATCGATGATCAGGACATGGCGCCGCTCTCCCAGCTTGACCAGTCCAACCCGACTTAATGGCGCTTTTTGCAAATCAAACGGACGCATGAAATCCGTGATGACTTGATTTAAACGATCTTCTGTTGCTGCCATGTAGGTGATTGGCAATTTGCATTCCGGATGGATGCGTTGAACCGGCTCACCGTTGATGGTATGAAAGGAGGTTCGCAGCGATTCATGACGATTCACCAGACTGGAAATGGCATGCTCCAGCTGCGGCACATTCAAATCTCCATCAAGTACCGTCACAACGGGCAGATTATACACCGTACTATCCGGATCGAGCTGGTTTAAAATCAGCATGCGTTTTTGCGCTGAGGATACTGGATAATGCTCTTGCATGACGACCCGCGGAATAGCGAGATACGTTCCTTCCTCTACACCTTCCACATACTTGGCGATTTCTTGAATGGTTGGTCTGTCAAACAAGACGCGAAGTGGAACATCTGCTTGGCAGTCTTTTTGCATCCGGGAAATGAGATGAATCGCTTTTAGCGAATGACCCCCCAGCGTGAAAAAATTATCCTGAATGCCAATCGGGGACACGCCGAGTACGCTTTCCCAAATGGCTGCCATTTTCTGCTCCAGTTCGGTTGTCGGGGCGACGTAATCCGCACCCGTAAATGCATTCCCCTCCGGTATGGGCAAGGCTCTTCTGTCTGTTTTTCCGTTAGGTGTGACCGGAATCCGCTCCAGCTTCATAAAGAACGAAGGGATCATATACTCCGGTAGCGTTCGCGATAAGTACGCACGCAGCTCCTCGTTGCTGACTTCTTCTGACAAAACGACATAGGCGCACAAATACTTTCCGCCAGTCTCATCCGTTCTATCGATGACCACGGCTTCCTTAATCGAGTCGTGGTTGAGCAAATGCGATTCGATCTCGCCCAGCTCGATACGATGACCCCTGATTTTTACCTGATGGTCGATCCGCCCTAAGAACTCGATATTGCCATCTGGCATCCAACGGGCGAGGTCACCCGTTCGATACATTCTTTCTCCTGATTGATACGGGTTCTCGAGAAACTTCTCCGCAGTCAGCTCCGGATTGTGCAGATATCCTCTTCCTACGTTGGCCCCGGAGATATACAGCTCCCCAACAATGCCCTCTGGCTTCATCTGCAACTTTTCATCCAAGATATAAATGCCTGTGTTGCTGATCGGTTTTCCGATTGGCGGCAGCTCTGGTATATCCATGCTCGGGTCCATCGTGTAGGTGGTCACCACATGTGTCTCCGACGGCCCGTAATGATTGTGTAAAAATACGTGATGGTTCCGCAGATATTTCTGTAGCTCATGAGTGACGACGAGCTGTTCTCCGGCTGTGATAATGTGCTTGACGCAACGCGGGAAGCTTTGCGCATAATCTTTTTCGTTAAAGATAAATTTCAAGAAGGATACAGGGAGGGACAAAATGCTGATCTGTTTTTCCTGGATAAAGGCAAACAGTTTTTCTACGTGACGTCTCATCTCATTCGTGATGAGATAGAGCTGTCCCCCGGAAAGCAGCGTCGAGAAAATCTCCTGGTAGCAAACATCAAAGCTGCATGTGGTATACTGCAATACTTTTTCATGAAAATCGATGTTGGTCTTGGCAAACGTAAAGTGCATCAGATTTGCCATGTTTTTATGCTCAAGCATGACGCCTTTTGGTTTCCCTGTCGTTCCTGAGGTATAGATGATATAAAACAAGTCATCTGGATGATTAATCATTTCGACAGGCGCACTGCTCTCATCCCAGATTACTGGAGCATTGATATCTATTTTTTCAGTAGAAGCAGAGACTTTCTCGAGTAAATGCTGTTGGGTCACTACCACTTGAATCCCGCTATGTTCCAGCATGTAGGCGATTCGCTCTTCTGGCAGCTCCGGATCAATCGGTACAAACGCACCACCAGCTTTCAAAACCCCAAGAATTCCGACAATCATCTCGATGGAACGATCCATCATCGTTCCAACTAGACTGTCTGCTGCAATCCCTTTTCCTCTCAAAAATCTGGCGAGCTGATTGGACTTTTCATCTAGCTCCCGATACGTCAGATGCTGTTCTCCGAATACGACGGCAACCTGCTCGGGTGTCCTTTCCACCTGTTCCATAAAGAGCTCGTGCATGGTTTTCGTAGGATAAGCAGCCGAAGTATCCAGGTTTCTAGCCATTAGCTGTTGTTTTTCAGTTTCTGTCAGCAAGGTAACCTGTTGTAGGGTGACCTTCGGATTGTTTGCCACGCAAGCCGCAATCTGCTTGAGGTGTCCAGCCATTTTTTGGATAAAGGCTTCGTCGAAAGCAGCGGCATTATAATCAAACCGCATCGAAATCTCTTCTTTGGGCATTACCATGACAGTCATGTCATAATTGGTAGGCTCAAACATCTCGACCTCGGAAATGGCAAAGCCTACTTGCTGTGTCGCCGCCTTTTTCTGCAAGGCCTCGACTAATGGATAGTTTTCGATGACCATCAGGTGATCGATCAAATCTTGCTTCAATACAGAATTGTTTTGAATATCGTACAAAGGCACATGCTCATATGGCTGGGATTGCAGTGTTCTTTGGTGCACATCCTTTATTAAGTCGACAAAGGTTTGATCGTTTTTCGCTTGAATGCGGAATGGAATGGTATTGATAAACAACCCTACCATTTTGTCGATTCCGACGATTTCAGTTGGTCGCCCGGATACAACAGAGCCGAATAGCACATCATTCGTACCGTTATAGGATTGGAGGAGAATCCCCCATAAGGATTGAATCACAGTCGGCAATGTCACTTGATTTTGACTTGCAATTGCAGAAAGCTGCTGCGTCAAGTTACGGTCCAGCGCAAAACGATATTGCGCCGGTAGAAAGGCATTGCTAGAAGACTTCCCAAATCTCGGCAAGGAAGTTTGCTGTTCAAACTGTTCCAGATAATCTCTCCAATATGCGAGAGAAGCCTCCTTATCTTGCTTTTCCAGCCAACGGATAAATTGGCTGTATGGCTGCACCGGGTCAAGGGAAATCGGAGTGCCGTTCTTTAAGGATAAATAGACGGAAAGCAAGTCATCAAAAATAATGCTAAAGCACCAACCGTCCATGAGTATGTGATGAAAGCTCCAGATGATTTGGTATTCGCTCTCCGACATTTGAAAAATAGCCACTCTCATCAACGAATCTTTCGCCAGATGAAAGGTTTTCTCTTGGTCATTCCTTTTGTATTGGGTGTAGCGCTGTTGCTTTTCTTGCTCGTCGTAAGCAGTTAAATCGCAAAAAAGGATGGGAATGGGCCGTTCCTTCAAGACAACCTGCAAAGGCTGCTTTAATTTTTCATAGAGAAACAGCGTACGGAATACGTCGTATCTCTCTACCAGGACATGCAAACTATTGGTAAACAAACCAACGTCAAGATCGCCCTGAATCGAAATGGACATCTGCACAAGATGAGAGTTATGTTCTTCATCTAGCAAGGCGTGAAATAACATTCCCTCTTGCATCGGCGTCAATAAATACATATCTTGCACTTGTTCTTTGCTAAAAACACTCATTCCGGCACCTCGATATCGACATTATTCGTCATTATTTGTTATATTTGTCTAAAAATGTAAGAAAAGAGCATGATTTACCCCATAAAATTTTAGCAAGTGATTCTTTAGTTAAGCGTATTGGCAAGTACTTCGAAAATGTCGTCCATTTCTTCCATTTGAAGTCCTTTTAGACTAAAGTCACTGGGAGTCCGTTCGACTTCTTTTTTCTGCGTGCAATGTGTAATGATTTCCCGGAGATGTTTTTGATAGCTCTCACTCAATTGATGGATGGACTCTTCTCTAAACTGCTCCTCACTATAAGTAAACGTGATGAGAAGCTCCCCACCTTCAATTCTTCCTGTAATATTCAAAGCGGTATAAATCTCCGAATCGGGACTCAGATTGTTCTTCCCATCCGCTCCGAGTGAGTTGCCTGAACTATAAGGAGAACGGGTAAACATTTCACTGTTAAGACCTGAGTCAAACTGCCCCAAATAGTTAAACGTCACTTCGGGTTGTAAGAAAAAGGACAAGGAACGGCGTTTTTCAGGTTTTGTCATATATTTTAAAATTTCATAGCCAATGCCTTTATTGGGGATCTTCCTCAGGTTTTCTTTCGTGCATTTGATATGGTCAGGTAAGTGATTTATTTGACTCAAATCTAGTAAAACTGGATATTGAGACGTAAACCATCCGATTGTTCTTGTCACGTTAGCGTGTTCGATCACATCCTCGCGCCCGTGCCCTTCTAGATTAATCACGATTTGGTCAAGCCTGCTCCACTCTGCAACGGCTAGCCCCAACGCTGCCAGTAATAAATCATTGATTTCTGTTTGATAAGCAGAATTTGCCTGTTTCAACAATTGTTCGGTTTCCTCTGCTAACAATCCGACCTGTATGTTTCGGATACTCTTCTGTTTGCAGCCCACCGTTTCATAGTCTTTTGGAAGGGAAGCATTCCTAGCTCCGGATTCAAGATTCTGCCAATACGGGATTTCTCTCATCAATGCATCACTATTCGCATATTCGTTCATCCATACTGCCCAATTTTTAAAAGAATCCGTCTTTTCTGGGAGAACGATTTCTTTTCCTGCTAGTACCTGACTGTATGCAGTTGCTAGATCCTCAAACAGAATGCGCCAAGAGATTCCATCCATGACTAAATGATGGATGGCCAAAAACAAATGATCGCCTTGAAGCGTATGGAACAGGGCTGCTTTCACCAACTGTCCCTCTTGTAAATTCATGCTGCCATGCAAACGCCTCGTCTCTTCTTCGATTGCTTGCTGGACATCCGAATGAGTGGTCAGATCATATTGAAGGAATTGGTATAATTCACTACCCAATCCACGATTCTGTTGAACAATTCTTCCATTCTCGTTTCGATAGATCATACGGAGCGCGTCATGATGCGAAACGATTTTATCCAAGGCCTTTCGGATAGCTTCAGGATCAAATCCCTGTTCGCGATACAGCACATACGATTGATTCCAATGGAACATATTCGTAAAGTTCTTTTCAAAGAACCATTGTTGAATTGGCGTCAAGTTAACAGGGCCTTCGATAATTCCCTGCTCGCTTCTCCTCGTCGTACTTTTGACATAGAGAGCAACCTGTGCAATTGTCGGGTAATTCAGCAAATCTTTCGTGTCTAGCTTTCGTTGATAGGCATGCAAGCGGGCAGCGACCTGGATCGCTTGAATAGAATCACCGCCGAGTGAGTAAAAATTGTCGCGAATCCCAATTTTCTCGATTCCTAATACCTCTTGCCATATGGTTGCGAGAATCGCTTCTGTCTGATTTCTGGGAGGTTCATATGCTGGATTTGTCTCAGCATGAACATCAGGTTCTGGCAATGCTTTGCGATCAATTTTGTCATTCGGAGTGAGCGGCATTTTATCCAGCTTCACGAAATAAGAAGGAAGCATGTACGCAGGAAGCTTTTGAGCGGCATATTCTCTGATCTGCGCAGGAGTTACTTCCAGTTGCGAAATAAAATAAGCGCACAAATAGGGTTGAGCATGTTGGTCTTCTCGAGCGATTACCACTGCCTCTTTTATTTGTTCATGCTTCAGCAAGACGGACTCGATTTCTCCCAACTCAATCCGATGACCCCTGATTTTTACCTGATGGTCGATTCTGCCGAGAAACTCGATTTCTCCAGTCGGCAGCCATTTGGCAAGGTCTCCTGTCCTGTACATCTTCTCTCCTGGTACAAACGGGTTATCCACAAATTTTTCGGCGGTCAAGTCTGGGCGATTCCAGTATCCTCTGGCTAAGCCCACTCCGCCTATGCATAATTCGCCTTCACTGCCAATTGGCTGAAGTTGCAGTTCTTCATTGACAATATAAACGGATGTATTTTGAATTGGTTTGCCGATTGGGATCGTTTGGTTGACGAGCACATCGGAAGGTGCCTCCCAAATCGTCGCGCAAATGCTTGTTTCCGTAGGTCCGTATGCATTCACGTACCTGACTTTGTTTTTCCATTTATTCACTAAAGGGAAGTTGGCAGCTGAACCTGCCGTAATCATGATGCGAAGTGTAGTAATATGTTCTGGGGTGAGGTGAGTCAAATATGTGGGTGGCAACGTGATGATAGTCAACTCATTTTCACTCAAATAGTTTTCAAAACTGATGAAATCATGAATTGTCTGTTTCGAAAGGATGTAGAGGCTGGCACCGGTTAGTAAAGCCATGAACATTTCCCATACCGATGCATCAAAAGACATGCTGGCAAACTGTCCAATCCTGTCTGCAGGTGTTACACCAAACGTATTTTGAAAGAATGATTGCAAATTCGCGATCCCTTTATGCTCCAGCATGGTTCCTTTCGGCTTGCCGGTCGTTCCTGAAGTATAAATGATATATGCCATGTCAGTTGGCTTGCTTGGCAAGTGAAGATTGGAATCTGCGCGAGTATCCAGCTGTTCTTCCTCGAGCACGACTACAGAACCGCGGTATCCGACATCATAAACAAGTTGGCTGACGTTTTTCTGGGTGATGACGATTTTGGTTTGACTATCTTGAAGGATATATTGAATCCGATCTTGCGGATATTCGATATCGATGGGCACATACGCTCCTCCAGCCTTGAGGATGGCCAGAATAGCCGTAACATTTTCAATGGATTTTTCCATCATTACACCGACAATGCTGTCTGTTGTAATCCCTTTTTCAATCAGTGCTCTTGCTAATTGATTGGCCTTCCTGTTGAGCTCCTGGTAAGTTAAACGCTCATTTTCATAAACGATGGCAACTCGGTGTGGCACAGCCTCTGCCTGTTCCTCGAATAACTGATGGATCGACTTATCCTGTGAATATTCCGCTTTCGTATCATTAAACAAGGCTAGCTGTTCTTTTTCCCACTCCAAGTCGATGAGATTGGCCTGATTTGCTAACATATGTCCCCTCCGATAATTGGCAAACTTTTGTCTATCATGAAGTGTGACAATACAATGTGATGGCCAAACAAGTAAACGAAACTACAAGGAAATGGTCGCTAAATCTGGAGATGGAGCCTCAGTGACCAATGGATCATATTGGAAACCCCCTCATCAACACCATTTAATATAATGGCCAAATGTAACAAAATATGTGGGTTTTTGTGTATTTTTTGTAACTATTAACCACCTTCATATTACTATGGTCATGAACCAATTTTCACCTACAAATTTTCCGCGATTTTACATTTTTTCACAATGGGGATAATTCCCTGTTTACTCGAAGCGGTTTTCAGGACAAAAGTCACTTTCCATTTTTTGGTCAAAACATGTGCACTGGTACTCTAGCCGAATGGACTCAGGACATGATTCCTGACCCTTTCGAACAGGAAAATACATTACCTAAAAACAAATATGCTGGCCTGCACACCTCCTTACAATCCAGCAGAATAACGTATTCATATGCACCTGTTTGAGAAACTGTTATTCATTATAACAGAGAGCGTTTTGGAAATCAGTTAAAAAATAGGCAATTTATGTTAAATGTGTTACTTTTTTACCAAGCTGTCTTCATTCCCTCCAAAAAAGGCTCACATTTTCTGGTTTCATTCGAAAGTATGAGCCTTTGGAACCTTTTTCTTTCAGGGATAAACACCTCTGAAAAAGGATAGCAGGCTACCTATTAAAAGGCAGCCTGCTATCTTCTATAGGGGCCTAACTCCCCCTTTTTTACTTGGATGAGTCAGGTAGCACGTATCAATTCCCGATCTCGTTTGCCGTGTAGCCAGTGATAAAGCGGGATGCTGAAAAGAATAAAGGCGACCATCCCCCCGAAAATCGTACGATATCCAGTATGCGGTACGATAAATCCAAGCAGATAGGGCCCGATTCCTAATCCTAGATCATACATAATGTAATAAGTAGAGGTTGCTAATCCAAAGCGATGCGGAGCTGTCACCTTCACAGCTACCGTTTGGGCTATGGAGTTAAAGTTTCCGAAGCCTACTCCAATCAATGCAGCAGATAGCAGCAGCATCCAGGAGGTTGAGGCTTGACTGAATAGAAGCATCCCGACAGCAAATATCACCAGGCTGGGGTATGTCACGATGTTCGCCCCTCTTGTGTCCATTAGCTTTCCTGAGAATGGTCGCGAGAGGATAATGACAATGGCATACACCAAAAAGAAATAACTCGAAGCTGAGGAGAGATTAATTTCTTCCGCATAAAACGATAAAAATGACAAGACACCCGAATAGCTAAAGCCGATTAATAAGGCGATGAATGAAATCGGCAAGGCTTTCGGCTCGATGAATTTCGAAAGCAGAGAACCTTTTTCTTCCTCTTTCACACTTGTGGAAGGAAGCGGAACATTGATTTTTGCCATGGCATAAAAGATCAAACAAATCAGGGAAAACACGACATTCATCGTAAAGATCCAGGTAAAACCATTTTCAAACCGCAATAAGATCATGCCGAGAAAAGGACCAATCGCAGTGGCTAAAATCGCACTTAAACTGTAATAGCCAATCCCCTCACCCTTGCGAGATGCTGGCAGGATTTGGGCAATAATGGTACCTGTTGCTGTACTGGCAATACCAACGGCAATTCCTTGCAGCAATCGATTGACCAGTAAAAAGCTGATATGGACGGCAAAAAAGTATAGCAACGAGGTGACAGCAAAAAATCCCAATCCAATCCAAAGCGTTTTTTTCGTACCAAGATAACTAATGGCTCTACCGGTGAGTAGTCGGCCAATCAAAGCACCAATAATAAAGATACTGGAAACTAAGCCAGCTGAACTGGTTGTAGCGTGAAATTCTGTTTTGGCATACGAAGCAATCGTAACCATTAGTAAGAAATACATAAGTGTCAAAAGAAAATTAATGAAAGAAACAATGACGAACTCTTTTGTCCAAAGCCTTTCCTTTTTCACTGCTTACCCTCTTCTCTTTAGGTTCATGATGAGTTTTTCCAGTACGGTGGCTACTGCGTGTCTTTCTTCTTGTGAAATACCCTCCATTAACTCTTCCAAGAATGGTTCAGTCGCTTCCATAATTGTCTGATGTAGCGCTTCACCTTTCTCTGACAAGTACATAATTTTTTGGCGTTTGTCTTCACCTGATAAAATTGAAATCATTTCACGCGCAGCTAATTTTTGCGCAATGGGTGTAATGGCAGGCTTCTCTACTTGCCAAAAATCGGCCACGTCGCTAAAAGTAGCAGGACCGTTATTTTTGAGATAACGAATTAACGCCCATTGCGTGACGGATATACCGAATGGAAGTAACTCCTCTTGCAATTGGTTATTGTAAATACGATGTGTGAATGCGACCTTTGAAAAGAACGGGTACATGTTAGCACCTCTTATTAGTTAATTAATTTAATTAATTATATTTCTTTTTTTGCTGTTTGAGAAGGTTTAAATTATGTTGGGTTCCCTTGTGGCTTTTTCCATCTACATTCGTCTAATCTATATCATCATACAAAAGGAGAAAAATCATGTTGGTAAAAAGGCTTTTCGCCATTCATTTCCTATTATTGCTTTTCTTGGGGCTTTGTTTTCCAGTACCTATGTTTGCGAAGGATTCCTCCATTCAAAATCCGTATTATGTATTTAACTGGGATGAGGCAGGCAATGTCCGCATTACCGATCTGGCGAAAAATGAAGTCCTCTCTTCCATTCAGTACCAAGCCGAATATGGGGCAATCTACAATGCAATGACTCCTTCCCTTCCAAAAGGAGCCAATCATATAACGTTGGATCAAAGTCCACCATTTCAACCGGGGGCAGCCATCGAGCTTCGCTCCGAATCGTTTGGCGGCAGAATGAATGCTCCACTTGTCCATCAGGCTAAAGTGACTGCCGTCCGAGGAAATGACGTATATTTCTCTCCACCTACGACGAAAGTGATCGACCGGAACATTTTTATCAAACGGGGCAGCCATTGGGTTCGCAAATGGGATGACGTAAAAGTGGAACAACAGGAGACGGGCACTGGTAACACTGTCATCGTCACAGCTCACACTCCGATTGCAGTGGTTACAACACAGTATGCATTGCACAAAAATAGCCCAGCCATCGATATCACCGTAAAAACCACCTACAAGCGAGAGGCAAAGGTTTTTCGTGAAGCGTTCGCCCTGCAATTCAAGCCAAATGCAACAGAGGTATATCGCAAGAATCGAAAAGTGGATACACAGAAATTCCAAGCTTCTTACTGGCTGGATCACCAAGGTGCGAAATTTGGTCAAGGGAAGCAAACAGCTTTTTTGTACCATGCCCCCAACGTGTCTTCACTTGAATTGAATACAACGCAAAAACAGCTCATTGTGAATCTGGATCACATGAACGATCACAGATACGTACAGCAAACCTCTACGAATCAAGTCGGAAAAGTCCGCCACGCTTCCGAATATCGCGCAAACGACGAACGGACGAATTCCTTTTCGCTGGTAGTTGGGTATCAACCGAAGCTCATGCCACGTTTTATGAGTCAGCCTTCTGGTTTTTTGGCGACACATGTATGGACAGAGCATGCTGACGAGCAGACGCTGCAAACGAATCGGGCTGTTTATTTCGGCTCCGAGAAGATTACATCGTCGGCACAAGCAACAGGGGGTTTTGTCAAACACCGGATTCCGGTTACGAAAAGCGTGTTTTATTCGAATCCGTATTTTCAACCGAAATCACCTGTCAATGTCGCCATTGCGCAAAGCCCTGAATTTTTGCAGTTTCTGGATGACCTCAATCGGAACGGTAATGATATTGGTCTACATACCCTCTATCCTTACGAATTAAGGCATTATCAAAAGACTACAGAGGATGCGTTGCAAGTAATGAAAGATCGCTTCCAGAGCAGGACATGGATTGACCATGGGTATTTGAAGTCTAGCTTTGCCTTTAACGCACTCGACATCCAAACGGCGAATTACTTGGCGCATCAATGGAAAAAATACGGCACGTCGTATTTTTGGCACTACAGCTCAGAAGATATCGCCAATCCGAATAATGGCCTTGATCTGTACCAAACCCGAAGAGGCGACTCCCTGCGGACTCCTCTCTATTGGTCGCATCCGACAGTGACTGGCCCGTTTTATTCCTGGTCGGCTGCCACCATTCCGGAAGATACACTGCCTCTGTATCGGGAGCAGAATCTCCAGCAGCTCATTCAAAATCGGGGGGTTTTTATCAACCATACCTACTTGGCAAGATGTCCGTCCAAAAAGCAAGGTGGGAAATTCGTCATACGAGATGCCAAAGGTAACTGGATTATCCATCCAGATTTTGACCGCTTGTTGAAGCGAATGGACGCGCTGCGCCATCAAGGCAAATTGCATTTGACGACCGTACGTGAAATCATGGATTATTGGCTCGCCCTCTCTCAAGTCAGGATGGAGTACGCACCAAACGGCTCTATTGTTCTGCACAATGATGGCAAGCTCAAGATTTCAGATCTTTCCATGGCGGCAAAAGCTTCCGAAGTTTATGTGAACGGGATAAAGCCGTCGCAAAAGAAAGCGGATGGCGACCTTATCTTTTGGTTCGATTTGGAGCCAAATGCAGTTGCGGTTATTGCTGCGAACAAAGTGGATAGTACGGCACTCCCGAAATGAAAGTAAAATCAGTGACCATACAAGAAGCTTCCCTAGCAGTTCCAGGGAAGCTTCTTATTCCTTCATCTATTGAGACAATTTTACCAAGCTGTAGTTTTTCTTGCCTTTGCGAATAATGATGAAGCGGCCGCCGATAGCGAGACTTGGCGTTACTTCCAGTTCCAAATCAGTAACGCGCTCGCCATTCATGGAGATAGCGCCTTTTGTAATATCCTCACGTGCTTGACGCTTGGATGGCTCAATGCCGACCTCTACGAGCCAGTCGACAATGTTCTTCGTTTCGAGAGTAGATTCATACGTCGGCATTTCTTTGAAGCCTTGTTCGATCTCATCTGCGGACAGCGATTTAATATCACCAGTAAACAAAGCTGCTGTAATGCGCTTCGCCTGCTCCAGCAATTCCTCGCCGTGCACAAATCTCGTCATTTCCTCAGCCAGCGCTTTTTGCGCCTCGCGTTTATGTGGCTCTGTCTGTACTTTTTCAGCCAACTCTTCAATTTGTTCTTTGGAGAGGAACGTAAAGTATTTCAAGTATTTCACAACATCGCGGTCATCGGTATTCGCCCAGAACTGGTAGAATTCGAATGGTGTTGTTTTGTTTGGATCAAGCCAGATGGCTCCTCCTGCTGTCTTCCCGAATTTCGTACCATCTGCCTTCAGCATCAGAGGAATAGTGAGACCAAATGCCTTTGCTTCCGGTCCTTCTTTTTTGCGAATCAGATCGAGACCGCTCGTGATGTTGCCCCATTGGTCGGAACCGCCGATTTGCAGCTGAACATCTTCATGTTTGTACAGATGCAGGTAATCCAGCGATTGCAGAATTTGATAGGAAAACTCCGTAAACGAAATGCCGCTTTCCAGTCTGCTCGACACAACATCCTTGGCAAGCATCGTATTGATGCTGAAGTTTTTCCCGTAATCCCGCAAAAATTCAATGACATTGATTTTGTGCGTCCAGTCGTAGTTGTTCACCAAACGGATTTGGTTGTCGCCTTCTGTAATGAACAGCTTTTTCATCTGTGCGGTGAGTTTGTCGACGTTCTCCTGAATTTGTTCCAGTGTTTGCAAAGAACGCTCGGATTGACGGCCGCTCGGATCGCCAATCGTACCTGTTGCACCACCGATCAAAATAACCGGGCGATGACCAGCGAGCTGGAAGCGTTTCAGTACCATGAAAGGAATCAAGTGACCGATATGCATGCTGTCACCTGTTGGATCAACACCGCAATATAACGAGACTGCTTTTTCATTCGTTAATTCTCGCAGCCCTTCTGCATCTGTTTGCTGATTGATGGCTTCGCGCCATTCGAGTTCGTCGATAATATTCACTGCCATACACTCCTTCAATCTCCTATGGTAAAAAACAAAAAATCGCCCCTTGTCTATTGTAGACATAGGGACGATTGAATAACCGTGTTACCACCCATCTTGCACGAATGGACCCAAGCGTTAACGCAGGCCATTCATGCCACTCGAAGCGAGTTATCGTTCGCGATTCCGCTCGGCATTACCCGAGATACTCCAGAGTGTAATTCGCTCGCTTATTGTGTACCGGGTTTCATCAACCCCCGGCTTTCTAGGACAGGGAATAAGCTGCTACTGGGCTCTTTCAACGTATGTTTCATATGAAATTAAAGTCAGTATATTGAATTCAAATAGCAATGTCAACCATGTAGCAATGATTCCGACACGATCCCTTATTTTATTTTCGTAAGACCGTCGGAAGTTAGTTCATAAACAGCTGTTGCGACTTCATGTAAATACCGTCGATCATGCGAAATACTGATAATCACACCAGCAAAAGCCGTTAAGGCGCGGCACAGAACAGGAGTCGTCAAAGGACTGAGGTTTCGCGTCGGTTCATCCAGTATCAATATTTCGCACTGATCCAAAATCATTTTTAACAGGAGCAATTTCGCTTTCTGTCCCCCAGATAAGTTCTTAATGGGTTGATGCATCTCATCTTTTGTAAATTTCATACTGCCTAGATGCGTAAACGCTTTTGTAATCGCATCTTTCATTCCTGTTGTGTCCAAGTATTCAATCGGTGTTTTGGTCGAATCCAGCCGGTCTTCGTAGTTTTGGGGCATGTACCCGATCTTTAAGGACGAGTGCTGGACTAGCTCATCCATGATCTTTTTCAGCAACGTCGTTTTTCCGATCCCATTTTCCCCAATAATCGCGACTTTTTCTGGCCCCTTGATCGATAAATGAATCTGTTTCGATAGCTGTTTGTTCGCTATTTGCAGTACTTCCAATGAATAGTCGAGAATTTGTTTACTACCGGGGACATGTACCGCTGAATCAAATCGGAATTCACTCGCTTCTTCCACACTCGGGACTTCTAGAAATGATTCCGACGCTTTCTCCATTCGCTCTCTTTGATTTTTCAAGGACTTAATTTTCTTTTGCAGTCGCGGATCGGACCGTACGTTCCGATGCTGATGCTCTGCTTTATTCCAAATGTCATGCCATTTCTCCATTTGCTTTCTATGATTAGAAGCTTGTTTTTTGGCTATCTGTTCTTGTTTGCTCAAATTGTTCTTTCGATTGGCGAGGTAAATCTCATATGGCTCTCTTGAAAACGTATATTTGGGAACTTGTTTGCGCTTCGTCAGTTCCATATGAAGGATACCGTTTGCTGTATTCGCAATAAACGTTTCGTCATGCGATACATATAGGACAGGAATAGCCGTCTGTTGAATAAACTCTTCTAGCCACTCCATCATTTGAATATCCAAATCATTGGTAGGTTCGTCCAGCAACAGAACATCATGCTTCTTTGCCAACAGACTTAAAAAGCGGTATTTGAAACGCTCACCACCGGAAAAAACGCCCAGCTTTTTATCTGAATCCAATGCATGAATCCCGAAATCATCCATCGCTCTCACTAGTTCTTTGGTCCATTGATTTTCGGCAAAAAAGTCGGCAACGGTCATTTGTTTTTCTTCGTCCGATAGCTCCTGTGAAAGAAAACCGATGGAACATTCGTTTCGCAACACGTTACCTGCAAATGTGCAATACCCGGCAATCATTTGTTCCGCGCAAATCAATTTTAATAAGCTGCTTTTTCCATTTCCCTCTTCCCCGATGATGGCAACCTTGTCACCAGTTTGCAGGGTCAGATCTAAATTTTGAATGAGAGTCCTGTCGTCTTTTTTGGTGGTAATCGTGATATTGTGCAGTTCAACCATTTTTGGATTCCCCATTTCGTTTTTACATTTCTCGTCATTTACTCTTTGTTCATCTGGATCACCCCCTTTTTTTGACAACAAAAAAAGATGCTTCTGTCCAATAAACAGAAGCATCTTGCTCTCGTACTAAAAATCGCTATATGAAAAATAGATCATACAGGAATTCAAGCTATAAATTTGCGGGTGAATTTGGCTTCTTGTTTATTTATTATAGGATTGGCTTTTCCAATAAATAAACAATTGCGCAAATGATTCACCCTCCGGTCCTTGCAGTTGACTTCAATATAGCACGGCCTTCTAAATACTGTCAATGAAGCTATTCGACCAAGGCTAGCAATTCTGCAAGCTTCTCTTTGATGGGGGAAGATTCCTTTTTTACCGCCTGTGCGAGCTTCTTGTTCCCGCCGAAAAGGCGATAAATAACCATTTCCCGATGGTAATCTTCCATCGTTGCAAGCTCCCCTATCAGTGCATTCACCAGTTCGGCACGATCGATGGTGATATTTTTCAAAGGCTTCGCCGAGTCGCTACTGCCAAGCACCAGAGAGACGAGTACAGGGATATTCTCTACGGTTACACCATGCGCCTCCATAAAAGCTATGGCAAAATCGTCCTGAGCCGACTGATGCTCCGTGTCGACCAGCTTCATATAGCGACGAAAGAGTGGAAAATAATCGCTACTGGACAAGCCGAGAGCCAATACCGCATAAGTGCCGGGCATGACGGATTTCTCACTAGGCTCTACATCCCCATACCACGCGAACTCCTCCATTGCAAGCTCGGCATATTCTGCGATTTTTGGATATAAAGCAGGATAACGGGACGCATTGGCAAAAAACTGGTGGAGACCTGACTTCGCCAGCTTTTTTACTGGCAAGTAATTCTTTTCGCTGCTCTTCAGCTTGAGCTTGTACCCTTTGGGAAATCCTTCACGCAAAAGGCCGTTGATAAAATCGATGGCTTCACCGTACGCGGCTTCCTCCTCAGATACAATCCAAATGTCGATCGCTTGCAAAACGTCATTGGCGCTTGCTTGAATCATACTGCTTTTATACTCGCTATCAAAGCGGCCGCTGCCCCGTTTTACATAGTCCGCAGCCCGCTTGGAGCCAAGCTGAACAGCGAGGTCCAAATACTTCTTGCGAGTATCCGGCTCCTTGTTACCTATTGCGAGAGCGACATACAGGAAAAAGTCCAGCTCCTCTGTTTTTGGTTCCTGACGCTCCTGCTCGGGTTTCAAAACCCAATCCAATCCATAATGCCCGGTACGATCAAAAAATTTGACTAAAAACCGCTCATTCGCCCAGCCTTTTAAAGCCAAAGCAGAGTGGTATGTCCACGAATCACTGCGTTCTTTATTGGAGCGCAGCTTTTCGCTAAGACGCTGGATGAGCGGTTCGATTATCTCCTGCTTTTGTTCCATCAAATCGGGATTGACGAGACAACGAGCGAAGAAGAAATCGTCTCTTTCTTTCGGACGTACAGGAAGCTCCGCTTTAATTTTTGTCTCGATGAATTGATCCAGTGCTTTTTTTAGACTCTCGCGTTTTCGCTCGTTGATGAAATGGCGAGAATGGCATTGCACCGATTGTTTCCACTCGAATTCGAAAACAAGCACTAAGTGGTAATTAAAAAAGTGAGATGCATAGTCCGTGGAGTGGAACAGAGCTTCCATTCGATCACACAGTGCGGGAAAAAACTCTTGCATGAGCATTTCCTCTGTAAGCTCCTCCATATAAGAACCCGCATCGTATTTGTACGAGTCGTCACTCCAACTGAATGGTTCATGGACATCTACGTGGATTTTGCCATTGGCCCAATTGTATTTTCCTTTTCTCCACGCCACTCGCAGGTAGTCTTTGACCCCCGCCTGCAGTACACTCCAGTCTTTGATCTCGTTGATCCGCTGGTTCTCTTTTTTGTAAATTTCTAGGATGGAAGTCCATACTTCATTTAGAAATGCTTCTGCTGCCTGATGCATTGACTTAACTCTCCTCCTCGCCAAAACCAGCGCTGCCGACTTAACCTATAACCTTGACGACATTGCCCTCGCTATCGGTAATATTGGTTTTTACAATGTTTATGGCAATTCCCTTCAGGGAAGGAATCTCAAAGCTGCTTTCCTTTGGAAGCAACTGCTTGGTAAGAGCACTCGTTGTCGCATCATCGATAACAACGCGAATGACGTCCTCTCCTGGAATGCATTCAGGCTTGTCTCCTGGCTCAAACACAACATGGACATCAGGTCCCACCAGTCTCAAGCTCTCCCCTTTTCGCATACGTCCGCGGAGAATTTTTCCGATGACTTCCGCTTGCTTAGCTCCCAGCCTCAGGGTCGAGGGCGTATTTTTCAAAAAGCCTTTTTTACCTGGCTCCCATCCTAGCTGGCTCACGAACAAATAGGCAGTGTTGGAGCCTTCTTGTTCCATTCCTTTTTGAACAGCATCGGAAACTGCAGAGTTGCGAAGGAGAGAATCCCGCTCAAGATCGGTTATGTAGGAAGGCATGTACGGCAAGCCAGATTGGAGTACGCCTCGTGTATTCCAAGCCATCATTGCATCGAGTTCATCACCTGTGATCCCGACCATCTGCAAAAATTGAACCCGACCATTCGGCGTATCGATTTCAGCAAGCTGTGGGTCCGTGACAAAAGCGAGCGCAGTCAGTTGGGTATCGGCACCCAAGCATATCGGTCCGTTCGCATCCAAATGATCCCCTGCTTGAAAAACATTGCCCGTGTTGAATACGTAACGCCCCATATTTTGAAGCAGATTCAGCGCCCAAGCAGGCGGTTCTTCCTCGTCGTCCTTTCGCGCCAATCGAAACGTCAATTCAAAGCCAAAACCGCTTTCCTCTTCATTCTCGGATTCTTTTTCATACAACTCGGTAAATCCATAGGTAACAAAATGCCAATGCGGGTAAGGCTCGTCCGCTTTGTAGGCGCTAATTCCATCTAATGGATCGGGACCACCCAGTGCATACGAGATAAGCGTGCCGTAATGTTTAGGCTCCTGTTCTCCATAAATCTTCCTCATCTCCTGATCAATGGCATCCCAGCCAGCCGACATCATTTCTTCATTCCATTCTTCGTTCATTTCTCTTGCCTCCTATGTAATGACTGTCTTAACAATAGCCAAAATGAATTTTGGATACTCTATTAGACGGTCAATACCAACTTAGCAAATTACATCGTTCTCATTCCCTTCTATAACAAAGTCTTTAAGTGGTCTGTGCTATCCCATTCGGAACGACTGGCTTCGATAACCAGTGCTGGTCAGTTTGCACATGATTCTTGCGCACAAACTTGGCCGCAGATTGTTTAAAATCTTCGTACGAAAAGCGCTCCGTTAATCGTACCACGTACCCCTCTTGTTCCCCACCGAAGACAGACTGCTTGGTGTAGCAGCTTTTTACGGTCTCTTCGCTCCAAATCCCTCTGTATAAGACAGGTGCTGTTTCTAAGCCAAGTAATTCAGCCCATTCTACCGTTTCATCCCACGATAAGCATTCATTGTTTTCATTCCAGATCGAGAAAACGTAGAAATAGCTCGTTAAATGCTCGTAGTAGATGGAGTGCAGCGCATATACATTTTCCCCGCAAATTCTCCAGCCTTCCGGGATATGAAACGAAATCGTCCCGTGCAGCATCTTTACCCAATGTCTAGATGCGTGATCTTTGCTATCGAGTGACCTTGCATGGATATGGTTTCGGTACAGCGTGGTATTTTCTCCATCCAGCTTCTCTGTCACGACTACTTCTTTTTCCTCGAAGTGACCAACCGTTCGCAAAATTTTATCATCGTCGGTTCTACTTCTTGACCAAGGTAAATGAAAGGTTCTCGGGTATTTTTTCAACATCATTATTCACCTCCCTTATTTCGCATAGGCATCACCTTCCTTGAAAAAGTACAGCTTCCACAGGTACTCATCGCCCAACAAATGATAAATCTCGGAAATATCTTGCTGCGTTCCGTAGTTAATCTTCATGTGCATTTGAATCAGGTTGACGACTTCGAAAATAAAATCATCGTCGAATCCTAATTCTTTTAAGAAATGGCAAGCAATTTGTGCAGATACATGCTCATGTCCGTAGTAGGAGTAATGGCCTTTCATCGGCTTGTAGGTTTTGCAAAATGGTTTTCCTGTATCGTGAAACAAGGCGACCACCTGCATGAGAAATTTGTCTTCTTCCGTGTAAAAGGCGTTTACATAATCGAAAACATGATAGGTATGCTTGCACAAAGGGTACTGATGATAAGGGTTTTCCTGATTAAATTGATACATCTCTTTGAAGATCGGAATGGTACTCAGCCTGCCGAACAGCTCTTCATAGGAGGGTTCGTTTTGAAGCAATTGAACAAACTCTTCTTTTTCAATGGCATAAGGAACCGGCTCGTGCAAGAGATGAATGTGATCCCAGCCCTCATTCTTGATGGGAAAATGGAAGTTCTTCCGCATCTTCGCCAAGATGTATTCGTCTACGGTTCTCTTTCGGGATCGATTGCGCTCCAGACAAACCGAATAAGGAACATCGACGTAATAGCATTCCTTTTGGACATCGGGAAATTTGGCAAGGACCTTCATTCTTTTCTCTCTGTCAATATTGGTTGCGTCCAAGATGACATTCTTTCCATTCGCCAGCTCTGCTGCAATTTTCGAATAAACCTCAAAAAATACTTGTGCAGATTTTTTTTGTTTTCGCTCATCACCGAATAAGTTCTGGCGGATTTCATCCGTAGACACGATGGTTGCCCGTTCCTTCTTGGCAATTTCTTGTGCCCACTTGCTTTTGCCACTGCCCGCAATGCCTGACAGGACGATTAATTTCTTTTTCACTTATATCTCACCTCCTTTCAATAAAAACATAATTTCGACACGCTTTTCCAATATTATACACACTTCGCGTATGGATGGCACCCTTCTTTGTTCCTAGATTTTCCGTTCTTTACAGCCACGGTCCAAAGAAATTCTGTACAGCTTGCTCGGAATAGCTATCTTCCCCCCGCCAATTCACGACTGCGAAAAAGTCGTTCTTCCCGCCACGCCCTGGTCTGTCCTTGCTTGGAGCCAAGATTCCTGCGGATGCAAGAATTTCCATGAAGACATCCCGTTCGTTCTTGCTAGATGGAAATGCTCCATTAAGACGCTTCTCCAATTGACGAGCGGCATCGGTTGGTTCACTGCTGGCGATGATATCTAGCACTTGACGGAGAATGGCTACATCTTCTTCCTGTACCGAAAGATTTTCCTCCTTGCTTACTAGCTCCAGATCCAGCATGAGGTACAGTAGATAGTTCAGGCGTATACCTCCCCACTTGATTCTTTCAAAATTCAATACATTCAAATCTTCATCCTTATAGTTCTCTCTGCTTGCAATATGGTAGCGATCGCAATGATGGCAGTCTCCGTACATAGCGAAATAGGTGCCGTTTTCTGGATTCGTATACTTGCCAATGTTACTTTCGAACGCATGGGCTTTCAGTGTCTCCGTCAACGCCCAGCTAGACAAGGCACTGCGCAGGTACACCTTTCGCGTCGAGAGACTGTGCAAAAATGCTGCGGCGACTTGTTCTTTCGTCACTTTTTCATGCAGAGCAATGATTTTGTCTATACACTCCTCGTGACTGATCGTTAGCGGGTCAAACATGAGACCTTTGCTTTTTGCGTATTCAAAATCTTCTCCCGAAAAATCGTACGGAGCACTGTTCCATCCTTTGCTGCTCCAAAATGTTTTCATCAAAATTTGCTTTGCTTTTTTATCCATATAACAATTGCTCCTCTTTTTGTTTGGCTTTCCATATTTTAGCGCAGATCGGACGCATGAAAAAAGAGTCCAACATGTGAAAGATCGTTGGACTCTGATTGCATGCGATCATGTACCGCAAAACGTTTGGTAAGGACATGCTGATTCCGCTGGCAAAGTCGTGTATTCTACCTGTTCAGGAGTGTACGCATATGGATCAGAAAGAACTGCCAGGAGCCGTTCCATCACCGTGTAGTCGCCCTCTTTCCATGCTGCTTCCAATGCTTCTTCTACACGATGGTTCCGAGGGATGACTGCCGGATTGCTCTTTTTCATCAACTGTTGTACCACGGCGGTGTCTTCTGGCTGTCTCTTCAGTCTCGCTCTCCACTGCTCATGCCATTCCGTGAATTCGCTCGTGCCAAACAGCACGGTTTCTTCTGGTTGGTTAAGCGTGAAAGCACGGAATGTATTCGTAAAGTCAGCCTGGTGGTCCTTCATCATATTGAGCAGACCTTCGACCAACGCTTCATCCTGCTCCTCTTCGTTTAACAATCCGAGCTTTGCCCGCATTCCTGTGAGCCAAATACCGTGATACAGCTTGCCAAATTCAGCAAGGGCATCTTCGGCCATTTTCACAGCCTGCGCTTCGTTATCATGCAGCAACGGCAATAAGCTTTCCGCAAAACGAGTAAGATTCCAAACGGCTATGTACGGCTGATTTCCGTAAGCATAGCGGCCCTGAACGTCAATAGAGCTAAATACCGTTGCAGGATCATACGTGTCCATGAAAGCGCACGGACCGTAATCAATGGTTTCGCCGCTGATCGCCATGTTGTCGGTGTTCATGACCCCGTGAATAAATCCTACGAGTTGCCACTTGGCAATCAACGCAGCCTGACGCTGGATGACTTCGTTCAGCAGAAGGAGATAGCGGTTTTCTTCTGCTGCGATCTCTGGAAAATGTCTTTGTAACGTGTAGTCAGCTAACGCACGGAGATCTTCTACGGAACAAAATCTTGCCGCGAATTGGAACGTGCCTACTCTGATATGACTGGCTGCGACACGCGTCAAAATAGCACCAGGCAGCTCGGTTTCGCGATAGATCGACTCGCCGGTTGTCACTACAGCAAGGCTCCGAGTCGTAGGAATGCCAAGTCCATGCATGGCCTCGCTAATGATGTATTCACGCAGCATCGGGCCAAGGGCTGCTCTACCATCACCCCCGCGTGAATAAGGTGTTCTGCCGGAACCTTTCAGTTGGATATCAAAGCGCTCGCCTGTAGGCGTAATTTGCTCACCAAGCAGGAGAGCACGACCGTCGCCTAGCATGGTAAAATGGCCAAATTGATGTCCCGCATATGCTTGAGCGAGAGGCTCTGCACCTTCCGGGGTTTTGTTTCCCGCAAGCATGGCTATGACTTCTTCGCTTTGCAGTGCTTCGACATTCAGCCCAAGCGATTTAGCCAATTGTTCATTGAGAATGGCTAGCTTCGGTGAGCGTACAGGAGGTGGATTGAGCCTGGAAAAAAACGATTTGGGCAGCGTTGTATAGCTGTTATCGAAGTTCCATCCCGGTTCGATTGTTGCTCTTTTGTCTGTCATTGTATCTCCTTTGATCGATTGGCGTTATTTGAATGGACGTAACGGTACGCATAATACATTTTGCCAATTTATTATACCCTTTTCATGCAAAAATGGAGCACATTCGCACATTTTCCTCGCCGAATATATTTTATGAATTGGAGGAAAAATACCATTTACATAAAACCAAAAGGTGTTATATCATCTTGAAGTAGAACCTAAAGGTGTTAGATTTTCACTATGAAACGGAGCGATTTATCATGGAACAGAACAATCAACAAGCTGTAGAAGATATTAAACAAACCATCGTTTTCGACGCCCCTATTCAAAAGGTATGGGAGAAAGTATCCACTGCGGAAGCCATTTCTGCTTGGTTTATGCCGAATGATTTTCAGCCAGTGGTTGGTCATGAGTTTCATATCCAATCCCCTTTTGGACCGTCACCGTGCAAAGTGTTGGAAGTAGAAGCGCCACATCGCCTTTCTTTTGCTTGGGATACAGACGGGTGGGTCGTCTCATTTCTTTTAAAAGACCTGGGAGATAAAACGGAGTTTACCCTCATTCATGGTGGATGGAAAGCGGCAGATGAGATCATCGGAAAAGCAAACGCAAAGAGCTCAATGATTCGCGAGAAGATGAATCAAGGTTGGGTTGGAATTGTTCATGAGCGTCTGAAAAAGGTTGTGGAAGGCTAAATGTCTGCTTCAGCAGAAAAGGTTGATGTATTTCAAGCGATCGCTGACCCTACTCGTCGTGAAGTCCTTCGCTTGCTAGCTGAAAAAGAATTGCCGATCTCAGCGATTACCTCACATTTCCCCATAAGCCGAACCGCTGTGGTCAAGCATCTTCATATACTTGCTGACGCAGATTTGGTTACGGGACATAAGGTAGGCCGTGAGAAAATTTATCGGTTGCATCCCGGTCCCCTGACAGAAGTAAAGCAGTGGCTTTCCTTTTACGAACAGTTTTGGAACAATAAGTTATCAATGTTGAAGCACCTTGTAGAGACCGATGGCGATACGGCATTAACTATCGTGGAATCGGAACTGGATCAAAAAAGGAAATAGCTTGTCATGCCCTTCCCTCTTGATCAATTGACCCGAGATCAAGAGGGTTATCTTTGATGAGGCATTTCTTATAGCAAAAAGACTGCCGATTGCTCGACAGTCTGGGTAGTTCGCTTACTTATTCAACAGCTCGGTCAGTTCAGTGGATTCGGTTAAGTGCAGCGGTGCCGTTCCATAAGCTTTGCCATCTTCTGAATCAAACATATGGTTTTTGTTGTCTCCGCTCAATACGAAGAACAGTGTCTTCGCCTTTACTTCTGCTTTGTTATCTGTATTAACAGTCGCCGGCAAAGTGTTTGTCGTTACTTCAGCGTAGTTGAATTCAATTGCCAAAGCCTCTTTCTTGTCCTTCTCCACCGCTTGGGTGCTCTCGTCAAAACGCATTTGGTCGGCAGGTGTTTCAAAGCGTTTATTCATAAACGCAAGAATTTCCTTGAACTTGTCATCTTCCGGCTTCAGCGATGTTTTTTCGCCTTGCTTGTACACAACGATTTCTTGTGGAGCAACAATCACCTGTTGCTCTTCTTTTTTCGCTTCTTCAGGTTTTTGTGTAGTTGCTTCACCTGCTGGCTGTTGGGTGCCAGTTGTCGCTTGATTTTGATTTGCTGGTTGCTCTGTAGGCTGCGTGTTGCCGCAAGCAGTTAGGACTGCTAACAGGAGTGCCGCTGGGATCAATGTAGACTTTTTCATGCTGAGGACCACCTTTTACATATTCTCTCCACTGCTTTACTCGTAAAATAAAAATAAGGGCGATCGCGAATAATCACGAACACGCCCGATCAGTTGAACTAAACGTGGAGGCTTTTGACCAAAGCATTATATTCCAATCAAATCAAAATAGCAAATAATCACCAATTGTTGTCTTCGTGCAAGCATGTCTTATTAGATGGGAAAGATGATTGAAGGCAGTACCATTTGAGCGACGGACTCAATTCATAAGGAGATACTTCATGAATCATCAAAAAATCATTCATTTCAGTGACAAGGACTTGGATGGCGTATCTTGTGCAATCCTGAGTCAAATTGCTTTTTCCAATCAAGAAGTCGATTACCGCGGAGTAACTCCTTACACTGTCAACCAGGAAGTACAGAAGTTTATCGAGGAAGAGCTTACTCCCGATATGTATGTTGTAATTACCGACGTAAGTGTCAATGACGAGGTCGCAACGCTTATTCAGAAAAAGGTCGACCTGGGACATGCGGTTGTCTTGATCGATCATCACCCAACCGCCCTTCCTCTGGCTTCCAAGTACGAATGGGCAAAGATTATCACGGAAGAATCAGGGAAAAAGACTTCGGCAACGAGCCTTTATTATGATCACCTGATAATCCAGGGGTATCTGGCTCCCACTGGCGTTCTCTCTGACTATGTAGAGCTGGTTCGAGCGTTTGATACGTGGGACTGGGATGCAACCGGTACTGTCCAGGCTAATCAACTGAACATTTTATTCTATATGGTCGAGCGAGACACGTTTGTTCAAAATGTGCTGGGACGCTTGCGTGGTGAAGGTGATCATACGGATCAGTTCGTATTTGACGAAGTAGAATCGATCCTCATCTATACAGAAGAAAAACGAATCGATGAATTTGAGCATAAAAAGCTGAAGCAAATGAAGCTGATTCCGGTAGAAATCGATTTAGACGAGCCAAAAACGTATCAAGTGGGCGTAGTTTTCCTTGAACAATATCACTCCACAACAGGCAATTTCTTATGTAAGAATGCAGAAATGATTGATTTCGTCGCCATGCTCGATCCTGGGAAAGGCAGAATCAGCTTTCGAACGATTCGAGAAGACGTGGATCTGTCTGTGATCGCCCAGCACTACGGTGGTGGCGGTCATCCAAAGGCTTCTGGATGTTCCTTTACGGGCGTTACGTTAAAGACTTTCGTGTACCCTGCTTTACGAACGGATTAGAGCAAAAAACAAAAAGCCCAATTTCTCCATCCATAAAATTGAGAAATTGGACTTTTTTTATTCCCCCGGAAAACACCCAATTGTTAAACAATCTTTTTTATTTTTCTTGTGCCTCTCCGATCTCATAACGCAGTTGGATGGATCCGCTTTTTCCGTACAGCTTCGTTTCTATCAACTTCATATCGTGTCGTGTTCGGATGTTGTCAAAGTAAAATTTGCCGCTGCCCATTAAGACCGGGTGAATAATCATTCGGAGTTCATCAAGCAAATCAGCATGAATCAAATTTTGAACAAGACTCGCGCTTGCAGGAACAATGATATC
Source organism: Brevibacillus sp. NRRL NRS-603 (assembly GCF_003013445.1). Taxonomy (NCBI): domain Bacteria; kingdom Bacillati; phylum Bacillota; class Bacilli; order Caryophanales; family Paenibacillaceae; genus Brevibacillus; species Brevibacillus sp. NRRL NRS-603. The sequence continues at coordinate 149,558 of NZ_PXZN01000012.1, read as the reverse complement.
ACCTTTGATTTGTTTTTTTAGCTCCTTTATTTTCGTCATGACATCAGAATGAAGGAGTGTAATCGTATCGGCATAGTCCCCCCAATGAACCTCCGTAAGCTCACTATTATTGGTGACTACAAACTTTTGTGTCTTATTCATAGCATCAGCCCAATCACCCTCTTGGAACGACCAATAGCTTGCAAAGCCTTCATAGGTGACCCGCCCCATCAAGATTGCGTCAGCCTACTGAAAGATCGCAAGACCATCGTCTGTGGCGTCGATAATTCCAGGCAACGCCCAACTAACCATATTGTCTTCTTCTCCTGTCGCCCCAGTATAGATACCATTCAATGTGCTGCTTACATTTGCAATTATTTTCCCCATTAGATCTCCGCCATTCTTTCAAAAATGTTAACTAAAAATTACCACATTTCACTACCTAGTATTTCTTCTCGATTGCTCAAATTTCCCTTCCGAAAAGTCCCCTCTCCTCATACAAAAAAGGAAGGTGAGGAAAACGAAACGGTTTTCCCCACCTTCTTCCTTTTAGAGACTTTACGTCTTATTACAATTCAACGATCTTTGTAGCAATGTTAATGCAAAACTCCCTGTCATGCTCTACAAAAAGAATCGTTGGCGAGTGTTCAAGGAGCAGCTCTTCAATTTGCATGCGAGAAATAACGTCAATAAAGTTTAACGGCTCATCCCAAATATGAAGATGTGCTTTCTCGCAAAGACTTTTCGCAATGAGTACTTTTTTCTTCTGCCCGCCACTAAAAGCGGAGATATCCTTCTCAAATTGAACGCGGGAAAAATCCAGCTTGCGCAAAAGCGATTTAAACAAGCTCTCTTCGATCCCGTTGTCTCGCGCGAAGTCGGTGAGATTGCCCTTCAGATGGGAAGTGTCTTGAGAAACATACGAGATTTTCAGTTGACTCCCCTTTCGGAAGGTGCCCGTATAATCGATGTTCTCCCCGCAAATGAGCTTGAGAATGCTGGATTTTCCTGAACCGTTCTTGCCTGCCAGCGCAATACGCTCCCCCTGCTCAATCGTAAAGCTGACGTCTGCGCAAACTTGCTTCTCTCCGTAATAAATCGAAACCTTTTCCAGTTCCGCCAGCTGATTTTTATGATAAGCAAGCTGTGCAATCTTTAAGCTTTCCTGGTTTTCAATGTTTTTCAGCAGCTTGGATTTTTCATCAATAGCGGATTGCTGTCTTTGCTCAATCGATTTGGAGCGCTTCATCATTTTCGCAGCCTTATGGCCGACATACCCTTTGTCTACTTTGGAACCGGAATTCAATGTTCCATTTTTCGTCTTTTCCACAGCGTCCGACCAGTTGCTTGTACGTTTAGCTGCGTCCGACAAGCGCTTAATGTCTTTTTTGAGCTTCTCGTTTTCAGCAAGTTCATAGTTATCCTGTCTCTGTTTATTTTCCCACCAATCGGAGAAAGTTCCTTTTTGCACCTCGATGTTCGTCTTGTTGATGGACAGGATGTGGTCGACACAGTTGTCTAGAAATGCTCGGTCGTGGGACACCAGAATATAACCGCTTTTGGAATGGAGATAATCACTGACGAGCTCCCTTGCATGCATATCGAGGTGATTCGTTGGCTCATCAATTAACAAAAAACTGTTTTCCTTTAGAAATAAGGCGGCTAACATCACTTTCGTTTGCTCCCCGTTAGACAAAGATTCAAAGGGACGGTATAGAACATCCTCTGAAACCTTTAAGAGGGAGAACTCACGCATTAATTCCCATAACTGATAGTCCGGGACAATGTCTTGAACGATATCAAGGGTCAGATATTCTTTGTTCTCGACATGGAATGGAAAGTATTCAAAGCTGACATGAGCACTTATCTTTCCGCTGTATTCATATTTACCAAGCAACAGGTTGAGAAAAGTTGTCTTCCCCCTACCGTTTCTTCCCGTAAAGCCCAATTTCCAATCTGTATCGATTTGGAAGCTCACATTTTCAAAAATGTTATCGAAACTGCCTTCATAGGCAAACGTCAAGTTATTTACACTGATTAATGACATACAACCATCCTCCTGTATGCAAAAAATAGAAAAGCTACAAGAAAGTTACTCTCTTGTAGCTCAAATAAATACAGCAAATCCAACTCAAAAATGAAGTCAGATAAGGATATATTGTTTGAGTGAAGAGGTATATGTAACTTTCTTGCACATAAAGAATAAAACACGCGAAAGATATCGCTGTTTGTTTTATTTTTTAAGCAAGAAAATTATCCATTATACTCTTCAGCTCCAGTCATTAAGTTAACAGCATCATATCATATTCATTTGTATGTTTCAACAAGTAATATTTCCGTTTTTTTACTGCGCTCTATTGAAAACTCGTGTCCCCTTGGAACAATCGTCTTACCGACAATTTCTGAGCAAGAATTTTTTTCCATAAAAAGCAGGAAATTTCAAATCCATTTAGAATTCTCGTACTCATTGAAATTTTTCTACTCATTGTATTCATATGGAGGAGTAAATCATGAAAAAAGTCGTAAGAAGTCTGGGTATTCTCGTCTTGGCATCCTCATTCCTGTTCGTCCCGACTCAAGCAACAGATGCGGTAGCAAAAGGGAAAGACTCTATCGTCCGTCCACAAAAAAATATCTTTGAAGGAAACTGGCGGTATGGTGATACGTTAGTAGTGGCATACGATACGTTCTTTCCGAATGGATGGATTTCGATTGAAAAAGAGCCACATCGTGGAACACAGCGTGGATATGAAGTAGCGAAATATATTAATGGCGCTAATTATGGGCAAGTGGAAAGAAGCTTAAGCTTTAACATCCCTTCTGGTTGGGTAGAAATCGGTCGAGGCTATAACAGCAAGCGACAGGCTTATATAGATATCAGAAATGAAAATAAAAAACGCTACCAACCTCAAGAACTGGAAAATAAATGGGTCGGTACCGGCCAGCCTGTGCCATATGGCTGGGTCGTGGTAAATCTAAATCTCTTTGAAAAACATATCGTAAATATCACCAGTATCCCTACTGAATCCAGCATTGAAGCGATCAAGCATCCCTCGCCTGCCTTTGCTTATGAAATCCCAAGAGGATGGGAAATCACTGTTGACGGGGCGAGTTCTCGAATCCTCACGAGAAAGTACTAATCATAACAGATACAATCAGTTGCGAAATGAGATAAATAAACGACCTGTAGGTAGCATGATGGAAAACCATTCATGCAACCACAGGTCGTTTTCGTTATTCGAATTGCAGCTCTCAGTGGCTTATTAATTTCAGTAATTTCAGTATTGACTAAAATAACTGAATTTAATTAAGATAATACACATAACATCTTTTAGGAAGTGATGCACATGAAAAAGGCTACTTCGATTAGTGTTGTGCTCTTATTTGTCACTATACTCGTAGGAGTTCTTGGCACGTACAGCATCATTATGGCACTGCCACTTATTGGAGAGGAATTTCATCTGAATCCAGTGGAGCAAGGTGCGATCGTCAGTGTCTATTTTTTAGGCTTCGCGATTTTTACCATTCCAGGAGGGATCATTGCTGATAAACGAGGATCCAAGCAAATTATTGTATTCAACTTGGTACTGTGGGCTATATTGACTGCGCTTACAGGGGCGGTCACAGGTTTTGCAGCCTTACTCGTTGTCCGCTTTTTGTTGGGGTTTATCGATGCCCCACTCATGCCTGCTATGTTAAAAGCAATTGCCGAACGAACACCTGCAAACATCCGTACGACCACTTTATCCATCGTTTCAACAGCCGAACCTATTGGGACCGGACTTGCCCCTTTTCTCGTAGCACCATTGATTATGATTCTGGGATGGCAAGAAGCTGCTTTTGTTACAGCATCAATCGGCCTGCTCTTGGCCCCCATTCTCTGGATATTCCTTCCTCGTCCTGTCGTAATGGAACCACCTTCAAGCTCAGCATCAAAACCGAAACCTATCCCTTTCCTATCTCTTTTGCGTAATGGGCATTTGTTGAAACTAACAAGTATGCTCTGCGGAATTCAAATCGTGATAGTTGGATGCTTGACATGGGTACCAACCTACTTAACAACGGAAAAGCATCTCGCTATTACCCAATCAGGCTTATACTCATCGCTTCCTCTTCTCATTTCCATGCTTGGCAATTTGGCAGGCGGCTGGTTGTTTGACCGTTATTTTCATCAAAAGTTTCGAACGTTGGTCATTCCGTCCCTTCTGTTCTCAACGATTTTCCTTACGCTAATGATCCTATCTGACAATGTCAATCAGTTTCTGTTGTTTGAGTCGATCTCTTTGTTTTTTCTATCCTTTACCACTCAACCCATTCTTGGACTTACTATGCGTATCATTCCCTCAGATGCTTTGGGCACTGCTAGTGGAATTCTGTTAACCGGAGGAAAACTGGCAAGCATTCTTACACCAATCGCGATGGGCGCATTCATACAAGCGTTCTCTTTTCAAGCCGGTTTTTCCCTGTTGCTAGTAGGTGCAGGAATCGCTTTAGTTTCATCCTCTCTTATCCATCTCAAAAAAAGGAGTGAGGAGCTTGACTGATTTCATTCAAAAACTGCTGCAAGAAATGCCTGATTTCTCACATTTTCTAACCATTGAGGAATTGGACACCTCTTCCCGTGAATTAGCAGCCGCCTATCCACATCTTGTAACCCTCAGTACCATCGGTCACTCAACAGAAGGACACCCAATCCTCATGCTGCGAATTGGAAATGGCCAGCACCGCGCACTGTTTGTCGGTTGTCCGCATCCAAATGAGCCGATTGGAGCTCTATCGTTAGAGTATCTCAGCAAAAAGCTATGTGAGGATTCTGCCCTATTAGAGCAAATGGATTATACCTTCTATATCATCAAAGAAATCGATGTAGATGGTTGTCGACTGAATGAGGGTTGGTACGGCGGCCCAATTTCTCCAGATCGTTACATCCGCAGCTACTATCGTCCCAGTATGCTCGAACAAGTTGAATGGACATTCCCGTATGCCTATAAAACGTTGAGCTTCAGCGAGCCCATTCCTGAAACCGTAGCATTTATGCGGGCGATTGATGAAGCCAAGCCGCATTTCCTCAACAGCTTGCACAGCTCCGATCAGACTGGAACGTTTTATTATGTATCGACCCCTCTTCCCGATGCATTGTGTGAACAGATCATAAAACTGACCCATGATCATCAATTACCGCTGATGATCGGCGAACCGGAGGCACCATTCATGCCCCCTATCCAACCCGGTTTTTATCAGCTACCTGAGCTGTCTTCTATGTACGATTACTACCAAAGTATCCTGCCTCCTGGAGAAGACCCTGCGAAAGCAATCCTCATGGGGGGCTCATCCCGCGATTATGCTGGGACACGTTACCGTACCTTTTGCCTTGTTTCGGAAATATCGTTGTTTACGGATCCAAGGATGGGAGATAAATCTGAAACCACTCATAGCTACAAGGATGCTACGCTGGACATAGCCAAACTGGAAGGTGAACAGATTGCTTTTTTATCCAAACAGTACCAAAACGCACAGGCATTCATAACGGTACCAACCAGATTTCAGCGCTCTGTAGAGGATTTTCTGACCGGTATGGAGGAATTTCGATCCCATCATTTACAATCGGCTGAAAGTGATGCAGCTTTAGAACGCTTTGCAACAGTAGCTGAAATGTTTGACCTGAAACTACGCACTTTATGGAGTTCTCTATGCTGCTGCAGCATGCTGATCCGCATGCTGGATGCCCAGCCCGACAACATCACCCTTTCAGAGATTCGAGCGGATTCAGAAAAATGGCTGAATCAAGGCTTACAAGAGCTACTCTCCTTTTTTAACTGGTCGATGCGTCCGCTGCGCGAATTGTGCGGTGTCCAGCTAGGTTCTGCCTTGATGATCATGGAATATCTTCGTCAAACCCATGAAAGCGCTACTACGCCACTAAAATAAGGAATGACGTGAGCGCCTGTCAGCAGAACAGGCGCATTTTCTTTTGGTATTTTCTGAAGAAAGCGATGACTATTGGTAGTATAATAGACAAAAGCATGGAAATCGGACAAAACAAGGAAAAAGGAGTCATGAAGTTGGACAAATTAACGGCAGAAACGATGCAATTGATTGAAGAAATGGCTCTCCATCACGAAAATCAAGGATTATCCAGAATTGCTGGTCGGATTATTGGACTGTTGATGGTCTCTCAGGAACCCCTTTCATCCGAGCAGATTGCCACAACATTACAAGTCAGTATAGGAAGTGTGTCTACCAACATCCGCATGCTTTTAAAAATTGGAATCGCGGAAAAAAAGAGTGTGACAGGCGACCGTGTGAGCTATTACATCATGGCACCAGACGCAATTGAGGAAGAGTTTATACAGGGTTTAGAGCGAATCCTATCATTAAAGAATATCATAGAAAAAGGGATGCAAATTGATAATTTGAAGGAAAGTGAGCTAGTTATGCAGCGATTCCATGAGATGCTGGAAGCAATTGAGCTATACAGGGAATCTCTCAATCAAATGATCACGGAATGGAAGTCTCGTCGCATGTAACATCAAACAGCTCGTATCAATGGAAAAGCAGAAAAGGCAGCTTTGGCGTTGAAAAGCCACGGCTGCCTTTTTTCATAAGAGGATGGTATCAATCATTTGACTGGTGATATCTCATCTTCCGTTACCCATTTGTAGTTCTTTATTTCTCCTCCCCCTGTCGTGGGAGTGTAATCGATCATATAGACCGTCGTTGTATTTGCCGTATCAAGCTTACCTGATGCGTCGAGCATCCCTTTCACATGATCTGCCTTCAAGACGACTTCCGTTCCTGGATTATACGGTTGATTGATATGGTTCTTGATTTCTTCTTGAATGATCCATTTATAACCTTTCACAGGGGGCTCACCCGTTGTAGGCGTATAGGTCACTGAATAGGCGGTTGTGTCGTAAGCCCCCACAATTTTTGCTTTTGCCCCTTGCATTCCCGGTTGGTGACTTGCTTTCAAGATGACTTCACTACCGACTGTATACGTAGGTTTCGGCACAACCTCTACTTGCTCCAGCACATCCGGTGCAGCAGCACCGCCACATGCGCTTAACCCCATTGCGGTAATCAGCATGAGCGATAACAGTTTCCATTTTTTCATTCTAAACACCCCGAATTCTTTGTTGTCTGTCAAAGGTATTATGGGTACACAATACCTTCCTTATCCACTTATATCCTGCTTGATGCATGATTTGAATGCATCCTTGGACGGGCTTGGCAAATCCTGCGCATCTGTGTACAGCAACATCTTCCTCCTGCTAGCCATTCTGCCAGTCAACTCTTGTCCATACAGACGCACCACCCAAATAAAATGTTTCATGTAAAAAGAAACCAGTTCGAAGGACCTGCTCGTGCCCTGAACTGGTTTTCGCTCTATTCCGCTGCAAGTATGTACTTTCTGAATAAAGCAAGAGGCCGCAAAGAATGGTCGTACAGCTCACTGCTGAACACAACAATCATCTTTTGCGAAGGGACTATCAGTATGTACTGCCCTCCAAAGCCAAGGGCAAAATAATAGAAGTTGTCCTCTGTCCAATCCTTCCTTGGATCGATTCTTTCACTCCACCAATGCAAGCCGTAAGACCCAATCCTCTCGTATGTCCGAAATTTTGGCTGAATGGATTCTTGAACCCATGCTGCTGAAACAATTTGTACTTCTTGCCATTGACCGCCTTGCAGAAAGAGTATTCCTAGCTTTGCCATATCATGCGAAGTAAGGCGTAATCCGTCTCCCCCGTTATGAATACCCTGTCCGTCAGAATACCAATACGAGTCTTTGATGTTTAGAGGCTGAAAGAGATGCTTTTTGGCAAAATCATATGTGCTCATTCCTGTTGCCTTTTGCAGGATGGCAGACAATAAATGCGAACAACCAGAATTGTAATTCATCTTCTCTCCCGGTTGGTCAAGAAGCGGCCGATCCAGCACAAATCGCACCCAATCCGAACTGTAGAGCATCCGGGGAAATGATTGCCACTCGCCGAACTCTGGCCAATCAAAACCAGGTGTCATCGTGAGCAAATGAAACAAGGTAATGGAACGTTTAACGGGATCGACAGACTTTTGCTCTAAATGAGGAAAGTAGGAAGAGATAGGTGTATCCAAACCAGCGATCAGTCCTTGATCCAATGCGATTCCAATGAGCACCGAAATAAAGCTTTTCGTGCAGGAATTGATCTTTTGAAGCTTTTGCGCTTGCTTCTTGTTTTTATGGTATTCGTAAGCCAGATAACCATCTTGAATGATGAGGCAGCTGACGATCTTTTCATTTCTGATCTTTCTGTCAAATTCCTTGAATAGCTCTCTATCTAACCGCGTTTTTGCAGGGTCTGCAATTGGAAACAAGGGGGAATGCACGTGATTGTTCCTCCTTCGACCGATCGGTATTTAAGACTCTTTGCCTGGTATTTCCCCGCGTAGGTAACGTTCACCCCATTCACACATGAGATCCATGATTGGTTTGAGCGATTCTCCCAATTCACTTAATTCATACTCAACCTTTGGCGGTACTTGGCTGTACACGGTCCTAATGACGATTCCATCCTCTTCTAGCTCGCGAAGCTGCTGAGTGAGGATTTTTTGGCTAATGTCCGGCATTTGTTTCTTCAATTCACTCGTTCTTTTTGGCCCGTAGTATAACTGACATAAAATCAAGGTTTTCCATTTGCCACCTAAAACATCTAGTGTTGCTTCAGAAGGAATTTGGTATGTATGTTTGAGCTTTGGTCTCATCGATTGGCTATCCTCCCTCATTACTTACGATTTTGACAGGAACCTTTTTGTTCCTATGTTACTTTTTGGTATTAAAAGCACAAAAAAGTGCGTACTTTTCACAATTCATTATATGGTGCATGATTCGGATATACCAGCACCTTACTTGTAAACTGGAGGGAAGGAACATGGACGCCTATCTGACTGACATCCCTTGCAGTTCGATCGCATCAAAGATTTTGGTGTACAAATTCCTACAGAAATAGAGGGTGTATGAAAATGAAAGTATTGACAGTTGTTACCCATCCACGAACCAATTCCTTGACCTTTGCCGTTGCAGAACGTTTCGTACAGGGCCTAAAAGATGCAGGACATGAGGTTGAAGTTTTGGATTTGCATCGCAGTGGTTTTCACCCTGTTTTATGGGAGGAAGATGAACCAGATTGGAACAACGGAGATAAGAAATATTCCGAAGAGGTCGAGATTGAAATGGAGCGCATGAGAAAACACGACGCGTTAGCCTTCATTTTTCCGATCTGGTGGTTCAGCATGCCAGCCATGCTGAAAGGATATATCGATCGCGTCTGGAACAACGGGTTTGCCTATGGCTCACGTAAACTGCATCATAAGCATGCATTGTGGATCGGTCTCGCAGCTGCTCCTGAAGATCAGTTTCAAAAAAGAAATTATGACCAAATGATTGCGCATCACCTCAATGTCGGAATCTCCAGTTACGTCGGAATCGACGAGTCGAGGGTTGAATTCCTTTATGACACCTTGGCGCAAAATCCTACGCATATCGAGCAGCTGTTGACCCATGCTTATCAATTGGGATTCCATTATGGGAAGAAAGAGAGCCTGCAGGTATAAAAAATGTCTTTCTATCATAGCCAAAGGTGGGCGATGCAACTTTATCGCCCACCCCTTCTGACTTACCGGATGTTTAAACAATAAAAAAAGAAAGCCCCCTTTTTTGTGAGAAGAAGAAGGCTTTCGACTATGTGTGTAAGCGTTACGCAAGAACCTCAACCGTAAATCCACCAGGAGCTTTTACATAAAACGTCCAGCCATGCGATCTTACTGGCGGTGCCACTTTGTAACCATCTTCTTTTAACCGTTGATTGATTTCATTTACTTTCTCTTCGCTCTCCTGGATGAAGCCGATATGAAATGTCTTGGGATATTGGACTTCAGCACCCTTCATCAAGGTAAACACCAGGCCGTTATCGTCAAAGAGGACCCCAAAATTATCGCCACGGGCATCATCCGACGTATCTAACTTTTTCAGGCCAAAATATTTCTCCAGGAAATCAGAAGCAGCTGAAACATCCGTAACGGTAAGATTGACGTGATTTAATTTCATAATGACCACACATCCTTTGCACGAGATTAATTCAAGCGTAGCACATTCATGCAAATGCTAAACTTGACAGGCTCTGAGGCTGATCATTGTGATGAATATCCGTCACATACCTTTAAGGTTTCACGATAGTTTTATTTGGTCACGGCTACTTTTGATTTGTTTACGATATGAATGGCATGACCTAACACCGCTTCGGCAGCCTCCAGCCATACCTCGCTTAAAGTGGGATGCGGATGCATGGTTAACGCCACATCTTCTACACGCGCAGCTAGCTCAAGTGCCAGCACACCCTCCCCGATCAGGTTCGATGCATCAGCACCTACAACGTGCATTCCCAACAATAAATGGCTTTCTTGCTCCACTATCACTTCTGCAAAACCTTCTCCTTCATCCATGGCGAGTGCTCTGCCATTCGCCCGATAAGGGAACGCCGCTGTCTTGACCTTGTATCCTTGAAGCTCTGCCTCTTCGCGTGTCATCCCCACCCCCGCTATTTGCGGCTCGGTAAAAATCACATATGGAACGTAAGGGGAGTCTACGCTGCTAGGCAGCCCTGCGATCACCTCGGCTGCCACAATCCCTTGCTTCGTCGCACGATGGGCTAACGCTGGGCCAGGTGTTACATCGCCGATGGCATAAATATGCGCCTTGTTTGTACTGCCAGTCGATGTCACGGGAATATAGCCGCGCTCGTCCATTTCTACTCCCGCCTGAGCAAGTCCGAGTTCACCTGTGTTAGGCACTCGCCCTATCGTGACGAGCGTTTTATGTGCGGTGATACTTTCGGAACCGTTCTTTTCCGAAGTGCATGCGAGTGTGACTCTTCCGTTCGCTACCTCAGCCTTCTCTACTTTTGTCGCGATCATTACCGTCATCCCGAGCTGCTTCGCCTGCTTGAGCACTTCCGAAGAGAGATGGGCAGCTGTTTGCGGCAAAATGCGCTCGGTTGCCTCAATGACGGTCACCTGTGATCCAAGCTTGGCGAACGCCATCCCTAGCTCCATTCCAATATAGCCGCCACCGATTATGGCCAGTGTTTCCGGTATTTCATCCAATGCCAGCATATCAGTAGAATCCAGAATATATTCTCCATCTGTTTTCAAAAACGATGGAATGAATGGACGTGATCCTGTCGCGATAATCGCTTGCTTGAATTTGTACGTTTCAAAATCGCCACCCGTCTCTACGCCAATCCGATCACTCGAGAGAAATGTCGCTGTCCCCTTCACGACTGTAACCCCATTGGTCTCACAGAGATAGTCGACCCCTTTGTTCAGTTGAGCAACGACAGAAGACTTCCACGTCTGCCAGCTCGGCATATGGAAGGTCGCTTTCCCTGTCGGCAGTTGGATTCCCAGCTTATTCAGACTACTGAGCTTGTGGTATTCGCCTGCTGTATGAATCAAAGCTTTCGACGGAATGCATCCGCGATTCAAGCAGACTCCACCCAGTACTTCCTTTTCAATCAGAACGACCGATTTCCCCAGCTGTCCGAGACGAATAGCGGCTGCATAACCTCCTGGACCACCACCGATGACAACCACATCTGTTTCGACTGCTACTTCGCCGACTACCATTTATACCATCTCCGCAAACAATAGATTCGGATCTTCCAGCAGCTCCTTGATCCGGTTGGTAAAACGTACCGCCGTTACGCCATCGATCAGGCGATGATCGAACGAAAGTGACAGGTTCATCATCCAGCGAATAACGCCTTCATCCTCGCGCACGACCCAACGCTTCTCCATTTTGTGCAAACTGATAATGGCTACTTCCGGGTGATTAATGATTGGAGTTGCTTGCAGTCCTCCGATTGGCCCTACATTGCTGATCGTGAAGGTGCCACCTGTTATGTGCTCCATCGTCAATTTGCCTTCGCGAGCCAAGCGTGCCAGTTGATCGATTTCTTCTGCGAGTTGAAAAATTGATTTATGGTCTGCATCCTTGATGACTGGTACGATCAAGCCCTCAGGCGTATCGGTTGCAATGCCGATATGGTAAAAGCGCTTGAGCAGGATTTCATTCGTACGTTCATCAATCGATGCGTTCAACGTCGGGAATTCCTTCAGTGCAATGACCAGCGCTTTGATAAAGAACGGCAAGAAGGTCAGCTTGATATTTCGCTTATCCGCGTATGGCTTTAACTTTTCTCGCACAGCACGCAGCTGGTCCATCTCCAGCTCATCGACAGAAGTAACATGCGGAATGATTGTCACTGATTTCACCATATGCTCGGCAATCTTTTTCCGAATGCCTTTTAACGGTAGCAGTTCGATATCTCCCTGCGACGAGGTGGCTGCACGAGCAGTGGTTCCTGTTTTCGGCTGAACAACCGGTTCAGTCTCAACCTCCACCGTACTTGCCTCCAACAGACGCTCATTGCCAATAGGCGACGTCGGAAACTTCGCTGGCACTGATTTTTGCAGTCGATTGGCGAATTGGCGCAAATCTTCTTCCGTCACACGCCCTGCTGCTCCTGTACCCGTGACCAATTCAATATCGAGCTTCATTTCCCGTGCTAGCTGCCGAACGTATGGCGTGGCCAATGAGCGGCGATGATCAGCACGAGCTGGTGCAAAATTGACGGTCTTATCCGGGTTTACGACCTTTTCTGGAATCTTTGTCTCTTCCGTCTTTGTTTCGGTACCTGCATCGATCACGAGAAGGGTAGTCCCGACCTCTACTGTTTCTCCTTCTGTTATGAAAATGTCACGAATGATGCCAGTTACTGGCGCTGACAACTCGGCATTCACCTTGTCTGTCTGCACCTCCAGCAGTGGCTGATCCTGTCGAACGGATTCGCCCGTGCGAACCAGTACTTTTACGATTTCTCCTTCATGCATGCCTTCTCCCACATCAGGAAGCTTGAACTCAACCATATGACTCGCTCCTTCTCTTAAAACGTAGCCGTTTCCATAATTCCGTCCTTCACGCGTTCAGCCGTTGGCAAATAGTCATCCTCAATGCTGAATTGCGGGACGGGCACGTCAAATCCGGTAATCCGTTTCACGGGAGCCTTCATGTAGATCAATGCTTCATCATTGATTATGGAGATGATCTCTGCACCCAACCCAGCAGTTTTATGCGCCTCGTGTACGACAACTGCGCGTCCAGTCTTTTTGACCGAGGCTATAATCGTATCCCGATCCAATGGATAGAGCGTGCGCAGATCAATGACTTCACAGCTCAAGCCGTTTTCGCGCTCGATCTGTTTCGCAGCATCCTCCGCGACACGCAGCATCGCTCCCCAAGCAAAAATGGATACATCCGAGCCTTCCTGGACGACCTTCGCTTTGCCAATGGGCACTCGATACATTTCTTCCGGAACCTCTTGTTTAAAAGCGCGATAGAGCTTGGTCGGCTCCAAAAAAATGACCGGATCGGGATCTTCCATTGCCGCAATCAACAAGCCTTTTGCATCATAAGGTGTGCTTGGTGCCACAACCTTTAAGCCCGGGACATGAGCAAAAAACGTTTCGACACTCTCCGAATGAAGCTCAGGTCCGCGAATCCCCGCCCCGTACGGTGTGCGTATGACCATCGGTACATGGTACTGTCCGCGAGTCCGGTAGCGCATGCGTGCAGCATGAGAAACAATTTGCTCAAAGCCTGGATAAATAAAGGCAAGGAATTGAATCTCGACCACAGGAATTTTCCCGTTCATGGCAAGGCCGATTGCTGCTCCGATTATTCCCGCCTCAGCTAGCGGCGTGTCTACTACACGGTCTGGGCCGTACTTGTGAATCAAATCTTCCGTTGCCCGGAACACGCCACCATTTACGCCAATATCCTCGCCGAGCAGCATGATGCGTGAATCATCTGCCAATTTTTGATCCATGGCCTCCGTGATTGCTTGAATCATCGTCAGTTTGCGTTTCATGCTGGGATTCCCTCCTGCTTCGTTGGCTTGACGAGCTCGCTCTCCTGTTCCGTTGCCATCCACGATGGTTCAGCGTAGACGTGCTTGAACATGTCTTCCGGTTTGGACTTCGGATAGCTTTCCGCTTCGACAAGAGCTGCGTCGATCTGTTCATTCACCCGTGCAATCAGCTCTGCTTCCTTCGTTTCATTCCACAACCCTTGATTCTCCAGAAATACACGCAGACGTTGGAGTGGGTCGCGTTCTTCACGCCATTCCTCGGACAAATTCTCTTGATCCCTGTATTTTTTCGGATCATCTGCGGTTGTGTGTGCGCCATAACGGAATGTCACCGCTTCGATCAATGTCGGTCCCTTACCTTCTAACGCACGTTGCATGGCTTCTTTCATGGTCAGCCAAACAGCGAAGATATCATTGCCGTCGATCCGAACCCCAGGGATGTCATAAGCCGCCGAACGCTGTGCAATTGTTTTCGATGCAGACTGCTGTGAAAACGGAACGCTGATCGCGAAGCCGTTGTTTTGACAGAAGAAGATGGTCGGTGTTTGAAATACGCCAGCAAAATTCAATGCCTCATGAAAATCGCCTTCTGAGCTTGCTCCGTCTCCAAAGTAGGCGATGCTGACATGCTTTTCGTTTTGCAGCTTGCTCGCCCAAGCCGTCCCTACCGCATGAACCATTTGAGTCGCAATCGGCACGCAGGGTGGCATGATGTGCAAATGCTTCGGGCTGATACTCCCTTCCATGTGGCCCATCCAATAGAGGAATACCCGTGCCATGGATTGACCATGGACGATCGCCGCCGCATGGTCTCGGTAGGTTGGGAAAAGCCAATCTCCTGGTGTTAATGCCATCGCACTGCCTACTTGCGAAGCTTCCTGCCCTTCAAAGGGAGCATACGTACCCATTCTTCCTTGTCGTTGCAGGTTAATCGACTTGCGGTCAAAATGGCGAACCAGCACCATATTTTCATACATTTTGACCATCGTCGCCTCGTCTAATTGTCCCTTGAGATCACCTACTAGCTCACCCGCTGGACTCAATACCTGATATAATGAAGACATGGAAACATCCCTCTCTTTTTCGCTGAAAAACACCTCGGTGTCTTTCGATAATGTGATTCTGCTCGTCTTGCTTCTGCTTTCGTCCTTATAGAAGAGCAAGTAGCATGCCAAACAATTGAAAGCGATTTCACAACAAAACGATTCGAAAATGATCATTTTTGCATATGCATGATTGCGTATGGATGATTAATTCTGATTATTCCGTTTACAAGCCTGCTTAGGAGGACTTCAATGTATCAAACCAAGTATTTCCAGGCCAGTGACAATCATGAGCTCGCAAAATTGCTGACGACCATCTTCAGTACGTCTCACGATGGATTGGCGATCTGTGACCGTAACGGGTACGTCTTGCTCTACAACGAGGCGTACTTGAACATTACGGGAGTTCCCGCCGACATCTTGAATAATTTTAGCTTTATGGAGCAAAAAGAAATGCATCTTGTTCCTGACTCTTCTGCTGTAAGGACGATTTTGACAAAACAAACGCATAGTGTCGTGATCGATTATGCAAACGGTCGGCAAGCGATTAACACGGCTACTCCGCTACTCGATGCAAACCAGGAATTATTGTTTGTAGTGGGAAATGTACGTGACGTCACAGAGCTGAATCAGCTTCAGAAGGAGCTGGAAGAAACACGTCAAATCAGCTCGGCGTATCAAAGGGCTCTGGAGCATATCCAAACCGATGGTGACTTTGACGAGCAGATCATTTATCGCAGTGGGCTTATGCATCGAATCGCTTCACTCGCCAAACGCTTTGCGACCAACGACTCCCCCATCCTCTTGCTAGGCGAGTCTGGTGTCGGTAAAGATGTCATGGCGAACTACATTCACGCTCAAAGCGGACGAACAGGGGAATTTATCAAGATTAACTGCGGGGCCATTCCCGAGCATTTGCTCGAGTCAGAATTGTTTGGCTATGAAAAAGGCGCCTTTACGGGGGCAAGTCAGTCAAAGGAGGGATTGTTTGAGCTCGCGGATCGAGGAACCATTTTTCTCGATGAGATTGGAGACCTCCCTTTTCCTTTACAGGTAAAGCTCTTGAATGTGTTGCAGGATGGACGGATTCGAAGACTCGGTGGGAAAACATCGCGTCAAGTTAACATGCGGATCATCGCTGCAACCAATAGTGACTTGGAAGCGATGGTGGAACAAAAGCGTTTTCGGCAGGATTTGTTCTACCGGCTAAACGTACTTTCTCTCACCATTCCACCCTTGCGCGAACGCCGCGAGGATATTCCGGCCCTCATTTTCTACTATTTGAAAAAGCTCGAATGGAAGTACCAGCAAGAGATGCGCATCGAAACAGATGCGTTGGAGGCGCTGATGGATTATGATTGGCCAGGGAATACACGCGAGCTGAAAAATGTGGTGGAACGTTCTTTCCATATGTGTGAAAATGGGCGAATTACTTTTGACCAGTTGCCAGCGTCTATTCGCAATACCCAACAGACAGCTCTGCCGCTCCAACTCGCTAAAATGGATGAGCTATTGCCGCTAAAAGAAGCGGTCGAACGGTTTGAACGAGCGTATATCCAACGCGTCTTGAAGGAGACAGACACCATGCAGCAGTGTGCGGATAAGCTGAAAGTGAACATATCCACGCTCGTTCGAAAAAAGCGAAGCCTCGGCATTAAATAGTGCAAAAGGAAAAGCCCGATATATTGGTAATATCCCCTTTGAGTAGACAGTGTCAAAAGCCAGCCCACCTAACATTGGGTCGTACACTCTCCTTAAAGGGGATTTAATTATGAAAAAAAAGGTCGAACACTCAAACGATTTCCGGAGGAAGAAAGGGCTTATCTAAAGGAGTTGGTAGAATACCTACAGAAGCGCCGTTATTTTGGTAAAGCTCCCTCAATTGTAAAACAACCAGTCGCCGGTTGAATTCCGACGACTGGCTGCTTAAACTTGTATCTTTCTTTGAAACATACCTTTTCTCCATATCAGCGTGTATTACTAATTTTAAATGATGATGCTTTGTCATGAAAACCTTCCAAGATAAATACCTGTTCCGCATTCGTATCATTTACATAATCTTTTTTAACCCCACCATAGTTTGCATGTTCAAAAAGTTCCACTTTTGTATATGCTCCTACAATCACAGTTGAAGCCATATCGTTAAAAGAACTACCAATTGGACTATTGGCGAATGAAGGTTGTGAGACTGTTTCTGTATAGTAATATCCTGAATTGCCGTTATTATTATACGGATGTTGTAAAAACGTTACACTATGCTGTGGAAGTGGATCAATTTCGTATGACGATATCGTATCATTAAAGGTAGTGAGATCGTAGGTTTTCACATCATTACTATCATTTATGATCGTATGTCTATATCCGCCTTTATTCGAATGTTGATACCCCACAAGCCTTGTGTGTGGGTCCAAATTTACACTAGAAATTTTATCTTCAAAGTATGCTCCGCCTGGATAACTTCCCACCCAGTTTCTTGAGACTGAATCTCTAAAAGATTGGCCTGTGCCTGAATAATTTTCAAAAAATGTTACAAAGTTACGCTTTGAATCATCTGCATAGGCATCAAAAGTAATCCCCGGAGGTTTTGCACTGTTAAGGGCGTCATTGAATCGTTCATCATTGATTTTAATCGTTGCGGATCCAAAGTCTGTTTGCATCAGTGTATTTCGTACATGAACGTTCGGATAACCATCCCATCCAACTAACGGTGGTGAAAACCATTTACTTGTATAATTCTCAGGTGGTTCGTCATTGCTGTTTGCTAGACGAATAAAATGAGTGGAACCTCCATCTTTGTGGTAAACCACTTTGGGGTGATTGTTTTCAAACCGTACGTTGGATCGAGGATCTACTTTCCAACCACGATGTTCTGAACGGGACACATATTGGATTTGATTATCTTGAATCCACACCACCACATGTTCCCAGTCATGTCTGTGCCCACTTGCCGCCGGACCAAGAGTAGACTGATCTTTTTCAAAATAGCTAGCATACATAATCGCAGTCCAACCGTTATTCGTTTTGGATCTAGAGTAGGTATTTGAGTTTTCGAGCTGTCGAGGGTCTCGGCAGTTCCCGTTCACGTCTCCACCTAGAGCTAATCCGGGATTAGTCCTCCCCTCAGGAGTTATTGCTGAGGTCGCATAGCATCCATCTTTATCATAGTCATATAACGGTGCAAACTCTAGTTCTACTTGCGATGCATTCTGTGGCAGCGAACTAATCACATCTGCACTTGCATTTCCAGCATTCAACAGCATTGAAAGTGCAAAAATGGAAACGACAGTAGCTTTAGAAATAGCTTTTTTCGTATTAATTTTGAATCCCTCCTAAAAATTTTTAGTAATCAACAATTTGTTGATTCGACTAATCATATTATGGGATAAATAGTATGTAAATGAAAAATTTTCCATCAAATAAACGAATTTAGCTCTAATTAAACACCCTGCCTTCCGATGACATTTCGGCAGCAAGTTGCGGTATTAGGATAGGCCAATCGTAGATGCCATAAACGAATCATTTAGATGGAGGAGATCGAGGAATCATATCGAAAAGACGACAACTAGCAGAAAGAACCGTCAGTGCATACTTGACGGTTCCTCCTCGTGATGAATCGTTACAATCGATTTCATTATTTTTCTGCAAGCCCAGCCCCGGGGTAAGACCAGGTTCGGGCTTTCTCATTTATTCTCGCAATACATCCAGACCTATTTCACAAGCCCTTCTCTTAATGTGTTGATCCCATGCTCCAGATACCCCTTCAAACAGCTTAAGACGTACACCCAGCCTTCTTTATTGTCGACCATTTTTTGCAGGAGCGTTGGATCCTCTTCTTGAAAACCCTCTTCGTTCACTTCAATGATCGTCGTGGCTTCATCCACCGCTTTTAATGCAATCGTTACAATATTTTCTTCTCCAACCCACTGGAAAACGATTCGTTTATTCACTTCGATTTCGTGAACGGTAATCCCCACTTCTGCATTGTAAATATCGTAGAATAACGTAATGCTCTTCCCTTCCTCCCACCTTGCTGAGCTGGAAGAGAACTAGAAGTTGCGGATTTTCGCCGGGTCCACGAAAGCTTCGAATACTTCATAGAAAGGCCTGTTAATTTGAAATTTAGTGAGATTATTCATGCGCTCGTCAACTCGCTTTCGGATTGCTGCTTCCACCGTATCACAATCATACTTATGAGACAAATAATTGAATGACTTCCTTTTATTCTTTTACTGCCCCAGAAGTCAAACCTGAGATAATCCGCTTCTGGAAAATCAACACCATCACCACAAGCGGGATCGTCACAATAATGGAGGCAGCAGATATTTCTCCCCACGGGATTGTAAACATTCCCTGAAACATGACGATTCCCACAGGCACTGTCTTCATTGCTTCCTGCGTATTCAACGTCAAGGCGAACAAAAATTCATTCCACGCTGCTATAAAAACGAGGATGGCGGTCGTAAAAACCCCAGGCATGGCGAGTGGGAAAAACACTTTGGTCATCGTCTGCCAAATGCTCGCGCCGTCTACTTTGGCTGCTTCACCCAAATCACTCGGTATCTTACGGAAAAAGATCGTCAAATTCCAGATGGCAAGCGGCAGCGCAAAAGTTGTATAAGGAATAATTAGACCTGTGTAGCTGTTCGTTAAGCCCATCGATTGCATGAACATAAAGATAGGTGAGATGGTAGCGATCTGCGGAAACATGGACACAGCAAGTACAACACCCAATATAATCGTCTTTCCCCGAAAGGACAGCCAGGCAATCGCATATGCAGCAAAGGAAGCGATCGTAATGGAGTAAAGTGTGGTTAACGTCGCCACGACAGTTGAATTCCACAAGTAACGGGCAAACGGTCTTTCCGTAAAGACGCGGACAAAGTTGTCAAACGAAGGATTTTGGATGATAAAGTGAAAGGCTCGCTCTCCAAACAGCTCCGCTGGTGGCTTCAACGCTGCGAGGAGAATCCATAAAAACGGAAACATCACAAGAAAAACGAATAGCAGTAGACCCACGTAAAACAAGGGACCCGTATGTTTGCGCATCCAATCACCTCCTTATTTGCCGCTGCCATCACTCAGCAGATCAGCTCCCAATATTTTGACATAGCCAATGGAAATCAACGCCACACACAAAAAGACAATAACTGCAAGCGCTGAGCCTTCACCGAAGCTCATTTGAGCAAACATCGTTTTATACGCGTAGATAGAAATGGTCTCGGTCGAGTTCCCGGGTGCCCCACCTGTCAGAGTGTAAATCAGGTCAAATACGCGGAACGCATCAAGTGTGCGGAACAATAACGCCACCAGAATGGTTGATTTCAGCATCGGAAGCGTGATACGAAAAAATTGCTGGGTGCGGGTGGCACCATCGACAGAAGCTGCTTCATACAAGCTTTGGGGGATCGTTTGCAGGCCTGCGAATATGAGCAAAGCCATGAACGGCGTAGTTTTCCACACGTCTGCCAAAATGACGGAAAACATGGCTCCAGCCTTTGTCGTAAGAAGCATCCCCATATCCGAGATCAGCCCCGCCTGCTCAAAGAGATAGGCGACGATGCCATTCTGCCCATCGTACAAAAATTTCCACATCATCGCGGAGATGACAGTCGGAATCGCCCATGGTATTAACACGGTTGCCCGAACAAGACTCCTTCCACGAAAAGGTCGATTGATCAACAATGCAATCAAAATGCCGAGTACCAGTTCAATGGCAACGGAGATAACCGTAAAAAACGCCGTATTATACAGAGCCCCCCACATCCGCGCGTCCGTTAAAAACTTTTGATAGTAGGCAAAGCCAACAAAGTTGGGCTCGATAATCGATGCTTCAATGCCTTGGATCACGCCAAGAGCACCCTCTGGCTTCGAAAGCAGCTTTTGTTCACTCATTTGCAAAAGGACCGCTCTGACTTCCGCCAAGCTGGTTTTGATAGACTCTGTTTGTTCATTTGAGAGGCTCACATATTTGAGTTCTGTCGGGACTGGTTTAAAGTCCAGCAATAGCTGGTCGATCATTTGGTATCGGTTCGCGATCTCGCCTGATTGGTTGAGGGAAGTGTTCATTTGTTCGATTTGCGCTTGGAGCGCGTTCAGTTTTTCCTTTGATGACCCTTCTGCAGAATCTGCCTCCCTCTTTATATACCGGAGCAGATTGGGTAACGTACTGACGTAACGTTCCATATCTAGTCCGTATGAAGAGTGAATCTCTGATTTCGTCGGGTCGTTCAACCGGATATCGTGCAGACTGATCCAAAAGGATCGCATGACAGGCCAAATCGCGATAACAAGTATGATGAGCAGTGCAGGAAAAATCAGTAAATACCCCATCTGTTTTTCCGAGAGAGACATTTTGGTTGATCGATTCATCCGTTCACCACCTTCCTTCCCGCTAGAAGCTTGCTTGTGCTTGCCAGATCGTTGTGCAACTTCCAAGGAAGCCGGTTAGACCTCCTTGGAAGCGCCACATGTTGCCGCTTATTTTTTCATCAAGTCGTTCATCTGCGTTTCCATGCTTTGCACCGCTTGCTCGGCTGTTTGCTGTCCCGCGAGCGCTTTGGACACTTCGATCTGGATTACTTCCGAAATTTTTGGATAGATCGGAGTCGTTGGACGAGATACAGCAGCGCTTACGCCATCGACGAAATCTTTGTTGGCAAACAACGGACTGGCTTTTTGAACATCGGCATCTTCGTAAGCTGGCAGGTAGGTTGGTGCGAGCCCACCTTCTACTGCGGATATTTTCTGACCCTCTGGACCTGTCATGAATTTGAGGAATTCCCATGCTTCTTTTGGGTGCTTCGAGAACTTGTTGATTCCGCCCATCCAACCGCCGAGCGCTGCTGCGGAGCCTGCATCGCCTGCTGGCAGCGGAGCGATCCCGACTTGATCAACAATTTTGGACTGGGCCTGATCCTGCGCCAACGCGAACTGATACGGCCAGTTGCGGATAAATGGTGCCTGCCCTTCTAGGAATGCCGTGTGTGATTCCGGCTCCATGAATGTGGTGATATTGGTTGGGACGAAATCAGATTTGACGACCTCGATCATCTTTTTCAATCCTTTGATCGTAGCTGGATTGTTGACTGCTACTTTGCCTTGTTCATCCAAAATTTTTCCACCGTACGATGCACTGAACTCGACAAAGTTGCAAACCAATCCTTCATATTGCTTGGCTTGCATCAAGTAGCCGAACTTCGTGCCGCCCTTGCCCTTCGTTGCTTTTGCTTGGGCAATCAGGTCATCCCACGTCTTTGGTGCTTCGGATACGAGATCTTTGCGGTAAAACAAGAGACCCGCGTCGATAAACTTGGGCATGGTCCATTGCTGGCCGCCAAAGTTCCCGGCATCCATGGCCCCTTTGATATATTTTCCGGTTTCGATCCCGTCCTGTTCCATCAGGCGGTCGAGCGGCAGAAGATAACCCGCTTGTGCAAATTCAGCTGGCCAGATGACATCGAGGTCAAACACGTCGATCTCGGAGGATTGGGCGCTGAACATGGTGACGTATTGATCATGACTCTGCCCGGAATCAGCAGGCATCTCACGAATTTCTACTTCGATATTCGGATGGGCTTTTTGGAAAGCTTCCACAAGCTTTTTGGTGGAATCCGTTGCGTCCTTTCCTCGTGCGTAGACAAGCTTGATTTTTTCGGCTGTGGGCTGTGCTGGCTCTGTTTTGGGTGCGGTTGGTGTTGAAGGCTGTGATGGGGTTGTATCTGTAGAAGCTTGCTGAGATGTGGAGGAACATGCTGCCAGTGAGAAGGCCATTAATAAGGTAAGTCCAACGGATGTAAGTCTTTTTGCAACTTTCATCTAAGTAACCCCCTATGCTCATGTTAGAAACGGACTGCTTCACCTTTTTGTGCGGATGCGTAGATGGCTTCAATCAATCTGTTGATGTACAAGGCTTGTTCCGGTGTGCAGAGAACCTCTGCTTTCCCTTCGATGGCGTCTATAAAATTACGGAATAAGAGTACGCGTTCTTTATGAGGTTTTGGTGTTAATTCTGTCGAAGCAGTTACGCCGTTCCACTCGTGGTAAAGCGTGAACTGGTTCTCCAATAAACGAAGGGATGCCCCACCCTCTTGTCCATATAGTTGAAGGAAAACGTTTTCCTCTGCGATGTGAGAAGCCCAGCTTGCATCGAGCGTAAGCGACAATCCATTCTCAAAGGTGATCATCGCCACTGCCATATCTTCCACGTCAAACTTCCCGTTATCATCGATCCTTCCCCACTCTGACAAGCCGCGTTTGTGAGGTCCGAATTGCGCATACGTCTGCCCGAGGACGGATACAGGCTTTGGATGGTCCAAGAGCCATAAGGTCAAATCGAGCATATGTACGCCGATGTCAATCAACGGACCGCCGCCTGCCCATTCTTTTTGCGTAAACCAGCTTCCCCATCCGGGAATTCCATTTCGTCTGACCCATCCGGTCTTGGCGTGATAGATGTTCCCCAGCTTTCCTTCCTTCAGCCATGTTTTGACTTGCAGGGAATCGCTTCGGAATCGGTTATTTTGTGCGACCATGAGGATTTTGTCTGCTTTTTTCGCGGCTTCGATCATTTCCTCTGCTTCTTGGGCATTCATCGCCATCGGCTTTTCGCATAGCAGGTGTTTGCCTGCTGCAAGCGCACTTTTAGTTGCTTCTGCATGCAAGTAGTTCGGGACACAAACAATGATCGCGTCTGTACCAGACTCTTGTAGCATTGTCTCGTATTCAGTGAAAACTTGTGGAATGTCATGCCGCTTCGCACGATAGGAAGCCATTTCTGCGGAAATATCTGCAATGGCAACTACCTCTGCTCGCGGCTCTTCCCTGATCGCTTCCAAGTGTGCTTCTGTAATCCCCCCTGCACCGATGATTCCGATTTTCCATTTGCGCTGATTCGTCATATTCTCCCCTCCTACACCCACCACAGATTCTGGACTGGTTCTCGCAAAATGACTTGCTGCAGATTTTGAACCGCTCGTTGAAAGCCTTCCTCAATTGACATGATGGCATCCTCGTGCTCGATGCTCACGACATAATCGTATCCATTCATGCGCAGTGCACTCATCATATCTGCCCACGTCTGCTGTGAATGACCATAGCCTACCGTTCGGAAATACCACGCACGTTCATGTAAATTGGCGTAGGAATTCATATCCGTCAGCCCGTACATATTCACTTTTTCCTGGTCAATGTACGTGTCTTTGGCATGGAAATGATAAATCGCTTTTTCTTTGCCCAAGATTTTGATTGCAGCTACTGGATCAATCCCTTGCCACCACATATGACTGGGATCGAAGTTTGCCCCGATTCCCTCGCCTACCTGTTCCCGCAGCTTCAACAGTGTCCCTGGTGTGTGGACGAGAAAGCCGCCATGCAGCTCCAACGCAACCTTGACATGATGCTCGGTCGCATAAGCAGCCCATTCGCGCCAATACGGGATAAGCTTCTCGTTCCATTGCCAATGGAGCACGTCTCGATACTCATTGGGCCAAGGAGCAACGGGCCAGCTGGGGTACTTCGCTCCTTCGTGGTCGCCTGCCGTACCGGAAAAGCAATTGACCACAGGCACCTCCAGCATCTCTGCTAGCTGTACCGTTTTCACAAACGTATCGTGGGACTGCTGCGCAAAGCTTTTCTCTGGTGTCAACGGGTTGCCGTGACAACTGAGGGCGCTGATTATCAATCCCCGATCCTCTACTGCTTTTTTGTACGCTCGTCTTTTTTCCGGACTTTCCAACAGCTCTTCCAGATTGCAGTGTGCATTGCCCGGATAGCAGCCTGTGCCGATTTCCACCGCCTCTAAACCTGCTGCCTTCACATGATCCAGCATTTCTTCGAACGACTTCTCGCTAAAAAGAACGGTAAATACGCCAAGCTTCATATCTCTTCACCCCTTTTGAATGAGTAAACTCGTTTGCTTCTTCTATATGGTAAGACTTGTTGCCTCACTCCCGTAAAGCGCTTACAGTTTGGCGAATCACGAGATGGTGTGGGACGGTGCTCATTCTCTCTACAGGTTCATTGCGGATTTGTCTGAGTAACTGCTCTGCTGCGGCTTTTCCGTACATGAACGGATCATTGTGCACGGTGGTGAGCATGGGGCGGGAAAGTGAGGCGAGCTCCAAATTGTCGAAGCCCATGACGGAGATGTCTTCTGGTACACGAATGCCATGGTCGTACAAGTAATTGAGGACGCCAACCGCCATCAGGTCTGTGGCGACAAAAACGGCTGTCGGGCGAATTTTTTCCTCACAAATACGGCGCATGGCTTCGTAACCGCTCTTGGCTGTGAATTCACCTTCCACGATGAATCCTTCATGGATCGGCAAATCATATGCCCGCATGGCTTTTCGGTAACCGCCCATGCGATCCAGACCGCACGGCGGGTCCCACAGTGGACCAGATATACACGCAATCTTTGTATGTCCTTGTGAGATGAGATAGGCCGTAGCATCATAGGAGGCTTGCACATTGTTGACGTTGACAGTTGGAATCTGATAGCCGGGCAAATCGTGGCCGGTAACAACAAGGGGAACCTGAATCTCTTGCAGCGTCTGGATATTGCCCTCCAGGAAATGAATGCTCGCGATAATGACACCATCGATTTGTTTTTCTTTGAACAGCCGCAAGTACTTTAGCTCTTTGTCCACCACTTCATCGGATATCGCCAAGAACATGCTGTAGTCGTACTCGCTAATGACGCTGTCAATTCCGTAAATGAGATTGGAGTAAAAGTTGTTGGAGATATCGGGAATCATCACCCCGATGATGCGGGTTTCCTTGCTGACCAAGCTCCTGGCAATCGCATTCGGCTGAAAGCCCGTCTCTTGCACGATTTTCAAGACTCTTTCTCGCAGCTCTGGACGGACTGGCTTGGAATTATTCAGCACGCGCGAAACAGTCGCGATGGAAACGTTGGCGAGCTGTGCGATGTCTTTAATGGTTACAGTAATGTTTCTTCACCCACTTTCTATGTAATGGGTAAACGTTTTCCTAATGTGAAAATAACACCCAGTTTTTGTTTTGTCAATATTCAGTTAATTAAAAATGCTCTTGACGCCAGCAGAAAGTTCCCAAATAATTTACTATATAATTTAGTAACTAAATTAATTTGTACATGAAGGAGGTTTTTTCATGAATGTTTTCCTTACAGGAATAACAGGTTATGTCGGATCTGTAGTCGCCGAGCATTTTCAATCTCTTGGGTATAAGGTTGCTGGACTTGTTCGATCGGAAGAGAAAGCGGAGCTGTTGCTCTCACAAGGCTTTACCCCGATTATTGGCGATCTTGCAGATACCACCCTATTAACAGAAAGCGTTAAAAAATTCGATGGGGTCATTCATATGGCGATCTCGCACACTCCTGATATGGAAAAACTGGATGTAGCAGCGGTTCAGGCGATGCTGGATGGTTTGGAAGACACCGGGAAGCCATTCATTTATACGAGCGGAACGCTGATCTATAACGATACGTACGACAATGTCGTGGATGAAGACTCCCCTCTCAACCCTTTGCCTTTTCTCCAGTGGAAAGCGAACCAGGAGCAGGAGGTGTTAAGCGCTGCCGAACGCAATATTCGTACAATCGTCATACGTCCAACTCTCGTGTATGGTCGTGGCGGTGGCCTCGTCCAAGCAACGATTCAAAGGACGAAGCTCTCTCAATCAGCCAACTATATCGATGACGGGCAAATGGCATGGTCTACTATCGATGTTGATGATTTGGCCAGACTTTACGAATCCGCTTTTTTACGAGCACAGCCAGGCTCATTATTCAATGCAACTTCCAAGGAAATGATCACGACGAAAAAGCTCATGACTTCGATTGCCAAAATAGCTGGGATAGAAAAAGTGGAATCATGGAGCTACGAGGATGCAGCTAAAGCATTAGGACCAGCCGCTTGGGGGGCGAGCATCAACCAGAGGATATCTGGATTACGCGCCGAACAACAGCTGCATTGGAGCCCCTCTGCGAACTCGCTCCTCAAAGAGCTGGAGCAAGGTTCTTATCAAAACAACAAAAAACCATAGTCCATGTTCGAACTATGGTTGAGATTCATCGCTACCCTGATAGGTATGCAGGAATCTGATTGATTTCGTTAAAATCCGTATGAGTGCCTGCGCATCATCCGTACCAAGATGCTCATGGAGCTGCTGAAATCGATTAAACAGCTCTTGCTCTCTCGCTGCCACAAAATCAAAGCCCTCTTTCGTAGGGGCTACGAGAATAGAGCGTCGATCCTTGGGCCCTACGGTACGGGTGATAAGCCCAAGCTGTTCGAGTGATTGAATGACATGGGTCACAGCTGCTGATGTTATTTTTAATTGCTTGCCTAGCTCGGAAACTCTGATGCCTTTCGTGTCAGGTGGACTAACGTAGGTCAAATGAACAAGCAAATTCAATTCACTCTGACGAAGGTCTTTCGAAGGACTGAAAACATGTCCGATCCGCTTCAACTGACCAAATACGAGAGCTAGCTCTTTCGTCGTCTGATCAATGGTAACTTCCGAGTTTGTATGGTCTGTACTCATCCGTTTAGACTCCCATTCTTTGATGGTATCAATCGATTATTTACGAAATGAAATAATATTGTCAAGAATGAGAGTCCACTTACTACCCGAAAAAGCACCGTATGCCAAGGTCAGAACTCCTGCATACGGTGTTTAGCCTACCTACTCTATTCTGGGAAGCAGAACTGCATCTTGCTAAACGATCTGCGCAATTCGATCACCTTAGACTGGACCACCTCTGGCTTTTCCCTACCTGACAACACACTTACAATTAACTCTGCAATCGTGTCCATCTCTTGTTCCTTCATGCCAAAGCGAGTGACTTCTGTCGTCCCGATGCGCAGACCGCTTGGAAAGTCCCAATCTTCAGGACCGTCACCAGGAATCAAATTTTTGTTGGTGATGATGTTCGCTTCTGCCAATCGCTTGCCTACCTCGTACCCACCGCCAAACTCTTTTACGTCCAGAATGACTTGGTGTGTACGTGTATAGCCTTTGTGTGCGCAAAGCACCCGTATTCCCCGTTCATCGAATGCTTTTCCCAGTGCTTGTGCATTCGTCACAATTTGCGCCATGTATTCCTTGCCAAACGCTAAAAACTCCGCCGCCGCAGCTGCTAATGCCGCTACCCGATTGACTTGATGTGTCGCGGCAAGGGCTGGGAAGATGGCATCTGTAATCGGTACCGAGAGTTCCGGGTCATTCCAGACGATGATGCCGCTTTGTGGACCGCTAAACGTTTTCCCAGCAGAGCCAGTCATCACACATGCCCCTTCTCGCAGCGGGTCTTGAAATTGACCACCACCGATCAACCCCAACTGGTGTGCACCATCAAAATAAATGCGACCGCCCCATTCTTTCACGATCTCAGCCATCTCCTTCAGTGGAAATGGAAATAAGGTCATGGACGCTCCGAGAGTAACGAGCTTTGGCCTAACTTGCCGTGCGACTTTAGCAAACTCGCCCAGATCAACGGTGAGCTCAACGGGGTCCATGGGCACATCGACAATTTGCAAACCTCGAATGCCAGCAGGCCCGTCTACCCGATTGCTGGAATGCCCCCCAAACGGTTGCGCGATCGTCATAATCGTATCGCCCGGTTGCGTTAACGCCGCGTAGACCGTCATGTTCCCGATCATGCTCGCTACCAGCCGATGGTCCGCAAAGTTAGCGTGGAATACTTTTTTTAACAGCTCAACACATAACGCTTCGATTTCATCGATATATTTTGTGCCCGCGAACCATCTCTGCGTGCTGCCGATATGTCCTTCCGCAGCGCGAGTACCAACCTCAGATGCGAGCAATTGACGTACGATGGGCGTGGTGGGTGCTTCTGGTGCGAGCAAATTCAAACATTCCTCGCCTCGCCAAATCGCATTGCGGTTGACAGCATTCACGATCTCTTGCTGAATCAGACGGTGAGACGGACTCTCTTCAATAATGGATCGTGCCCATTGCAAAACACGCGAATCATGTACTTCCCCCTTCAGTTCAACCGTACTCATGCCATTACCCCCTATTCATCATTGGAATGGTCCGTAAGCAATCTGCCAAGGCTGATCCAGTTTTCTTCCACCAAAGAAGAGGCAAGCTGACTGTTGTTGTCTCGAAATGCTTCGATGATTCTGCGGTGCTGTTCTACTGATTCCACCCCTTCTAAGGAACCAAACCGAGCAAATTCCAAACGCCGAACTTTCGGTACAACTCGCTCAAGTGCCAAATAGATTTCTCGATTACCCGCAGCCTCGAGGATCACGTCGTGAAAGCCGTCATCTGCTTCAATCGCTTTGATCACATCTTGCTGTTCGAGCGCGACCCGCAGCTTTTCATTCCATTGCTCCAGAGTACAGATGTCCTCCCTTTCAAATGGCATCGACAATCGTGCTGCCAACCCGTGCAAGGCCGCAACAACCGGAAAAGCGTGCTTCGCCTCCTTTTCAAGTAAGGGTGTCACCCGTGTGAGAGATCCCGGAACGGATTCAATAAGACCTTCGTCTTCTAACCGTTTAAGCGCTTCTCTTACGGGTGTTCGACTCACGCCAAATAAAGCCGCCAGTTCGTTGTCGTTGACTCGTTCTCCTGGCTTTAGCTCTAGCATGATGATCGCTTTTTTCAAGCCTTGGTATACTTGTTCGCGTAATGTGGGGCGTTCGATCTGTTTGATTAGGTTCGTGTCCATAAAACCAATATATTGGTTTTGTTTGTTTCTGTCAATTTAAAATATTCCGATACATTTGAGTGATGGTTTGAACAGAATTTGCTTTGGGCTTCACCAAAGATACAGAAAAAAGAGGCTTCCCCACCAGTATCATTTACGAATGGGATAGCCTCTTCATTCTCAATCGAAACTCTATGATTCTATTCTGCCGGAGGGCTACAATACTCCCGAACAATCTGCTCCTTCATCTCTTCAACCGGAAACCCTTCCGGATAAGTCGTCATCATCAGCATTGCGCCTTGAAGCGCCGAAGAAAAATAGAGCGATCTCAATCTGGGCTGTTTTACCCCTAATTCTTTGAAGATTTGGCATTGAACTTCAAACTGCCTGCGTGACTCCTCATTTAACTGCTCTCTGTAAGAAGCAAGTACCCGATCATCTTCCGGCTGCGTTTGCAAATTCAAGTAAAAACGATAGACATCCGGTCGCTGGTAGACGTTATTAAGCGCACCGTCGACAATATGACGCAGCTGTTCGTGCGGTGTTGCAAGCTGAGTCGCAGCCTCCATCACTTCTTTTACTTCCTCGATCCGTACCTTGACCATCGCGGCGAGAAGCTCTTCTTTGCCTTTGTAATAATTGTAAAGCAGTCCCTTCGATATCTGAGCCTGTTTGGCTACATCGTCGATTGAGGTCGCGTGGTAGCCTTTTTTTATGAAAAGCGTCATCGCGGCTGCATGGATTTTTTCTTTTGCAGCTTGGCGAATTCGCTCATTTTCAGCTGGGGTACGCGGCACAGTTTACGTCAATCCTCCAAAAATTCAGTGATGGCGCGAGCGATTTCTTCTGGATGCGTCAACGTTGGTTTATGATCAGCACCCGTAATCTCGATAACCCTATGCTCTGGCAAAACTTGTTGAAAATGTTCGGCGATACGGTGTAGATCAGGCGCATCTTCCTTGCCGAGGAGAAAACATGTTTTATCAGCCAAATCTCCCAGACGCTCAATCGCAGGTGGTTGCGGCCATACAGACTCCCAGGTGGCCCACTCGAACATTTTCGCTATATTATGTTTCGTCATCTCTACCATGAGGTCCTTCTGGGGACTTGCCATCACGACGCGGTACGAGCAGGAGGACAGAGAAAGCTCCAGCATGCGGTCAACATCCGGTGCAGCGACTTGAATTGTCTGCATCCATTCTGTGAAAGGCTTGCTGAATGTATAGCCTGACAAATCTGGAGCGATCAACACGAGCTTGCTCACTCTCTGCGGATATGCCAAGGCAAACTCAGTTGCAATTCGCCCGCCTATTGAATGCCCTACGAGCGTGGCTTCATCCAGCTGGAAGTGGTCCATGACGGAAAGCAAATCATCAACGTAATTCGCTGTCTCTGTTGGAGACGGGGATTTCCCGCACCCGCGTCCGTCAAAAGCGATGACCTGATAATGCTTCGCCAGAATCGGCGTGACAAAGGTCCAATCTCGCAAATCAGCACCGCCACTGTGCAATAGAATGACTGGTTTTCCTTCCCCTGAAACCTCATAGTACAAATCCATCGGTGATCCCTCCATGAAATGTGGATTTGGTATATGATCCCAGTTTATTATTGAATGAACGTTTAGTCAATAAAAAATAAGTGTATTTCCCATAACAAAACAAAAAGCCCTAATCAACCTGATCAGGACTTACTTCTACACGCCAGGCAGAGAAATATCACGCTTCCGACTGTATGCGCTTCGCCTCTGCATAAAGAACTTGAATGAACTTTTTCATATTAATCCGAATATCTGAACTTGGCGATGCGGCATTGCTTTTTAACTCCGCCATCTTCTTCCACACGTACGTAAAATCAAAAAACTGCGAAGCGTAATTTTCGAACTTCCAATTCGAGAGGTCAGCAAGCCCCAGAGACGCCAAATGATTCAGCGACTGATAGATCGCTCGACGGACTCTCTGCTCAGAAGCTTTGACTACCTTGGCGATTTGTGGATCGTCCACTGCTACTCCGAGCCTCTCCTGTGCTACTGCCACAAAAATCTCTTTCAAGGCTGGAAATCCATTTTTAAACGTATGTGTCTGTTCGTATCCATGCAAGAAGTCCAAAATATCGAGCAAATCATTGCTGCCATTGTCTCCTGCGATGCCCAACTCTGTTAATAGAAATTGCCCCGCCTCGCGAAGGGGTTTGCCTAGTGACGAACGAAGTTGTCCGGAAGGCGGCTGGTCCACTTGCATGACGGCATTCAACGATTTGTGAATGTCTCGTATCGAACGCTCGAGGCGAATTTTCTCGATCACTTTTTGAAGAATTGTCACGACTTCGATCTTGTTTACCGGCTTGATAATGTAGTATTCACTTCCAAGGGCGTAAGCTTGGGCAATCAAATCTTTTGTTTCTGCCTGAGAGATCATGACGATCTTTCCTGTGAATGTCGGCTTCACTTGGCGAATCGTCTCAATCCCATCCCGGTTGGGCATGAACAAATCGATCAGCAAAATATCTACATTGCGTGCGGTTAACGTATGACCGTCTACCATCGAGCCGTCAGATGCTTCCCCCACGACTTCGCCCAGATTCTCGTCTTCTATAATTTCCGTCAACATGAGACGTACAGCATCATCGTCATCCACTAAATAAAACAGCATCTTCTCACTCTTTCTTCGTTATCGGATCAATTGGTAATCGCATAAGAAAAGTTGTTCCCTTCCCATCTGCTCCATCCTGTAGGGAGATTTCCCCTTGCCATTGTTCCACCAATTGTTGTACATAAGACAGTCCGATCCCTGTAGAGGGGTTGCCGGTTTGATCGTATTTCGTAGTAAAGCCAGGCTTGAACAGCAACGCCTTTCGCCTTGGAGGTACTCCAGGTCCGTCATCGTTGATTCTAATCTCCACAAGATCCCCTATCCGATCAATTTCAATGGAAATAGCTCCTGTTTGCTGGATGGCTTCTACAGCATTTGCCACCAGATTATTGATCAAGGAAAGCATCATGAATACATGGTAGAGCGGATGTGTCCCCGTAATGGAAGCTGTGATCTGTATGTCCTTCTCCAACAAAGTCGCATACTTCATATTGCTTCGTCTGATAATGTCCACGAGCTGATGGATGTCCATGTAATCCGTAATGCTTTCATCGGAAATCAGCTTGTGAAGCCCTGCAAAAATGCGTTGATTATCCTTTTTAATCTCGTGAACCTCGCCTGCAACAATCAATGCTTTCTTGGCAAAGCTCTCTACACTCGTGGCCACCTGTTCCTTATGAAGCTCATGCAAGCCTTGGTAAAGCTCGAAAGACTTCATACTAATACTCTCGGCATTTTGCAGCGTTTTTTTCAAATGAATCGATTCCTCATACAAAGTGGAAATCAGCATAAGCATGTGTTCATTCTGTTTTCTTGTCTGTTGCTCTCGCGACTGTGCTTCGTAGAGCTTCATCATGTTGAGAAAACTAATCACGATAAAGCTGTGGGATAGAGCGATGACGAGCATTTCTTGCACCGCTCCCCATGTGAGAACGGTATCCAGCAGTACATGTTGCGAGAGAAACTCAATGAGGTCAGCCAATACCTCGATGACCATTCCCAGTAATCCAACCAAAATCGTCCGGTTGTGAAAATGGCGTATTCTGGCTAAATAAAACAGTACACAATAAGCGAAATAAAAGAAAAAGCTAGAATAATGCGCTTGGAGTGAAGGCTCCCATGCTGTATGATTCCCGGCGACGAGGTCCATCACAATCCGGAAGCATACGACCGTAATCCCCGTCAAAAAGCCAGCGAAAACAGATGGAATTCTTTGAAACAGTAATAAAAAGAAGAAAAAGGTCGGAGCTCCAAAGCTAATTCGAAATGTCTCATTGACGGGATAAAATTTCAACTCCCCTGCCAATGGGACCGTAATAAGCATGAGCACCAATATATACCAATCCCGTTTTACTTGTGTCTGAACTCGCACGCCTTTCACTTCCCACGTTGTTTCTTGATGTCCCTATCTATTTTTACCGAGGATTCGCTTATAGGACAAGTAAAAAAAAATGTGAAACTCTCTTGAAACAATCTGTGAGTTTTTGTTTTATTTTGTAGGGTGGTTGTAAAGTGTTCATTATATGTATTTTGCGAGGCATGGAAGCGCTTTCTCTTCCTCTTCGCGTAAGAGCAGTGTATTCGATTTTTGGGGGGACAGGCGTTGATTCAACAGGTTTTACTTGAGGATGAATTAGAGCAATGGGTGGAACAATATCGTTCCAAGGCATCTGAAGGAAAATGTGCCAGTTATATCCCGGCTTTGTACAGAACGGATCCGAATCAGTTAGGTATTTGTATCATCGAGCCTACAGGAAAAATGCACACCGCGGGTGACTGGAAAGTTCCTTTTACGATGCAAAGTATTTCCAAAGTAATCAGTTTTATTGCTGTTTGCTGCTACCATGGCATCCCTTACGTGTTGGATCGGGTAGATGTAGAACCGACTGGAGATGCATTCAACTCCATTATCCGACTGGAAATGAACAAGCCAGGTAAGCCTTTTAATCCGATGATCAATGCGGGAGCGATTACGACATCTTCACTCCTCCCTGGTCAAACACCGGATCATAAACTGCGTTACTTGTATGCATTTTTCAGTAAAATCACAGGTGTTACGCCAATGGTGAACGAGGAAGTGTTTCTTTCCGAATGGGAAAACTCTCACAGAAACCGGGCACTCGCCCATTATTTAAAGGATACGGGCTATCTGGCCTGTGAAGTGGAAGAGGCTTTGGAGGTTTACTTAACGCAATGCTCGATTGAAGTAACCACCGAGCAAATCGCCTTAATCGGTCTCCTGTTGGCACTCGACGGCTTTCATCCGCTGCGCAACGAACAAGTTCTCCCAAAAGATGTCGTCCGTTTAGCCAAAGCGCTGATGCTCACCTGCGGCATGTACGATGCATCGGGCAAATTTGCCGCGAATGTTGGCTTGCCAGCAAAAAGTGGCGTCTCAGGCGGAATCATGACGCTGGTTCCACCTAACCGCAAACCACATTCACCGTTTCAAGATGGCTGTGGAATCGGTATTTTTGGACCTTCCATTGATGGTTGTGGAAACAGTGTAGCGGGCGTTTCTTTGTTAAAACATATGGCTCACGAATGGGATGTAACGATTTTTTAGAGAATACTAAGGAAAAATTCATAACAAAATCCGAGGTGACACGATGCAACAATTCCTACTCGATGTAACAGCTTCCATAAACGATTTTTTGTGGTCCTATATTATCATTATCATGCTAATCGCGTTAGGCTTGTTCTTTACCTTCCGGGGCAAATTTTTGCAAGTGCGTATGTTGCCGGAAATGATCCGCTCTATTAAAGAAGGAAGAGCGAAAGACGATGGTGGAATCTCCCCTTTTCAAGCTTTCGCTATTAGTATGGCCGCGCGTGTCGGCACAGGGAATATTACGGGAATTGCCATCGCCATTGCTCTAGGTGGTCCTGGCGCCGTATTCTGGATGTGGGTCATTGCAATTATCGGTTCAGCTTCCAGTTTTGTTGAGAGTACGCTCGCTCAGATTTATAAAATCAAGGATAAGAACGGTTTTCGTGGCGGTCCAGCCTATTACATGGAAAAAGGGCTGAACAAACGCTGGATGGGTGCCCTGTTTGCTGTCCTCATCACCCTATCGTTTGGTCTCGTATTTAATGCCGTGCAATCCAACACGATCACGATTGCTTTTGAAAATTCGTTTGGTGCAGATCGATTGATAATGGGTATCATCATGACGATCGCATTTGCAGCTATCATTTTCGGCGGTGTAAAACGTATTGCGAAAATGTCTGAGTATATCGTAATTGTATTGGCTATATTGTACATCGGGATGGCGCTCTTCATTGTAATCATGAACATCTCCGAGATGCCTGCACTGATCGCGTTGATTGTGAAAAACGCGTTCGGCTTCGAACAAATCGCGGGCGGTTCTCTCGGTGCAGCGCTCATGCACGGCATCAAGCGAGGATTGTTCTCGAACGAAGCTGGTATGGGTAGTGCGCCGAATGCTGCGGCAACGGCAACAACAAGCCATCCAGTGAAGCAAGGTCTGATTCAGGCATTCGGTGTTTTATTTGACACCCTCGTGATCTGTACAAGCACAGCCTTCATCATTTTGCTGTCCGGCGCATACACGCAACAAGGTCTGAGTGGAATTGAGCTGTCCCAAGCAGCACTGAGCATTCATATCGGTTCTTGGGCGTCTGGCTTCCTTGCCATTATGGTATTCCTGTTCGCCTTCAGTACGTTGATCGGTAACTACTATTACGGCGAGACTAACATTGAGTTTTTGAAGACAAGCAAAGCATGGCTATTGCTGTATCGTTTAAGTGTTCTCGCCATGGTGTTGTTCGGATCAGTGGCAAAGGTACAGCTTGTATGGGATTTGGCCGATTTGTTCATGGGCTTCATGGTCATTGTCAACCTGATTGCAATCGCCATGTTGTCAAAAGTCGCGTATGCTGCGCTACATGATTATCTGGAACAGAAAAAAGCAGGAAAAGATCCTGTGTTTTACAAGGACAGTATTGAAGGTCTCGATAATATTGAAGCCTGGGATCATTCTGCTCCTTCCTCCAACAAATAGCTCTACGAATAAAAACGAGAAGCCTGTGTGGTAGCGGCTTCTCGTTTTTTATTTACAATCGCGGATCGATCTCTTTTTCCTTCGCCACTTCAAAGAGCAGCGTTGCGACTACTTGTTGATATTCCGTATTTTCAGGAGAAATGTCGTCGAATTTGAATCCAAGCATCCGCTCACCCAGCCTGTGCTCCTGCATCGAAGTCTTGAGCTTTTGCGTAATATTTTTCTGATTAAAAAGCTTGCGGTACTTGTGTGGGAAGCGGTAGTCGTAGCCATAAATAATCGACAAGTACTCCGGATT
The DNA here is from genome assembly GCF_003013445.1 of Brevibacillus sp. NRRL NRS-603. NCBI lineage: Bacteria > Bacillati > Bacillota > Bacilli > Caryophanales > Paenibacillaceae > Brevibacillus > Brevibacillus sp. NRRL NRS-603. The sequence continues at coordinate 112,993 of NZ_PXZN01000012.1, read as the reverse complement.
GCGAACCTTCATGGCAGGAACGACCTTCTGATTGACGAGCTCTGGCTTGATCACGATGCCTTCCATTTTGTTCTCCAGTGTAATCGTGGAAAAGTAGCGAGCTGCTTCTTCATACGCATACGGCTCAGACAAATCGATTGTGAGAAAATGATCGTCATTTACAAAGCGATACATATCGGATGTTTTCCAATCAGGCAATTGCTCTTCCCCATTCAAATAGACGGTCTTTAGAATTGTAAAAGGCTTGTAGGCAAGCTCCCCTTCTCCTGCATAGAGCTCCATCTGTTTTTGGTAAATGTGATAGGCCTCCAAATGCTCGTCTACAGGAACGTAGCTCTCTTTGATTTCTCGTAAATATTTATAGTTTTGATACAAGGTCGAACCGAATTTTTCCGTGAGTGCACCCTTGGATAGGTGGAACTGGTCTTTTTCGAATCCGCTCTCGTCATAACTGTGGATGAGCTGGTGAAGCGCCTCTTCAAAACCGTTTTCCTGCAAAAATGCAAATTCGCTGCGCAGTGCGGATTCAATTGGTTTGAACTGCTTTTCGATCAAGCCCTTCCCTATTGCACTCCACGGCAACAATTCACCATCCAAGATAAGCATCGCTATTTCATTTCGCTCCATGTATGCGCGGAACCTTGCATGCAGATTGTCATAAATCGGTGTCAAATCAACCTGATTGATGGCATAACCGTTTCTGCTGATCGCAAAGCATTTATCTCGATCATGATGGAGATAGAGATTGCATCGCGAACCCATGTATTTCGGCTGCAACACGACTTGATGAACGCCACGACTCGCAAAATAATCTAGTCCCGCCTTCAACGACTCCAATTCCTGAGTCGCCTCATCCTTATCCGCCGGGGGCATTGTTCCAGAAATAAAATTGACCTTATTTTTCGAGCAGTAACGGAGTCGACGGAGTTCTTCCTCTTCCAAATCTCCCATCGATACTTGTTTTTCTGCATGGAACATAAGCGGCAGCTCATCAGTCATCACTCGATGCTTAGACTGAAACGATTTGAAAAATGGCTTGTGTGCGATCACGACTGACGTTAAAGCATTTCCGTGCACACATCCGGTATCGAGATGGAGCTTGTTTTTCAGGCGAAACGTTTTTTGTGCCGCAATATGTCCAAAAATATGGTACGGATGGTTATTAACCGCTTCAACCGTCAAAAATGCGAGCTGCTCTTCCAATGAAGCTGTTCGGTCTATCCGAAAATTGCGTTGGCGTCGCATCGAATTCGCATCAAGCTTTCCAATATACTTCTTTTTGCAAGGAGCATGTGTGACATAATAGGATGGGCCAGTCAGAGCGTTAGATCGATAAAACGGCTGAGCCAGCGAATACAGGTGATTGAACCTCTCTGTTAAATCAGTGTCTTTTTCCAGAACGTGTATGGAATCAAAATAAGTATCCAGTAGCTGTGGGTCTACGCCTTTTAGTTCCTTTCGTAGGTACTTGTAGACAAAATTTTCGTGATTCCCGAGAACGAACAAGAAATGCTCTTGATTCGTGTATAAAAACTCGATGATCTCCCTTGTTTGCGCTCCTTTGTCGATCCAGTCCCCTGCTAGGATGATTTTGGTATGCTGTACCTTTTCAGTCGAGATGAGACGATTGTCCTCGAGCTTGAATCCGTAAGCTTGCAGGAGACCTTTTAATTCGTGGACGCATTCGTGAACGTCTCCGATGATGATGTACCTTTGATCTTTTGGGAGGATTGTAGCCAGATAGGCATCCTTATTTTCGATCACGACCTCATAGCGAGGATTTGCCACCCCATCTGCTAGTACGTAAAAATCTTTGTGCCGTATCCGGTGAATGTTGTGGTACCCTTCCTTGGATAATGCCCGGAGCACTTCTTGCTTCAACCGGAGAATATGGTTGGTAATCAGTTTTTTCGACCGCTCGGAAGCGTAGTAATCTTCCCGATTGCGATAATCAAAGAGGATCACTTCCAATCGGTAATTGTTCTCTGCTGCAATGTCGCGGACTTTCGAGCGGAAGTCTTCTGCTAGCCCTGTTGTATCGACAACCACGAATTCGGCGTTGATCGGAAACGAAGTCACCAAGCGCAGCTTTTCAAGCAGGAGCTGAAATGCCTGCTCGCTGGCTTCCAGCATCACCTGATCATACTTGTCGTAATCATGGCCCAGCAGTTCCTGGCGAATACTGTCCGAGGAAATATATTGAATATTTGCTTTTACGTTTTTTTGCTCATTTTCAAATGAAAGTCTCGGCATGAGTACTTCCTTGGCAAAAGTCGTTTTCCCACACTCAGTGGGACCGACGAGCATAAAAATGGTATGAACCTGCGTCTGTATCAGCATCGTTACGCCCCCTTTCTCTGGACAATGACGCCTTGTGTGGTGTGGATATCGTTCACGCCGTCACCAATGGATACAAATTGCCCCTGCACCCCGGCTTCTTCCATGATCTCGGTCATCCATGCCTGGAACTCTTCTAGTCCCATTTCCCATTTATGATCGTCGTGGCGATAGCCCTCCAGCTCATAAAACTGATTAAAATCCGAGTTCGGTGTTGTAATGATAAAATGGTCAAAATCCAATCGACTGCAGATTTGCTGGATGAGCGCTCTCGCTTCCTCTTTGCTCATATGCTCAATGACCTCAGTCAAAATGACATCTACCTGTTCCCCGTTGTAATCCTGTAAAAACTGATCAAGCGAACGGAACAAAATCAGATTCGAGATTTCTTTTTCCTCGGCCCTGCGTCTGACTAATTCCAGCGATTGTTCGTCGATATCGATGGCATAGTAATACTGCGGCAGCTTGGTAGCAAACGGAATCGCATAAAATCCTTCTCCGCATCCGATATCCACAATCGATTTGGTAAAAGGAAGCTTACTCGCGATATAGTTCCTTCTCTGCAAACCAGTGCTGCCATATTCAAATTGAATGGGGTAGCGGTTTGTCTTCTCGATCTCGGTCTTGTACTTGCGATAGCGCTCCCTGGTTGTCAGGAAGTTGCGAGCGAACAGGCTTCGTATGTAAAAAGGTGCGTCGATGACATGGATGCTTTTGATGTATTTATCCAGAATGTTATCGGAAATATCGATGTACTCTTTTCCAAACATACTCAAGAATAGACAGAGCACACTCACCACGTGGAGAAGCTGATGCAGACTCGTTCTCGTTGTGATGGTCAGAGCGTAGCTCTTATCGGCGTGATGCTTGAGTTCAAAGGTGAAGTCCTTCAGGTGCTTCTCAAAAAATGACAGATATAGCAGTCGTTCGATGTGAATCATGTTGATGAAAAAAACATGCTCATACCCTTCTGCATCCCGCTCGTCGTGTCGCTTCATCGAAGCGGAAAAAAATTCATTAATCGCATTTAACGGAAACAAGGGTGTATTGTACCGGGAGACATTCAAATATTCAAAATGCTCCTGCTCGGATTGTTTGTAGGAGACCTCATTTTCTGCATCTTTAAAGTAAACGTTATAAGTATCCGTATTGGAAAACCACCCGTATGCGATGCCTTTTCGAATGGATCGCAAACTCAGTCCGGAATTCGGATTTTTCTTGATCATGTACGAAAAGTCCGGGTTCTCTGATCGTAGCTGAACAATAGCCATACGTTGTCTCACCTCTGGAAAAGAAGAATGAATACCTACTGACAATTTTTGCTTTTCTAGTCCATGCTGAACAGGGTAAAAGTATTACGACCTTCCAAAAGACCGGAACATTTGCTTCAAAATGCTGTTCTTGGTATAGTGAAATCCGCGATAACAAACCAGCGGGAGGTGCGTCAGATGCCTTATTACAAGCCGATTGAGATCGCTCGCGAGCTGCATATTAGCACGAGTGCTTTACGCCATTATGAATCATGGGGAGTCGTCCCTGCTCCTGATCGTGCAGACAATGGTTATCGCCTGTATACAGAGATCCATCTTGCCTATTTTCGTTGCCTGCGCGCCATGTTCCCCGGCTTCGGAGTCGCCGTCACCTGTGAAGTCCTTCGATCGATTCAAAAAGCGGATATGGATGCTGCCTTTTGGCTCGTGAATAAAGAACAGGCCAACCTCCAGCAAGAGAAGGTCGCAGCTGACCAAACACTCGAACTATTGGAAAACCTCGACGTCTCCTTGCCCCCAAACAAAAAGTGGCGAAACCGCATGACAATTGGTGAAGTCGCTGCTTACACAGGAGTCACAACGTCTGCGATTCGCCATTGGGAAAAAGAAGGCTTGCTCTTACTTCCACGTGATCCTGAGAATGGCTACCGCCAATTCACCTCCATGGATATACGAAAGATTTTGCTTATCCGCACATTGCGCAATACGGTGTATTTTTTAACGAACATGAAAGAAATTGTACAAGCAGTAGAAAATCAAAGTATTGAGCAGGCCAAAAAAGTGACGGCGGATGCGATCAGAAGCATTCACGATCGCAATCGCCACCAGATGTACGGAGTTAGGCGGTTGGTTGAATTGTGTGAGGTGTTGAAGCTCGTTTAACAACGGGCAATAAAAAAGGACGAGCTATGATCGCTCATCCTCTGTTGTATCTTCTATTTCTTTTCTACGGCATGTCCGCCAAATTCATTGCGCAAGGCTGCGACAACTTTTCCGTGGAACGTATCCTCGTCCAACGAACGGTAACGCATCAGCAAGGACATCGCAATCACAGGTGTGGCTGCCTGTAAATCCAGTGCGGTTTCCAGCGTCCATTTTCCTTCCCCGGAAGAATGCATGACCCCACGGATTTCATCAAGCTTGGCGTCTTTCCGAAAAGCTCGCTCTGTCAAGTCCATCAGCCAGCCCCGAATGACGGAACCATTTGCCCACACGCGTGCGACCTCGGCAAAATCGTAGTTATACTGGCTTTTCGCAAGCACCTCAAAGCCTTCCCCAATCGCCTGCATCATGCCGTATTCGATCCCGTTATGAATCATTTTCAAGAAGTGGCCGCTGCCCGCTTCTCCAGCGTACAAATATCCGTTCTCGACGTTAATGTCGCGGATCATCGGCTCGATATGAGTGAATGCTTCCCGATCTCCACCAATCATCATGCATGCTCCGTGGCGCGCTCCCTCCATGCCTCCGCTCGTACCTGCATCCATGAAGTGAATGCCTTTTTCTTTTAAGCGTGCATAGCGATCTAATGATTGCTTGTAGTGAGAGTTGCCACCGTCTATGACGATATCCCCTGCGTCAAGCAAGATAGAAAGTTGATCAACCAGTTGATCCACAATTTCTCCTGCCGGTACCATCAGCCATACTACGCGAGGTGTCGGCAGCTTCGCTACAGCGTCTTCCACCGAAATGGCTGGAATCGCGCCTTCATGACTCAACTCTTCTGCACGCGTAGAATCTACATCATAGGCTACGACTTCATGCTGATGCGAAAGCAAATTAAGCGTGAGATTGTACCCCATTTTTCCTAATCCGAGGATCGCTAGCTTCATATCGTGTACGTCACTCCTTTTTGGATCATATCCGTTACCACGTATTATAAGACAAAAATTTTCATCTTTCATCAAAAATGAAGAAAATTTTTTCGAACCTATGAAAAGGAGTCTGATTTTCCTTATACTATCAGTACAGAGTCACAATGGAACGTTAGGAGGTACTTATTGATGAACGCTTCCACCCCGCATGCTCCTCGTGTGCTCACGCAATTACGTGCCATCTATACACAATTAAGCGGGAAAGAACAACAGATCGCCGATTATATTTTGGAGCATGCCAGCGAAATTATTCACTTCTCTATCACGGAGCTAGCCGATCAATGCCAGTGTGCAGATGCTACCGTATTTCGTCTGTGTCGGAGGCTTGGATTTCGCGGCTACCAAGCATTCAAGATCGCCTTGGCTAGTGAAGTCACGAATCCTAAGCAAACGATTCACCAAGAAATCAATCTCGACGACGATGACGTCAGTGCGATTGCTGAAAAAATTTTCACAGCGAATATCGAGACGATTCGGGACACACAGCAAATTATCAATAAAGATGAGTTAATGAAAATCGTCTCCTGTTTGGAAAACGCTAGCCGAATCGAGTTTTATGGCTCGGGAGGATCGGCCGTCATCGCCCAGGATGCATACCACAAGTTTATGCGTACAGGTATTCCCTGTCTCTATCATTCTGATGCTCACTATCAAGTGATGTCCGCCTCTCTACTTACTGAAGGTGCTGTCGTCGTAGGCATCTCGCATTCTGGGTCCAATAAAGATATTTTGGCAGCCCTGCAGGTTGCCAAGGAAGCCGGAGCAAAAACAATCGGCATCACGAGCTATGGAAAATCTCCTCTCGTGCGTCTGGCAGACATGTGCTTGTACACGACTTCGCGCGAAACGGTATTTCGTACAGAAGCCCTGTCGTCCAGGCTTGCTCAGCTCAGCTTAATTGATCTGCTCTATGTAGCTGTATCCTTACGGCGGCAGAATGATACGATCGCCAATATCCAGCACATTCGCGAAGCCATCTCACTTAAACGCCTGTAGAACAGGCGTTTTTTCTTTTTGCTCGCCTCCTCTTGCAACTTGCGGGTGAAAAATGCAAATCATACAGACATCGCGTGAAGTGTTCAATTACGAAATAATTTTTTTCTTACTGCTTAACAAATGAAAAAAATTTCGATATAATCTCGTTATCTCCATGACAACACGTTGAAAGCGTATTCAATTAGGGGTGACTTCTATGACGCAATCCTACTTTATCGGGCTTGATATCGGGACAACCAGTACCAAAGCAATTGTTTTCACTCCTTCCGGTGCCATCCGTGGTACGGGTAATATCGATTATCAGCTACTCGTTCCCCAGCCGTCTTGGGCTGAGCAAGAGCCGGAGACGATTTTTGCTGCTGTCATCCAGGCTTTGAAACAAGCACTGGAGCATGCAGGCATTGTAAAAAGCGAGATCGGTGGTATTGGCTTCTCTACTGCCATGCACAGTCTGATCGCTGTCGACCCGAGTGGCAATCCCCTGACGAACAGCATCATCTGGGCTGACAATCGGAGCGTGGCACAAGCAGATCGACTAAAAGCAGACGGTGTCGGTCATCAGATTTACTTAACGACAGGCACACCTATCCATCCCATGTCTCCACTGCCCAAAATCATGTGGCTACGGGAGAACTTGCCAGATACGTTTCGCCGGGCAGCCAAGTTTATTTCGATCAAGGAATATGTCATTTATCGGCTATTTGGTGAGTATATCGTCGATTACTCCATAGCTTCAGCTACAGGGCTGTTTAATCTCAGAAAGCTCGACTGGGATGAGGAGGCGCTGCGAGTCGCAGGCATTTCCAAGCAACATCTCAGTGAGCCTGTACCGACTACTCATATCCTGCGGGGAATGAAGATTCGTTATGCGGAAGAGATTGGGATCGATCCAGATACACCTTTCGTAGTCGGGGCCAGCGATGGGGTTTTGGCAAACCTCGGCATCGGAGCCATTGACCCCGGACAAGTAGCCATCACCATTGGCACGAGTGGCGCTGTTAGAACCGTCGTGCCAGAGCCGATCACCGATCCAAAAGGACGGACTTTCTGCTACGTGCTGACGGAAAACCACTGGGTGATTGGCGGACCCTCAAACAACGGCGGGATCATGCTTCGGTGGTTCCGTGACGAATTCAGTTGGCCCGAAGTGGAAAAAGCAAAACAACTCGGCGTTGATCCCTATGAAGTCATGATTCAAGCTGCTGAGCATGTTCGAGCTGGTGCAGACGGGTTGCTCTTTCTCCCCTTCTTGTCGGGTGAACGAGCTCCGTATTGGAACGCACAAGCAAGAGGCTCCTTCTTCGGTATCGGCCTGCATCATAAGCGCGAGCATTTTATCCGAGCTGTTCTCGAAGGAATCTTGTTTAGCGTCTACAGCATCGGTATCGCCCTGCGCGATCTGGCAGGTGGAGCCACGGAAATCCGTGCATCAGGTGGATTCGCCCGCTCGCGGGAATGGCGGCAGATTATGTCCGATATGTTCGGGTATGAAGTGCTGATTCCGGAGAGTCATGAAAGCTCGAGCTTTGGTGCCGCTCTTTTGGCGATGCATGCATTGGGAGCGATGGATCATTTGCATGATGTGAAAAAGATGATTCATATTTCGCATCGCCACGAGCCTGATTTGGAACGATCCAGTGTCTATTTGGAGCTTTTCTATATATACGAGCGTGTTTATTACAACCTGCTGGAAGAGTACAAGCTGATAGCCGAATTCCAAAAGCGGTTGAACAACTAGAGACAACAACTAGGGAGGGTTCATCATGCCACTCGTCATTACACTGCTGTCCATCGTCTTCCTGCTCGTTCTCATTACTCGCTTCAAACTGAACCCATTTATCGCACTGTTATTGGCCGCTGGTTTTGTGGGAATCGCATCCGGCATGCCGCTTGTAAAAGTTGTGGATTCAATTAAGGATGGGATGGGTGGCACTCTCGGTTTTATCGCGATCGTGCTAGCCTTGGGAACCATGCTTGGCAAAATGATGGCAGAATCTGGCGGAGCCGAACGCATTGCCCGTACGCTTATCAACCGCTTTGGTGAGAATAACGTACACTGGGCCATGATGTTCGTGGCGTTTATCGTAGGGATTCCGGTATTTTTCCAGGTTGGTTTTGTACTCTTGATTCCACTCGTGTTTACGATTGCCAGACAAACAGGGGTCTCCCTTGTCAAAATCGGAATTCCGCTCGTAGCCGGCCTTTCCATCGTTCACGGGATCGTCCCGCCACACCCTGCTGCTATGGCCGCTGTCGATCTGTTCCAGGCGGATGTCGGTAAAACGATTCTGCTCTCCATCATTGTCGCACTGCCTTCCGCAATCATTGCAGGACCGATCTACGGCAGTTGGATTAGCAAACGAGTCAAGGCCAGCATCTCTCCAGAGCTCGCTTCCCAGCTGGCGGAACCAAAATCCGAGCGTGATTTGCCCAGCTTTGGGATCACTGTCTTCACCGTCTTGCTCCCTGTGCTGTTGATGTTGTCTGCAACGGTTGCGGATGTGACTCTGCCAAAAGAACATACGATTCGCCAATGGGCTGATTTTATCGGAAGCCCGATTACGTCTCTGCTGATTGCCGTGATTGTTTCCTTCTGGACGCTCGGGTTCAACCGTGGTTTTACGAAAGACGATATTCTCAAATTCACAAATGATTGCTTGGCACCAACCGCGACAATCTTGCTCGTCATCGGCGCAGGCGGCGCATTTAACAAAGTACTGCTGAACAGCGGTGTGGGTGACTATATTGCCGAGCTCGCTACGGCATCTGCGATCTCCCCTATTTTCCTGGGCTGGCTGATCGCGGCCTTGATCCGTGTGGCAACAGGCTCCGCGACCGTCTCCATGATGACGGCTGCCGGTATCGTAGGTCCGATCGCGTTGCAAATCCCTGGAACGAGTCCGGAGCTTTTGGTCCTGGCAACAGGTTCTGGCTCCCTGATCCTGTCTCATGTAAACGATTCCGGGTTCTGGCTGATCAAGGAATACTTCAATATGTCTGTACAAGATACGCTTAAAACATGGACAGTGATGGAGACCATTCTTTCTGTTGTGGCAATCATTTTGATCATGGGACTGTCCTATATCGTGTAACACAAAATGAAAAACAGGTCTTTCCATCCATATCACTGGAGGTAAGACCTGTTTTTCATTTGGCTGGGTAACTTGCTACTTCATTCGTTTGGCAATCGGATGGTCTTCATTCAGCTCCAGCAAATCCCACAGGTTGCCATATAAATCCTGAAAGACCGCCACCATTCCATACGGCTGTTCTTTTGGCTCTCTCACAAATTGGATTCCTCTTGCGACCATCTCATGATAATCTCTCCAAAAATCGTCTGTGTTTAAAAAGAGAAAAACCCTCCCGCCAGCCTGATTCCCGATGAATAACTCTTGCTCAGGTTTGGATGCTTTTGCAAGCAAGATCGTAGTTCCAACCGAACCAGGCGGAGATACGACAACCCACCGCTTATCCTGTTCTGGCTGATACGTATCTTCCACTAAGGTAAAGTTGAGCTTTTTCGTGTAAAACTCAATCGCTTCATCATAATCTTTGACGACTAAAGCGATATGAACGATGGATTGAATCATGATCTCAATACCTCCAGACTTCAAGGTTATTTTTGGAATGAAATAAATGGTTTGGGGCAACCTATGCCTTGGGGCTGCACGTTTGATATAGCAGAGCTTCCCAACACTAATCGAGGGAGTGACAATCTTGGCTACTGACAACGAACGCAATGACAACAATGCTGTTGACAACGTAGAAGCAAACCTGACAGGCAATGGAGCTGCTGAAGCTGTAGGAACAGTTGGCGGTGCGGCAGTAGGTGCTGCTGTAGGTTCTATTTTAGGCCCGCTCGGCACCATTGCAGGCGCTGTTGCCGGGGGTGCACTTGGCAACGAAATGGGAGAAAATGTGGCGGCTGATGGCAATGACACATGGGATGTTGCGAATAATGTTATGAATAACGTTGTGAATAATGATGCCGATAGAGACCGCACAGAATAAAACAAGCTTCTTCTATGTTTGAAAAAACAGGGTGCAGGGGCAAACCTGCACCTCTTTTCCATTAACTGATGTAGAAAATGAGTCCTTTCCCTTGCGCTACTGCTCTCTTGAAAAATGCTTGAATGAACTGAAAATGATGATACATGTACGCGAAAAATCCTTCCGCTTCATCTTCCTCATGAAGTGGGTATACATCATTTTCCAACAAGGTAGGAAAATGATATTTTTCTTTTAGATCTGACTCCGTCATATCGGCAATAGCCTCATACGCTATTTTTACCTGGTCACTATGTAAATAGAATGCGCCAAACTCCCCGAATTCAGCTGCTTGCTCGGTTAATAATGGTACCACGTAGCAAAAAGGCGGCTCTCCATCCATCAGTTCTCCGCACAATGTAAAGGGAATGGCTTGCCAGGTTTTATCTATATCCAGCATATCCTCTTCTTTTAGCTCTACCTCATATAAATCGATCGTCCCTGCAATCCATGAATCGATCATCTCGTCATTTGCTATCATGTAATTGCCGCACATGCCCACTGCGATCCCTCCTCCACCTTTGAAAATGTTCTTTTTTCGAGTTACTCATCATCATAGCAAAGTTTCTTCCACTTCCCAATCCCCTACCGCGTCGCATTGGTTACCAAAAGAAAAAAAGCCGACGACTCACAAAATAAGTCATCGGCCATCTCCTTATTTCCCCACTGAAACAAAGGATTGCTCGGGCGCTTTCTTTTTCGGTGCTTTGGCATCGCCTTTCTTCTGGCTCATTTCAAAAGCTGCCAATATCGCCTCTTGGCGCTTCATACCGGATTTCTCCAACTCCTCCATCGTGGAGACGATTTGCTTGTAATCTTTTGGAATGACTTTGACAAACTGTTGGACGGTACGTTCCCATTCATTGAGCAAAGCTTTTGCATGACGGCTGCCTGTGTGGCTGACGTGGTTTTCCAGCAAGCGTTTGACTCGAGTAATCTCCCGTTGATCTTCCAATGTCTCCAGGAGTACCATCTCCTGATTGCACATCGCAGCAAACTTCTCTTTATCCTCAGCCAGAACGTAGGCAGTACCACCCGACATGCCTGCTGCAAAGTTTTTTCCTACGGGGCCGAGAACCACAACGCGTCCCCCAGTCATATACTCGCAGCCATGGTCGCCTACTCCTTCAACCACTGCAGTCACGCCGCTGTTGCGAACGCAGAATCGCTCACCAGCCATCCCGTTGATATACGCCTCTCCGGAGGTCGCTCCGTAGAACGCAACGTTTCCGATAATCATGTTGTCCTCGGGAGCGAATTTGCTTTTTTTCGATGGTGCGACCGATATTTTACCGCCCGATAACCCTTTTCCTACGTAGTCATTTGCATCTCCCTCGAGATGAAGCGTGATCCCTCGTGGAACAAATGCCCCGAAGCTTTGACCTGCCGAGCCAGTAAAATGCAGGCGGATGGTATCCTCCGGCAGGCCGTGCTCGCCAAAACGTTTGGTTACCTCGCTGCCCAAAATCGTACCGACCACTCGATTCGTATTGGTGATGGTGAGCTTTGCCTCTACCTGCTGCTGTTTATTCAATGCTGGCTTGCACAGCTTGAGCAGTTTTTGACGATCCAGCGTTTCTTCCAGCTTGTGATCTTGGTTGCGCTGATGATAGCGGCCCACATCCTCGGAGACATCCGGCTGGAACAAGAGCGCGGACAAATCAATGTGCTTGGCTTTCCAGTGTTCTTTTGCCGTATCACTCATCTTCAGCACATGGCTTTGACCGACCATCGACTCGATGGAGTGATAGCCCAGCTCCGCCATGATCTCACGAACTTCACGGGCAACGAGACGCATGAAATTCACAGCGTGCTGCGGATCGCCTTTAAACCGTTTGCGCAGCTCGGGATTTTGTGTCGCCACTCCCACTGGGCATGTATCGAGGTGGCATACGCGAGCCATGACACACCCTATCGAAACAAGTGGTGCCGTAGCGAAGCCGAATTCCTCCGCACCGAGTAGAGCTGCAATGACGACATCGCGTCCCGTCATCAGTTTGCCGTCTGTTTCCAGAACCACACGGTCGCGCAATTGGTTGAGCAAGAGCGTCTGATGTGTCTCAGCAAGACCGAGTTCCCATGGCAGTCCTGCGTGCTTGATGCTTGATTTGGGGGAAGCGCCAGTGCCGCCATCGTGTCCACTTACCACAATGACATCCGCAAGACCTTTTGCCACACCAGCCGCAATCGTTCCAACTCCCGCCTTGGAAACGAGCTTCACGCTGATTCGTGCACGCGGATTCGCATTTTTCAAGTCAAAAATCAGCTGTGCCAAATCCTCGATCGAATAAATATCGTGATGAGGCGGCGGTGAAATGAGTCCAACTCCTGGTGTCGATCCACGTACTTCGGCAATCCACGGATAGACCTTGCTTCCTGGCAATTGACCGCCTTCGCCTGGCTTTGCCCCTTGTGCCATCTTGATCTGGATTTCAGAGGCATTGACCAAGTAATGACTGGATACGCCAAAGCGTCCGGATGCGACCTGCTTAATGGCACTGCGTCGCAAATCTCCGTTTTCATCCATGATGTAGCGTGCCGAATCTTCGCCGCCTTCCCCGCTGTTGCTTTTCGCACCCAAGCGGTTCATGGCGATTGCTAAGGTCTCATGCGCTTCCTTGCTGAGAGAGCCGTATGACATCGCCCCTGTTTTAAAACGATGAACAATGGAGTCAACAGATTCTACCTCGCTCAGTGGGATCGGCTGTCGATTCGACTTGAAATCGAGCAAATGCCGCAGGGCTACGAATTGCTGTGCCGTCGCTTGCTCCGTATAGATTTTGTACTGCTCATAGCTGCCTTCCCGGCAAGCTTTTTGCAGGGCATGAACCGTCTTCGGATTGAACAGGTGGAACTCACCATCACGGCGGAACTGAAAATCGCTGCCTGCCTCCAATGCTTCCTCGGAATGCTCTGGCAAAAATGCTTTCGCATGGCGAATCAAAGTCTCTTGCGCAATCACATCCAGTCCGATACCGGAAATCTGAGAAGGCGTACGGCTAAAATAGCGATCGATGACAGCGGAATGAATGCCCACCGCTTCAAAAATTTGTGCGCCACGGTAGCTCTGGATGGTTGAAATGCCCATCTTGGACATGACCTTTACGACACCTTCTATTGCTGTTTGCAGGTACACTTCGACTGCTTCGTCGCTTGTGGTATCCTTCAGCTTAGCCGATACAACCAATTGATTCACAGTTGAGATGGCGACGTATGGGTTGATGGCGTCGGCACCGTAACCAATCAGCATAGCAAATTGGTGCACATCCCGTGGTTCACCAGATTCTATGATGATGCTCGCTTTGGTACGTGTACCTGCACGGACGAGATGATGGTGAAGTCCACTTCCAGCCAGCAAGGCAGGCATTGCAGCCAAATCCTGATTCATTCCTCGATCAGATAAAATCAGCAAGGTGTAGCCCGCAGCAATCGCTTCATCCGCCGCAGCGAACAATTGATCAAGTGCCAGCTCTAGACCCTGCTCGCCCCCTTGGGCCGGGAAGAGTATCGACAATGTTTTTGCCTTGAACTCTTGGTATGGGTTCGCACGAAGCTTCGCCAGCTCTTGATTGGAGATCAACGGATTGGACAAACGAATTCTGCGGCAATTGCTCGCATCTGGTGCAAGCAGGTTTCCTTCCGCGCCAAGCACAGTATGGGTCGATGTTACGCAGGCCTCCCGCAGCGCATCTATCGGCGGATTCGTGACCTGAGCGAAGGACTGTTTGAAGTAGTGGTACAAGAGCTGTGCTCGATCGGACAGTACCGCGAGAGGAGTATCTACGCCCATCGAACCAATGGGATCTTTTTGTTCTGCCACCATCGGGGCAAGTATCTTGTCGACTTCCTCCTGTGTATAGCCAAACGCTTTTTGGTACGCAAGCAAGCTATCTCCTTGCAGCTCCTCCATGCGACCTGCTGCCGGCAAATCCTCGATAGCATGCAGGTTGTTTTTCACCCACTGCTGATATGGCTGTTCGCTTGCGATCTTTTGCTTGATTTCCTCGTCTGATACGATTCTGCCTTCCTCTAGGTCAACGAGCAGCATCCGTCCAGGACTAAGCCGGCCTTTCTGAACAATCGTTTCATCTGGTACTTCGAGAACGCCAACCTCCGATGAGAAAATAATAGTATCATCAGACGTCACATAGTATCTCGCCGGTCGCAATCCGTTTCGGTCGAGAATCGCGCCGATGTGTCTGCCATCCGTAAAAGAAATAGCTGTTGGGCCATCCCACGGCTCCATGAGGCAGCTATGGTACTCGTAAAAAGCTTTCTTATTTTCGTCGATTCGCTCATCCTGATCCCACGGTTCAGGAATCATCATCATCGCAACATGCGGCAATGAGCGGCCTGCCAACGAGAAAAACTCCACGCAGTTGTCCAAAATCGCTGAATCACTGCCCGCCATATCAATAACTGGCACCACTTTTGCCAAATCAGCACCAAACACCTCAGACTGGAACATTTTTTCACGAGCCATCATCCAGTTCATGTTTCCTTGCAAGGTGTTGATTTCCCCGTTGTGAATCAAATAACGATTTGGATGTGCCCTCTCCCATGTAGGGAATGTGTTCGTGCTGAAACGCGAGTGAACGACGGAGAAGGTAGAAGTGTAAGAATCATCTTGCAAATCAAGGTAAAAAGCATCCAGCTGTCCTGGTGTGAGCAAGCCTTTATAGACAATCGTACGCGAAGACATGGAAGCGGCGTAAAAATCAGCACCTGCTGCCCGCTCCACCTGCTTGCGAATGACGTACAGCTTTCGTTCAAATGCCATTTGGTCCTGTATATTCGAGCTGGCTCCGATGAATACTTGGCGGACATAAGGCTGACTCGCTACAGCCGTTTTCCCGATTTTCGTCGCATCGACAGGAACCGTTCTCCAGCCGAGCAGCTTTTGTCCCTCTGCTGCTACAATCGCCTCCAGCAGAGCTTCATACTTTTGCCGTTTCGCTTCATCCATCGGAAGAAACAGCATACCTACACCGTATTTTCCTGGCACCGGCAACGTGATATTCAGCTCTTTACAGGTCTTTTTGAAAAAGGCATGTGGAATTTGCGTTAAAATCCCTGCACCGTCTCCCGTTTCCGGATCACTGCCTTGACCGCCGCGGTGTTCCAGTTGGCACAGAATTTTCAGACCTTTTCGGACCATATCGTGCGTCGATTTGGATTTCAAATTTGCAATAAAACCAATTCCGCAAGCGTCATGTTCGAAAATCGGATCGTACAGACCTTGCTTAGCAGGCATTCCTTGTGTCGTCATGTATCTCCACTCTCCTTGCTCTCTCTGGTATGTACATTTTAGATTGAGTGAAACGATACAAACAATATATAATTTATGCAAAATCTATCTCAAATCGAGATCAATGGGTAAGGTGTGGGTATTCATGGAGCTACGACAGATTCAATACTTCATCGAGGTTGCTAAACGAGAGCACTTCACCGAGGCCTCACATCATTTACACGTCGCCCAGTCAGCCCTCAGTCGGCAAATCGCCAACCTGGAGGAGGAGCTCGGTGTGTCACTGTTCCTCCGCGAAGGTCGCAATATCAAGCTGACGGCAGTTGGAAAAATCTTTTTGCAGCACGTCGAAATGGCGATGAACGAAATCGAGAAAGCGAAGGAAAAGATCGAAGAGTTTCTTGATCCGTCTCGGGGCACGATTCGTGTTGGTTTTACGAGCAGCCTTGCCGCGAATCCCCTTCCGACGGTCATCTCCGGTTTTCGCGCGCGTTATCCGGACATCGGCTTTCAATTAAAGCAAGGTTCTTATCAGGGGCTGATCAACTCGGTCATCAACGGAGAAATTGACCTGGCTTTTCTTGGACCTGTTCCCACTCAGGAAAAAAATGTGCGCAGCTACATCTTTTTCGCTGAAAATATCGTGGCGCTCCTGCCCGCGAAGCACCCGCTGTCCAAGCAGCCAAGCTTGCGTCTCAGTCAATTGCAGGAAGATACCTTTGTGTTGTTTCCACCCGGTTTCATCCTCCGCAATATCGCAGTCAATGCTTGCTCGCAAATGGGCTTTTCTCCTAAAGTTGCGTTTGAAGGGGAAGACATCGATGCCATTAAAGGGTTGGTGGCAGCAGGCTTGGGCGTCACTTTGTTGCCAGAGCTTACGTTAACGGATAACGTTCCTCGTGAGACCGTGAAAATCCCGATAAGTGAGCCATTGGTTACGCGAACTGTGGGCATTATCATCCCCAACAACCGGGAGCTTCCCCCTTCTGAAAAGCTTTTTTATCATTTTCTGAAAGAGTTTTTTGATGTGCTGAGTAAGTACAGTTAAACTACTGACAGACAGTTGTCAGTAGTTGGGCCTTAAAATCAGAAGTACCATCCATTTTAAGGAGGAACTTCGATGATGAGTCACAACCAAATTGCGGGGCTTTGCTACGATCAGTTATTGGGCGGATGATATGCAGGCGGCAAAAAAGTGGTACACAGAGCTACTGGGCATTGCGCCATATTTCGAACGCTCTGGACCGGATGGACAGCTCGCCTATGTCGAGTTTCGTATTGGCGACTACAAGCACGAGCTAGGCCTCATTGATCGTCGGTTCTCGCCTGCAAAAGCGGTACCTGGCCCGGGTGGCGCAGTGATGTACTGGCACGTCGACGATATCGAATCCGTACTGGATAAGCTTTTATCCATGGGAGCAAGAGAATACGAGCCCCTCATCCAGCGTGGTGACGGATTCATAACGGTTTCTGTCCTTGATCCATTTGGGAATGTCCTCGGCATTATGTACAATGCACATTACCTGGAGATTCTCGCTTCGTTTCAACCAGAGTAAGAAAAAGTCCTGATGAACAGATGCATCAGGACTTTGTGTATCGATCTCGGTATTTTAAAAAATAGTTGGCACCATGCCCCCATCCATACGGATCGGTGAACCTTTAAATGCGGTTGCATAAGGGCTGGATACGAATGCTACCAGCCTGCCTATTTCAAAAGGCTTAATAAACCGCTGCAACTCGGATTGAGGCAGGTTTGCTGCCATAAATTGCTTCTCTTTTTCCGAAAATGCCATGTCATCAGGAAACAAACGATCAATGATTTGATAGACATTTTCGGAAAGCGTTGGCCCTGGCATGATTGTATTGGAGGTGACTTCTGTTCCTACCGTTCGTTTAGATAGGCTTTTTGACAGTGATAATAGCATCGATTTCGTCATGCAATACTGAGGCATTTGCCCTGAAGGCATGATCGCTTCTTCACTTGCGATAAAGATGATTCGTCCATAATTGTTCTTCAACATGTTAGGCAAGTAAAATTTAGATAATCCATTTGCCGCTAGGACATTTGTTCGGAAGTATTTTTCCCATACTTCATCGTCAACGTCTTCATAGGACATGATCTCATAAATACCCATATTGTTAACAAGAATATCAACGTGGGGATACTTCTCAAATAAAGCTTCTCTTTGCTGCCTATCCACCAGATCGGCCGTAGCATTCTGAGGGGAAGTATCCGGGAATTCTGACTTCAATTCATTTACGATACGCTCTACCTCTTCATCATTCCGTCCATTTACGAGGACATTGACGCCTTCTCTGGCAAGCTCAATGGCAATTGCTTTCCCAATACCCTTCGTCGATCCAGTAACTAAAGCAGTTTTGTTCCTTAATCCCATATCCATGACACTTGTCTCCTTTGTAGTCATTTACGGCAAGCTGACTAGAAGTTCATCTTGGAACATCCTTGTGCTCCGGATAGAGATTATCGTACTTTTTCTGGATCGTTCGGTAACTAGCGTACTGCGCCAAAGTTCTTGCTGAACCCGCCAAATATGGAAGCCAAGAAAATGCTAGCTCTGCTAGGAACGGGTTATGTCAGGGCTTCTATGACCGCGGGATTGACCCGATAGTATTCGGAACGCCAATTTGAAGGTGTATCGCCTTCCCAAAGGCGAAAGGCTCGGTAAAATGAGTTCTGATCTTCATATCCAAGTAAAAAAGCCACTTCTTTTATATCGAGCTTGGGGTCGGACAAGTATTCTCGTGCCTGTTCATGCCGAGCCTGTGTTAACAGTTGCTTGAACGTAGTGCATTCATCCGTAAGTCTGCGCTGCAAGGTACGATCGCTCATGCCCAGCTCGCTCGCAACTGCTCGAATATCTAGGCGGCCTCCGGTTAGGCTTCGCTTCAAAATCCACTTGACCATCTCAGCAACGGTATGACTATACTGTTCATCCAATGAACGATCCAATACAGGTGTCAATATCTCCAGCAATTCTTTGTTATACGAAAGAAAGAGGCGGTCCAGGTCGCGTCGATGGAGTGTTAATCGGTTAGCGGTGGTGCCAATCCGTATCGGACAGCCGAAGTAAGCTTCAAGAGCAGTTACATCCCCCATCGAGTGAGAAAATTCCACGGACTGTGCAGTTAATCGCTTGCCCGTGCCCCGTCGTCCAAGTTCTAAAAGAAAGGCGAGCGTGGTTCCAACCAGGACTGGTGGTCCGGTTTGCTCACTATGCATCCACTCCAATTCGATTGTACAGCGCTCTCCCTCCTCTGTTATACGCAACTTTTCCGGAGGGCACAGTTGTTTATACCGTACCATTCGATTAAGCGCGTCGCGATAGTCACGAGCATGGTAGGTCGCTAAAACAGTTGGTGGATATTGTGCCGTTTCAAAAGTGGTGGAAAGCTTGATGATTCCGGTAGCAATGTCACCAGCTAGATCGGAGTACGCTTTCCATATTCTGAAATATTGAGCAGTGGTGACTACAGCTGGTTCTGTAAGAATGGTGAGCGGCAGGCGCGCTTTGCGAACGAGGTCATAGGGGGCAATCCCTAGTCGTTGTAATCCTGCCCAAAATCCCGCCGGGAATTTTATTCGGTCTGCTTTCATTACGTATGGATCTCCTTTAGTTGCTTACCGCTTCGTTCCGCTTATGCTTAAGTATACATGAAGGTGATCGTATGCGTTATTTTTGCTTGCCCATCGCTTTCATGATTTCTTCAATCCCGTCTATTTTCGCGAGAGCCATCGGTCCTGGTAACGAAGGGTCTGCCAATTCATAGACCCGGTTGTTTTTGACCGCGTTCAAGCTATTCCACACGTTGCTTCCTTTCAAGGCCTCTTTCACTCCACCTTGGATCGGAGCTTGCCAATTATTGATGACAAACAGGTGGTCTGGATTTAATTGAGCGAGGCTCTCCAGTGAGAGCTGCCCATTATCATTTGCCCCTTCTGTTCGTCTCAAGCCAAGTCCATCATAAAATGGATCGAAGCGTCCATCGGTCCAAGTAATGAACTGCTCTTTCCCTCTGTACATGACGAACATGACTGACTCCTGACTTCGAAAGGCGAGCTGTTCTCTGTATGCCGCCGATTTTCTATCAAACTCGGATAGCACATTCGCAGCCTTCTCCTCTTTTCCAATAATGGCTGCGATTTGTTGAAGGGTTTCACGCCAATCCCCAGCTTGTGGCAAGATGACAGTTGGCGCAATTTGCGATAATCTTTCGTATTGGTCCCGCATGTCATCAGCGGCAATGATGACATCAGGCTGAACAGCCAGCAGCTTCTCCAGATCAACCTCCATCCCTAGATCGATGATATTTTTATCCGCCACTCGTTTACTGAGACTGGGGAAATTCGCCGTAATGGTCGATACACCTTGAGCAGCAATCGGATACTCATCCAAAACGGCTAAGTAGTCAACAAAAGCAATGTACGGCGTCGCGAATTTTATTGGTTTTTCCTGAATGACTGTTTCACCTGATAGATGCGAGATCGTCCGTGGAAAAGCCCTCTCGCTCTTTACAGGCGTTGCGTCTTGGTGTTCCACATGTTTGTTCGTAGCTGGTGCAATTGTTTGTTGGCTCGATCCTCCGGCGCATCCTGTTATCATTAGAACTAAAATGATAGCTAGGGCCATAAAAATACTACCTTGTCGCTGCATGCTCCGTCTTCTCTCCTTTTGAGGTTCTCTTACATAATAAAACATGTAAATGAGATTCGTTATCAACGCCACAAATGATACTACTGGCCGATCATCCATACCACCTGTAGACGGAATAGTTTGCTGGTTATCGGGATACTGAGCCTACCTGTTAGAGGAACGTCTCACGAATGCGCTTGGGTTGACTCCATATTTCTCCCGGAATGCTTCGGCAAAGTAGCTCGTATTCGTATATCCGATAGCACCCGCCGTTTCCGTCACATTCATTTCCCCTTGTTGAAGCAAACACAAGGCTTTTTCCAACCTCTTTTCTCGCAAGTAGCCAAAAACGGTCGTGCCGAACATTGCTTTAAAGCCTGCCTTTAGCTTGTAGTCATTTAAACCAATCATTCTGGATAGTTCAGGTAATGAAGGCGGGTCTGCCATGCATTCCAGCATGATCTCCCTTGCTTGCGCGATCTTTTCTTTGTCGCTTTTCGATAAAGGAACAGACGCCGTTTCTCTATCAAGCAGAAAGGATTGAAACGCCATCGAAAGTAGTCCCAAAACGCCAGTTTCCATCTCAATCATTTTCACTCCCGGTTTGGCGGCGTACTGCATCACTCGCTGGAGTGCAACGGAAGCGGCAGGAGACAGCTTTTCCTGAAAGATACGGAACGATTGTTTTCCAAGAACTTGTCCGAATTCAATGGAACGCTTTCCGTTCGACTCCACCATAAAATGATGAAAGGTCGACACCGGAATACCGATGCCAAGCATGTAGAACGGCTCATTTCCAACATATTCAAACCTCGCTTCCACTTCTGACATGAATTGAAGCGAGCAAAGACCAGGCCCAAATTGGTGCTCTTTGCCTTGCACGCTTATGCCTCTTTGCCCTTTTAAACAAAAATTTAGCTCTACCATAGGGCTTTTCGTACATAGAGAGATACTCTCAGATCGGTAAAATGTATAATCGGATACAACAACTTCCATATCATACCGAGGAAGAAACCGATGAACATATCCCTCCCCCATCTCTGGATGAAGGGTCAGATGTGTTTTCTGATCCACATTCTGTGTTTCCAGATTCATGCTGTCGAAAAAGTGATGAAAGTTTTCTTGAATATCTGTTGAACTCAACTCTGTCCACCCCATCTGATGTGTAAAATGCATATGATAATCATTCTCAAATTATAGCGGATGGAGTAAAGTTTTACTATGATATGGGAATAGTGGCACATTTCAGCAAGAGAGGAGTTGTTCTTATGCTAGATTTAGCAAGCCCTGTATGGGGGAAGCTACAAGGTCCTTATGGTTTTTCCGATCGCATCCCTGCGCTCATCCAGCATATTGGGCACGACTATTTTTCCGAGGAAAAAGAAGAGTTGTATTGGGAGCTTCTGTATCATCAAAATACGATTTATCCATGTACATATGCTGCATTCCCCTATTTAGTAGAGATCGCTTTAAAAACGGAGAACCCCGATATTTTGTTGGACATCTTCATAACTTGCGGCATTTTCGAAGCCAGTAGCGAAAATGCACCTCATTTGGATTTGCCATCGGAGTTTTTACGAGATCAGACACCATTATTGGATCATGAGACCATCAGAGAGATCTATCGTGAATACCGACATGCCATTCTATCACTGACAGAGCAGACAGAATCCATCCTTCACCTAGCACGGATGGGGGAGCATGAAGCAGACAAGCGCTACATACTAGCTGCGGATGCTGCGTTTCGTGGGGACAAAGACATTGCCAACATGCTTCTCACCTTTTTGGAGGGAGACGAATATGTAACGGTGTGTCCGACGTGCGATCAGTCAATCTACTTATGGCCAGATAAGGATGAAGAGGTTTTGTTCGCTTACGAAGACGATCCCGTTTCTCACGGTACAGCGAAACGATTTTCAATCGTCGCCAAAAGACCGGACATGACAAATGACAGCGGACTTCAGAGATTATACCAACGTGCACTTGAGATTGGGGATAAAAAGCTGCTTGCCCATCTTCCTTATCTTGCTGGTGAATTGAACTGCTGCTCATGCGACACCCCTATCCAAGTTTGGTCGGGGCTTTTTCCATAAACAGCAAAAAAGCCCCAGCTAATGCCGTGGCCTTCTTGCTGTTAGCTTGCAGATACATCCGCCAAAGAGCCTTTCGTTGCTTGTAACAAGCCCTCTACTGCCATCTCGATCTGGACGCCAATGTTTCCGCCACTGACGATGATCGTCTCTAGCGATTGTGCTCGTTGATCGATCACCGTCGGAAACAATTTCTTCATCCCAACTGGCGAACATCCACCACGAATATAGCCGGATACCTTTGTGATCTCCTTCACGGGAATCATCTCGATCTTCTTCTCCCCGACTGCTTTCGCCGCTTTTTTGAGGTCAAGCTCGGCTTCAACGGGAATGACAAACACATAATACAATTTGCTCGTCCCTTGCGAAATCAAGGTTTTATAGACAACGTTTTCTTCGCGACCGATCTTTTGGGCGACAGCGATTCCGTCGATTTTTCCATCATCTGTTGCATATGTCAGCATGGTGTATGCGATTTTTTCTTTATCCAATATCCGCATCGCATTCGTTTTTCCTTGCTTCACGCCATTCCACCTCCACTACACGCTGGTCAACAAAATATACTCTATCTTAGGGGATGGCGTTCTACTTTTCAAACAAAAAAACGCCAATGACACAAACATGTCCGCGGCGTCTATTGATTACTCTTATTGAATCGTTACTTCGTCAATCTCGATATGACCTGCAGGACTAATCCATACACCCTGTACATTCTTTTGAATGGCCGCCAAGGTTTCGGAGAATCGGAACGGAATAAGCGGAGCTTCGTTCATTTCGATTTGTTGCGCTTTTTCATAGAGTTGTTTCCGTTTTTCTGCGTCTGTTTCTCGGCGGCCTTCGTCAATCAGCTTGTCTACTTCTGGATTGTTGTAGAAAGAATGGTTGCCAGGTGCGCCGTGTGCTTTCGAGTGATACAGGTTCGCTTGGTTGTAATCGGAATCGCCCGTAGCATTTCCCCATCCACTCATGAACAGGTCTGTCTCACCTTTGGATGCTGCATCGATATAAGCCCCGAATTCCATCACATCCAGTTGCAGGTCAATACCGATTGACTTGAGCTGTTGCTGTAAAACCTCTGCTACGCTAATACGTGCTTTGTTGTCATTCAACGCGATTTTTGCTTTGAAGCCGTTTGGATATCCCGCCTCTGCGAGTAATTGCTTCGCTTTCTCGACATCATACGGAATGTCTTTTACATTCGGGCTATACCCAACCATCGCTGGTGTAATCGAGGAGTGAGCTGGTGTTCCCACGCTGTTGTAAACGCCTTCAATAATGGTTTTCTTGTCGATTGCGTGGGCAATGGCTTGGCGGACACGCACATCATCAAACGGCTTTTTCTTTGTATTCAATCCAATGTGATCGACAGAGAATCCAGGGTATCGACCCAATTGCATGGATGGAGAATTTTGTACGCGATCGATGTCCGTCACAGGCAGGTTTTCTGCCACTTGAACCTCTCCGGTCTCAACCATGGCAAGGCGAGTTGTGTCTTCCGGTACGGTTTTGAAAACGACTTTATCCAAATTTGGTGTACCGCCATAGTAGCTATCGTTTCTCACGAGAACCACTTCTTGACCCGGCGTCCATTTTTCGAATTTGTACGGGCCCGTACCGGTTGGATGCTTGCTCAATTCTTTTCCATATTGTTCAATGGCTTTCGGGCTGATGATGCTTCCCTCTGCGCTCGCCAAAACAGACAAGATCGGTGCGTACGGGTAATTCAGAATAAATTGTACCGTGTACTCATCTACTACTTTCACTTCTTTGATTGCTTCAAACATATTAACCCGGCTAGAGCCAACGGCAGGGTCTTGAACGCGAGCGATCGTTGCTTTTACCGCTTCCGCATTGAAAGGTACGCCATCATGGAACGTCACGCCTTGACGCAGCTTGAATTCCCACGTCAAGTCATCGAGCTGCTTCCACTCACTTGCCAGGGATGGGACGTATTTGCTTTCTTTATCCATACGGACAAGCCCTTCGTAAACTTTGTGATGAATGATTGCTGCTGAAGGGATTTGGGACAGGAAATGCGGATCGAGGTTGTTCGCATCGGACAGACGCGCGATGACGAGTGTTCCTCCGGTTTTGCCAGCTTCGGCAGTACCCCCTGCTTGTCCGGCGCTAGTCGACGCATCCTGCCCCGACGAACACCCAGCCATAGCCGCAGATACCGCGATTGTCATGGCTATCAGCGTGTGATAAAAGCTCTTCTTTCTCATCTGTGTTCCCCCAATTCTTGTTGCAAATGTTTTAGCATTCAAACATGTTTTATTTTAGACAATATTCAGTCATTGTATTTTCATTTTGTTTACCTTTATTTTCAGTTTCTTTACAACTTTGTATATAAACAAAAAACTCTCCCCTTTGGTAGCGAGAGAGTAAAAAAGAGAGACTCCTCAAGAATCTCTCTTTCTTCACTAGACCCTATTATGATGATCGAGTCAAAGGCTTTTTCATCATATTGACGTACTGCACCACATACAAATACTGCTGCGTTAACAACTCCGCATCCGCTTTTACTTCCTGCAAATAGCGATTGCCCTCCACATGCAGGTCTTCTATCAATGAACCGAGGAAGCTCATATCGTATTCGGTTGCGAGCTCTTGCAGTTTTTTCAATTCCTGCAAATCTTGCTTATCAAGTTTATAGATTCCTTTGAGTAACAAGCGTTCCTGCCAATCAGTCAGCTTTTCGGTAAAGGAATATAACTCCTCCATGATTTTGCGTCCACTCCCTCACCGTTATAGGTCTAGCTTAAAGCTCGTCAGCGATTTACCCTGCATGATGCTGATCGGATAAAGCCCATCTCCTATTTTTTGCACAAGCAAATATACATCGCGCAACTCTAGCAGCCGCTTGTTTTGTTCGAGATGACGTATATTCCGGGCAAATTCCCCCTGATAGGAGATACTCAATGGGAGGGAATCACATTGCTCGTCTTCGATCGTCAAAATCAACTGCTGCGTCTTCTGATCGAAATCGACTTGGTTGAACTTCTTCGCTTTCAATACAAAAACCGAGTCCAACGCAGTCTCAAACATATCTCCTGCCGCGTCCTTCCAATCACTTGACCAGTCGCGAACGAGTACCTTGCCGAGATCCAGCTCTTCGATATTGTCCCTGGGAACGATGGTTAGCTGCGTCTCTTCACTGGAAGACAAGCGCTGCTCCCGATTCGTCTTTGCCTGTGTCAGGATGACCTGTGAATGAGAGAGCTCCTCCATGGAGATCAACCCACCCCAAGGTACCTTGCCTTTATAGCTGTCCTTAAAGGAAAACGATATGCCTTCATAATACACGGGACGCGCTTCTGTATACGTGTAGATGCGTTGATCAGAAAGCGAATAAAAGTAATACGTAATTCCCTTGTACCCTGACCGCGTCTCCCATGGATTTGCTCCCAAAGCGTACAGACTTAACTGCGGAACCATATGGTACTTACTCTTGAAGCTGCCGAGCAGCTGCTTTTTCGCTTCGATGTGATCGGTCTTCTCTAGGGCAAGCAAACTGAGATACACCCGGGAAAGCCGGTCGAGCAGTGCTTCCGTCGAAAACTTGACATGTCGCTGAAAGAATAAGTTCAGCTCCCCAAGAATGCCGCGAATGTCCTTTTCCACGCGAGGAAGATTGCCGTTATGCGCGGCGATAGCAAGCAGCTCCAGCCGTGTACAAATCGTTTGGGATAGCTTTGCCAAGCCGATGCCAAGGATCTCTGCGATTAGCGCTTTGGCCTCCGCTACGACATCAGTTTCATAGCTGACATCGGTTACGGATGCTTGTAACTGCTCACGATCCTGCAGCTGATGCATGGCCCGATAGCGCAAAATGACCTCCAGCTTGTGCAAGCAATTGCCCTTCGCCTTGCAGGTGCACATGCTCTTCCCGATCTCCGATTCACTGTCAAAAGATACGGAAATATCTTGGGTACGCAATGTCATGGTTAAAAAGGATGTTTCAACGATATCCATCTCCTCGAAATAGTCGAGGCGAAACAGCACTTCTTCCAGCTGTGCTGGGGTAAAAGCCTTGCTAATGTGAGACGGCTGCAATTGCAAGAGCCAGCTAAAGTCAGGCTTGTAGGTCTCCAGCTCTTCCTCGGTCTCTGCTCCTGCTTGCAAATGGTTTTCGGCATAGTAGACGATGGCGATGATGACATGCTTGCAAATCTTGTCTGATGGACATGAGCAGGAAAAGCGATCAATATCTGCATGAAGTCGGCATACGCTGTCATCTGACAGCGCACACTCGACGTAATCGTCCCCGAACTCGTAGGAAACGGTCATTCCTTTTTCCATTTCCTTGATGGAACGGTTGTAAATTCCTTTGTTCGCGTATTTGATCAAATACTCTTCGTTGCACAGCGCGATAAACCGATGAAATTCTGATGTGAAATCCGCCATCGTTATTTTCCTGCTGCTCGCATGACATCATAGACGGTTTCGCTGAAAATGCGTGTTGGAATATCAGTGAGCTTCATTCGATCCACTGGTTTGAAGTAAAAATGCTTGTACTCGGCATCTTTATTTGGAAAGAAAGCCAAGGCTTCCAGCTTCACATCCTCCATTCCTTCCCAATACGAAATGCTCGCCCCGCTGATTTTCAACTCAGCCACCATACCGTCATACAGTTTGTAAAACTCGTAATAATAACCGGCATCGAGCGGCGTTCCTTTGACCCAGCCGAATTTCTCCATCATTTTCGCAAAAGCAGTCGGTGAATACGATTCAATAGGAAGGCGGAGCACTTCATTGGCTTTTATTTCTTCTTCCGTTGGCAGGAACGCTTCACGACTTAACTGCTCGAACGGTTGCGTAATTTCGTAATCTTCTAGCTGAGTACGCCAGCCGTTCAACGTCTCTTCGTCCAGCTCCAGTGGATGAATTAAGCCAATGAGCTGCTCATCTGCCAACTCATACTCATCCTCGTCCACGGTGTTAAATGTCCCGTCGTCCATATAACGGAACGTATCTATGAGCTTTCCGTCCTCGTATACACCCCAGATGAGCCCGATGGCGAATTTTTGCATCAACACGTTCTCCACAAAGAGTCTTTTCCATGCTTCCGTTGACCAATAACGCGATTTGGACAGGGACTCCTCCAGACGAAGAGATTGCACTTTCACCATATTTTTCAGATCTTTTTTCAATTGAGCAAAAGTCAATCGCGCTTGTTCTGCCTTCTCCTGATCGTCTTTCGCGGACGGTGCAGGCAGATTTTTAACCGCTTTTCCTGTGCTGTCGTTCGTAACTTCCAGCTCCAGCTCGTTGCTGACTTTGACCGTGAAGGTGCGGTCGCCGTAGTCAAACACTTGCTTGCCGGACGCATCGAAGCCAAGCGTCGTGACCAGTCGGTCTTCCAGTTCCATCGCGGAAATGTTCTGATTCGCAGCCGCCATGGACAGCGCCTCTTCTGCGGCTGATTTGACTTGCCTGTTTTTGATCGTACGCTTGATCTGGTCGATTAGACGCAGTGCAGTCAAATCATTCGAGAACGACAGAGCACGTACGCCGTCCGCAGCCAAAGCTCCGCGAGAGTGATCTGTCCACTCCTTAATCAACTGACCAATCGTATCGACTATACGTCGATCTCCGAAGGCGACGCAGAGCGGCATGACCCATTTCTCTTTGGCGACTGCTCCATTATCAACCCAAGTTCGCAAGACTTCTGTGGTAAAGTCAGCAACAGATGCCGCTTGCAGAGACGGTTTCAAGTCAAGCACCAGCTGGTTTGGCGCTGTCGGGAAATCGATTGAGGCGGTTAGCATGTACTCCATTACTTCTTTCCCCAGCTCGTTGCCGTCTTGGTCGCGAAGGACTGGCATGCGCTCAAGTGGCATCCATTTAATCCGTGTGAGCTTGCGCTTATCGGTCAGATTGCCCAAATGGGTCAAGCTCGCATCTGGCCCTTGCTCCTCTGCGTCGATAAATGTTTGCAGCAGCGTTTTAAATTTGCTGCTCTTTTCATTTTTCAGTAGCTCTTGGAAAATCTCCTTGTTATCGTCCAGGGAGCGAATCGCATCCAGCGCCATTTCCTTGACCTTTGCTTTTTTCTCGGTTTGATAGACGTGCAAATAAAGCTCCTTGTCTTTGGCCTGAAGGAACGCTGCACCAGCAAGACCGCTCACTTTCTTCGAGCTGTCAGCCAACCCGAGCAGAATGGCTTGGTTGCGCAATTCCTCTGACAGCGTCTCCTTTGCCGCTAATAGGGTTTGCGTCACAAACACGCGAAGCTCCGTTTCGAGCTTGTCAAATTGAGCCAGACTCATATCCGGATTTGCTACGACCAACGAACGATACACCTCTTCATTGACGTCCGTGTAATAATAGTGCATCTCCTTGATGGACAAAATCTGATAGAAAAGTGTCTGGACATCTACAGCTTCGTCCTTCCGGTAATGATCGATGATGCCGGTCAATCGATCCTGGAACGCATGAGCGAAGCACATATGACCTACTCTGCGATTGGACTTGTCTTTGTAGTGGCACATGAACAGAATCAGACGCGCAATAAACCGATGGTCCACAGGCAAGAAGCTCAACAGGATCATCTGCTGTCTTACAAGTTGTACGTCCTCCAAATGCACATGCTCGAGCACATCCTCTAGAGCAGCTTTTTCATCCAAATAGCTCGCCAGCTTCGTCGAGCCCTTCGCACGTCGCAGTGCATCTTGAATAATCCCTTCCAAAGAAGGCTGGAAATCGGAGAGATCCACGCCAGCTGCCGCCAGCGTTTTGTATAAAAATCCTTTGACCATCGGGATCGAAGCAAGCTCAAGCGCTCGTCTTGATTTCGTTACGTCTTCCAGCACCAGCTGCTTCACTTGTTCCCAATTTGTCGGCGGGGATAGCAAATGCTCGCGAAGTCCCAGCAGTAGATCGTAAGGCTCCTCCATGTGCACAAGGTCAGCCAGTCTCTTATCTTCGGACAGAATATCAAGCGGGAACATGTCAAAAAGGATTTGCAAGGTGTCGTGCAGCTCCCGATCGATCTCCTCTTCCTTCTTCAGGAATGCACTGGTCCCGCCTTTGACGTGAATGCGGAAATACAGCAAGCTGATGACCAGCTCCATATAACGCTTCAAATGTTTCTGGTTCAAAAGGGAGCCTTCCTTGACCTGTTCTCCTGGATAACACTTTTCTCGCAGCGCAGCCTTTTTCTCTTTGACGTACGAAGGGTACAAGGACTCGTTGGTCAGCAAATTGTTGCTCGAAAACTGCATGGTCACGATTTCTTTGGCAATGGTTTGCAGCTCTTTTATATATTCGCGCGTATCACCTGTAACTAGGTAATAGTAGCTCGGCATAAGCTTTTCTTTTGCTTCTTCCAATAAGCTCGGAGAAATCGTGTACGCATACGAAATGAATAACAAAAATTCGGCCCGATCAAATGTCGAGGAGTAGTCACGGCTGATGCTTACCCGATAATCCTCCGCGGCTTTTAACAAAAATTCGGCAAACAACGCATGTCCGAAATGCTCGATCGTTTTTCTCATGGCGTCTAATGCTTTCTGATCTTTTGCTCGGATATCAGCATCATCGTTGTCCTTCATACCCTGAAGCTCGATCTGATCCAGGAAGCACTCATCCATCACGTTTTTCTTATCGTAAAAACGGTTGCTAGCCTTGTAGATTAGCACAGCTGCGCGATAGAAGGCCAGCTCCTCGCCGCGTTTTTTCAGCTTGTCAAATTCGGATCGAACCGTATAGCTGTAAAACCGCGGGTCCTCAGCGATTGCCGGGCATTCGTCTGTGTCACCTGCAATGTAATTAGTGATTTGATCGTACAAATGCTTGTTTCGATCACTTGCACTGATAAACTCCTCCACAAATTTCTTCGTAACCGGATTCAGATCTGTCTTTCGTAAAACCATTCCTTACTCCTCCTTCTTTCTATCTCTATTTGATAACCTTGCCTATCCATTGCGCGAGCTCATCAGGCGTGATGGCGGCGACATTTGCACCCATATCGCTCAATACCCTCGCAGCATGTTGGTTGTACGTAGCATTACCATTAAAATCCAAAGCAGTCAGCACTAAGAACTTGCACCCCGCATCAATGATTTCCTTGCTTTGGCGATACATTTCCTTGATTGGATAGCCTTCCTCCAAATCGCTGACGAGGATAAATATCGTCTTCGATGGATTTTCGAGCAGTGATCGTCCGTATTTGAGCGCTTGTGCAATATGAGTCCCCCCACCTAACTGCACACTCATCAGCACATCGACCGGATCATCCAGTCTATCGCTCAAATCAACGACCTTCGTATCAAAAATAACCAGATGCGTCTTCAAGGCAGCGAGCTTGTAAAAAATACTTGCCATAACGGAGCTGTAAATCACAGAGTCCATCATACTGCCGCTCTCGTCCACGACAATGACGATGTTCCATTTGTTGTGATGCTGGATATTGCTGTGGAAATACAGCTCATCGATGATAAAACGGCTTTTTTTGCGATCGTAGTTTTTCAAATTTTTACGAATCGTTTTATGCACATCCAGATTTTTCATCGACTTCGTATAGCCGCGTTTGTGGCGATTGCGTTTGCCGACGATGCTGGTCTGCACTTCATTCTCAAGCTGGCGCCGGAGATCGTCTACGACCTTGCGCACAATTTCCTTTGCACTTTTCACGACCTCTCCTTTCATCCTGCCTTTAAATTGGAGGATGTTTTTCAAGAGGGTCATGTTGGGCTCCATGCTTTCCAACACTTTTTTGTCTGTCAACAGCTCTGTCATGTTATAGCGGTCCAGAGCTTGCCGCTCAAGAATTTCTACTGTCTTCTTGGGAAACAGCTTGCGGACTTTATTCAGCCAGGAGGGAACCGTCAATGCCGAATCTCCTCGGCCGCCTTCTTTTCGGTAGCCTTGCTCTTCTCCGTATTCCCGGTTGTATAAAAATTCAAGAATCGAGTCTAGTTCCTGGTAGGAAAACTCGGATGATTGATAGACCCCGCTGCCTTCCAATGATTCCTCGGCATGAGAGCCCAATAACAACCGCCAGCGGTTCAAGGCTTCGCGGCTCAAATCAGGTTCCATTTGGCAAACTCCTCCTTGATCGCTTGATCGAGCATGCGGGCATCACGCATGGTACGCTCATCGATGACTGGATTCGTGACTTGTTCCACCGTCGTTTGGAAGAGATCTGCCACTTTTTCCGAGAGCATACTAATTTCCATTGGGCTAAAATATGTAAACGCCAATCGCAGTTCAGGCACTACCTGCAAAAAGTCGTCGTAGGCCAAGGATGTAATCATCTGATGCAGATCGCGCAAGATTTCCTCTTGATGAAACAGGTAATCACGAGCCACGATAAAAACGCCATGTAAATACGCGGCGGTATGCAGCATTTGCTCAGGCGAGCCGAACATGTAGGCACGCGCACGTCTGGAGATTTCTGCGCGTTCGATCACTTCAAGATTGCACAAGATCGCGACCACTACCCCCTCCAGTTTCGCAGGGAGCTTGTCGTTACGCAGCAATTCCAGCAGTTGATCACTGAAAATCTCTCGGGAATCATCCGCCTGTCTCTTCTCACTCAGCATGTAGAGGAATTTGAGCTGATCGGCCAACTCATCCAGTTCGTTGGGGTTCGGGTTTCCCTGCTCAACGATTTTGGTCACAGCCTGGTAATATACTTCTTCCACCAAGTTCTCCAGCCGTTCTGTTTCGCTAAGACCGAACAACCGTTTTTGCTCCAAAAGAATGGTGAGTGTCTTCAACGTTTTGCAAAGAGAGAGAAAATGTCCATCCTGCCTAACGGACTCTTGTACAGATTCAAAGAGCCTTTCCGACAGCTCTTCCAAACCCATAACGACTGACATCAAAAGCCATTTTGCCAGCTCATGGCTCTGGTGCTGCGGCAGTTCTTTTACCATATCGGCTAGCTTATGCGCGGCTGCTTCCTTCACCGTCCCACCGTAGACCGAGCTCTCGATCAGACGGGCTTCTACGAAGGAGGAATAGCTGTAGCGCCATGTTTCTCGGACGAGATTGACATTTCGATTGTTCATCCAGTCTGGTCCAGCTTCTTTGGCGCAAAATTCTGTGCCCAAGAACTGCATGCAGTGAAAAAATTGGCTGGCTTCACGATGCGACTTCTTGGCATACAGCTCCAGCACCTTCTGATTGCGCCCTGTCGTCGTGATCGCAAGCTTTAGCGATTTACATCTGTCTTTGCAATCTCGAACGATAGGCACATCCAGTGAATTTGGGGCAACTTCACCGATTCCATCTCCGGTCAACAGCTCTCGTAATGTCTCAATCGGCTGTGAAGTTGCAATCGAGCGTTCGCCTTTAGTAAAAGCAGAGAGAACGGAATCGATCAGCTCATAGGCACCGCCCTCAGCCTTTTCGCGCATGACAGCCAAGCCGTTCATGAGGCTGTACGCTTCGATCGCATCCGCAGTAGACGTTGTTTCTCCCTTGCCTCGCAGTCTTTTTAGCAGTTGCGGCAGGTATGTTAACGCGCTTTTCGAGAAGGGAGCAAGCTCCTTCTTCTCCAGTGCCTTCCACACACTCTCATAGTAGTGAACGTACGGCATCCCGCTTGCGTATCCATTCAACTGATCTGCTTCCTGGTACGTGTACACCATCGGATATATTTTTTCTTCCTGCACCTTTTGTATCTTGTAGGAAGTCTTGCGCTCCTCGATGAGTCCGTATGTATGAAAGCCCCCGGTAATCACGAGAATTCTCGCATGTTTTTTCTTTGCCTCTGCAATTTTTTGACGCATGTGCGCCTCGCGAATCAAATCGCCTTCCGCTTCCAAAGTAGCGTCATCATAGCATTTTCGAGACAGGTAGCAGTAGGCAAAGACATCCTTGACGAAATCCTGCGTCTGTTTGCGAATACCATCAATCTCAAAAACCTTTTCCCACAGCTCATCGAAGTTCCGGCATTTCATCGTCTGGCACAATCGCTGAATAAACTGCGAGCCTGTCAGCAAGCGCTCATCGTGATAGGACAGCTTTTCATTCTTCTTTTTCAAATCGTGGCCGTCTTCCAAGCTTTCCAGGCGGCTTCCGTAGCTTAAATCAATGAAAGCAGCAGGAATTTGCCGGCGTTTTGCTTCAACCAATGCCACATATTCCGGCGAATACATAAGAAACGGAAAGTAACAGACGTATTTTTGCTCCCCTGAGGCGTACGCATAATAAATGCTCACAGGAGGCTTCGTCCGTTCATCCGTCAAGATCGGAATAATATGATTGCTATGGTCCGGGCCTTCAATCAGAATGATTTCCGGTTGATACTCTTCGATCGTCTTTTTCAAATGAAACGAGCAAGCAGGACTATGATGACGAACCGGGAAATAGACGACCTGTTTGCTGAGATTGTAAACCTCTTCTTCGACGAATGATTTTATGAAGCGGTCCTGATCCTTTATTTGATCCATTTCTTCTCGTTGTAATACGTTCCCCATAGACCCTCTTCCTTTGCCCGTTCTTTGACCACTTTGGTAAAGTAGGTTTTCAGGATATTTGCGTCCTTTTGGTTTTCCTTGACGACCGCTCCCAGCATGTTCTGTACCAGTCGATCCATGGAAATTGGCCTGCCATCATAGTAATGGGACGTCATCGCACTTTGGACATAAACGGATACGGCTTCGGCTGTACTCATCACAGATTGGGGAGAATCGATTTTGAACCCTTCCTTGGTCTCGCCCATGCGCAGCTCCATGAAGGTCGTCGCCAATATCTCAACCACATCGCGATCGATTTCGATGTTTACACCACTTTGCTCCAGAATCACTTTTGCTTGGGATTCGATAATTTGCGCTTCCATTTTCACATGATTAATGGGCGCGATTGTCTCGAAGTTAAAACGGCGTTTGAGCGCACTGCTCATTTCATTGACGCCTTTGTCCCGCAGGTTCGCTGTTGCAATGATATTAAAACCGGGCTTCGCAAACAGGATGCCGTCTGACAGCTCGGGAATGTTCATCACCTTGTCGCTTAAAATACTAATTAACACGTCTTGAACCTCAAACGGACAACGGGTAATCTCTTCAAAACGGGTAATGATTCCCTTGCTCATTCCGTTGTATAACGGGGAAGGAACCAATGCTTGCAGCGAAGGACCTTTGTCCAGCAGCATCGCGTAGTTCCAGGAGTATTTGATCATATCCTCTGTCGTTCCTGCGGTGCCTTGAATCGTATTCGTGCTCGTACCGGAGATGGCCGCAGACAGCAGCTCAGACAGCATCGTCTTTGCCGTTCCAGGCTCACCGACTAGCATCAAGCCGCGATTGCCCGCCAACGTGACGATCGCTCGCTCAATAAGCACATCGTCTCCATAGAACTTCTTCGTAATCGGTATACTTTCGCCCTCATAAGAGAGAGGTTCATCCGTTCCTAAAATAAAATCGCGCACAGCTCTCGGCGACATCAGCCAATTGGGAGGTTTCGTCCCCGTATCATGGGATCGCAGCGCATTCAGCTGTTTCGCATATAACGCTTCCATAGGTGGCTTCATTGTTTCCATCCAAATGCCCACTCCATTTCTGGTTGTTCTTGAAAAAATAGGTACACTATTAAAAATGAAAACATATGTTTGTCAGGAAAAGAAGGGTATTTGTACCCAATATTAGGTAAGATATGTGAAAAAATGTGAAAGGAGTACTACAAGCAAAAAAAGCGCCCTGGGTCCCCAAGACACTTTTTCTCGCTTTTTTTAAAGATTTTTTTACAACAACGTCCGCAAGCTCCAAAGCTCCGGGAAAAAACGGTGATCGAGCGCTCTGCGTAAGTACATGACGCCTGAGGACCCTCCTGTTCCCGGCTTTTGGCCTATGATGCGTTCGACTGTCGTCATATGGTTAAAACGCCATTGTTGTTGCTGACTGGCGATGTCCACCAGCTTTTCTGCCAACTCGTACAAATCCCAATACTGGTTTACATTTCGATACACGGTCAGCCAAGCTTGCTCTACGCTCTGGTTTGGTTGATACGGCTGTGACCAGTCGCGATTCAAACATTCCGGATCAATCGGCAAGCCGCGCGCAGCCATCTCCCTGATCGCCGCATCGTAAATGCTGGGCTGCTGCAAAGCCGCACTCATTTGGGTGTGAAGCTCTGGTTGATGCGCATACACCGCTAGGACATGCTGGTTCTTATATCCTAGCGTAAATTCGATGAGTCGGTTTTGATAGGATTGAAATCCGGACGAATGACCCAGCTTGTCACGGAACTGAAGGTAATCGGCTGGTGTCAATGTAGAAAGGACATCCCACGATTTAATCAATTGCTGCTGGATACGCGAGACTCGCGCGAACATTTTGAAAGCAGGCTCCAGATCGTGATTGCAGATGCACTCATTTGCTGCTGACAGCTCGTGCAAAATTTGTTTCATCCATAGCTCACTCACCTGATGAATGATAATAAACAGCATTTCATCATGATGAGTAGATTGACGCTGTTGACTCGACAAGATTTGATCAAGCTGTAAATAATCGCCATACGTCATTTCTTTTTGGAAATCAGTATGAATCTGTGTCTCCAATGAGGTGTCGTTCGGTTGATTACTTCCTTGTTCATGTGGTCTCATCGCGGCATGACCTCCTTTCCCATCTAATTCCTTTCCACCCCTCATTCCTCCTGCTGAATCTCCCTCCTTCTCGCCCGATATTATTTCGCTGCTTCTAAGTATTTCAAATCGATTAAGCCATCGATTTTATTACTGGAAATATAGCCGGCTTCCTGGCTGATATCTGCCATTTCCTGAAGAACTTTTTCATTGACCGCCGTTGTTACTTCCAAACGGGAAAAAGCTGCCTGCACTTCTTTTTTGCTCAGCTCTTTGCCAGTCAGACTTTTCAAATGCTTGATGATCAGGTCTTGGCTTTCTTCGGGATTTTCCTGAATGAATTTGACTGCCTTTTTATGTGCTTGCAGGTAGGCGGTTGCCAATCCTTCTCTTTTCAAAAATTCATCGCTTGCTGCTACCACGGTATTGGTTGATTCTTTCCCCCAAGCAAATTGATCCCAGTCCAAAAGCAATTTTCCTCCCGCCTGATTTTCCAGTACATATCCCCACGGCTCCTGCGTTGCTGCACCGTCAACGGATTTTTGTACGAATAATGCTGCTGTATCTGCGGGAGCCGCCGCATACAGTTCCACATCTCCACCATTCGTCGTCGGTTTCAGTCCAACCTCATTCAGTGCTTTTCTGAGCATGACATCCTGTGTGCTGCCGATTACCGGAATCGCGATTTTTTTGCCTTTTACATCTTTTAGCTCCGTAATAGTGGTTGAACCATTCATGACGAGGACTGCTCCGCCATTGACCGCACCTGAAATCAAGCGATATCCGGGATGCTTGACATAAAAGTTCAACAGTGGTCCTGGTCCGACTGTCCCTACATCAATTGCTTTGGTAGCCATCGCTTCCATAAACAATCCGCCATTGGTGACCGTTTTTGTTTGAATCTTCATATCAGCACCGAGGGCTTCCTTAAAATAGCCTTTTTCCAGTGCAATGATCGTTGCGCTATGGGTCAGATTTGGGAAATATCCGATCTTTACTTCCTTCTCAGAGGACTCTGCTCCGCCTGTAGAGCACCCGCTCGCAACCCCCATCAATAATAGGGATGCGACAACGGTACTGAACACTTTTTTAAGCATGTGACACACTCCTTCGCTATTTTTCGTTTTATGAATGAACTCCCCACTTCATCTGAACGTTGCGTTCGATCCGTGAAAAGACAACATTATCGACGATGGTACCGATGATCGCAATAATGATCATGACAGATATCACCAAATCCATTTGTCCAAGTGAACGTCCCATCTCGAGCAATTGACCGAGACCACCGCCACCCCCGAGCAATTCACCTGCCATGAGTGCCCTCCAGGAAAATGCCCAAGCAATTCGAAGTCCAGAGATGATTTGCGGTACGGATGCAGGAAGAATCACCGTTCGAACAAAGTGAAAGCCAGTCGAACCATAAGTCTTGGCTACCCGCTGATATAGCGGCGGGACATTTTTGAAACCGCTGGTCGCGTTTACCGTCATCGTCCAAGTCGCCCCGATCGTCACGATGAACAGAATGGAGAAGTCATTTAAGCCAAACCAGATAATGGCAAGCGGGAACCAGACAATACTCGGGATGGATTGAAGCGCCGTCACGACAAAGCCAAGCGTATCTTCTACGAGTTTGTATCTCCAAATGAAGTAACCCAATATCAGTCCGACGATAATAGCAATGAGAAAGCCCAACAGGATTCGTCCCATGCTTTTTCCAATCGCGGCGGTAATTTGCCCGCTTATCAAGCCATTTACGAGTGTTTCGAAAACTTGGGTCAAGCTGGGAAACATGAACGATGGCAGTCCAGATAATTTAGATGTGACTTCCCAGATCGCCGCTATCATAGCGATGAAGATGACCCGTCTTAAAGCTGTAGTCATTGCCCATTTCCTCCTTCAGCACCTTTTCTATCTCTTCTTGCAGGATCGACAGCACCTTCTGCTCTGTGTTTACTGTCACACTGTCCGGCATGACTCCATCGCGCATAGCAGGAACCGCAATGATTTCCTTAATTTTTCCGGGGCGTGTGGCAAAAACGACGATCCTCTCCGCAAGCTGAACGGCCTCCCGGATATTATGGGTGACGAAAAAAATCGTGACCTTGGTCGTCCGCCAAATCTCAAGCAACTCCTTATGAAGAACCATCCGCGTCTGTTCATCCAGCGCCGAGAACGGTTCATCCATCAGCAAAACGTCGGGTTCCATGACAAGTGCCCGAGCTATGGCAACACGTTGCTTCATCCCACCTGAGAGCTGATGAGGATAGGAATGAACATACTTGCTTAAATGGACCATTTTGAGCACTTCCAGCGCCTTTTCGTTGGCTTTCGCTGTAGACATTTTCTTCAACTTAAGCCCGTATGTAACATTTTCCAAAACGGTCAGCCATGGAAATAATCCTGCTTCTTGAAAAACGACAACTCTGTCGGGACCAGGCTTATTCACTTTGTTGCCAGCAACTTGTATGTTACCGCTGTCAGGTTGATCCAATCCGGCTATCAAGTAGAGCAGCGTCGATTTTCCACAGCCAGAGGGGCCGACAATGGAAACGAAGCTGCCCTTTTCCACTTCAAGATTGATATTATCCAGCACCTTTACTTTTTGTTTCTGCTCATTCGCGAAATGTTTCGTAACATTATCAATAGTCAGATACATGGCTGCACCTCTTTTTATTCCAACTTTGTCGATGGGGATTATTAATAAATAATGATTAATCCTATCGTTTTTGTCAACTATAATCCATTAAAAAAGGGAAGGCGGCGGGCACCTTCTCCTATTCAATGCGCTATCCAAGTTTTATGTGCATCATAACACATCCCCTTCTTTAACTTCTCTTTTTTCCCCTACAACTTCGTCGGATCAAATCGTCTCTCATCCAAATAAGCTCGCGCATGTCCCCAGAAATACTTGCTTGGCTGCATGTAGATTTCCAGCCCTGCCCGCTCGATTGTGCGATTCGCCTCTTCATTCGCTTCTTTGAGGATTTGCTTTTCATCCACAGTCAGTACACGGCGCTCGTCCATAATCAGCTTACCGTCGACAATGACATGGTTCACATCTCCGCCGACTGCCTGATAGACGACACGATGGACATGCATGTTCTCGGGATTCAAGTGGGCCTGATGCATATTTACAGTAATGACGTCCGCTTTTTTACCAGCCTCAAGCGACCCCAGCTCGTCATCCCAGCCGACACACCGTGCCGCATCAATCGTGACCATTTCCAGCAGCTTGCCCGGCGGGAGGTAATAATAGTCACGCAGCGCCGCTTGTTGCAGCAGTTGCATTCTGCGCATGGCCTGGAACATGTCAAAAGGAGTCATCGGCGAGGTGCCGTCTGTGGTGATCGCAACAGTCGCTCCCATCTCCAGCAATTCCGTAATCGGGGTGCGTGCATTAATTTGACCAAAACCAGGAGAAGCACTCACATTCGTTCCTGTTTCGGCCAAAATTTTCGCCTCGTCAAAAGAAATTCCCCGACAATGCTGCAAGTGTACGTCTGGGCCGAGCAGCGCGTAGTCTTTGTCTTGAATCGCGAGGTGAATCATGCCTCCAAAAGCATCGGAATGGATGCGCGTGTCGTACTTTTTCGCAATCTCCCTGATTTTCCGGGCTTGGTAACGGTCGAAATCCGTTAGGCCAAACAATTGGTCAGCTGGCGTCGGATAGGATGGATTGACAGAGGTCACGATGACAAATGGAGTTATGTACGCTCTGGTTTTATCGTTATTCGCGTGATTCAGGGCTTCGATCACTGCTTCTGCTCCAGCGAGAACCTGCTCATAGGTGACTTCCTTCGTTACTTTTTGTCCATCGACCCAGCGGCTGAAGAGATGCGGCCACGGTGGGTTGCATGGACCTGTCGCTACGATTTCACGAACGCCAACCTCGTTGTACGCTTTGGCGTGATTCAAGGCAAAGATCGGATCATCTGAGCGCGGCATCGAGCCTAGGACGCTAACACCTGTCGTAATCCCAGCTTTAAGCCGCTCCAGTGCTGACAGCTTTCCCTCGTAGTACCAGAAATCGTCTGTCACGTAGTGTTTATAAGTGTTGGTCATGATTGGCATCCAGTCGTTGATATTGTCCGTCGCAATCGTTTTGAACAACGAATGTCCGCCATGACCATGCGCGTCAACGAAGCCTGGCAATATACAATGATGCACGCAGTCGACTACCTTTTGCGCTGGATACTTGTCTTTTAGAACTGGAGTGTCGCCTACCTCCAAAATTCTTCCTTTATCAATGGCGACTGCCCCGTCCTGTAATACCCGACGGTCCTTGTCCATGGTGATGACTACGCCGTTTACGAGTAACAAATCGATCAAGTTGCATCTCCCCCAGCCTCAAATATAAGGGCGGTGCCCATGACACCTACTTCCCCTCCCTACACCTTAGCTCAATTTTGATATCTTGTATTTGCAAGAAAATTACGACTTTTTATAATATGTTTACCTCTTCGTTCCAAATAGAAAAACCACCTTCCCTTGAAAGAAAGATGGTTTGACCGTTTTAAGCATCCGCTTTTCGGTTGCGGAGGAAAAAAATGAGGAACGCTATCCCCGCAAATGCGAGTACAACATAAACGACATTGGAATAGAGATCGAAGTAGTACAGAATATCTTCCCACGATTCCCCCAGTAAGTGACCAGCCATCACCAGGACGATGTTCCAAATAAACGTACCAAGTGTTGTAAACAACAAAAACAGCGGGAAATTCATTTTCGTCATACCTGCTGGAATGGAAATCAGGCTTCTGATTAATGGGACCATACGGCAAAAAAAGATCGTCCAGTACCCGTATCGATCGAACCATTCATTCGCTTTATGGATATCTGCCGGTTTAATCCGCAGAATATGCCCCCATCTCGCTACGATCTTCTCTATTTTTTGGACGTCTAGGTAATAACCGATTCCATAGAGAATGATTGCCCCGATTACCGAACCGATTGTAGCTGACAAGATTACGCCAAAAACCGTTAAGGATGATTGCGTCGTCATAAATCCACCGAACGTCAAGATCACCTCAGAAGGTATGGGCGGAAAGATGTTTTCCAGTGCCATCATCAGTAAGATACCGAAGTAACTATATTGTTCAATAATTTGGGTCATCCAGTTCTGCATGCTATCCCTCACAATTATTTACCAATGCTTATCTCTCCAGTATAGAGACACGCGTTGCATAGTTCAATGAAAAGCGCTCATCTTTTCCTTTATTTCAATACGAAAGAAGGAAGTCTTGGGTTACCTTTCCTTAGAAAATTTTCATTTTAAATATTTCTGAACAAAAAACATTGCAAAGGGAGGTAATATATGGAATATTAAGAAAGTGCCTCCATGCACATTTTCAAAAATAAATCGTGAGGAGGTGAACTGTGTGTTTCGCAAGATTGTCTATTCACTCGTATGTTTTCTACTGGTTATGACGGCTGGCGCCGTGAATGTAAACGCTGCGCAACCAAAAGCAACCGGCATGTTTTTCATTGACAAACCATTCAAGAAAGAAGGACTTCGGTTTCAAGTGACCGTTACCGAAATCGACAATCCAAAATACGAGGCACCAACGTACCACGTAAATACGATTGTCACGAATATTTCGCGGAAACCAATCACGTACACGACTGCTCAATGCTATGACGTGACAACACGTATCGAAGCGTATGCCTCCGAAGACTCTTGGGAGCTTCCTTACCGTGAAGACGAACCAGCCTGTCCCCCGGTCGTCAAGGAGAAAACCTTGAAACCTGGAAGAACGATTGAGCAAGATGAATATTTCCGAACAGACGAACTGCCGGGTGATCTAACGCCAGACTATTTTCAGTTAAACTCTTACGTACACATCCTCGTTGGGCCTGAAGATAAGGAACGCAAAGAGGAAATCGTAAAAATGCAGACGAAACTTCTTCCAGGGCTGACCCTCAATCCAGATGAGATCGAGCTCCAGGCTGAATCAAGTGTACTCCCTAAATCGTATTACGAACTCAAAGTGACAGGGAAAGCCTCCAATAACGATATCAAACGCGTAACGCTTCAGGTCTTCAATACGATCATTACGTTGCGAATCGACTCGAAGTCAGGAGAGTTTTCCACGAAGAAAAAA
This sequence comes from Brevibacillus sp. NRRL NRS-603, assembly GCF_003013445.1. Taxonomy (NCBI): domain Bacteria; kingdom Bacillati; phylum Bacillota; class Bacilli; order Caryophanales; family Paenibacillaceae; genus Brevibacillus; species Brevibacillus sp. NRRL NRS-603. The sequence goes on along the minus strand of NZ_PXZN01000012.1, from coordinate 70,846 downwards.
GTAAAAGCAAAAGGCCCGTCCCTTCAATCGGGTGTACTCGAGGTAACGTATAACGATGGCACGAAACATACCTACAACGTTCCCATAGAAAATTCCAGCAACTGATGTTCTCCACGAAAAAAAGGACCGCCATGTGTGCGTCCTTTTTTTCGTGTGAAACCCTATTGCTGTTCTTCCGTGCTATTCCTTCTGCCTAGACCAGTAAATCATTGTGTCGTCCCTCTTTATTTCGGTAAAGTTCATTTTGACTAATAATTTTGCCGAATCTATGTTATCTAGCAAGCACTTCGCCGTAATCTTTTTCACATCTGGCTGCAACAATGCCCAATTCGCTAAGCCTTCAGCCGCCTCGTACGCGTAGCCTTTTTTTCGCTCGGCTTCAATAATTCCATAGCCGATGTCTACTTCTCCCTCCGCATTCGGTACTCCTTTGAACCCTGCATCCCCGATGATCTTCCTGCCAGCCTTTGTAATGATCATCCACGATTCAAATCCTGTCGGTTCTCCTGTGATTTCGAGTGCACTGATGATTTTGGGTATTGTTTCCATCGCATCCACATCAGGCCAGCCTTCGCCTAATGTAAGCCCCATATCCAATAACTCTTCGTAATCTTCTTGCAAAATATTCATCGCTATTCTATGTGTAAATGGAATCAATATGAGCCTTTGTGTATGAATGCTATTTTCATTCATGGACAGGTACCCCTTCCTCTTTTCTTTATTGTGGTTGTTTTTTCTGAAAGGGTCTATTCCTACACCTCAGCTACTCTTTCAATACTCCGATAGGAAGAATCACTCGGGCACCACCATTATAGCATGATTTTCCATCCATCCCTTTTTATTATTACGAATGGAAGATTGATTAATTGGAATCTTTTCCGAATAATGAGAGATAACGAATGAGGATGGACACCACGGAAATCCAGTTGGTAAGGAGTGAGAACATGTCCACAACACTTAACACTGAGCTTGTCCGCATTCAGCCCTGGGCGGATGACGATCTTCCCTTGCTGCGTCTTTTGAATGCCCCAGCCATGATGGAGCAGCTTGGAGGCCCGGAGACGGAGGAGCAGCTCCTTGCTCGGCACGAGCGATACGTCAATAAGGACGGGCAGCTTACGAGCAAGATGTTCAGCATCGTACTGCTGCCAGATCACACCCCTGTCGGAAGCATCGGCTATTGGGACCGCATCTGGCAAGGAGAAAACGTATACGAAGTAGGTTGGAGCGTCCTGCCCCCCTTTCAAGGGAAAGGAATCGCCTCTGCGGCTTTAGCCTCACTCATCACACGCATCAACCAAGAACGAAGACATAAGTTTATTCATGCCTTTCCCTCTGTGGATAACCCTGCCTCGAATGCCATTTGCCGTAAGCTCGGTTTCACTCTGCAATCAGAATGCGTCTTTGAATACCCTCCTGGAAGATTTATGCGCTCTAATGATTGGCGATTAGAGGTTGCATCCGGACATTTCCCCATTGAAAAAGTCCGGGAGCAATTCCCCGCACTACAACGAACATACAAAGACAAGCCAGTTGTTTATCTGGATGGCCCAGGCGGCTCACAAGTCGTAAAATCCTCCATGGACGCGATCTATCGCTATATGGCGAACGGTGGGGCGAATTTACACGGCTCCTTTCCAACGAGCAAGGAGACAGAAGCCATCCTGGCAGATGCCAAGCAAGCCGTAGCCGATCTCTTCCATGTGGGGCCGCTAGAGGTAGCCTTCGGGGCGAATATGACCACCCTGACCTTTGCGATTGCGCGTGCATTAGGTCGACATTGGAAGGAAGGGGATGAGATCATCGTCTCCGAGATGGATCACCGCGCCAATGTAGACCCGTGGCTGACTGTTGCCGCTGATCGCGGAATGACCGTTCGGTGGTTGAAGGTGGATAAAGAGACACTTACGTTACAACTAGATGAACTCGATACCCTCCTTACTTCCAGAACCAGACTTGTGGCAGTCGGGCTTGCTTCCAATGCTGTCGGAACGATCCATGATCTCGCAGCCATTTCCCAAAAAGCGCGCGCAAAAGGAGTCGTTGTTGCTGTCGACGCCGTGCATGCGGTCCCTCACTTCTCTATCCATCGTGATGAGATCGGAGCCGATATCCTGCTCTGCTCCGCCTACAAGTTTTTTGGCCCACATGTGGGAATCGCTGTCATCCGGAAAGAAATTTTTGAAGCACTCGATGTTTACAAATTGGTTCCTGCCCCCTCTTCTTATCCAGATAAACTGGAGACCGGAACACAGAATCATGAAGGGATCGCAGGAATCAGACCTGCTATCGAATTTGTTGCATCGCTTGGTCTCGGTGATAATTTCCCAGAAAAAATCCGTTCTGGTTACGAGATGATCGAAGCTTATGAAAATCAGCTGGCAGAAAAACTGCGAAAAGAACTAGGCGCAATGAAGGGTGTCACCATCTATCAAGCGGGTGAAGATGTACCGAAAACACCGACGATCGCTTTTCGGATTGAAGGGTTTTCTCCCCAAGAAATATGTGAGCGATTGTGTGAGGAGCATAGCATATTCGTTGCGGACGGGGACTTCTATGCGACAACACTCGCCAATGGTTTGGGAATCAATGAAAGTGGCGGCTGGATACGAGCGGGGCTGGCACCGTACAATACCCGCGAGGAAATTGATCGTTTCATTCAAGGTATCAAAGCTATTATACGAGCATAATACAAGACCCGGGTCAACGCGACTCGGGCCTTGTACGTTTTTATCCATGAAGCCCGGTCTGAAATCTAGCTCGGGGGCGATAGTGCCCGACCGGAATTTGAATCAAGCAGGTTTTCTCTTCGGTCTCCAGGTTGTAAAGATCATCACAATTCTCCACGTCAAATCCGAGTAGCGGGTGACCGCCCATTCCACACGTGAACGCTGCCAAAAGCAAGTGATGCACGACGATTCCCGCCTCCATCTGTTGGATGCGATACCCTCTAAACCCTAGCTGATTGATCAAATGATCACGTTTACCCGCCACATGAAAGCATAACGGCACTTGATACAAATTCACGTTGTCCAGGGTCATTCCGCCTTGAAGGCGTGCTCGCACATCCCCATAGACAATCGGATATAGAGCATGCTCCAGTGGTTCGTAAGCGTATGCCCCATCTTGTATCCCTTCTACCTGATGGATGCTTACAAGGAGAGAAAGCCTTTCCCATGCTGCTTCTTGATTATTTCCCAAATCATTGCCGTACGATAGAGCACTCATCGTCATTTCCATGATACTCGCTACCTGATTCTCGTTTGTTTTCTTTTTGATAAAGTCCATTTCTGGTGAAAAACGCTCCCGACAGTATTGCGCCAGATCATAGCTCGGTTTCTCCAAACGCGGGAGTAGGATTCGCTCATCGAAGCGACGAGTCTCCTTACTTTCAAAGTGATCCGAATATCGTCTAAATGCATGGGTATTTTCCTGCATGGCGGCTTCATTCATTTGCAGCAGCGCAGGATATTGCCTCATTCTTTTTGAGCGCTTCACATGCACATGCTTTTGCTCAGGCAGTTCTCTGATTAGCTCGCTTGCCGTCTCCTCTCCTCGTTCTGTCCATAGTGCCGGTGAGTGCGATTGCCTCTCCCCTTCTGCTTGAAGCGATAAGGGAACTACTGCGTATACACTCTCTTGATCGGCAGACAATCCTAGCAGTGCATTTATCGCTCTATCGAGATACTGGTAATGTACCGCGGTCGTCACACCGAACTGGTTTGCCATTTCCTGCAATTGTCCCAGCAGTACACCAGCATCGAGGCCCTGCAATCGATAGGAAAACTCATCGTACTTAAAAAAGTTCTTCCAAAAATAGATGGATACGAACGCAACTCCAAAGCATGCAGGTACTGGACAACTGCCACCAAGTGCTCGGCTAAGGAAGTGATCAAAATTCCCTTCGCGCAATTGGACGAGTCTATGATGGGCCACATCGTAGTGGTATAGACCTGGAGGAATACTCGACAGCTTCAAATACACATACAGCTCACTCGGGTAGAGTCCTCCACCTGACGGAACCGGTCTCCGATTGGTTACAAGCGGCAAAAACGACTCAGATTCTGCATCTGCCGAGGTCGTGGTTAACAACGATTGGCTGATTTGGATCAGTCCGTAGCTATACCATAGCCAAGCGCCCAATTGAGGAAGAGACATCTCTTGTGAAACCGTTTGATCTACGAGTGATAAAGGAACATCTTCTGGCAGTGGAATGACAGGTAGCCCCCTGTACACTTTGTATGTCAGTGGCGCATCCCCCCAATCCACTTCAAGATCACTTGACCTGGCGTTTTCTATATCAAAATGAAGGCGGTACAAGAAATTTTCGAGGCTCATCCGGCTCACTCCCAGATGCATGTTATGGAAACGGATGCGGAAAAGGATTCAACTCGTCTACACGCAGCGGTTGATTCGCGTAACCCAGTTTCACAGGGACCTCCAATACTCTTTTCAACCCCGTTACTCGCGTGAGATGATGGCCAAAAGTCATCGGGAGCATGCCAGGAATCAATACGCGCACGCAAGATAAGCCGTGCCGCCCTACCTCTGGTGTCGTTTGATCCACCACAATGACATCGAGATCTAACTTTTGGAACACACCGAGCAACTCCCGCAAATCGTCCGTCAGATCACGATTTTGGTTTCTTTTAGGGAATTGTTCAGATAAAGAGACCATTGGACGTGAATCATCCATGAGAAAGGATAAGCGCTCCGCTGCTTCCGGCAAGCTGTAAAGCATCGCATGATCGTCCATCTTTTTCACCAAGGACGAATCTTGAAGCATGCGCAAGTATTTGTCTCGATTCGCTTCGTATTTGTCTGTCAAAGGCATGAGCATAGCAGCCGTTTCGAAAATGGAGCTTTTTACAGCGCGGATGGGGTCAGGATGCGCTCCTGCTGCACAAACGAGGTGCAGGCCTTCCGCTCTCCGATTTTTCGCAATCGTCCATACAGCAGGTATTCCATTTTCCATGGTCGCATCGAACAAGTACAAATCGTAATTGGTAACGGTCTGCATCCGATCGATCAACAGAAGCAATTCCCGATCATCGACCGTAGTCGGATCGAGGCGTGGCAATGGCAATTGGGCATACCAGGTCAACAAGAAAGCATCTCGCTCCACCACTTCGAGGATGCCGTAAAAGATCGCCTCCTCCAAACTGCCGCCTAATGCACAGCCATTGGAGGTCTCAAATACAACTCCCTCCCCGAATCCCATACTGTAGTAGGCCATGAGTTCGGGTACAAGAATGGGTCGCTCTTCTTTAAAAGAATACCCCCATACCCAGTTCATTTCCCGTTTGGGATCAAAGGGCTGAAACGGAAAATCAGGCAGGGCATACTGCTCTTCTGAGTGGGTTCCCGCCGTCGTCGGATCAAGGGCATGCGGAGCAAGGTTGGCATAGCAGTCGCGTACCATCGTCCTCTTGCCACGCGGCATCAGCCCGCAATATCTTTCCATTCCTTCCAAAATCGCCGTTATCTCACTATACGCGTAGGAAACAGACCTGCCGGCCGTACCCTCGTCATGGGAAAATAACGGCAGATTGACACTTACATCTGCGAACACAGAGACAAGATCACGTGCTTTCCCATTCAAAAATCCAGTACGGGAATCTAAAAATTCGGTGGAGAGAGCTTGTTTTAAATCGGCGATGGATTTGGTCCGATAGCTGTCTAGACTTTGTTTTATGATAGGCTTCAAGCGAATTCTCGCCTGCTCTCCGGAATCCTCGGGCAGCTGACTGCATACCGGACATAACGGATTTGGCAAAAAGAAGTGACGCGTGCTTGTCAATGTTTGCAAATCAATGAATTGGATATGCTCTGACAACTGGGCTTGCCTGCCTTCAAAAATACGATCAACCTCGGCGCTTACATGGTATGCCGCCTGTAACAATCCAGAGCGGGATGCCCACGGGTCACGCAGTATGCCGCCTTTTTCACTCAGCATGTGTTGTACCTTCCACATCTCTTTGCGATCGCGTCCCGCCATCAGTCGCCGCATATCTGCACACTGGGAGCACCCTGTTTGACCTGGACGAACCAACGGACCTACGATGGCCTCCCCAAATGAAACAAAACCGCGCAGCCATGGGATGTTAGCTTGTCGAAAGATATTTTCTGCCTGCAAATGCAAAGCGGGATGATAAGTATCATGCAAAAGGAGAGCCAAATCTGCTCCGCTTGTCGCAGACTCCATGTTTTCACTGCGCCACACATGATAGTCCTTCCGCAAACGTTCCGAAACCAGCCTTGCCAGTACTCCGTCTCCAATGATAAGAACGTCAGCGCTCATCGAGGCACCTCCTGCGAGAGCAGCAAGGCGAACACTCCACCAAGGTCTTCTTCCAGGAAAGGCTCCATCGCGGCATTGATGACCAGCGGAGAAAGGTGATGAAGGGTCAGCACCTCGACAGCTTGTTTCCAGACTTCTTTTTCCGATTCTTCCTGAATGTTGTTGAGTGCAACTTCGATGGCTTCACCCGCCAATCCAACAGATTGCGCTGTCAGTACATACTTGGACACTTGGGTGGTTGGGGTCTGAATCTGTTGCAAGGCATACATCAGCGCTGATCGTAATGCGTCTCGCTCCTGCAAGCCAACGCTTCCGTACCAGCCTGTGCGCGTTCCCACCCAATACATCGGAAATCCGTACACCCCATAGCCCTTTGCAATCGTTGGTTTTTCACCCAATGCAGTAAATGACCGGATATAAAATTGGCATGGTTCATCAGTAATCGTGTCAGCGTGGACAGGTCTCGCTGTTGGTTGTCTCCCTTTCATATCTGCTACATATGTGAGCGTCAAACAATGCCGCAGTGCGCGATTAAGTCCTTCAGCTGGCGTTTCCCCTGCACCGACTCCGATATTGCCATTTCCTACAGCTTGAAAGGCAGTGTCTATGGTTGCGAGGTGGTTCACCATTCTACCAACGTACATTTCCGCCCCAAGAAGTCCCGCTTCTCTTCGTGCCTCTTCATGGGTATAACCAGGGCAGACGACTTGCAGCATCAGCTCCGCCGGTCCTTCTGAGACAGGATCGACGGCCGTAACCATACACTGTGTGAGCGGTAATTGCGTGAGCTCGCCCTCATCCCAGCTGTGAAAAATTCCTGTATCCGATGAGGTCCACGACTGAAACAGAGACTGTAGTCCTTCCTTTGGTTCGGTCTTATTGGATAGCCGCGATTCAAGCTCCTTTCTATCCAATACCTCCAGGCTCATCTCTTTATTCACCAGCGGATGGGGCAGGTATGATCGCCAGCCGCCTTCCAATGTCTCCAGATTCAATACATACACCTTGTTTTCTTCCTCAGCTTCCTTGACACCAGTCGCATGTTTAAACCATTCGAACACGGCAATATTGGCCAGGATTGCTGCTGCCGTCATTGAAAATGGATGTTGATCGGGATCCGCACATAAAGTCTGTCGGTGCAAGCGACGCCAAGCCGATTCTAAACAAGCTGCTGATTCGGGATGAATCAAAGGTCCTGCTATTCCTTTTTGCATCAGACAAACGGCAGGAACAAATACTTTCTTCCTCTCTCTGCACGCGGAATGAATGACGCTCATTTCATCCTTGTTTACCTGCGCTGAGGTGTACAAAATAGCAGCGAAAGGCTCAATAGCCTCCGACCACTCTGCAATCCCCCACGACGCTGGTTTCAGCTCCTCCAGCTGCACGTGTGGGTCTTTCCTGCGTGTATGCTCGATGATTTCGTCTAATCTCTCTCGATTCGTGGTAGTTTCATTCGTGATGACGTAATGGAATTGAACGCAGCCTGATTCCAGCAAGGCATGGACAACGGATAGAAGAAAGGAACCTGCCCCAACTATCAATACTTTTTCCGTCCGATATTTTTGAAATAAATATCCACCCGATCCGCCAAACTGGTCCAAAAATTCAATCTGTTCTGCATAGGCCGACATGATTTCAGGCGAAAGCTCATGCGGCTTCTCTAGACTCATGTCTTGAAGAAATCCATTTTGTAAAAGCGTCCCCGCCACCTGGTATATTTGTTGTTGGTATTCTTCCGGCAAATCGTCGGTTAATTGGGCCAGCGTGTACTCCCCATTAAACATCGGCATGAGCTGGTCAACCCATCGGTCAATCATATCCCCCTTCATTCGAAATGTTCCGATGTTGTTCCGAAAGTATACACTCCCATCTGAATCAGGCAGATAAACCGTATCCCGCTTTACTTTTATGCGCATTGAAGGATTCAGCCTAACCATTCTCCTCCCCCTTATTGTGCGAGATCAGCCTTTTGCGACATCATGTATCATCGTCATTTTATGTAGAATACGTTGTCTCACATGCCAGCTGGAAAAACAAAACCCCTGCCAGGACGTCATCCTGGCAGGGCACTTCATTCGGTTTATCGTTCGAAAATCTCGCCATTCATACGATAAAGCATGGGAAGAAGCAAGTGCAGCTGCATGGGAAGAAGCAGGAACAGCTACAGGAGCAAGAGCAAGAACAACTACAACGCCCGCAGCGGCCACAACCACATCGGCCGCATCCACATCTACCACATCCGCATCGCCCGCGGACAAGTGTCGCTTCATTCATCTTTTGTTTATCCCAGCGCTGTACTTGATCTGCTTTTATTTCGGAAGCCTTTAGTTTTTTTAGCTCTTTTTTGAAATCATCCATTCATCTTCACCTCCGCCACTTCATGGAGCTACTCTAGATTTATGAAGCGACATTGGGTATTTGTTCCATGATCATGCGCCCATTTTTAAGGTGCTTACTATTTATGCAATGAACGGGAATGGTGAAGCAAATTTAACATTTGTCCTTTAATGTCCTGTTCTGAGTATTTTTACTCGCTCACCAAGAGCATGTGCACCTTTGTAATAGGCCATCTAAATAAGCCCAAATAAAAAAAACTTTAAAGCGATGTTTGCCTAAAGTTTTTTAAAGTATTACCTGGCCGATACGGTAGATATATGGTTTCAGTCAATTATTTACCTCATTCTTTCCAGTATGGTAAGTTAGAGCTCCGTCTGAAGAAAGAGAACGGTGTCGGGGATGCTCGGAAAGAATGGATGAAATCAGACTTCTCACAGTGGCATGGGAGGAGGCAAAAATTCGATCCTTATCGTCGAACATCTCTACCAATTCCCCTTTTTCGAGTACCGCGAGTCCATCACAAATAGAGTAGGCAGCTTTTATATCGTGCGTGATGAATAGGTACGAAAGCCCGAATACCGATTTTAATTCTCTTAACAAGCCTAAAATGTGGGTTTGATTCACCATGTCCAAGCTACTTACCGATTCATCCAATACAATCATTTTAGGTTTCAAGGCAATTGCCCGCGCGATATTAATTCTTTGGAGCTGTCCTCCGCTAAATTGGTTAGGGTATTTCCGCATGTCCTCTGGATTTAACCCGACCATTTCCAGCAACTCTCCGATTTTTCGTTTTTGCTCGTTCAAGGACAATCTCTCATAGTTATCTAACGGTTCCCCGATAATCCGTTCGGCCGTCATCCGTGGATTTACCGATGAGTAGCAATCTTGAAACACGACTTGAAGATCCCGTCGCAACGCTTTACGAGTTTGTATATCCGTGCTATACAGATCGTGACCTTGAAAAAAAACCTGTCCCTGTCGAGGCTTTTCCAATCCCAGAATCACTTTGCCCAATGTACTTTTTCCTGCACCGCTGGTTCCCAGTAGACCCAGACACATTCCTTGTTCAATCGTAAGAGAAATGTCGGAGAGGACGGGCACTCGTCGATCTGACCGCCAAAACAGCCTCGGTACGCCATAAGAATGGGTTACGTCTTTTACCTGAAGCAGCATGCGCTCACCCCCTGTTTCCGTTTTTCATAGAATAGACAGTAAAACTATGCAGGAGAAAATAATTAAACAGATTCCCTATTCAACTGATGTAAAGGAAAGGCTGGTCTGGCATTCAGCAGTTTTTTCGTATACGCATGCTGAGGATGATCGAACAACTTAAAGACATTCGCCTGCTCTACGATCCGTCCATGCTGCATCACTGCGACTTCGTCAGCCAATTCCGAAATGACACCCAAATCATGGGAAATCAGCATAATCGATGTGCCGTATTCCATACGCAATCGGTCCAGCTGCCTCAACACTTGCAATTGATTCACCACGTCCAGCGCTGTAGTCGGCTCATCGGCAATTACGACAGATGGTCGCAGGCACATGGAAATGGCTATCATCACCCGTTGTAGCATTCCCCCGCTCAATTGAAAGGGGTACAAGTTCATCAGCTTGGTTGGATCAGGCAAATTCACATCTTCCATGGAAGTGACCGCCAGCTCGATTGCTTGTTTTTTTGTTAGCATGGTATGGGTACGAATCGTTTCAATGAATTGCATACCTATCGTATACACCGGTGTAAAGGCACTCATCGGATTTTGCATGATGAAGGCGATTTCTTTCCCGCGTATACGTCGCATCTCCTCTGCTTTCAAGCCGTTAAGCTCTCGGCCATTCAATTGAATACTGCCTTCTACGATGGTATTTTTCCGGTCCAGAAGTTGCAGGAGGGAGTTGCAGGTGACAGTCTTCCCGCTGCCGCTCTCCCCCACAAGGCCGAGCACTTGACCGCTTTTCAAATCAAAATGAATATCCTGAATCAGAGAAAGCATCCCCTGCTCTGCCTTTACCTTGACATGCAGACCGCTCACCTGCAATACTTTGCGTGGTTCTTCCATCACTGGCCTCATTCCCATTCAAAAACGTCGTTTTACCCCAAATCGTTCCGACAAAGCTTCCCCTAGTACATTGAATGTAATCACGACAAACAAAATCATCAGTCCCGGATACAGCATTAATTCCGGATGGCTTCGTATAAAGCCTTTTCCTTCGTGGATCATTGCCCCCCATTCAGGTGTTGGAGGCTGAATGCCCAAGCCCAAAAACGACAGCGCAGAGATGTCCATGATCGCCCATCCCATTTCCAATGTGCCCATCACGAGAATCGGAGGCAGTATATTGGGGATCATGTGCTGCTTGATAATTTTCCATTGCGAAGAGCCGCTAATTCGAGCTGCGATAATAAAATTGCGTTCCTTCAAGCTGACGACCATGCTTCGGAACATCCGGGCATAGTATACCCATTGCACCAGCATCAACGCCAAAACCACCTGTATCAGTCCAGGCCCAAACACTCCGACAATCCCCAATACCAGCACAAGATTCGGAAACGCCATGACCCCTTCGCAAAACCGCATCAGTACTGTATCAATCCAACCGCCTTTGTAACCCGCAATGGTTCCGACGATCAAGCCTATTCCTATCGAGGAAACGAAAATCAAGAAGGCAAACCCCAGCGATATGCGGGCTCCATGCAGAAGACGAGAAAGATTGTCACGTCCCAAATGGTCTGTACCCAGCAAATGCTCAGCGGAAGGGGTTTTCAACTTCATCGCTACATTCACTTTAATTGGATCATGAGGTGAAATCCATGGAGCCAAAACGGTAATAATGGCGAAAACCAGTAATAAGACCGAGCATACTGTTATGGTTTTCTGTCCCTTGAGAACGGTCCGTATATGCGGAGTCACTGGTCGGTTCTTCCTTTCAAAGAAATTCGGGGATCCATATACAGCTGGACAAGATCAACAATCAGGTTGCACACGATGAACAAACAGGCTGCGAGGAGTACGTAGCATTGGATAACAGGAATATCCCGATTAAAAATCGCCTCGACAAAATAGCGTCCGAACCCCGGCCAGGAAAAAACTTGCTCCACGATAATGGTTCCCGTGAGTAATTTGCCGAAATTCATGCCCAAACCGGTAATCACCGGTGAAATGGCAATTTTCAACACATGCTTCACCATAATGACTTTTTCTTTAATGCCCCGAGTCCTGGCATATAAGACATACGACTCCTGCAATTGTTCCAACACACTCGCGCGCAGAAGACGGGTATAGATCGCGATCAGTGCCAACGACAACGTCATGGTCGGAAGCACTAGATGCTCCCACGACCCTCTTCCTTCTACAGGAAGCCAGTCCAGTTTGACGGAAAAGAAAAAAATCAATAAGTACCCAAGCCAAAATTGCGGAATGGAGGCGCCGAAAAAAGAGAGCAGCCTGCTGAAATTATCAATCAGGCTGTTTTTATAAACCGCTGACAAAAACCCGAGCGGTATACTAACAATCATAGCGAACAAAATGCTGCTGACGGCGAGTTGAATGGTCGCAGGCATCCGGGCCGTAACCTCATCCCAAACCGGCTCATTCGTAAGATAAGATCTGCCGAAATCAAGTCGGCAAATCTTCATGACAGTTTGAAAATATTGTACGATCAAAGGCTGATCCAAGCCAAATTCATGTCTTTTCTCAGCCAATAACTCCTCAGTCGGATGAATATGGGCTGCGCTTAAATAAGCCTCAGCCGGGTCCACCGGTGAGATATGGATGAGTACAAACGTGATAAGAATGGCAAAGAGAACAATTGGAATGATAGCGAGAATTCTCTTCCCGATATAGCTGACCATGAGTTGCCTCCCTGCTGATTACTTGCTGATACTAATCCCGTAGAATGGATGTTCATCCCTATTCGCCGGGAAGCTAAAGTCTTTCACATTTTTCCGGTAAACAACCGTTTTCTTGATGTAAGACACCGGAACGATAACTGACTGGTCCTGCAAAGTTCTCAAAATGGAGTTGTAAAGCTGTTCGCGCTTTGCCTCATCAGTTGAGGCAAGGGTTTCTTTTATTTGTTGATCTAATTCTTGTTTCATAGACAAGTGCGAATGTGCTTCCGAAACGCCCCATCCTTTTTCTGCCACAACATTAATGAACGAGTGCGGATCATATGGCGCTCCGTAGTTGTACCAGAAATCCAAGTCAAACTCGCCTGCTTTCCGGCGTTTAATTTGAACCGTCAATTCAAGACCCGTAATGTTAAGTTTAACACCAATCGCTCCCCATTCGGCTTGCATGGTTTCCGCCATCGCTTTTTGAATGGGGTCGGTCTTATCATAGATCAATTCCAACTCAAGCGGTTGACCGTCCTTCTCCCGTACAGTTTTGCCTGCGGGAAGCTTCCATCCGGCTTCATCAAGATAAGCATTCGCTTTCTCCACATTGTATTCGACCTGTTGGACATCCATATTGGTATACGGGAAGTTTTTGGACAAGATGTTGTCCGCCTTCTCCTCCAGACCTAGCGTGATGCCTTCCACCATTGCTTGCTTGTTAAATCCGTGCTGGAGGGCCATGCGTACCCTCAGGTCAGCTAGCTTTTCATTGGAGGTATTCAAAAGCAAGCTTCTCGTTCCGACAGGGTCGGATAACTCCGTCACATATTTTCCCGATTCTTTCAGTTGATTAAAGGAATCCATGCTGATGGCTCCTTCACCATATATCAAATCCAACTCACCTTTTTCAAAAGCCATTACGCGCGTCTCTGCATCGGGAATGATCTTTACGGTTACTTTATCAATTCTTGGATTCTCGCCCCAGTAATTTGGGTTTCGGGTAAACACAGCATATTCGTCTTTCTTGTAGTCGGCCAGCACCCACGGACCGGTCCCAATCGGCTTTTTTAAGCCCTTGGAAGTGTCGCTGTCATCCGGAAAACCCGCTTCACCCAGGAATCGAACCGGACGGACTAGCGCCAAATCCTGCAATGTAGGGTAATAGGGTTCCTTCAAAGTCATTTTGAAAGTTTGCTCGTCCACTACCTCTGTCTTGTCAAGAGCATTAATAACGCCAAGCCAACTATGTAATTTGGGGTTCTTCATTACAGCATCAAAGTTTTTTTTCACAATAGCTGCGTTAAACGGGGTTCCGTCCGAAAATTTTACATTTTGACGGAGCTTGAAGGTATACTCTTTGCCATCCTTCGAGATCGACCATGATTCTGCAAGATAGGGTTCAATTTTGCCCCCTTCCTTATAGCTAACCAACGGTTCATAGATCATCGATTGAGCAAATAATTGTGAAGGGTTATATGTATGAGGATTCATCGGTCCGATATCCCTCGGCCAAGATAATGTGATTACCTTTTCCGCTGAAGCCGCCTTGTTTTCACCATTTGACTCTGTTTCCTGTTTCGTGCACCCCAATAGAGTTGTTGATAAGAGTAGAATAACAGCTACCATCAATAAAACGGCCTTCTTAGTTGATCCAAACATAAAGTGGTATCTCCATTCTTATATGTTAATAATGATTATCATTTACGTTTATATTAGTGAAGGGCACATTTTCTGTCAACAGAAAACATTTTCATATTTCGATTGACTTAAAATAATGTTGAAATTATATAACTTTTAAGGGAAGCCATTTTGACTTCCCTTAATCATTTAACGTATATATTCTTTTTTAACCATTGTCTGAAATACTGCAATTGTTCCGGAGTATGGAAATAGTGTTCTCCATTCTCCATTAGTTGCAAATTACAGTTAAAGCGGTTAGCAAATTCAGATACAATGTCAAACTCACATAAGCTATCTCCTGAACCATAGAGAATTGAAGTCGGATTATTCCAAGCTACAATAGGATGTTCTTTCACATAACAGTAGTAATCCCAATAGAGAGTTTGTCCAATAGGTGTTGAAATTTCTTTCTCTATTTTTAGTCTACTCTCACTTATGTTAAACCATGTCATCATGTTATCTATTATACGTTCCATATTTACCACAGGAGAGAGAAACAAACACTGATTCAATGGCTCATGGCAATATTCTAATAGGCTGAAATATACTCCCATGCTACAAGCAAAAATGCTTATATTGTTTGATAACGATTTTGCATATGTCATAATTTTATTAAGGTCTTGAACACAGTTTTGAACTTTACAAAGATAAGTATCATCTTTACGTTCACCATGTTGAGGCAAATCAAAACTAAGAACTTGATAACCTACTGCTGTCGCTTCTTCTGCAAATACAACAATCGAGTCATCTGCCTTATTTGACATGCTACCATGCACAACTATAAATAACTTATCTGATTTGTCCCCCCACAAAATTGCTGGAATATTTCCTATCACTAAATTATGTCTTATCATTACGTCTATCCTCCATGAAATATAAATAATTCGTGATTCCTAAATCCCGTCGTGCACATCCATGTATCTTAATGAATTGATTCTCGGTTCCGATTTGTACGTTGTACCGAGTTTGAGCTTTCCACTTCCCAAACAAGCTAAAGAAATTTTGTGTCCTTACTCTTTTCAAGCAAAAAAAAATGACACCGATGAGAAACTTATCGGGTCATCTTACTTTTATATTATAATATTTTCCAAATCTACATCAATCGATAATTATATACATATTTCGACATGCTTAATCTATTCATCTCTACAACTTGAAAATAATCCCCATCAGCGAGTAAATAATCACCGTTGAGAACAGCACCGTCATATGAATCAGCGAATAAATAAACATCGTTTTCGACCATTTCTGTGAATCCATTTTCCGGTATCCAAAAACACTCAGAACCAGCCATAAAACATTCAGGAGCAGGGCCATAAATGTAAGACCAGCGCTTAATGACCAAAATAGAAAACTGCTGGCAATTAAAATGACCAAATAAACATTTGTTTGAATGTAGGTACGTCTTGCACCTTTGACCACCGGCAGCATCGGAACCCCAGCCGCCTTGTACTCATCATGCTTGCGAATCGCAATCGCATAGAAGTGAGGCATTTGCCAAATGACCATGATGATAAAAAGACCGAGGATAGCTGGATGCGTGATATCCGGGTGAATGGCAGCCCAACCGATGAGCGGCGGCATTGCGCCAGAAATACTCCCTACCTCCGTGTTGTAAACCGTCCTTCTTTTGGTCCACATCGTATAAGGCACGACATAAAAAAACAGTCCGAGAAAACCCATGATAGCAGCCAACGGTGTTGCCAAGACAAGAGCCGCCAAGCCAAAAATCGTCATCAAGGAGGCGAGCCATAAAACAGTCTTCGTTGATATATCCCCTGTCACCGTAGGTCTGTTCTTCGTCCGCTCCATGATCGAATCGATATCGCGATCATACACGTTATTAAAGGCACCCGCTGCACCCATGATTAAAATAGAGCCGATTGTAGCAAATAAGATTTCTGGTAGCTTATCTAAAAGACTGAAGTGATACGTATATAAAGCCAATGTTAATCCGGCAAACATCGGAATCAAATTCGATTTGATAATCCCCGTCTTTACCGTTTGCGCCAAAATATTGGACATAGGCCGATTCCGCGTTGCTACGCTTTCTTCCCTCTGCATTCGTACACTGTCCCCTCTTACTAGATGATCTATATCTATCGTACTCCAAAATAGCATGACATAGTAGACGGTTAAATCCTACAAAACTGCCATTTGTATCTTACATACCGATAAGCATTTAAATACTATATGGAATGTTAATTCTATATGGTATGATTGTCAAGAGAAGGAGGCGGACGAATGAACAGACGCAGATTAACCCAAGCAGAGCGTAAACAGGAAACACGCCAATTGCTCATTGACTCAGCCATTGAGATTTTTGCTCAGTTAGGCTTCCACGGGGCTTCCGTTGATAAAATCGCAGACCATGCTGGTTTTACCAAAGGAGCTGTTTATGCTCATTTTCAGTCCAAAGAAGATCTCTTTCTCGCTATTTTGGAAGGGCAGATGCAATTACATGTGTCGAATATCCATCACGTAATTGATCACCAGCCATCATTATCGCATTTTATAGAAGCCATGGACGCCTATTTTATGTCCGTTCAGCAACAAAATCGCACGTGGAACATGCTGAACCTGGAATTTTTGCTTTATGCCATGCGCGAAGAGTCTGTTCGAAAGCGATGGTCGAACATGATCATCGAGTCGGTACAGCATCTTTCCAAGGCCATACAGACATTGATGCCAAAAGAAAGTGACTCTACTCTATCTGCTGATGAAATGGCATGGACGATTCTTGCTTTAGAGAATGGCATGGCCATCTTTTATTACATAAGCGGCGACCAGATGCCCCTGTCTTTATACGGAAAAGCTTTGCAAAACATGCTATCGTCAAAATAGCGAGTGCCTCAAGCTAGATCGTTTCTGACTGGGCAATCCGTTGCTTCATGATTCGATTGACTCTCTCTGAACCATATAGCATGAACACAATGTAGAAGGCTATAAAAAACGGTAAAATCGAAACGGTCGTCTGTGCAGCAAGCCACCCTAGCAACGGAGGCAGAAACGTGGCTCCCGTATACGCTACAGCCATCTGATAGCCCATAAGCTTTTGCGTTTGCTCTTTCCCAAAGCGTTCCGGGGTATCATGCAGCATACAAGGATAAATCGGAGCGAAGCCTAACCCGAGCAACAGTAAACCGATCAGCGAATAGTAGGTTGGTAATGGCAACATCAACAGCGATGCCCCGGCGAAAGATACGAGAAGTCCACTGCGAATCAGGACGCGGTTGCTCACTTTGAAGGTTACAAAGCCCGTGATAAATCGCCCAACAGTGATGCCACCGTAATACATGGCTACCCACACCGCTGCCAATGCCGCAGGTAGCTCTTTCACATTTACCAAAAAGCTGCTCCCCCATAATCCCACCGAAGCTTCAGCCCCACAATAGAAGAGAAAGGTCAGTAAAGTAAGCTTAACACCTTTCGTTTGTAACGGTTTTTCGCTCCGCCCACGAGACGGCTGAGCCTGTGACTCTTTGACTGCATGGCTCTGTATGTTCTCCATCCGCTTCCACAAAGGAAGTGTAAACGCTAGAAGTACGACTAATGCAAATTGAATAAGAGAAATGGTCAAGTAGCCATTCCGCCATAAATCATGATCCCGCATAAAGCCAGACATAATAATAGGACCAAGCGTAGCACCCACTCCCCAGAAGCAATGCAGCCAGCTCATATGATGGGCTTGATAATGCGTGGCGACATAATGGTTCAGTGCAGCATCTACAGAGCCAGCACCTAGTCCCAGCGGTAATGCCAATACCAGCAACCATAAAATCGAAGGGGCAAAAGAAAAGCCGAGCAAGGCTGCCGCCGTCATGAAACAGCTGATCAGCGTGATCTTTCCTGTCCCCAGTCGTTTTAATAATACACCGCTCATCAAGCTAGATACGATCGTTCCAGACGCAATCACAATGTTGACCACACCAGCCATACCAAATGCAGCCCCATATTCTGCTTGCATGACCGGCCAAGCTGCCCCCAGTAACGAATCGGGAAGTCCCAAGCTGATAAACGACAAGTAAATCATGATCAAAAAGAAGGTTGCCACGATCCCCCGCCCCCTGCTCGTTTTTACATTCTTACAGTGAGTCTATTCAGCAATTTCTCTCCCTCTGTGTTGAACCGCTTGTTCTTTTCAAGAAATTCGTTCACTTCCTGTAATTGGGCTGGCCGATAGCCTGGTCCACCACAGCCACAGGAATGATAGGTAAACCCATGCTCATAGAGGATTTCAACCTTTTTCCACTGCTTCACATCCGTTTGCTTTGGAGCCTTGAAATCATGCCCCATATCCTTCATTCCCTCACCGCATTGCGGGCAGCTATGCTTAATCTTGTTCCATTCTTCCTCCGTCATCTCAAACTTGGAGGTTTGCTTGAACACTTTTCGGCAAGGAAAACAGGCGTATATTTGTTTGTATGGACCATACATCCCATATCGACACATGATAATCAACCCCTATCCCATTCATCTGCAAGTTTCTCTGTTAATTGGATGGCGAGCATTCTCCAGCGGTTGCGTTCCTCCGATTCCGCGATTTCCTCCTCGTCCATTTCCAGCCAATAGTCGGCATCCATCAGTTCATACATATCCAAAAGAGTGATTGTTGCACAGGCAGGATTCTCAAAAGCCGCAATCATCGCCTCCGGTCCGTCATCCCAGTTGTAGCCATTCACGACAGCATGAAGGAGAACAGATGAATCAAGCAGTTTTATTTTTTGGCACCGCTTCTGCTCAGATTCCTCATATAAAATATCATCCACCGCATCCTCTTCCTCAGAAGACAGCGTTAGACGTACTGCGCCTTTCGTTTCGAGCAGCAGGTCTGCAATTGCTTTGTCCATCCTGGCCGCATTCCAGGCAGTTGCCAAAATGCCGTGCTTAGAGTCAAGCTCGGCTCCCTGTTTCAGCAATCGTTTTACGGCTTCGACTTGCTTGAATTTGACGGCTTTTTTCAACGCGGTTTCGCCCAGCTTGTCTTCCGCCTCCAGCTCTGCGCCTTTATCCAATAGCATCTGAATCGCTTCTGGCGGCATTCGGTTTGTGATAAAAAGCATCAGCGGTGTTCGCCCGCGTTGGTCTCGTTCGTTGATATCTAATTGATCCACTGCTGCTCGCACGATCTCAAGATCCTTTGTCTTGCTGACGATTGCCCATTCCATCCCACTTCTTCTCCTCTGCTTCTATCTAGACAACTCCAGTTCCAATATTGCTATGTATTCCCTTTTTTAACGAGCGTACTGCCGACGAAGTCAAAGCTCAGAGGCGCCCCTTTTTTGTCTGGCTGCCATCCCAGCTTGATCGCGTCTTCAATAATCGCCGCGACATCAGCTGGCTTTATCACTCTCATATCCAAATGCTGCACAAGTGGAAACTCCGCCCAAAAGTCATTCACATCGGATTTTACGTACACGCGAATTAATTGCCCTATCCCTTCATTGTGCTGAATCGTCAATGCGAGCAAACCCTTCGCTGCTGGGCTAATGACCCATCGATATCGCTGTTCTCCTACCGTTATACCCCTCGTGCCTTTTTTGGGTAATGCCATGGCTACCTCCTCATTGCGAATAAATGCTCATCAGTTCTGCCAAATACGCTTTTATTCCGTCTATTATTTCCGGTGAATGCTGTACACTCACTTCTTTCCCCAACCCAATCAAAAACTTTGCAAAAAACAAGATGTCACTTCTCGCTACATTTCCTTCCAACCAACCACTTCCATCCTGCCGCACATGCAGCATAGATGCAAGCCAAAGCTCAGCCTCACAAGCCTGCACACCCTCAGTCGTCAGCTCTGCAAATAAGTGGACCGTGTCCTGATCCTCGACGGTTTTGACCTGTCTATTTTCCAAGTGAATGTCTCGAAGATCCAACGGCGTCAATGCCGATGGTACGACGTCATGGATACGATCGCAGCGAAACACGCGAATATCTTTCTGTTGATAACAATATGCCGGACTGTACCATAGACCGTTTTTTGTATAAATTCCAATTGGCTGTATCTCCCGTGTGGATTGTTGTCCGCGCGTTTCATAAGTGATGCAAAGCACTTTTTGTTGGATGGCGGCATCCAGCAGAGTGGGTAAATGCGGAGAGCTTGCTTGCCGCTTCGGTGTCACGAAATCAACACGGCGTTTCATCTGATCAATGCGATCGCGAATATCCGGCGGCATGAACTGATAAAATTTGTTCAGCGCTGAGGAGGATTCTGTCTCAAATGGCAGAGAGGTATGGTGTCGAAGAGCATGGATCGCGAAAAAGATTGCGACCGCTTCCTCCTCTGAGAATGCAATAGGCGGCAAAATCCTTTCCTTCAAAACATGATATCCGCCATGCGGTCCGACCTCAGAGTACAAAGGCACCCCTAACTCACTCAGCTCTTGCAGGTCGCGGAGTATTGTTCGCCCTGAAACGCCAAATTCGTTAGCAAGCTCACTCACTGTAAACCTGCGCTTCCGGTTGACAGTCATCATCATTTCCAGCAGTCTTTTTGATTTTGGCATGGCATAACTCTCCAAATGTTTTTATTATGACAATTCCTGTCACTATTATCTGTTATTGTGAAGGAGAAGTCGAGTTGGACATGATGCTGATGATCACTAAGGAGGAATTGCTATATGCTTCAGCCACAAGAAACCGGTACAATAACGAGAAATTTTTTCCAATCAGGTAATGTAAAGCTATCTTACCTCGATTTCGGCGGGGACAGTCAAAGAGTTTTGCTCCTGTTGCATGGTCATATGAATGATGCACGGACCTTTACCGGGTTTGCTTCCAGATTCACAGATTGGCGCGTGATTGGATTGGATCAACGAGGTCACGGCTGGAGTGAGCATGCCCCAGATACGGACTATTCACGTGAAGGCTACCTCAACGATATTCTCGCCTTTGTTCAGAGCGTTTTAGATGGAGCTCCTGTTACGATCGTTGGCCATTCTTTAGGAGGCGTCAACGCTTATCAATTTGTGGCCCGTTATCCTGAGCTTGTGGACGCAGTCATTGTAGAAGATATCGGGGTAGAAATTAAGGCCGACCTATCCTTTGCAGAAAAACTCCCACATCGCTCCCCTTCTTTACACGACCTAAGGAAATCACTGGAAGAAGTCGGCGTTCGGGCGGTCGATTATTTTTCGGAAAGCGTGTTTGAGGATGAACAAGGCTGGGGATTCCGTTCTGATTTAAAAGGCATGCCTATCTCTCAGCGACACATTGACGGTGAATGGTGGAGCGATTGGCTAGCGTCTTCTTGCCCAATCTTGCTGATTCATGGAAAAAAAAGCTTTGTACTGGATGAAAGTCAAGCCGAGCGCATGGTGACCCAAAGGCCAAACACAAAGCTTGCAAGCTTTGCTGAGTGCGGGCATGATATCCATTCTACAGACCCTGATGGATACTATCAGGCTGTAAGAAGCTTTCTTGACGAGTTGAAATAATAGAATTAAGGCTCCTCCATAATAAACAGCCAACCCTCTTTGGATTGGCTGTCATTTACATGCTAGCTTTCTGTGTTTAATTCTCTTTTTGGTTGATAACGAGAGTCGTCTTCGAACTTGAAGCCACTGACTTCTTTTTTTGCAAACATAGGATGAGAGTAAATGTCACTGCCCCTAGAATGGCACTGCAAGCTAACGCTACAATAAAAGAGTGCCATTGTAGTTGAAGCGCTGATGTACCGGTGTATGTAGCCGCCTGGGACAGGACAGCAAAAAATACGCTTCCAATGGCTGCAATCCCAAGTGCATTGGCTGTCTGCATAAAGGTGCTTAAAATACCGGAGGCTGAACCTACATGCTCTTTCGGTACACCCGACATAATCGTCCCCATCAGTGGTGCCCCAACGAATCCTTGTCCCAAACCTATCAAGAAGAACGGCATGATCAACTGCTGCCAATGCAGATCGTTCCCGTAATAAGAACAAACTGCAATCACAGCTGCATATCCGGCTATTAATAATACTGCTCCCCATTTCAGCACGGATGTATTTGTTTTAACCCACTTGGGGCCTAACAGGGAGGCTATAAAAAAGGCGAAACCAATGGGAATAAAAGCAATGGCTGAGTCTATCGCCGAAAGGGATAGGGCGTCCTGAAGCGTCATTGAAACAACGAGAAAAAATCCACTGTTTCCAATTTGATAGGCCAAAATTGTAAACACACCAAGGGTGAAAGTGCGCTCCTTGAATATGTTTACACGTATTAACGGTTCATCCCCGCGTAGCGTCATCCGTTTTTCATGGAATTGGTATAGGAAAAATAAGGCTATCGCTCCCACAAAGCTCAAATAGATCCAGAGAGGCCATCCCGCTTCTCTACCGACGACCAAGGGATAAACAAGCAACAGCAAACCGCAAGTAAGAATGATAATGCCGCGCACATCTATTTTCTGATTCCCATTCGATGGGGTTTCTTTTAATAACGGAATAATCATGAGCATTGCCAAAATTCCAATAGGGAGATTAATCAGAAAGACGGCTCTCCATCCAAGCCCCCATAAATCGAAATGGAGTAACGTACCCCCAATGATCTGTCCCGCAATTAACCCTAGGCCGCTTACAGCGCCATAAAAACCTATAGCCTTTCCTCTCTCCTCAGGCGGAAAAATCACTTGAATTATCGACAGCACCTGAGGAATCAGTATCGCTGCCCCAATTCCTTGGATTACGCGTGAAAAAATGAGGAACCCCGCGCTCAATGAAAACCCACACAACGCCGAGGCCGCAATAAATATCCCCATGCCTACAAGGAACATCCTTTTTCTTCCTTGCCAATCTCCTAAACGAGCTCCGGCAATCAATAATACAGCATAAGACAGTACGTAAGATGCCACTATAAATTGTATTTGTGTTGTACTTGCATGAAGTTGTTCCTGGATCGTTGGAATGGCAACATTCACAATAAAAGAATCCAAGATAACCATAAACGTTCCGAGTAGTAAAACAAACAGTGCCCACCATCGTTTTGTGTCCAACGTCCTTGTCGTTTCTGAATGGGTGTAGTTCATACAAAAGTCACTTCCCTGCCATTGATTATAAGGAGTATTGATGAATACTACTATGCGTTAGTCAAAAAAAGGGGAAATACTCGTTATAAGTATTCCCTGTAAGGGGCGATAATGCTTACATAGTCACTCCCATATTTCTCTTCCAGCACTTGGCCGAAATCCTTCTCGATCTGACCCATGATGATGTCATGGTAGAACGCATTTTGCAGCAACTCAATAAGTGACGGGTGGTCGGTCTCCAGTATAGTGGGCTTGATCCCGCGCCCAAAGCTGCCCAGCAATGCCGAATGTGCATCGCAAAGAATAGAGAACTTCCTGGATTGCACTTGATTCCATTCCGCACTCCTTTTATGTACGACAACATTTTTTAGCCTTGCATGGCATTCGCCAATGGATATTAGCGTGACAGCAACCCCTTGTTTTTCTGCTTCTACCAGCGGTTCCTCTACCCAATGAACATCTTCAGACCAAATATCGACAACAATGCTTTTGTTTGCATTTGAGACGATACGCTTAATGGCTGTTTCAATCGCCTTGTCACCTTGCCAATTATAAAAGGAAGAAGACGTTCGGGGAGTGGATTTCAACTGTTCTTGAAGTACACGGGTTGTTTGATCAAATTCCGATTGTAACAAACGGATCAGCTGCTCGATCGGTACCGCATCATAAAGAACAGGCTCCGATTCGATCATGCGGCACATGCCCTTTTCGGTCAACGCTCGTAGTGCAGCGTATACGTTTGTCCTAGAGACGGAAACTTTCTTGGCCACTTCATATCCTGAAATTTTTGGTTCCTCGTGAAGCACCAAATAACATCTGGCTTCCAGGTCTGACAATCCGATTTTTCGGAGCTCATCAATCAAGATGTTACCTCCTTCCTTTTTAGTAGTATAAATGAATACTACTATCATTCCAAGATAAAGTCAACACTCCTATGAATCCAGCACCTTCTGCAGCTCAATCGGATTGAAATATTCCCTCCACAAGACTATCTCTCCATTGAAAACTCGTAACATACTCACATAGGATTGGGAATAGGCCAATCCACTCTCTTTGACGGTTGCCTTCCCGTCCATTTCAACAAAATACAGCTCCTGACAGCTTTCATTTACCTCATAGATACGAATGTTGGAGATTTCCCAAAACGAGTACAGACCATTTCCCTTTCCAATAAACTGGTCCAGTAATTGAATGAGTTTTTCTTTCCCCTCCACCCGATCTGCTTGAAGACTATACGGCATTTCATAGATGATATGGTTTGCCATGAGCATTCCCATTCCCCAGACATCCTGCCTTCCTTCTCTTTCAAAAAAAAGCCGAACAACCTCTTGTCCCTTCAAGACTTCTTCACTCCTTCTTGTATCTTTGGTGATTTTGCATTCTCAGTATAAGACCGATCCCACGTGAAAATATTGAACAAAATACGCATCTATTGGTCAAAAATGCTCACTAAAAAACCAGCAGCCTTTTACTCAACTACTGGTTTTTCGGGTCATGCATGGTTCAATCATTTCTACTGTGGGACGCATATTGCAGCGGTGACATGCCCGTCATTCTTTTAAACAGCTTCGTAAAGTGAGCCTGATCAGAGAATCCGGCATGCACGGCAATTTCCTTTCCACTCAAATTCCCGCAGCGAATCAACTGCTTAGCACGTTCAATCCGCAGTTGAATCAGATATTGATGCGGCGTCACTCCTGTATGCTTTTTAAACAGGCGAACCAATTGAGACAAGCTGATATTGCTCACCCGCGAAAGGTCGACGAGGGTTATACCCACCTCCACATTTGTCTTCATGTAGTCAATCATGGTTGTAACATGTTTGTTCATGGCGAAGGTGTCCGCACGGCTTTGCCGGTATCTGGTATAGTAGCGAAGTAAGTGAACGGCTGCCATATTAGCGAGTGAATGGTTATAAAGTTTTCCGCTCTGCCCGCCATTTTGAACTTCTTCTAGCATCCACTGGGTGAGTACGACGAGTTTGTCGTCACGAATGAGGAAGCCCAGATCCAGTTTCTTTTTGTCAGCATGCCAAAAACCGGATTCCTCCGCCACCTGCTCCAAAAAGAGAGGATCGAGCTCCAGTTTGACAAAGGAGAGTGGGCGCGTCCATTGACACGACCATTTTTCACCCGCAGGAAAAATCTGTACTTCTCCAGCTGTGACTTTCTTCTCGCGAGGGTGCCTGCCGTCAAAGAATTGCAGCAGCAGCGGTTCTGCTGTCCCATGGATGACAATCACGTGATTGGATAGCTGTGAGGCATCGTACATTCGTGCGGGGGGAATCTGCTCCCACTGTGTTACCTTTAAACCCGACCAACCCAGATAATCGCTGGACAATAAAGGCTGGTAATCACTCGCGCTGAAATCTGCCATCTTTTTCTCCATGAGACCGACCTCACTGTTCCTGTCACTCATTTCCAGTTGTTTGCAGCCTATTTCGGGTAAATGAAAAAAGAACTGTAACAAAGAGCCATTTCTGTTACAGTTCTTTCATGCTCGTTACAAATCCAGCGTATTTTTCTCCAGAAAATTCGTAGCGAAATTGCCTGCGACAAAGTCAGGGTGCTCCAGCAGCTTCTCATGGAAGGGAACCGTCGTATGCACGCCTTCGATGACAAACTCACCTAGCGCCCGCTTCATGCGCGCCAAGGCTTCGTTGCGATCTGTTCCCCAAACGATCAGCTTGGCGACCATTGAGTCATAGAAGGGAGAGATTTCGTAGCCGGGATAAACCGCACTGTCCACGCGCACACCGTAACCGCCAGGCGGTAAGTAATTGATGACCTTCCCTGGTGATGGCATAAAGTTTTTCGCAGGATTCTCGGCATTGATCCGGCACTCGATTGCCCATCCGTTGATTTTCACGTCTTCTTGTGAGAAGGATAACGGATTGCCTGCTGCGACAGATATTTGTTCTTTAATCAAGTCGATTCCTGTGATCATCTCTGTCACGGGATGCTCTACCTGAATCCGCGTATTCATTTCCATGAAGTAAAATTGGCCGTGCTTGTCGAGCAAAAATTCAACGGTACCCGCTCCGTGGTACGAAACCGCTTTGGCAGCCGCCACCGCAGCCTGCCCCATTTGCTCGCGCAGGGCTTGGTCCAGCGCCGGTGATGGCGCTTCCTCTACCAGCTTTTGATGACGACGTTGGATGGAGCAATCCCGCTCTCCCAAGTACACAGCGTTGCCGTGCTTGTCGCCCATGATTTGAATTTCCACATGCCGCGGCTCTTCCACGTATTTTTCCAAGTACACGCCGGCGTTGCCGAATGCCGTCTCCGCTTCTTTCTGGGCTTGCCGAATGGCCTTGGACAACTCATCGGCGTCAAAAGCGACACGCATGCCTCTACCGCCGCCGCCAGCCGTTGCTTTTACGATGACAGGATAGCCGATTTTTTCCGCCACCTGCAATGCCTCATCGATGTCTTCAATCAAGCCTTCTGTACCTGGAACTAATGGAACATTCGCTTGACTCATCGTTGCTTTTGCTACGGCTTTGTCACCCATTTTGGTGATCGCTTCGGGATCTGGACCGATAAAGGTAATGGAGCAATCTTGGCAAAGCTGGGCAAACGAAGCGTTTTCCGCCAAGAAGCCATAGCCCGGGTGGATAGCGTCTGTCTTCGTGTGAAGTGCGACCGTCATAATCCGTGCCATGTTCAAATAACTGTCCTTGGACGCCGTAGGTCCGATGCAATACGCTTCATCCGCCAATTCTACGTGCAACGCTTCCCGATCCGCCTCAGAAAAGACAGCGACTGTACGTATCCCTAGTTCCTGACAAGCACGGATAATGCGGACAGCGATTTCGCCGCGATTGGCAATCAATACTTTCGTAAACATAGGCGCTCTCCTTCCTACTGAGTTTTGACAACGATCAAAGCTTTTCCATAATCGACAAACTGACCATCCACGACGAGAATTTCCGTGATGATTCCGCTAACGGGGGTCGTAATATCGGTAGATAGCTGAAGAGCATCAGCCGTGCAGCGTCCAACCTTTTCGCCTGCTTGAACGGTCTGCCCTACTGTCACATCCGCATAGAACAGTCCTACTCCTAAAGACATGACTTGTTGTGTCACTTCCTTAGGTGCCTCAGCAGCAACATCGACGGACTCAGCAGTGGCGGCTGCCTCCTGATAACCATGCTCCACTTCGCCCACCTGTACAGGCGCATTAACAGCCACGGCTTCTACTGGTACGCTTTTCTTGATCACGATTCGGGTCTTGCCCTTCTCCCATTCCAGCTCCTCAATGGAAGACTGATTGACCAGCTTGATGAATTCACGCAGTTCATGCAGCTTCATAGCACGATCAGAGCTCCTTTCTAAAGCGGGATATTCCCATGCTTTTTGTACGGGCGATCTTCCTGCTTGTTTCTTAGCATTTCCAACGCTTGCGCCACCTTTTGACGGGTTTCGCGCGGATCGATGACGTCATCCACCATCCCGAGACTTGCCGCGACATATGGATTTGCGAACTTTTCACGGTAGAGGGCAATTTTCTCTGCGCGAGTCGCGGCTGGGTCCTCACTTTGTTCGATTTCCTTTGCAAAAATGACGTTGGCTGCTCCCTCGGGACCCATGACGGCAATCTCTGCATTCGGCCATGCATACACGACATCTGCTCCAATGGATTTGGAGTTCAGTGCCACATAAGCCCCTCCGTAAGCTTTGCGTAGAATCACCGTGATTTTGGGAACCGTTGCTTCTGAGTATGCATACAAGATTTTCGCCCCGTGACGGATAATCCCTCCGTGCTCCTGATTGATTCCCGGGAAAAAGCCAGAGACATCTTCAAAGGTTAGCAGCGGAATGTTGAAGCAGTCGCAGAAACGGATGAACCGTGCCAGCTTATCCGATGAATGAATGTCCAGACCGCCTGCCATGACCTTCGGCTGGTTGGCGATAATTCCGACACTGTGTCCATCGATACGCGCCAGACCGATAACGATATTGCGGGCAAAGTTTGGCTGTACTTCCATGAAATCACCGTGATCCACGATTTTTTCGATGACCTTGCGCACATCGTATACTTTCGTGCTTTCAGCGGGTACCAGCTCCAAAAGCTCCTCTTGCCAACCATTATTCTCCTCTGCTTTTACGACAGGTGCGCGATCGCGATTGTTTTGTGGCAGGAAGCTCAGCAGCCTGCGTACTCCTTCCAATACTTCCTGTTCGGTTTCTCCCGTAAAATGGGCATTGCCGCTTACCGTCGAATGGACTTTGGCTCCGCCTAGATCCTCCGCGGATATTTTTTCACCTGTAACGGTTTCGATCACTTTTGGACCTGTGATGAACATTTGACTCGTCTTTTCTACCATGAACACGAAATCCGTAATTGCTGGAGAGTAAACCGCTCCTCCTGCACAAGGTCCAAGGATGACAGAGATTTGCGGAATCACACCGGAGTAAATGGCATTGCGGTAAAAAATCGTGCCGTAGCCATCCAGCGAGCTTACCCCTTCTTGAATGCGTGCGCCGCCAGAGTCGTTCAGACCGATAAAAGGAGCGCCGTTTTTCGCTGCCAAGTCCATTACCTTGGCGATTTTCATCGCGTGCATCTCACCCAGAGCACCGCCAAATACCGTGAAATCCTGCGCGAACAAATAGACAGGGCGACCGTTGATTTTACCGTAGCCAGTCACAACGCCCTCGCCTGGTGCCTCCATCTGGTCGAGGCCAAAATGCGTAGCACGATGCTCAACAAACGGGTTCAGCTCCATGAAGGTGTCTGGGTCAAGCAGAAGCTCGATCCGCTCGCGTGCAGTCAACTTGCCGCGGTTATGCTGGGCATCGATGCGAGCATCTCCGCCGCCTAGCTGGATTTTATATTTGCGTTCCATCAATTCATCAATTTTTTCGTACATATTGTTGCTCATATCGGCCACCATCTCTCTATTCCTTTTTCATGATCGCATTCTCATAGATCGCCACTAATTGCTGTACAGCACTGGTCGGTGAAATCTCGCCACTCGCAACCGCTCCTTCAATCGAAGGAAGCACCTCGGCTACTTGCTGGTTGCCGAAAAAGGTCGCGCGCAAGTAGTCCTGAGCCATACTGTGCATCCAATCGAGTAGCTGTGCTTTGCGCCTTGCCTCGAAGCCACCCGTTTGAATGGTGGTTTCACGAAATTGACCGATGACCTCCCAAATATCTTCAATGCCTTCCCCTGTTAGCGAGGAACACATGTATGCTTTCGTCTCCCAGCCAGTGGTTGCCGGCTGCAAGTAATGCAGAACGCGATTGTACTCCCCTTTGGCGATCAAGGCACGCGTGCGGTTTTCCCCATCGGCCTTATTGATCAGAAGCGCATCTGCTATTTCCATGATGCCTTTTTTGATTCCTTGCAGCTCATCGCCCGCCCCTGTCAGCATCAGGAGTAAAAAGAAATCGACCATGGACCTGACTGTCGTCTCGCTTTGTCCGACGCCGACCGTTTCAACCAAAATGACATCATAGCCTGCTGCCTCACAGATCAGCATCGTTTCTCGTGTCTTCCGATTGACACCGCCTAGCGTGCCTCCCGTGGCAGACGGTCGGATGAACGCCTGTGGATTGCGTGACAAGAGCTCCATTCGTGTCTTGTCACCGAGAATGCTCCCGCGTGTAACCGTACTGCTCGGATCAACGGCCAAAACAGCGACACGATGACCTTTTTCGCAAAGCATACTGCCAAATGCTTCAATGAACGTGCTCTTGCCTGCACCGGGCACACCGGATATCCCAATGCGGATGGATTGACCTGTATGAGGAAGCAGCTGCTTGATCACCTCTTGGGCCATATCCATATGAGCAGGAGCATTACTCTCGACCAGCGTGATTGCCTGTGCCAAAACCGTTCGGTTATTCTCTCGTACACCTGCGACGTATTGATCCACGGATAAGCGTGGGAGACGTGCCTTGGAGGAAACGTTCAAGAAATTCTTGTCAGCCTTGCCCCCGGTCATTGTCCAGCAGCCTCCAGGCGATACACGATCTCTTGCAGAACGTGCTGGGCTGCTACAGGAATGACTGTTCCTGGCCCAAAGATAGCTGCGGCACCATGCTCTCGCAAAAAGGCGTAATCTTGTGCTGGTATAACACCACCTATAACGACGACAATATCCTCGCGTCCCAGCTTCTTGAGCTCTTCCACCAGTTGTGGCAGCAATGTTTTATGTCCTGCCGCAAGCGAGCTGAAGCCGATCACGTGCACGTCATTTTCAATTGCTTGTTTTGCTGTTTCCTCAGGTGTCTGGAACAACGGACCGATGTCAACATCAAAGCCCAAATCGGCAAAAGCGGTAGCAATCACTTTCGCGCCCCTGTCATGTCCGTCTTGACCCATTTTCGCGATCATAATACGGGGACGTCTGCCTTCCCACTGCTCGAATTCGTCTGCCATCTTGCGCACTGCCACGACCTCATCGGCATCTGCGTATTCGGAACTGTAGACGCCGCTAATGGAGCGAATGACCGCCTTGTGTCTCCCCACGACTTTTTCATAGGCATCCGATATTTCTCCTAAAGAAGCTCTTGCTCGCGCCGCTTCAATGGCCAGCTCCAACAGATTGCCTTCGCCCGTTTTCGCGCATTCCGTAATGGCCTGAAGTGTTGCTTGCACTCTCGCCTCATCCCGGTTACTGCGCAGCTCCTGCAAACGCCTGATTTGCGCTTCCCGAACCGCCGTGTTGTCGACTTCAAGAATTTCCAGCGGGTCTTCCTTGTCCAGACGGTATTTGTTCACGCCAATAATGGCTTCCTTCGCCGAATCTATATGTGCCTGACGGCGTGCAGCCGCTTCCTCGATCTTCATTTTCGGCAATCCCGTCTCAATTGCTTTCGCCATACCGCCAAGTGCTTCGATTTCTTCGATGTGCGCCCACGCTTTTTCCACGAGCTGCGCCGTCAAGGACTCGACGTAATAAGAACCAGCCCACGGATCGACGACCTTGGTTATCTCGGTTTCGTCCTGCAAAAACAACTGCGTATTTCGCGCGATCCGAGCCGAAAAGTCTGTCGGCAACGCAATCGCTTCATCCAGTGCGTTCGTATGCAGAGATTGGGTATGCCCCAGAGCAGCCGCCATGGCTTCGATGCACGTCCGCACCACGTTGTTATACGGGTCCTGCTCTGTCAAGCTCCATCCAGACGTTTGTGAGTGTGTCCGCAGTGCCATCGACTTTTCGTTTTTTGGATGGAACTGCTTGATCAGATTGGCCCAAATCAAGCGACCTGCACGCATTTTCGCCACTTCCATGAAGTAGTTCATGCCAATCGCCCAGAAAAACGATAGCCGTGGCGCAAACGCATCGATGTCAATACCTGCTGCAAGTCCAGTGCGAACGTATTCCAACCCATCTGCCAACGTGTAAGCCAATTCAATATCCGCGGTCGCACCCGCTTCCTGCAGGTGGTAGCCAGAAATGCTGATGCTGTTGAATTTGGGCATGTGCTTGGAGGTGTAGGCAAAAATATCGGAAATGATCTTCATCGACGCTTTTGGCGGATAAATGTAAGTATTCCGAACCATGTATTCCTTCAAAATGTCATTTTGGATCGTTCCGGTTAGCTCCGCTTGTGATACCCCTTGCTCTTCAGCCGCCACGATATAGAACGCCATAATCGGCAAAACCGCTCCGTTCATCGTCATGGAGACGGACATTTTATCGAGGGGGATGCCGTCGAACAAGATTTTCATATCGAGAATGGAATCAACTGCCACGCCTGCTTTCCCGACATCACCAACTACCCTGGGATGATCGGAGTCATAGCCGCGATGCGTCGCGAGGTCGAAGGCAATCGACAGCCCTTTTTGTCCCGCAGCCAAATTCCGTCGGTAAAAAGCGTTACTCTCTTCCGCCGTAGAAAATCCGGCATATTGGCGAACCGTCCATGGCTGAGTAACATACATCGTCGGATACGGCCCACGCGTATACGGTGGCAAACCAGGCATGTAGCCGAGGTGATCCATTCCCTCCACATCTTCCATTGTGTACAGAGGTTTAACAGGGATCTGCTCCAGCGTCTGCCACATTTGCTCCATTCCTTGTTCGTTCTCACCCAATTGGGGGAACAAATCAGACACATCTCGTTTGGACTGATAAGCCATTTTTGAAAAATCAGGTCGCTTCATTATGAGCTCACTCCTATCCGCTCCTGAAGTTCTCGCAGCATCTCGTAGCAATTGGAACGCATGTGGATACAGTCATCTACACCGGCCGCCTTGTAAGTAGTCAACTGCTCCGCCTCAGGCAAGCCAGCCAACAGAACCGTCATTTGAGGTACACGTTGCTTGATTTCATGAGCCAATGGAGGCACCTGCTCCGGATAACTCGCATCGTCCGAACAAATGACCGTGATCATTGCACCTGATGCCACCGCGGCTTCAGCCGCCTCTTGAGTTGTAGAGAATGCTTGCTTGCGTATAACATCAAAGCCGCCAACCGCAAAAAACTCTTCTGCGAAGTCTGCCCGGGCCTTATGCTTTGCCACTGGCCCCATCGTCGCTAAGAACACGGTCGGTCTTTTTCCTGTAGCTTTCAAGAAATCATCTGCCTGTATCCGAAGGGCTTCAAAGCGTTCGGATGCCCGGTGAATACGGAGTGGCTGGATGATTGTCTGCACGGAATCTTCACGGCTCATGGCTTTGGCGATATCCCCCACAGTCGCACCATGAAGCACAGCTTTTACTGCGCGTTCCACGAGCTCATCGGTATGTTTTGACAACTCGTCGAGCGCTGCGGAGACGAGAGTCGCGTTCTGTTTTAGCCGATGGGATCGTGCTTCCGCTGCTCGCTCTTCGTGAATACTCGGAAGGCTCTTGGCCTCTAGTGGCAGCTCAGCCGTATTGGCATACATGTTGGTTCCAACCAAACGCTTTTTACGGGTATCAATGCTCGCCGCTTTTTGATCCGCGATTCTAGCGATCAAGCCTTGTGGGAAGCCTGCCTCTAATGCGCTCAGCATGCCACCCTGCGCTTCTACCTGCTGGAACAACTCCCATGCTTTTTTCGCTAATGCATCTGTTAGCCATTCTACGTACCAAGAACCTCCCGCAGGGTCAATCACTTTTGCCAAATGCGCTTCTTCTTGCAAAATGATTTGCGTATTTCTGGCGATTCTTCTCGAAAACTCATTGGCAGGGCGGATGGCTTCGTCAAACGCGGATACATGCAGACTGTCTGCTCCGCCAATGACTGCTGAGAACGCTTCTGTTGTGGAACGAAGCATGTTGACATACGGATCGTAAATCGTCTTCGTCCAGGCCGAAGTTCTGGCGTGAATCGTCATCTTTTGAGCTTCCGTTGATCCTCCGTAGGCCGCCACGATGTTTGACCAGAGCATTCTTGCCGCACGCAACTTCGCGATTTCCATGAAAACGTCTGAACCAATCGAGTACGCGAACTGCATCCGTGCTGCGATATCCTCTATGGAAATCCCCCGCTCAAGCATCGCCTGCAAATAGTCGACCCCTGTGGCCAGTGAAAAAGCCAGTTCGTTAACTGCGTTTCCGCCGCCGTCCTGATAAGGATTGCTTTGAACCAGGATCGTTTTCAGCGCAGGTGCATGATCCTTTGCCCATTTCACCCCGCTTGCCATAGCGTTATAAGCTGCCTGCAAGGAACAAGGGAGCTTGCCCTCTGTGAGCAGAACCGCTACAGGGTCTTGGCCGATGCATCCGCGAAGCTCGGAGAATTGTTGGCCTGTCGCTTCAACATTTGCCAAAATGAGCGAAAGAATGGGCAAGCCCAGCGCTCCCGTGTTCACGTAAAGAGGGACCTCGGAAAGCTTCACCCCTTGAAATGCCTGCTCTATATCCTCTCGGCAAAAAACAGAAACGCCTTTGTGACCAATCGTTTCTGGCAAAGCTTCGTCAGGGTCAAGCCCAGCCAAAGTTGCTTGATCCACCATCAGATGCAGCATGGTTTGTCCTCGAGCTAAATCGTTTATGGCTGCCTGATTGAAAGTCTCTGCACTCGGTGCGATGATCTCCTGACAGACATGCCATTTGTGTTCCTTATGCTCGCCAGGCTGCTGATTCCCTCTGTGAAAAGGTGCCTCTCCTGGTAGCGCTTCCAGATGCGGCAATGTTTTGACATCTTCGTATCTATATATTGGCTGGCGAACAATCCCTTCGTACGAATGCGTCAGGAGCTTGGCATCAAAAGATGCACCCTTTAGCGATTTCTCTGCCGCTTCCCGCCACTGCTCGTACGTCGGAACGGAGAATTCCTTGAACCATGTATGTTTGCTCACTCTTCCAGTCCTCCCCTTAAAAGCTGCTCCATTACGCTTGCTTCACCAGGAATAACGGCTGTCCATGCTCGACCAGCTGACCGTTTTCCACCAAAACCTGGACAATCTCTCCTTTTACTTCTGCTTCAATCTCGTTAAACAGCTTCATGGCTTCGACAATACAGACAATGGTAGTTGGCTCTACCCGATCATTTACGGATACGTATGGTGCTGCGTCAACGGCAGGTGCTGCATAGAAGGTTCCGACCATAGGTGAAGTAATTTTGTACAAGTTTTCTGTCACTTCCCCCGATTTCTGAGGTACTTCCACTGGAACGGTTGCGACCGGGCGCTCAATCGTTTCTTTTTTAGGCAAAAGAACAGCGGGTGCCGCCGTCAAGATTGGCGCGCTTTTGGTTTGTACGGGGGGCTGATGTAGGGCTGTGACTTGATTCCCATTTCTTCGTTTGATACGCAAAGAAGAATCTTCGTCATTTACCTCAAAAGATTCTATGTCCGTCTGCTCCAATAGCTTTACAAGTTCTCGTAATTCGTAAATGGTAAGCACGACTATTCCTCCCTAATCCGAATCTGACTACACAATCTCCGAACCGACTAGTTGGTCTGTGGTGATTGTGCAAGACCGACCAGTTGGTCTTTTCGATATTATAACAAATGTCAGAATACTAGTACAGACCAACTAGTTGGTCTGACCTTGTTATTTTAGATGGGACCATCAAGCGACTATGCCCCTGTCTCCTATCGAAAAGCTTGAGTGTAGCCGCATGATCCTTGTTAGCCCCCTACAATGACTTGAAGGGATTTTCTTGTGATTGCAGGAAAAAACGCTGAAAGGCCGGGTTTTCCATCGATTCTGATTTCAAAACGGAATGAAGAACCATATCTGCATAAATCTCCGCGATTTGCTCGATCGAGTACGTCCCTGACTTTTGATACCATTTGTAAATCCAGTTCACCATGCCAAAAATAGCCATGGACACAATCGGCACGGGCAGCTCCGGGCGGAACTCACCCGATTCGATCCCGTCCGAAATGACGGTGAACATAATTTTTTTATAGCGATCCCGTTTCGTCTCAATATCCGTGTAGTACTCCGGAGCTAAAAACAAGCTTTCCTGATAAAAAATCGTAACCTGAGAGCGGTACAGATCAATCATCATGACGAAGGATTTTACGATGGCCTGCAGTCGTTCTGTCGGGGTATCCCACTTCTCGTAAGCTTCCTCTGCTTTCTCCAGCACATACGTAATGAATTGATCATGAATGATGTAGAGGAGTTCATCTTTTGATTTGAAGTTGTGATAGAATCCTCCCTTTGACGTGCCGCTTTCTTTCACAATTTGATCCACAGTCACTTTGTGGTAGCCATTTGCTTCAAACAAGCGCATGGATGTTTCAATAATACGTTCTCTGATTGATTTTTCGACCATTATCTTCACCCGTGAACATTATAGCATAACTGCCTAGCAAAAACGCCGATTCTCTTCGGTAAGAGATCGGCGTTGCTTCTTTAATTCGTTGGTGTGGAAACAGGTACAGCACCTGAATATTCTTCGAGCGTAATCCCTTTTTCTCCGATTTCTTGCGCGATCTCGACACCTACATAGCGCAAATGCCACGGCTCATAAATATAACCCGTAATCGCGTCTTTTCCCTCTGGGTAGCGAATGATAAATCCAAACTTCTCGACGTTTTCATCCAGCCACTTCGCTTCCTTGGTTCCGGCAAAGCAGCTCGTTGCTGCGCATTTGCCATCCTTACCAGAGACGTCAATCGCGAGTCCCGTCTCATGCTCACTCGTCCCAGGAACTGCACTGTAAGTCCGTGCCTTCTCTACCCCGTCTTTTTTTACATATCGATTAAACAGCGCTTTCTGGTAGGCGTGGGAGCGATAGGCAGAAACGCCCGCCAACTGAACACCATCAGCCTGGGCTGCCGCAAATAACTGCTCAAGCGCACCCGCTGCTTCTTTGCGCATTTTTCGTTTCTCGCTCTTTTCTGGGAGCAAGTAAGGAACATTTGGGAACACTAAATCATTTGGCTGATAGTTCTCCGGAAGCTTGCGCTGTTTGTTCACCAGTACAGCAATACTCTCAGGCTCACCCACGACCTCGATGTCCGGGAACAACAGCTCAGGCGGCTGACCCGCTGGCGGCTTTTCTGCCGGTTTCGTTTCCGTTGGCTTCGCTTTCTGGGGTTGCTCCGGTTGTTCTTGCTTTGGTGTTTCAGCAGGTGGAGGCGTTGTCTCCTCCTTTGGCTTCGCTTCTTCCTTCTTTGGAGGAGTTGGTGTCTCCACGGATGGTGGTGTCTGTGATTCTTGAGGAGCAGCTATACTGTTACATCCAGACAACACAAATGTCATTGCCGTTACGAGCACGAGTGGATGCAAAAGCCGGTTTCGAAAACTTCTCATTGTAACGTTCCTTTCGTTTGGGAGCTGATCCAATTATGTAGGTAATAAAAGTACGTACCTATTATGACATAATTGACCGGCTTTTCGTTACATGTTTTATTGAGAAATCACGACCTGATCGAGATTCAGATAACCCGCTGGACTGATGGAGAAGCCCTGAATACGGTTGCTGATCACAGCCAAATTCTCCAGATTGCGAATCGGAACAACCAAAGCGTCTTGCAGCTCCACTTCTTGTGCCTTTGCGTAGATGGCAAGTCTTTTGGCCGGATCTGTTTCGATACGACCAGCCTCGATGAGACGATCCAGCTCGGGATTGCTGTATTGAAAGCTGTTGCCCGCCCCGCCACCCGATGTATGAAACAGATTGTACTGATTGTAGTCGGCATCCCCAGTTGCATTTGCCCAGCCACTGACAAAAATCTCATGATCCTTCGTTTGCTCAATGGTTCGGACAAACTCATCGTAGCTGACGACTTTTAGCTCCGCGTCTATGCCGATCCCTTTTAATTGCGACCGTATCACTTGGGCAACCAAGATTCGATCCTGTCTATTGAAGGTAATCATTTGAATAGGAAAACCATCTGGATAGCCTGCCTCTGTGAGCAACCGACGCGATTGGTTGATGTCGTACGGGTAGCTTTTCACAGTTGGACTGTAGCCGAACACATGCGGTCCCATCGGGGAATTCGCCTTTGTTCCCACGTTGTTATACACCCCTTTAATGATCGCTCCCGTCTCGATCGCCATACTGATGGCTTTCCTCACACGGATATCGTTCAGTGGTGGACGTGATACATTAAACCCGATAAACTCCGTCCCGAGCGCATCACTGCGGTACACGCGCATCTGGTTGGAGGCTTGAATTCGATCCAGCTCCATGACAGGGATGGACTCCGCGACATGTGCTTCTCCCTTCTCTACCATCGCGATGCGAGCCGCACCATCCGGAACAACCTTGAAGACGACATGATCAAGCGTAGCGGCTTCACCCCAATAGGAATGGTTTTTGCTCAACGTAATTTGACTGCCATGCTCCCATGATTGGAACTGATAAGGGCCAGTACCAACCGGGTGCTGCGATAATTCCCGTCCGTATTTATCGATTGCAGTAGGGCTGAGGATGCTCCCCTCGTGACTGGCCAAAATAGAAAGCAAAGGCGCAAATGGCTTATGAAGAATGAATTGCACTCTGTACGGATTGATGACCCTAACCTGCTTTACTTTTTCGAACATCGCTGCTCGAGGAGAAGCCACCGCTGGATTTAATACGCGATCAAATGTTTTCTTGACTGCCTGTGCATGAAAGGGGGTCCCATCGTGAAAAATAACGCCTTGTCGGAGAGTAAACTCCCAAGTAAGATCATCGATTTGTTCCCATGCCGTCGCGAGCTGTGGCTGAATATTCATGTTCCGATCACGTTTGACGAGCCCCTCATACACTTTTCCTTGGACGACACTCGCCTCATTAATCGTCAAAATAAAATGGGGATCGAGATTGGCTGCATCCGACATACGTGCAATGATTAACGTGCCACCCTCAGCAACGTTTTGCGGTGTCGGTACGATTTGGTTGTTGTGAGAAGGCTCTTGACCGAAAGAACAGCCTGCTATGGTCATGAGTGCTGCGAGTAACAGTCCAATTCGTCTGTGTAAGGATGTCTGTGTGTACATTGGACCCTCCCTGCATGCTCTTATGTTTCCCTCGTTGTATGTCTAGCAAAAAGACCGCCCTTCTCCCATGTTTCCCGGAGAGCAGCGGTCCACACTTTATTCTTTTTCAAACAATCGCTTATACCCCCCGAAGCCTTCTTCTTCCAAACGATCCTTCGGAATAAAGCGCAATGCGGCTGAATTGATGCAGTAGCGCAATCCATTTTCTCCTGGACCGTCCTCGAAAACGTGGCCGAGATGAGAATCTGCTTCTTTGCTGCGAACCTCTGTGCGAATCATATTATGTGTCAAATCCACATGCTCGGTTACGTTTTCCTCCTGCAATGGCTTGGTGAAGGATGGCCACCCGCAACCGGAATCGAACTTGTCCAAGGAACTGAACAAAGGCTCGTTGGAGACGATGTCAACGTAGATGCCCTCTTCTTTGTGATCCCAGAATTCGTTCGTAAACGGACGTTCTGTCCCGTTATTTTGCGTGACCTCGTACTGGAGCGGGGTCAAGATTTTTTTCAATTCTTCTTGCTTCGCACGGTCGCGCCATGCTTCCTTGGTGAATTTCGCTCTGCCTGATGCCGCGCGGTAGTATTGGTAGCGAACCGGATTTTTCTTATAGTAGTCCTGATGATACTCCTCCGCCGGATAGAACGGTTTGGCCGGCAAAATCAGCGTTGCAATGGGCTTTTGGAAACGACCGCTCGCTTCCAGCTCTTGCTTGGATTTTTGCGCAAGCCTTTCTTGCTCTTCATTATGATAGAAGATCGCCGGCGCATACGATTGACCTCGGTCACCAAATTGACCACCAGCGTCTGTCGGGTCGATTTGTCTCCAAAACATTTGCAGCAATTCGTCGTATGAGATGAGGGACGGATCATATGTGATTTGGACAGCTTCATAGTGTCCCGTCGTATCAGAGCATACCTGTTCATAGGTTGGGTTTTCGACATGACCGCCTGTATAGCCGGAGACGACTTTTTGAATGCCTGGCATCTTGTCAAACGGACTGACCATGCACCAGAAGCATCCGCCAGCAAAGGTTGCGATTTCGAATGGATGTGTATCGCTGTTCACGCTTTTCGCCTCCTCTAAATGTATGTACACTATTATCTACGATTGTACATGGTTTGCAAAAGCAAAGTCCACTCTAGAAGTGCTGCGAGGGGTTCCAAATAAAAAAGGAGACCTTTTTATAAGAAAGGCCCCTTTTTCGCTATCAGATTGCATAATCCTTTACTCGTATGCTGCTACTCTGACAGGGCTTTGGCAAACCCAGAGAGCATGACAACCATATGGGCAATTCCTTCCTCGAAGTCTTTCAAACGGATAGATTCGTTCGGCGCATGTACTTTGCAGCCAACCCAGCCTACCCCTGTACTGACGACAGGAAGCTTCAGCTGTTCACCAAAAATATACATCGGACCTGTACCTGCCGCGTTTGGCGAAAGCACGGGTTCATGATCATATATGACGCGAGCCGTATCTAGTACATGAGCAACAAATGGATGGTGGAAATCGGAGCGATACGCTTTCTGTCCGTTGATCATGGTGACGGTAATATCCGTAAAACCATGCTTCTCCAAATGATTCTCGATGCATTTCATGATGTGCTGTGGATCTTGTCCTGGGACAAGGCGGCAATCCAGCTTGGCCTTCGCGCTTTTCGGCAGCACCGTCTTCGCGCCCTCTCCTGTATAGCCGCTATCCAGACCGCAAATGGTCATGGTCGGGTGGAATACCATAGCTTCTCTCGGGTCCACGTTGTTTGAAGCGGTAATCAGTGGGCGTTTCAAGCCGTATAGTGCTGCTGTCGCCTCTTCACTGAACGGCAATTCGGAAACGACTTTCTTTTCATCCGCTGTCGGTTCCTCGATCCCATCGAAGAAGCCTTCGACCAAAATCTCGTTTTGCTGATTCTTCATCGTCGCCAATGCCTGTACGAGGCGCCATGCTGCATTGTCTACATAGGCACCGACAGAGGAGTGCATGTCGATATCTGCCCCTACGCAGGTCAGCTCAAGGTAGGCCATTCCTTTGATCCCGGCAACCATGCTGATTCGCTCATTTTCGTCCTTTCCACCGAATTCCCAAATGCAGGCATCCGCCTGGAAAAGCTCCTTGTACGCTCGAAGATATGGCTCCAGATTCGGGCTGCCGATCTCTTCTTCTCCTTCGATCAGAAACTTGATGTTGCAAGGCAAACCGCCCGCTTGCTGCTGCAAAATCTGAATCGCCGTCAGACGTGCGACGAGATCACCTTTATTGTCGGCAGCCCCACGCGCATACAGCTTTCCATCGATGATCGTCGGGTCGAACGGCTCCGTGTTCCACTCATCAAACGGTTCAGGTGGTTGAACATCGTAGTGATCGTAAAACAGGATCGTTTTGCTGGCGTCTCCCTCACTGCCTGCTGCAAAAAACGCATACACCACTGGATTGCCCCCGAGATTATCGAGTACCTTTGTCTCACCGCCAACCTCATGAATCATCTTGACCACGTATTCAACCGTCTCTGGGATGGCCTTATGCTGTGCGGATACGGTAGGAAAACGCAAATATTGCTTCAGCTTCTCGATTGCATGCGGCAAATTTTCTTGCACGATGCCTATAACTTGTTCTTTGTTCACGATTCGGGCACCTCCTACTGGCATTTACATGGCTTTTCGACTTTCTCTTTTTGGTGTACAACCAAATAACTGTCAAACCAATCTGTCGTATATTGCAGTCTCAACACACGTTGCTCAGGATCACCACTGCGGGAAAGCTCATGACTGGCACCCGGGAAACGGACAAACGATACCGGAGCCTTGCCTTGATGCTTCAATGTTACATATAGCTGCTCGGCCTGTTCGATCGGGCAACGGTAGTCATGTTCTCCATGCATGATCAGCAGAGGCGTCTCGATGTTCTCTACCAAGCGAATCGGTGAATGCTGCCACATTTTTTCTGGATTCGTGAATGGATTTGCCTGAATCTCTTCGGCAGTGAAGAAAT
Organism: Brevibacillus sp. NRRL NRS-603; assembly: GCF_003013445.1. Lineage (NCBI taxonomy): Bacteria > Bacillati > Bacillota > Bacilli > Caryophanales > Paenibacillaceae > Brevibacillus > Brevibacillus sp. NRRL NRS-603. Next base: position 29,356 of record NZ_PXZN01000012.1, on the reverse strand, counting down.
ACCCGATATCACTGACACCGTAAAAGCTTACCCAGTTGCAAATACTCCGATCGGTTACTCCGGCTTTGAATCGATTGGTTTTACCGACGATCCAGTTCGTCATGAAGCCACCGTAGCTGCCCCCTGCGACACCCAAGCGGTCCTCATCGACAAAATCGAAATGATCGCATGCAAATTGCACAGCCGTCATCAAATCGCGGTAATCGTTCCCGCCATAGTCACCGCAGCACGCCTGAACAAAACGCTCTCCGTAGCCAAAGCTCCCTCTCGGATTCGTATAGAGTACGGCGTAGCCTTTTGCAGCGAGCAGCTGGAACTCGTGGAAAAACGTATTTCCATACATGGAATGAGGCCCGCCATGAATTTGCAGAACCATCGGGTATTTTTTTCCTTCTTCAAAACCGACAGGCTTGAGCATCCAGCCGTGCAGCTTCCAGCCATCCTTTGCGACAAACTCGATTTCTTCTGGAACCGGGAGCTCCATGCCCGCAAATAGCTCTTTGTTCAGTGCTGTCAAACGTTTTTCTTCCCCGTCCTTCAGACTTACTTGATACAAGTCACCTGGCGTAAACGGGTCACTGATAGCAGCAACCACCGTTTGTTCGTTTTCATGCAGCGAAAAGCCGTAAATATTCCGGTTCCCCGCTACGACATGCGTGACTTGTCCGTCCAATGTCACGTGATAAATGCCGGAATTTCCTCGTTCGCTTGCGATAAAATACATGCCTTTTCCGTCCGCTGTCCATACAGCACCTGGGTTGGGGTGACCAGGCGAGCGCATGTCTCCGATGGTGGAATCGCCAACCTGTACATCCCAATCCGCTGTGATGCACGTATAGTCGCCGTTTTCAAAATCATATACCCAGATGCGCTTCTGTGCTGCGTACAAATGCGTATCCAATTCACTTCCGATATACGCTAGCTTCTTACCGTCGTTTGACCAGGTTGGATAGGCAAAAATCCCTTTGCTGTTGGTCAGCTTTTTCCATTCTCCCCCTTCAAAAGGGATGAGAAAAACGTCAACACTATGCTGAAAATCAGGGTCTTCTGCTCGGTTCGCCGTAATCGCGAGCCATTTTCCATCCGGAGACCAGGAGCCAATCGTATGGTTGTATGGGCCATCGCTGAGTGGCGTAACCTCGCCTGTTTCTACATGAGCAATGGCCAACTGCTTGTTTTTCTCATAAATAAACCCGAGATCATCGGATTTGTACTTTAATCTTCCGACATGAATAGCTTTGGCATTTCCTTTTTCCTCGGTTCCCTCCTGGTCTGCGAATGTTTCCCCCTCATCCAGGATCGACGAAAAGACAATGTATTTGCCATCAGGTGACCAAATCGGGTTACTGACGCCGTTTTTGCAACACGTGAGCTGCCTTGCTTCCCCTCCGTTAGCATCGATCAGCCAAATTTGTGGTTTTCCAGATCGATTCGAGACAAAGCTAATCTTAGAACCATCCGGCGACCAGCGCGGAAAGGTGTCGCGGAAGCCAGAAGTTAAAGGCTGTGGATCGTCTACATCCAATCTGCGTAAATACAAGTGATTTTGGTATGCGTGGGACTCATCGATTTGATTTTCCACATAGGCAAGCGTTTTTCCGTCCGGTGATAGCTGCGGATCGCTCGCGTACCGCATTTGATACAAATCTTCAGCCGTTATGCCTCTTTTTGCTTGCGTCATGCTACTCACTCCTCGATTTTATTGGTGGATCCAAGCTTCTCCAAGAAGAACTGGGAAATTTTTTGATTCAACGTGATGTGATTGTCCAGTTTTTCGGTAAAGTGACCTTCATCCTCAAAAATGTGCAAATCGACTTCTTGTCCCCTGCCTCTCATGTCTGCTACAAGCTGTTCTGCTTCGCTGACAGGAACACGCGTATCATTGCGCCCATGGAATACGAGAAGCGGAGCCGTGATCTTATGGGAATGATTCAAAGGAGCAATTTCTTCAAAAAAGTCATCGTCTTCGCCGAGGAACCCGTACTCCACCTCACGCAATCTCCTTCTCCATGCGCCGGTGTTCTCCAGAAAGGTTTTGAAGTGGGAAATCCCGACAATATCAACACCCGCGGCCCACAGATCAGGGTAATGCGTAAGCGCAGCCAATGTCATGAAGCCTCCGTAACTGCGGCCCATAATGCCGATCGCATTCGGGTCAACGCTTGGGCGGTTGCGTAAATCTTTGACCAGCCAAGCCAAATCTGCTACAGAATCCATCCGCTTGCGGCGATCATCGAGTTGGACATATTCCCGACCGTAGCCCATGCTGCCGCGAACATTCGGTGCTACCACTGTAAAGCCTTCGTTCGCTAAAAATTGAAAAACGGGATGATATTCCGGGCGAATTTGGCTCTCTGGACCGCCATGGACGTAGACGACGACCGGTTTTTTCTCAGAATGTTCAGATGCATCTTTGGCATAAAGGAAATACGTAACTTCCAAGCCATCAAAAGAGTGAAAGGTGCACAATTCCGGCTCGATGAGTTTATCCTCCAGAGCATCAGATTGACCAATGTTCGTCACACGCCTGCTTGTTTTCTCCGAAATGGTGTACGTCCAGATGTCGCCTGGAAGTGCAGGACTTTTCAGTGTAAAAGCGAGCTGATCATCATCCACCCACGCCAAAGAAGAGATCACTCCACGTGGCGCTTCCTCCACCCGCTCCCAGCGTTGCTCTGTCAAGGAATAGAGAGCAAGAGCAGAATAGCCTCCTTCATTGATCGTAAAGGCAAGCAGTCTCTCGTCGGGAGATAATTTGGCAACCTCAATGTCCCATTTTGGGTCGTGCACCAGTTTGTTCAGCTGTCCTGTATGCAGTGAAAAGCGGCACAACGCTTTCGTGTTTTCATCGCGGTCAGTTACGAGATATCCCGTTTGGCCGTCTATAGACAGTACCAAGGAATGGTAGCGCGCATGTTTGCTGCAAATGGCGAGCTTTCGTGCTTCCTTCGTTTGCAGATTCAACAAATACAGGCAATTGTCAATGTTGGTCTCCTGCACGCTGAAAATGAGTCCTGTCCCGTCTGGCAGCCAGCAAATTGGATCTGTGCGCCCATCATAACGGAAGACTTCTTCATACGCACCGCTCTCGACATCCTGTACAAAAATATCAAAGCTACGCGGATTCCGACGATTGCTGGACCACGCGATCTTTTGCCCACAAGGTGACCAGCCACCCAAATAGTGAAAATAAGCAGGAGCGTCCGTCAACGGTTTCACAACTGCTCCATTTTCTGTTAGCAAAAAGAACTGCTGCCGCTCATCTCCCTTGTTGTCCATACCGACAATCGTTTTCGTTCCACACGGAGAATGGTCAACTTCTACTACTCGATCAGGGAAAAAGGTCACTTGCTCCGAGCGGTTGGACTCTTCATTCCAGCGCCACAACTGCGCGATGCCTGTCAGCTTCGTTAAAAAGGTAATCTCTCTACGCTGCGGTACCACCTTCAACTGATACGCGGATTTCACTTGCAGATAGTCCAAAATCACGAGAAATCATCCTTCCCTCATTTGCTAGATGCTCGTTGGAGTATGTAAAGAGAAAAAAGAGGAGAAGCTCCTCTTTTTTCCTATTTTTTTGTTGCCCAGCGAGCGCTTGGGAACGCGTTAACTGGATAAGTGAGCCCTTCCAGATTCGGTTTCACCAAATAGTTTTGCTGGTAGTGGTAAACTGGAATGAACGGCATTTCATCCATCAAAATGGCTTCTGCCTGGTGAAGCAATTCCATACGCTTGTTCGGGTCTTGCTCAACTTTTGCCGCCATATTCAACTGATCATACTCTTTGTTCACCCAACCAGTACGGTTGTTCGGACTTTCACCCAAATAGTAGTCAAGGTTAAACGCAGGGTCGTTGATTTGACCTACCCAGCCCATACGGCCCATTTGGTAGTTCTTTTGTTTCGTTGTATCCAGATATACTTTCCACTCTTGGTTTGTCATTTTCACTTCTACGCCCAAATTTTTCTTGAGCATTTCTTGGATCGCTTGCGCTATTTTCTTGTGGCTTTCATCGGTGTTGTACATGAGTGTAACTTCTGGAAGTGTGGACCAGCCTTCTTCTTGCATACCTTCAGCCAGCAACTTCTTCGCTGCTTCGTAATCTTCTTTGAAATAGTCTCCGCCCTCTTCGCGGAAGTCTTTTCCGTTTGGTTGCATCGCTCCACGCGGAACCATAGAATAAGCTGGTGTCTCTCCACCTTGGCTAACCATTTCTGACAGGGCATTACGGTCAAGCGACATGGCGAATGCTTTACGAACTTTTTTATTCGTAAATGGCTCTTTCGTTACGTTAAACATGTACATATAGGTACCGTAGTAAGGAACGGATTTAAAGTCTGGACTCGATTTTTCTTGGGCGAGGATGTCAGATGGCATCTCTTTGTTGAAGTCGAGCTCACCGCTCTTGTACATCTGATAAGCAGTCGTGGCGTCATTCACCATTTTCCAAGTGATCTTCTCCATTTTTACGTCCGCTTTGTTCCAATAATGCTCGTTCTTTTCGATAACGAGCTCAGAGTCGTGCTTCCAGGATACGAGCTTGTAAGCACCGTTAGAGATGTAGGTATCTGCATTTGCTGCCCATTTTGGAGTGGCTTCTGCCTGCTTCTTGTTGATTGGGTGCCAGTAACGGGTAGCCAGCATTTTGTCAAAGTACGACGTAGGAGCAACCAGCTCGATTTCGAGCGTTTTTGCATCCACGGCCTTGATGCCCACATCTTCTGCTTTTCCTGTGCCCTTGTTGTAAGCCTCTGCTCCTTTAATGTAATAGAGCAAGTAAGCCGTAGTCGAAGCAGTTGCTGGATCCAGATGCTTCATATACGTGTAAGCAAAATCCTCGGCTGTCACTGGCTCGCCGTTGGTCCATTTCACATCATCGCGCAAAATGAACGTGTACTTCAGCTTGTCATCCGACAGCTTCACTTCCTTGGCTTGTCCCAGGATCGGATTGCCGTCCTTATCCTTGGTGTACAAGCCTTCCCCCAAGTGATCCATGATCCAGAAGGACGTGGTATCCGTCGAGGTGAGCGGGTTCAAGTCTGGCGGCTCAGACTTGGCATTGAACACAACTTCTTGTTTGACAGCAGCGCCTGGGATAGTGGTACCTCCAGTCGATGCTGACTCACCACTACCGCCGCATCCAGCCAGAGCCGGAATGACGAGCGAGAGTGACAGGGCAAAGGCAGCTATTTTCTTCACGTTGTTTCCCCCTATATTTTAAGATTGAAAATCGAACTACTGATAGAGATGACAAGCAACCCAATGGTTCGGTGCGGCTTCCTGCCATTCAGGAACCTGTGCTGCGCATTGCTCCATGGCCTTTGGGCATCTTGTTCGGAAAACACAACCGCTTGGAGCGTTGGCAGGACTCGGCAAATCGCCCTGCAAAATGATGCGCTCCCGCTTGATCGTCGGATCAGGAATCGGAATCGAGGACAATAACGCTTGTGTATATGGATGAAGCGGCTTTGCGTACAGCTCGAAGCTGTTTGCCATTTCTACCATTTTGCCGAGGTACATCACTCCGATTCGAGTAGAAATGTGCTTCACCATGGACAGATCGTGGGCAATAAACAAGTAAGTCAGCCCCCTGTCCTGCTGCAAGTCTTCCAAAAGATTCACGACCTGCGCTTGGATCGACACATCAAGCGCCGAAATCGGTTCATCTGCGATGATAAATTCCGGCTCGACCGCAAGTGCCCGGGCAATCCCGATCCGCTGCCTTTGGCCTCCGCTGAATTCATGGGGGAATCGGTTCGCATGTTCCTTCGACAAACCAACCAGCTCCAGCAATTCTTTGACCCGATCCGCTCTTGCGCCACGAGACAGGCCGTGAATATCCAACCCCTCTGCAATAATGTCCATGACGGTCATGCGCGGATTCAAACTTGCTTGCGGGTCTTGAAAAATCATTTGGACGTCTCGGTGAAACTGCTCTGCCTCTTTCCCTTTTAAGCGGTGTGCATTTTTACCTTTGAATAAAACTTCTCCATCTGTATTTTCATAGAGACGAATCATCGTTCTGCCCAACGTCGACTTACCGCAGCCACTCTCTCCTACTAACCCAAGCGTCTCGCCGCGATTAATCGTGAAGGTAACGCCGTCGACCGCCTTTAGCGTAACTCCATTACCGATTTCAAAATGCTTTTTTAGATTTCTGACTTCAACCAACGCTTGGCTCATCTACGTCTGCCTCCCTGCTGCCACCAGTTCTTCCAGCTTCGGTGCCCGTGGATCATGTAGCCAGCATGCAGCTTGATGACCCTCAGTGAATGTGGAAGCTTCCGGCATTTGCTGCTCGCATATCTCCATCGCAAACTGACAACGCGGAGCGAACGGACAACCTTTTGGTGGGTGAAATAAATCTGGCGGCGTTCCCTCAATCGGTACCAGGCGTTCCTTTTCCACACCATCGATCCGCGGCAGAGAGCGCATCAAGCCCCATGTGTACGGATGCTTCGGATTTGCGAAAATATCCTCTACCTTGCCTGTTTCCACCACAATTCCTGCATACATGACCACGGCCCGATGCGCGATTTCGGCTACGACACCCAAGTCATGTGTAATCATCACGATGGAGAGCTGCTGCTTTTCTTGCAATTCTCGAAGCAAGTCCAAGATTTGTGCTTGAATCGTTACATCCAATGCTGTCGTCGGTTCATCTGCTATGACGAGCTTTGGATTATTGGCGAGTGCAATCGCGATGACGACACGTTGCCGCATTCCCCCGGAAAACTCATGCGGGTATTGATCAACCCGTTTCTCCGGATCGGGGATACCGACCAATCGAAGCATCTCCATCGCTTTTTTCCGTGCCTCTTCTTTGCTGACCTGCTGGGTACGAACAAATCCCTCGACGATTTGGGCTCCGACCTTCATCGTCGGGTTCAGTGCCGTCATCGGGTCCTGGAAGACCATCCCGATCTCAGCTCCACGAACCGAAAGTAATTCCTTCTTACTCATCCCCGTGATGACCTTTCCGTCAAAACGAATCTGACCATCCACGATTCTTCCCGGCGGGTTCGGGATCAAGCCCATGATCGCTTGGGCGGTTACACTCTTTCCACAGCCGCTCTCTCCCACTACCGCAAGCGTCTCGCCACGATCAACATGAAAGGTAACTCCCCGTACAGCCTGTACCTCTCCACCGTACGTTTTGAAATGTACGCGGAGGTTTTCTACTTGTAGCAAATGATCCGCCATGTCTGATCCTCCTATCTTCGTGGCGTGGTTACTCGCGAATTCTTGGGTCCAATGCGTCCTGCAAGCCATCACCAAAAACGTTGAAAGCAAACATCGTCAAAGAAATCATCAAGGCCGGGAAGAAAAGTCTCCACCAATCCCCTGTCAAAATGACGCCGAGTGCATCGTTTGTCATCGTGCCCCAGCTAGCGATTGGCGCTTGCACACCCAAGCCCAAAAAACTGAGGAAAGATTCTGCAAATATCGCCGACGGAATGGTAAACGTCAAGTTCACGATGATGACTCCGATGGTATTCGGAATCAGGTGGCGTAACAGAATGCGAGGGAATTTGGCACCCAGCACTTGCGCAGCCATGATGAACTCCTGGTTTTTCAATTGCAGGATTTGTCCTCGAACGAGACGAGCCATCCCTACCCAACCGGTTGCGGACAACGCGATGATGATAGTAACAATTCCAGGCTCCATGACAACCATCAGCATGATCACCACGAGCAGGTATGGCAGTCCGTACAAAACCTCGATCAATCGCATGATAATGGTATCGATTCGGTCTCCCTTTTTGCCTCGACCGGCCATGTATCCGGCAATACCGCCGACGGTCACTCCGATGATCAAGTCAATTAACGCTGCCGATATTCCGATAATAAGTGAAATCTGCGCTCCGTACCAAGTCCGTGAAAACATGTCGCGACCCAGCTCATCTGTTCCAAACCAATGCTCGCTCGAAATTTCCTGATTCGCATTCAAGAGACTCTGATCGGAATAGCTGTACGGAACGAGATGTGGTCCAATGATCGCCATGGCAATCAGCAAAACAATCAGGGTCAAACCCACCATGGCCAGCTTGTTTCTGACGAGCTTTCTCGTTACTTGTTGAAAATGAGTCAGGCTCGGTCGCATCTGGGCGATCTGTCCATCTGCTTTTTGAGCTTTAGGTCGAAACAACTCATTTACTGATTGATCTACCGCCATTGGCTACCTCCCCCTACTCGATAGTTTGATTCGTGGATCGATGAACATATAGGCCAAATCAATCAAGAAGATAATGAGCACCAGGATGGCACTATAGAATACTGTCGTTCCAAGAATAACGGGATAATCTCGATTGAAAATGCCATCGACGAAGTACTTGCCAATCCCTGGTACCGCAAAAATCTTTTCGACGACGAACGTTCCAGTTAACAACCCTGCGATAAGCGGTCCCATAAACGTGACAATCGGCAAAATCGCATTGCGGATTCCATGCTTGACTACTATCAGAAAAGTCGGAATTCCTTTTGCCTCAGCGGTCCGTATGTAATTCTGATTCATTACGTCGATCATGCTCGTCCGCATATAGCGTGTAATAATCGCTAACGGTCCAAAAGCAAGTGCGAGTGAAGGCAGAACCGAGTGTTTCCAGCTGGTAAGCGTTGCTACTGGGAACAACGGCCATTTGATTGCCAAGTAATTAATAAGCAATGGCGCCATGATGAAGCTGGGTACAGCAATCCCCAATACTGCTAAAACCATTGCCGCATAATCAATCCAGGTATTTCGGTTTAATGCCGCAATTGTTCCGAATAAAAGTCCGAAAAAAAGGGCAACCGCTATCGCCTGCAAACCGATCAGTGCAGATGAACCGAAGCCATCTTTGATCATATCATTGACACCGCGTGTCTCCGACTTAATAGAAGGTCCTAAATCGAGCATGACCAAACTTTTTAGATAAAGCAAATACTGCATCGGCAGCGGTTCATCCAAATTGTATTTGGCACGCAAATTGAGCAATATTTGCTCGGGCAATTGATCTGATTCCGACGCGAATGGATCTCCAGGGATCATATGCATCAGGCTAAAAGTCAACGTTACAATGATCCACAATGTGAGTATCATCATCAGAATTCTTTTAAGTAAATAACGCGCCATCTATTCGAGCCCCCTAGTCCAGACTTGCAAAAAGATTAAGAAAATTAAACGCACCCTCCTTTTGAGAAATCTTTAACGGAAATTGACCTAAAACATTCCTTAATTCAACAATATAGTGCTGTGATTATTTAATGTCAATTCTGATTTTTTTATTTTTTACATCGATTCTTAAAGGAATTTGCTGAAAGTTGTCAAATATAAAATAATTAATACGGAAATTTTCCCTAAAACATCCCTTTTTAAATCCTCGCGGTCGCTACAGCTCGCATACCCATTCGATGGGTTATACTCTATTTATATAAGAATGACTGGCATACTAAAATGCCGAAAAAAGGATGGATTTCCTTCCTGACGAATTGTTTATCCCGTAGTTTAACTTTTTTGGAGGACATTTTGATGATAAAAGTTGGCATAGTCGGTCCAAAAGATTCAGTAGATGCAATGGTAGCTGTGGGACGAGAGTTTTCCGACCAGATCCTGCTCACCTCCTTTATTTATCAAGGAGTGGAACAAGTACCTGCCTATGTAGCCGAAAATGATATGGAAACAGACATCTGGTTCTTCTCTGGAGTCGCCCCCTACTCGATGGCAAAAGCGCATATTGGCAAGAAAAAAGCCTTTTATCCGCAAGTCAATTCAAGTGTCCTGACAAAAGTATTGCTCGAATTGGTGTACCGCGATGGCTTGTCTTTGGATCGCGTGAGCTTTGATACCGTTTCGGAAGCGCATTTTCGTGAGACTTTAGAGGAATTGGGCCTGCACTGTGAGAATCCATACCTAAAGCCGTATAAAGAATTCAGAAAGAGAACTGAATTGGTTGCTTACCATACCCGCCTTATCCAGGAAGGCAAGGTAGACGCTTGTGTCACGGGAACGCTATTCGTCACAGAAGAATTAAAACGACTGGGAATCAGAGTATACCGAATGGGCTTTACGCGCTTCATATTTCGAGAGATTTTCAAGCAGATTTTGCAAGAGGGTGAAACGCTCCACTTCAAGCGATCCCAAATTGCTGTTCAATTGATTGAGGTATCCGACATGGAAAAGCTCGTAAATGAACCTGCAAACGCGTACGAGCTGCGCCGCCTCGACTTGAAGCTGCAAGAGCTCGTCCTCGATTACACAGAGTCGATTTCCGGTAGCTTCGTCGCGGTCGGCAATTCCAAGTTCATTATTTTTTCCACCCGCGGATCGTATGAAGACAATCCAGATTTTCACCCTACGATCCTTTTGGAAAAAATCAAGCTGCTCACCCATTCGCATGCGAATATGGGAATCGGCTTTGGTGTAACAGCATTGTCTGCTGAGCGCAATGCACAACTCGCTCTCGGTCACGCCAAAAACCATAGGGATGCCGTGATCCTCGTTGACTATGACGGTTCGATTGAAGGACCGCTGCGTCAGCCGAACAGCATCAGCTACGAATATTGGACACAGGACAAAGAAATCAGCGAAAATCTGAAAAAAGCTGGTGTCAGCATTACGACGTTTAACAAAATCCTCTCTGTCCAAAAAGCGCTGGGGCAAAAATATATCAGCGCTTCGATGATCGCGGAATGGATGGGTATGACCCCTCGCAATGCGCGTAGAATCTTAAGTGACTTGGCAGAGCACAACATTATCGAGCTCATTGGGGAAGAGACGCCAACGAACCGGGGGCGCCCACGGAAAATTTATCGTATACTCCCCTCCCCACAAACCACGTAAATGTTTCTCCATGAAGAAGGCGTAAGCCGAGCACATAGCCTATCTAATATCCAACGATCAAAAAGGAGGTTGTCATATGCCCGTTCATCCACAGATTCAACAAATTTTAGACGTCTTCAACCGCTCACGTCATGATGTTGATTTTAACCAATTGACCCCACAGATGATGCGAATGGCGACTGATCAAAATCGAGATTCAAGCGTGGAACGCGAACTGGTAAAAAAGGTCGAGAATCTATCGCTTCCCTTAGAAGGTCGTTCCATTCCGATTCGCATATACACACCAGAAGGACATGCCCCCTTCCCTGCACTCGTTTACTATCATGGAGGCGGATTTGTAATCGGCAATCTCGAAACGGTAGACTCAGTATGTCGCAACTTCGCAAATAACGCAAAATGTGTGGTCATTTCTATTGATTATCGGCTCGCTCCTGAACATCCCTTCCCTGCTGGATTGGAAGATGCCTATGATTCTCTCCTATATATTTCGGACCATGCCGATCAGTTTGACATTGACCCATCGCGGATAGCGGTAGGGGGAGATAGCGCCGGAGGTAATTTTGCCACCGTCGTGAGTCTCATGGCTAAAGAACGACAGGGCCCGCCTATCGTATTTCAATTACTAATATATCCAGCCGTAGGAATTGTGGACACCGCTCCCTACCCATCCATGCTGGAAAATGCAAGTGGCTATTTGATGGATGTGGAATTATTGAATTGGTTCCTCTCTCATTATCTACCGCCAGCCGATCTACAAAATCCATATCTTGATCCGATCAACGGAGCCGATCTCACTGGACTGCCTCCTGCCATGGTGATTACAGCCGAATACGACCCTTTGCGGGATGGCGGAAAAACATATGCGGACAAGCTACGCAATAGCGGTGTCGATGTCGTCTATCGGAATGAACAAGGCTTGATCCATTCCTTCATTGGATTCCATACTACTATCAAGCAAGCGCAAGAATCGTTGGATGAAATGTCGGCGCAATTACGAAAAGCTTTCAAGGTGTAGGCATCACCATGGTAGGAAGGATGAAATCATTGACTAGAAATAAAGACGACAAAGTGACCATTCGCTTCGTTCGTATCGAGGATGCGGCAGCCATTTTATCTTTGCAGCGTGAAGTGGTTTGTGAAGGTGAATTTTTTATTGCTGTTTCCGAAGAGTTCAACAAAACCATGGAGCAGCAGGTTGAGTGGATACAAAACATCATCGACAATGACAGGGAAACCATGGTCGTAGCGGAAATAAACGGTGAGTTGGCTGGCATGGTCGTGTTCGTATCTCCGGCTCGCAAACGTTTGTCCCATACAGGTTCGATCACGATGATGATCCAGAAAGCTCACAGAAATAAGGGCATCGGCAAGGTTTTACTGAAGGAGTTGTTAGCATGGACTGAGCAACATCCGCTCATTGAAAAAGTGAGCTTGGGGGTGTTCTCCAACAATCTGAGAGCGATTGCCTTATACAAAAGCCTTGGATTTGTGGAAGAAGGACGAAAAGTGAAAGAATTCAAGCTGGCTGAGAATGAATACGCAGATGATGTCCTGATGTACAAATTCGTATAGCATCCATTCGTTTTCCTTCCATGCAAAAAAGGACCTTCCCATCAGGTCCTTTTCTTATGAGCAAGTAAGCCCTATACCGATTTCGATGGCTGAACAGATTGTTTCTTTTGAACACTGGCAACAATCACACCCACGACGATCAACAAGGAGCCTCCCACCTGAATCGAAGTCACCTGTGAACCAAGCAGCAAAAATCCGACCAGCATCGCTACAAAGGGCTGCAAGTTAAGAAAAATAGCTGCTTTGCCCGTCCCTACCACTTTTAATTGCTGATTCCAGACGATTCCACATATTCCTTGCATGAGGATTGCGGTCAAAATGAGCATCGCCCATGCCCACACTTCATGGCTGATCTGCGCCCCGGGCTCGATCGTCAACAACGCCGCAGGAGTCAAAAACAAAGTGCCAACCGTTGTCGAGTACACCGTGGCAATAAACGGCTGGATCGTTTGCGTCAGTTTGCGAATGATGATCATGGAGGACGAGAATGTGACCATGGCAATCACAATGAGTAAGACTCCCTTGGAAATGGAGAGTCCAGCCCCAACACCGACTACGAAGAATGTTCCCATAAGCGCCAAGCCAGATCCAATCTTCATGCGCAAGGTAAACTGCTCCTTCAAAAACAAGGAGGCCAGCACTGCGGTGACGATCGGTGACAGGGAAAGAATCAACGATGCCGTTGTCGCGTCTGTCGTCAAGAGCCCATTGAAATACGCCGTTTGATTCGCCAGCGTCCCAATCAAGCCGAGCAATACAAGAAGTCCTAACTCACGAGCTGTGATTTTTACGAATTTTTTGGTCAGCCACGCGTAAATGATGAGAAACATAGATGTGAAAAGCAAGCGTACATCTGCCAAAAACAACGGAGGAAACTCTTTAACCAGCATGCTTCCGAACACAAAATTACTGCCCCACAGCGTCACACAAAAAAGCAACAGCAAGTACGACCGAATCATGATTGTTCCTTCTTTCACCCGATACATTATTCTTCCGTTAGCTATCGTACAGGAGAGTGCGAAAAAAGTCCATGAGCGGATCTGCTATTGTTTGATGGAAATTATGTTTGGTTGTACGCACTGTCACATAAAAAAGACCAGCGAACGACTTGGTTCACTGGTCTTCCCTTGTTTTATTGTACCATTTCTTCCAAAGGGGCTTCCTCAGTTGCTTCTAGTGCCCCTTCCATCTGCCCTGCCTCTTCTACAGCCGGCTCTTTCTCTTTCGCCTTCTCTTCCTCTTTCACTTCCGGCTTCTTCTCTGGCTCCGTCGGCGCGATTGCACTCGCCACGAGTGCCGCGTATTTTTGCGAGCCTTCCTTATTCGGGTGAACTCCGTCTTTGTAAAAGTAAGAGCTTTGTCCTTCACTTGCCGTATACCAATCCACAAGAACGACATGCGGATGGGCTGCAGCCGTTTCCGCCAGCATCTTATTCACGACGCTTTCCCACGGTTTAGGTACGCGAGAATTGACGAGAATAATTTGCTCTGCGCCATCGAGTGATTGCAGCAGCTTGTCGAGCTGCCCTTTACTAAAGGCACCGTTCGAGCCCAATTCAATTACGACGCGGTTTCCCAATTGCCCTTTTGCCTTGAGCTGGGCAATCACCTCAGGAGCTTGCGCCATTTGCCTTCCGATTTTGGCATCCACGACGATTCCTGGCAAAAGCTTCTCCAGGTAAGGAGCCACGTCTATCATGACAGAATCACCAATCACAGTGATTCCTTTACCGGAGCCAATTGCTTTTATCGGCTCTTGTTTTGGGTTAGGCTGTTTGGAAGCATTCGAATCTTTCTGCTTCTCCACAGGCTTCTGCTTTTGTCCGTTGTTATTTGTCTTCTGCTCGTTTTTCGGCTTTGTTGGTGGAGTAGCTGGTTTTTGAACCGTCTCCGGCTTCTTCTCTACGATTGGCACCTCAGGACCATGGGGCTTATCAGGAACCTTTGTCTCCGTGACCATTTGAGTTGGCTGTGTCACATTTCCAGCGGTCGCATCTGACGTGAGCGAAGCGATCCCATAATACGTGACACAAAGAGCAATCGCGCAACCGGTTGCCAATACACGGTTTAACCGTTTTGTTTTCTGCCCCGCCTTATTGGAACGATGCCAGATTCTCCCTAACGCACCGTAACGAATAGGCTCTTCGAGATATTTAAATGACAACGAAGCTAGCAAAATGCTTGCGACGAGCTGCAAGACCGCTCCAGGTACCGCCATCCACTCTCTTTCCGCTAAAAACGGATTCGTCCAAACGATAACAGGGTAATGCCACAAATATATCCCGTAAGATCGAACGCCGATCCAGCGCAATGGCTTGCAGCCCATCCAGTTCGCCAAGCTGCTTGCCGGATGTGCGAGTACGGCGACCAACACGGCACTGACGACAGACAGAAGGACAAGCCCGCCCTCGTACAAATAATCATCATATTGATTCGTGTTCCAAATGCTGTACAAAAGAATTCCTAAGCTCAAGAGACCGCTTAAATCAAGCGTAATTCGCGCTTTTTGCGAAATGTTCGTCGTTAGCAAGCGACTCGGCCACATCATGGCGAGCGCGGCACCGATCAATAACCCGAATACCCGTGTGTCCGTTCCGTAATAAACGCGACTCGGATCAAGACCTGGCTCATACAAAACGGCCATAGAGATGGCGGATAGTGCAGCCAGCACCAGAGTAATGATCATAATTGGACCCCTGCGTTTCAGGAAGCGTAGTCCCAGCGCGAGCACCAGCGGCCAAATGACATAGAACTGTTCTTCTACTGCCAATGACCACAGATGACCTAATGGTGAAGGCGGTCCGAATTTTTCAAAATAAGATACGTCATGAAAGACCAGCCACCAGTTACTTACGTACAGAACGGCTGCTCCTACATCTCCGCGGATCGTTTTCAACTGGTCTGGCGAAAAGATGGCTATTCCTGCCATCACCACAAACAGCATGAGGAAAAGTGCTGGGAGCAGTCTTCTGGCACGGCGCAACCAAAAGTCTTTCATGTCGAGTCTTCCATTCCGATTCCATTCTGCAATTAATAAGTCTGTAATCAAATATCCCGATAAAACGAAGAAAATCCCGACACCCAGCAATCCCCCGGGTGCCCAGTCGTAATTCAAGTGATAAATAATGACTGCGAGTACCGCCAGCGTACGAAGCCCGTCGATCCCAGCCATGTATCGACTGCTGGAGCCTTTGATCGGTTCAGGCATGCTGGTGGCCTCCTATCGTTGCATGTTGGCGAGTGATAAATTCGTTCTGATTATTAATTCTTTTCGTACCCATCGTCCTTTTCATTTTTTTATGGTGATTCTTCGTGCTCGCCATGCAAAACATCTAACATTCTCCCCTTTTTACTTCCGTTCTGCTTTCATCATTTGTTGTTGGGGGCAGTCATTACACATCGGGAATTGCGTGCTCTATGAATGCAAAAACCCCTGTTTTTTGGAATCGTGCGAAAACGGGGGTTGGTCTCGTTCATTATCTTTATGGAAAATGAATTCTTCCCATCATCGTTGCCCGTATTCAGGATGTGATGAACTACTCACTATCTCGTTGTTTTTTGGTTCTCTTACTCCCTTATATATGCACCACACCTTCCTTATAGTGGATGGTTTCACAAGGAAATTACCCGGTCCTTGTCTTACGTTAGACTCTTGCTGAATAGTTGTTTGTAACCTGATTATATGACGATTTCGGGGGATAACTCGTTACAAACTGTTTACATTCTGACCATGTTTTTTCCCGGAAAAAACGCGGAACAAAAAAGAAGCTGCTGGTATACTTTCCCCCATCAGCTTCTCGATCGTAGATCATCGCAGACCACCACTGTCAGATGCAAAATGCAACGTGTTTACTTGTCACAAAAGATTTACGGATCAACAGCCTGGATCCGTTCGTAAATTTTGCGAGTTGTATTGACATTCCTGATTGTCATTTGTTGATAAACCTTTGAGCCAATAAGTTTCTGCATGATGTAAGACCAAATCCAAAAGCTAATATGTATAGCGTCTTCTAACGGTTATTCCCCTGTCACTACCATTTTCTCCAATTGAAACAGGAAACACAAGACAAAAATAAAATCCCCATCGATTACCAGCACCGACGAGGATTTTCGCTTAATTTATCCCAATTTAAATATGATGAGTAAACAAATAATTTAAGAAAAAACCACCGCTGACAACCGCAATCACCATGCATACAATGCCGCTTTTCACCCGTTCGGAAAGCAACCGCATAAACCCAAGACAGAAAAAGACTCCTGTGACCAAAAAATAAGCGACTCCAACCCAAAAAACATTCCAAGGCAAGCTCGCAAAATCTACGTTACCCAAACGTGAACACCATCCCTGTCCGATTCTACTGATTACTTGTATGTACGATACTCCATTATAGCATTTGTTCACGCTTACTTTCCCATTTTTGCAAAATGCGTAACAGAAGTGTCATACATCTATGTCTTCATGTTTTCTACACAATCGTTTGGTACGCTTTCTCCAATAGCTCAAAGGAGGAAAAATTGCACATGAACAAACGGAAAATACGCCCGTGGGCTTATCCCTTGGTTCTAGGTGGCGTTTTGCTGTTATCCGCATGCTCCACTACCACTGACAATACCACGATGGATCATAATGGACACAACATGAATTCTTCACCACAAGCACCAGCAGAAACGCAGCCGCAGCAAATGTCTGCTTCCAGCGACTCGTCGATGGAGGTGCTTACAGGCAATACCTTTACCCTTACGGCAAAGGAAACTATGCTCCACCTCGATGATAAGACCATGAAAAACGCATGGACGTACAATGGGACCGTTCCAGGCCCACAGCTTCGTGTCAAACAAGGAGAAACCATCAGCGTAACGTTGAAAAACGAATTGCCCGAGCCGGTTACCATTCACTGGCATGGCTTACCCGTCCCGAATAATATGGACGGAATCCCTGGTGTGACCCAAAATGCCGTAAAACCAAACGAAAGCTTCACCTACAAATTCAAGGCGGACGTTGCCGGGACATACTGGTACCACTCACATCAAAACAGCGCCAAGCAGGTAGACAAAGGCTTGTACGGTTCACTCGTGGTAGAACCGACTACGCCAGAGCCAGCTGACAAGGACTTTACCCTCGTTCTCGATGAATGGATGCAGGACGATAGCATGGCGGAAATGCACGGAAGTGGCATGAGTCACGGCACGAGTTCCTCTTCTTCCGATAGCTCGTCCTCTGGTGGTCACAACATGGCCGGTATGGAGATGCCCATGAGTGACGCTGAGATGATGCCGTTGATGTATACGATCTTTTCCGTGAACGGAAAAACAGGCCCGGCAATCCTGCCGCTATCTGTTAAAGAAGGAGAGAAGGTCAGAATCCGCCTGATCAATGCCGGATACTTGAACCACAAGCTGCACCTGCAAGGTCATGAATTTAAAATCGTGGCAACAGACGGGCAACCTATCAATAATCCGCCCCTCGTAGGCGGCCAGCTCCTCACTATCGGGCCGGGAGAACGATATGATCTCGAATTCGTCGCTAACAATCCGGGCAAATGGTTATTGGAGGAGCGCAGCACAAATCCAGGCGCCAAGTCGCTGGTCGTGCCTATCCTCTACGAAGGCTCGGAAACAAAAACAGCCAAATCCGAAGCTGGCGATATGCCGACGATAGACATTACCAAATACGGCGAGGCGGCAAAAAGCAGCTTTACGCTGGAGCAGAAATATGACATCACGTATCAAATGGATCTGAACACGGAAACGGCAGATGGAAAAATGGCCTTTACCATCAATGGAAAAACGTTCCCAGATGTCCCTCCGCTCAACGTCAAAAAAGGAAATCTGGTCAAAGTCACGCTGGTGAACAAATCACCAAAAGATATCCACCCGATGCATTTGCACGGACATTTCTTCCAAGTATTAAGCAAAAACGGACAGCCTATCACAGGCTCCCCTCTGGTCAAGGATACGCTGAACATTTTACCGGGTGAATCCTACGTAGTCGCATTCGAAGCAGACAATCCAGGAGATTGGATGTTCCACTGCCACGATTTGGGCCATGCCGCGCAAGGGATGGTATCCGAAGTAAAATATGAAGGCTTCCAGCCAGATTTCGTTGTCGACCCAACAGTAGGCAACATGCCGGAATAGCCATAGAAAAAAGCAGGAGCCTTCATGGCTTCCTGCTTTTTCATTACGTCAACACACCGTCCAAAGACGTTTTCCATTCTACGCCAGCTGGGAAAACATCCTTTACTTGCTGTCTCAGCTTGTCGTTTTGGCTCAATTGCGGACTCAAGATCGACACCAGACCGCTATCCTCTCGCGAACGGATCAAGCGCCCGATGCCTTGACGCAGTCTCAGCAGCATGTAAGGCATATCTACCTCGTCGAAAGGATTCGCTGCACTTTTTCGTTTTGCTGTAAACACCGGATCATTCGGCGGGAATGGCAGTGACCAAATGATCACATTGGACAGCGAAGGCCCCGGAACGTCCAGCCCTTCCCACAGGCTCACCGCACAAAGGCTGCTTTTCTCGTCGTTTTGGAACTGAGAGATCAGATGGCTGATTTCTGCATCTCCTTCAAACAAGAATCGCAGATCCGTACAGGTAGGATCGTTTTTGATAGCGGCCTTGAATTGCTGTAATTCCTCCATGGAGGAAAACAGCAGAAGCGCACTACCTCCTGATTTTTGCAGCAATTGGCTAGCCTGGCTCATTTTTTCCGCAAAGGAGTCGGTCGCAGAGAGTGTCGGTACGTATACCTCCATTTGCTTGTCGTATTCGTATGGAGAAGCCACCGAGAACGACAGGTATTGCTCTATACCCAAGCTGTCCGCCACATACTTGAACGATCCATCAACAGATAGAGTCGCTGAGGAAAAGACAATCGGCATCTTTTGTGAGAATACGCGCTCTTCCAGTACCTCCTGCACCTTTTTTGGCATGACGACCAAGGTTGGGCCTGTAATCTCTTCACTCATCCAGGAAATGACGTGATCCGGGTCCTGGAAAAGTCCCAGAGCCAACTGCATCATTTCCAGATGCTCCTCGACAATCCGCAGCTGGAACTCGTCCAACGTATACAGACCACCCTCTAGCGCCAGCTCTTCTTCAATCCAACTGACGAGATTCGTAAAACGGTGGATGGTTGCAATGAGTTCCGGATGAAAATGGATTTCTTTGCGGTTGGAGCCCTTCACAGCCTTGCTCTCTTCGTTCAATCGCGAGAACATCTCCTCGCTCTGAGCAATGGCTTCTTCAATAGCAATAGCTAGCTCTTCCCTGATCTCACCCTTCAACACTCGCGTAATCGTTTCTTCGAAGACGGAGTGATTCAGCTTGTACGTCAATGCTTTTTGGGCAGCAGGCTCCAGCAGATGACCCTCGTCAAAAATGACGGAGCTATGCGGTGGCAGCAACGGCAGTTGACCTCCGCGCTTGCGGATCTCATAGGTCCACACATGCTCCATATAAAAGTCATGGGAGCAAATGATTAAATCGGCTGATTGACGATAATGATTTCTGGAAAGGGTCTGCCCACAGCGGTGCTGTCTGTCGCACACAAAGCAATCCTGAAAAGTATCCCAGTTCATCTGCGCCCATTCTTGATCATCCAGGTCAGGATAAGTGCTACGATCCCCGTACGGATAAAACGACTGCAAGGCCTCGTGTGTATGAACAAATGAAGGCAGCTCTTGATAAATATACTGGAAAGCTTCGCCTGTCTCAGGCTGGAATCTCGCCTCATCCAGCTTGCGCAAACAGAGATATTGGTCCGGAGATTTTCCGAGTCTCGCGTCAATCGTCAGGTTGAGATGACGAGCCAGTTTGGCGATATCGCCTTCCGGTTTTACGAGCTGCTCAATCAGCGACTCATTGGCACAGGCAATAATCGCCGGTTTTCTGGTATATCGTGCATAACAGATGGCGTACAGCAAGTAAGCCAATGTTTTCCCCGTACCAACTCCCGCCTCTGCAAAAATCGTTTGCTTTTCTATAAAAGCCCGTTCAAGCTGAAAGGCCATGTAGATTTGCTCATCACGCACCTCGAATCCAGCCTCAGGCAATACTTCATAAAAAACGTCCGCTACCCAATCACTCACCTGAGGGATGAACGGTTGGGACGGATCGTAGGCAAAAGGATAACGTTCCAATTGTGACCTGCCTCCAATAATGAAAAGAATCGTCAAGCATAGAATTGCCAAAATGTAATGATGACATGTCTTGACGATAAACACAATATAGATGAGAGAAAAAACCACTCCATTTCGTGGTAAGATAAGGATGGTAAAAAAGTAGAATGAAATAGGAGTGAACAAACCTATGGAAAAAGTAATGTTTATTGAAATAGGAATGGGCATCGACATGCATGGACAAAACGTCACCAAAGCCGCAATCCGCGCTGTACAAAATGCTATCCATCATAATTCGATGCCTGGACTGCGTTCTGTCCTGCCAGGAAACGATATCCATAACATGAAAGTAAATGTGAGACTGGCCGTTCCTGCTGACAAGGACAAGCTCGACTTGGAAACGGTTCGTAAAGCACTGCCTTACGGGGAAGTCTCCTTCGATATCGTCGATGGCGGCATGCTGACGAGCAGTGGGGTCGTGATCGCTGAAAAAGAGGACAAGAACGATCTTGCCTATATCGTCATCGCTTCGGTAGAGGTAGGATACTAGAATCCCGGCTCATCAACTACATGTGGGTGAAACTGATAACGCTCCAACTCTATTTCTCCTGCTACTGACACAACTATCCCTTCGCTTTCCAAGGCCATTTTTTGCAGCGTGAACGAATCCAAATCTTGCAGTCCTATCTTTCCTTGGGCGTTGATAACCCGATGCCAAGGAAGCTTGTGCTTTTTGGACATGGAATGAAGGATGCGAACGATTTGTCTGGCAGCTCTCGGACTCCCGGCCAACGCAGCAATTTGCCCGTAAGTCATGACATGGCCCGCTGGAATCCCGTCAATAATTTTAAGTGCGCGCTGCGTAAATTCGGTCATGATGACTACTCCTTCTTGCTTGATCCAATCAAAAGGCTTGTGACTCCTCGAAGATCACAAGCCTTTTCTTCTTATTTCAGGTTAAAACAGTCTTTCCAGCTCGTCAACCAGACTGCCGACGTAGGCGACTGCCTCACGGATTGGCTGCGGATCTGACATATCCACGCCAGCTTTTTTCATCAACTCCAGCGGCGTTAGTGTTCCCCCGGCTTTGAGCACCTCGATCCAACGGTCAACGGCAGGCTGTCCCTCTTGCTTGATGCTCGCTGCCATTGCTGTAGAGGCGGTCAAACCAGCTGCGTACGTGTATGGATACAACCCCATGTAATAGTGCGGTTGGCGCATCCATGTGAGACTTGCTGCCGCGTCCAGCTCCACTGCATCACCCCAGAAGTCTGCGAGCACTTGCCCTTTCCATTCAGAGAGCTGTTTAGCAGTCAAAGGTACGTCTTTTTGCGCTCCTTCGTACACTTTTCGTTGCATTCTCGCTTCTAGCAGATGCGTGACAAAGTTGTGGTAATACGTATTCATCAATTGCAAAATGACCCAACGCTTCAGACGAGGATCGTCGGATTGCTCCACGATGTGCTGCGCGAGCAAGAGCTCATTGAGAGTGGAAGGCGCTTCGATAAAGTACAGCGATGGACGAGAGTTCGTAAAGCTTTGCTCTCTTGTCGCCAGCATAAAATGTCCGCAATGCCCCAGCTCATGAGCCAGCGTGAAAGCACTGCGCATATTTCCCGACCACGTAATGAGAATATAAGAATGCTTGCTATAGGTCGTTGAGCAGAAAGCACCTGTCGATTTGCCCACGTTGTCTACGTAGTCGATCCAGCGTTCATTCAGCGCTTTTTCCATAATGGCTGTATATTCAGGCCCCATCACTTGCAAGGATGCCAGTATCTTTTGCCCAGCTTCTTCAATCGTAATTGGCGGGCTGAATTCTGGATCTAGCGGTGCCTTCAAATCACAAAAGGCAAGTTTTTCGAGACCGAGCTCTTTTGCCTTGAGCTTCGCATAGCGCCGCATGTGCGGAGCGAGTTCATTTCCGATGATATCCAGGATATTGTGGTACATATCCAGTGTAACCTGCTGTGGCTTCAGCAGCATGTCCGTTACGGTTTCATAACCACGCAGGCGGGACATGACGGTTTGTCTTTTCACCTCTGACGCGTATACCGCAGCGAAGGAGTTTTGGTAAGAAGCGAGTGTCTTCGAAAAGGATTCGTACGAAGCACGGCGCAGCGTCGTATCGGAAGACATCTCATAATCAGTCTCAAACAGCGCGAAGGATACAGGACGCTCATTTCCCTCCCCATCATGGACAGGAACAAATGACATGTCCGACAGCTTTCCGCGCAAATAAATGTTGTATGGTGCACCGAAAACCTCGCCCATAGCCGCAAATGCTTCCTCGGTCTCAGCCGACAGTCGGTAAGGCTTTGTTTCCAGCAAATCATTCAGGCTTTTGCGGAATATTTCGAGTCCTGGCTCTTCCTTCAAGAAGCTCTCGATTTTTCCTTCAGGCAACGCCAAAATCTCGGAGGGTATAAAAGAAAGCGCAGCGTTTAGCTGAGACACGACATCCCCTACTCGTGCAGAGTTCGCTTGGTTTTGTGGATTCGTCCCGTCTTCAGACGACCGCAGTCTGGCATAAGTCGCTGCAATATTCGCCCGAACATTGATCGCCTCATTTGCCTCTAAGCATGCCAACAACGTCTCTCCACTCTTATGCAGCTGACCTTTGAATGCTGTGACGACAGGCAGATGCTGTATAATTTCTGCTAATTCTTGCTCCCACGCTTCCTGGCTCTCAAACAGATCGTTCAGGTTCCACGTATACTCGACAGCGACTTGATCACGTGTCTGTCTTGTCTTCACTATGACTGCCTCCTTTAATTCTGCCAATAAAATATTTTTTATGTAATAAATTTGCCTTTTCATTTGAATTTTCCTACAATTAATCAAAATAAACAAGTGGATAACTTGCTCGAATTAGGCCGTAATCTGTCTTTTTCTGCGCTTTCCTAGGAAATTCTTTCAAATCATAAGCAGGTGATTTCGGGGAGGAAGGTAAAATAGATAGAATGCAAGTAAGCCTTTTGTTGTTAAAAGGAGGAAATGAACGATGTCTTTTGAAACCTTGTTTGACCGTTACGCTGATCTCGCTGTAAAAGTCGGCGTGAACGTACAGCCTATGCAAACGTTAGTAGTAACAGCTCCACTATCTACTGCTCCTTTTGTGAGAAAGGTAGCAAAAAAAGCGTACGAAGCGGGTGCCAAGCACGTACATATTGATTGGACCGACGATGAACTCACACGGATGAAATATGATTTGGCTCCTGATGAAGCGTTTCGAGAATACCCGCAATGGAAGGTACAAGGGTTAGAGGAAATGGCGGAAAATGGCGCGGCGTTTCTCTACATTTCTGCAGCGAATCCCGATTTGCTGAAGGGTGTAAATCTAGACCGCATTTCTACTGCCAACAAAACAGCGGGTCAAGCTCTCCATAAGTTCCGCAGCTATACCATGTCCGATAAAGTGAGCTGGTGCGTGCTGGCAGTTCCATCACCTGCATGGGCTGCCATGGTCTTCCCGCATTTGCCACAAGAGGAACAGGAGCCTGCCCTGTGGGATGCGATCTTCCGCGCCACTCGCGCAGATATGGATGACCCTGTCCAAGCTTGGCATGACCATCATGCGACATTGAACAGCAAGGTGGATCAGCTCAACGCCAAACAATACCGCTACCTTCATTACGAAGCTCCCGGCACCAATTTGACGATCGAGTTGCCTGCCAACCACATCTGGATTGGCGGCGGTAGCGTAAATAAAGAAGGTGTCTCCTTCATGGCCAACATGCCGACAGAAGAAGTATTCACCGCGCCATTAAAAGAAGGTGTCAACGGAACCGTTCGCAGCACCAAGCCTTTGAGCTATCATGGCAATTTGATCGAGAACTTTACGTTGACGTTTGAAAACGGAAGAATTGTCTCGGCAACTGCTGAAAAGGGAGAAGAATCCCTGAAGCAATTAATTGAAACAGATGAAGGCTCTCATTATTTGGGGGAAGTGGCTCTGGTTCCTCATCTGTCCCCTATCTCGCAATCAGATATCATTTTCTATAACACGCTCTTTGATGAAAATGCGTCCAACCACTTGGCGATCGGGAACGCTTATAGTGTGAATATTGAAGGTGGCGCTGACATGAGCAATGAAGAATTGGCTAGCCACGGTATCAATATCAGCCTCACTCATGTCGATTTCATGATCGGCTCTGCCGAGATGAACATTGATGGAGAAACAGCTGACGGCAAGCGTGAACCATTATTCCGCAACGGAAATTGGGCTTGAAGCTAACGTGAGAATGGCATAGCGAGAGGCTGGATTTCTGTCATCCATGACAAATCCAGCCTCTTTCTGTTCTCGGATACAACATTTTTTCCCCGGAGCACTTTCATGAAGGGGAAATTATCGGATACAAGTGTCCCTGCATGGCAAAGGACGCTTTCCCCGTTTCCTCGGAAACAACGACGATCAGCGCATCGCTTTTTTCACTCAAGCCCAACGCAGCACGATGTCTGGTTCCCAGCTTTTTTTCCCCTACCACAACCTGAGATAATGGCAGGACATTGGCCGCGGAAACGATATGATTTTCCCGAATCAGGACGGCCCCATCATGTAAAGGGCTGCCAGGATAAAAGATCGACTCCAGCAAGGAATGGCTCATCGCAGCCTCAATCGGTATGCCTGCTTGTAGCAGCTGATCAAGCGGGTCCTCACGCTCAACGACAATCAATGCTCCTTGGCGCCTTTTGGCCAGGTGCTGCACGGCCTTGGATAAATCCAAATATTTTTCCGTATAGGGTGAGAGATAGCATTGTAAATAAAAGGAGGCTGCTACTGTTTCGAGTCGGCTAAACTTCGTCCGTATTTGATCAAACGTCCCGAGCACACATTCGTTTTCATTTTTTAACGCATGGATGCTCTCATCTAGCGTAACGGATATTCCCCTCAGCTCTTGCAGCAATTCCGCCTTCAGCGATGATGTGTCACAGTTAACTTCCAGCATATGAACCCCTCAATTTCCATTTCTCTTCACGCTTCGTTCTTTGTTTGATTGTTCCCCTCCCTATAGGAAATCATTCTATTTCTTAGATGATAATTCCACTGTTAACCGGACATAGTAAAACACAAATGATCAACAGCTTATGGAGCGAAACCGACATGATAACGGAATGGAATGAGTTTCTTTCCATCGCACAAGAATCGAATGATTTTAAGCATTACCCCCTGATCAACGAGGAAAGTCCTTTTGTTATTTCATACTATCAAACCTTGATTAAAACAGAGCTGCTGCAAAAAAATCTCTTGCGCCCCCTTCAAGAGCGTATGGAAGCAAATGAAGCGATTACGGACCTGCGCCACTTTTCCCGCTTTCTCCATGTAGAGGATATGATTTATACAGACGACATACAGACAGTCGTCTCAAAAATCATGACAGGCTATGCAGCCATCCAATCGAAAGACAATCTACAGTTCTTCGCCCTTATCAATTTAGCCAATCCGACTGAAGGACTGCGAACTGATAACGACACGGAAAATGAGTTTAGTGTTGTTGGACCAAAGGTAGGCTTTGTTGAAAACATCGATATCAACCTGCATCTTATCCGTCAACAAATCAGCACACCCAAATTAATCATTCGAGAATTAACCTTAGGTACGCTCTCTCATACCCGCATCGCCGTCGTTTATTTGTCTGGCATAACGAATCCTCAGCACATTGAAACCGTTGAGCAAAGACTACAGACGATCGACTTCGATATCATTTTTGATTCATCACAGCTCGATCAAATCATGAGTGATAATTCGAATACCCCTTTCCCACTGTTTCTGTCTACAGAAAGGATTGACCGGGTCATTTATGCGTTAACTCTCGGGCAGATCGTGATTATTTCTGATGCATCTCCGTATGTCATTACCGGTCCAACCACGATCTTTGATTTCTTCATTTCTCCCGAGGATTATTATTTACCGTGGATTTTATCGTCCTTGTTTCGGTTGATTCGTATTTTTGGTGTGCTTTTTTCTATCTTGATGACCCCTGCCTATACGGCGGTTCTCACTTTTCATTTGGAAATGATTCCGCAAGACATGCTGGCTCCCATCATTTTATCGAGGAAGTACGTCCCTTTTCCTCCCGTCTTGGAAGTGCTTTTCTTGGAGCTGACGATCGAGTTCTTGCGAGAAGCAGGTGCCCGGCTCCCGACAAAGGTCGGACAGACTCTTGGAATCGTAGGTGGAATCGTCATTGGTCAAGCATCAGTAGAAGCAGCCTTGACCAGTAATATATTGCTGATCATCGTTGCTCTGTCGGCGCTTGCCTCTTTCACTACTCCCATCTACAAAATGTCAAATACGATCCGTTTCCTGCGCTTCCCGCTCATTATTTTGTCTGGAATATGGGGCGGGCTTGGGATTGCCATCGGTCTCATGTTCATGCTGACTCATCTTCTTCAGCTTAAATCATTAGGAACACCTTACCTTGCTCCGCTTTACCCTTTTCGCAGACGCAGCTTCGCGGACAGCTTCATTCGCTCTTCCTATAGCAGAACGGCCAGAAGGTCTGCTATTATGCGCGTCATCTCACAGTGGAGATACGATCCTGACAAGGCCACTCAGAAAAGAGATATTGATGAATAGATGAAGGAGCCATCGAAGAAACCATGGTTGCAAAGAGGAAATGGATTCTGGTGTTATTGATATGGATCATGACTGGCTGCTCTTCGACTCGAATCGTCAGCGAAGTACAACTGATTCATTCACTCGGTCTCGATCTCGAAGACCAAAAAATAAAAGGGGCAGCTATCACTCACGTGTATGGAAAGGAAAAGACACAGATAGAGCTGCTGGAAACAAAAAGCTCGAATTTATTTACAATCCTCCCTGATTTTAATGCCCTCACACCTTCTCAAGTAGAGCTAGGGCAATTGCGTTCCGTCATTGTTGGGAGAAAATATGCTGAAAACGGAGTGGAAGCGCTGGTACATACACTTTGCCGCGACCCCTCTATTGGTTTTCGCCTTCAACTCGCTGTGGCGGATACAAAGGCATTGACGATTCTGAAAGGCATCCGTCATATGCAAATTCCTTTTTTCATCTCCGATAGCATCGCTCAAAATATCAAAACACTGAATTTGCCCAAGACCAACCTGCATATTTTCTTGTTCAATTTATACGGCGAGGGCCGTGATCCTTACCTTCCCTATTTCGTGATGCATAATGACAGAGTGAAGCTGGATGGTCTCGCGCTTTTTCGAGATGACAAATTCGTGCATCGCATCAATTCGAAAGAAAGCTTTTTGTTAAAAATCATGGTTGAAAAAGCCAAGAGTGGCCAAATTCCATTTGAGGTGACGATCAAGAATCGAAAAGAAACAGGGATGTTGAAAAATCTGCATTCCCATGCCGCCTTCGATGTCAATATGACAGAATCTGTTCCCAGCATCAGGGTAAAGCTCATAGTAAATGGGCAAATCAGCGATTATTCGGAGTGGCTGCAATTATCCAATCCACAGGTATTGCGCCAAATGGAAAAAGAGCTTTCCTCCTACCTGCAAAAGGAGGCGACGATTTTTGTAAAGCATTTGCAGAAGCTTGAAGTTGATCCGGTTGGATTTGGTGATTTCGTGCGCAGTCGAAGCACGTCATGGGACAACTCCCACTTCAAAAAGATGTATCCACAGATGAAAATCGCCGTGACGGCCTCAATTAAGCTGGAGCAAACGGGTGAGTAATGAATAACCAGGAGGGATCAGGTGAGTACTTCCATTCGGGAAAGCGCGATGGTTTCACCTTTTTTTGTATTCTTTCTTGTGCATGCCAATATCGTGGGGATCGGGATACTGGGCTTTCA
Source organism: Brevibacillus sp. NRRL NRS-603 (assembly GCF_003013445.1). Taxonomy (NCBI): domain Bacteria; kingdom Bacillati; phylum Bacillota; class Bacilli; order Caryophanales; family Paenibacillaceae; genus Brevibacillus; species Brevibacillus sp. NRRL NRS-603. Next base: position 1,048 of record NZ_PXZN01000012.1, on the reverse strand, counting down.
ACGGACAATCGTAGCCCATGCTGGATACGATGCCTGGATCTCCCTTCTACTTGCCGGGGCAAGCATCCATCTCATTATTTGGATGCTCTATTTTATGTTGAATGCGGGCAGCCAAGATCTGTTCTCCCTTCACGAGCTCTGCTTTGGAAAATGGCTAGGAAAGCTGATGAGCTTTGTCGTATTGATCTACGTCTGGATGGCTGCTTTTCTCATCTTGCGTTCTTACGTCAGTATTGTGAAGCAGTTTATTTTCCCTCTCATGCATACGTGGAGTACGACGCTAATAATCTTGCTCCTCATTTTGTACATTGTTGCTGGCGGTTTTCGCACGGTTACGGGCGTCTGTTTTTTAGGTGTGGTGATTCCGGCGATTTTAATGCTTCCTTTATTTCTATTCCCTTTCGAGTACGCTCACCCAAATAACCTGTTCCCGATGTTTTCACATAACCTCACCGCTTTGATCGCATCTGCCAAAGACGCTGTTATCAATTATATGGGCTTTGAATTAGTGCTCTTCTACTACCCGTTTATCAAGCGAGCAGCTCACTCGCAAAAATGGGCCCACGCTGGCGTCCTTATCAGCACGCTTCTATATGTAGCCGTCGCCATCGTAACATTTCTCATGTTTAGCCACGGTGAACTGGATAAGATTATTTGGCCGACGTTGACCATGCTCAAAATCGTCGAAATTCCGATTTTGCAGCGATTGGAGTTCATTGTGATCTCTCTATGGCTGTTCGTGATTTTGCCAAACATCTGTCTCAATCTATGGGGGGTTACCCGCGGAATGAAACAACTATTGGGCATCAGTCAAATCCGCTCCCTTTTGCTTCTCCTCATATCTTTGGCAATGGGTTCCTATCTGCTCGAAGGTACGACTCCATTGCTCGTGGCACTCGATTTTTATGGGAAAGTGAGCCTCGTTTTCATTTATGGCTATATCCCGCTATTGTTCTTGCTCTTCCTTCTCTGGGGGAAAAAGCGAAGTACCGCACGACACCAGACTCCCGGGACAGAAACAGAAAATGCCCGATAGATATCTATCGGG